>JAHJQQ010000028.1 GCA_018819175.1 Gammaproteobacteria bacterium
ATTGTTCGACAGGTTCAGTTCGGTCAGCCGTTGGAGTCCATTCAGTCCGGGGAGATAGGTGAGGCGGTTATCGCTGAGATCCAGCGCGGTTAACCCCGGCATTTGATCGATGCCAGAACCAATGTCAGTCAACTGATTACCGCTGAGATCGAGACGTTCCAGGTTGCGAAACTCATAGAGTCTGGCGGTGTTGTTGATACCGGTGTGACTGACATCTAACTCCAGCAGTTTATAAGGATCATTTAAAGGTATCTGATAGAGATCCGTAAGCGCGATGCCACCTAAGCCCAGGTGCGTCAGGCGGGTGTTACTGGCGATGACTGGCACGACCTGATTGAACTCGATGCCGGTATTGTTCGACAGGTTCAGTTCGGTCAGCTGCCGCAGTCCATTCAACCAAGGTAGGTATGTGAGGCGGTTATCGCTGAGATCCAGCGCGGTTAACCCCGGCATTTGATCGATGCCAGAACTAATGTCAGTCAACTGATTACCGCTGAGATCGAGACGGCGCAGATTTGGGAACTCATAGAGTCGGGCGGTGTTGCTGATACCGGTGTGGCTGACATCCAACTCAAACAGTCGGTAGGTGGAATTGGTCTGTGCGTTATACAAGGGCAGCTGATTTAGATCGGTAATGGCAATACCGCCCAGTCCGATATGGGTCAAGCCCGTGTTGTAGGCGAGAATCGGCAAGATCGCATAGAGCTCAAGGCCGGCATTGTTTGACAGATTCAGCTCGGTGAGACTGGTATGGAAATCCAAGCCCTGTACCGAGTTCAGCGCGTTGTCACTCAGATCAATGGCCGTGAGCTGTGTCAGCTGCTCCAGCAGCCAGGGGTTGATGTTGCTGATCCCATTGCCACTAAGATTAAGACGACGCAAGTTCGGAAATTCATAGAGCCTATTAACGTCGGTGATACCGGTACGGCTGAGATCGAGCTCAACCAGTTGATACGTGCTACTGGTCTGCGGATTGTTCAGTGGCAGCTGATAGAAATCCGCGATGTCGATGCCACCTAAGCCAATCTGTGCCAGACCGACGTTGTTGGCAAGGATCGGGATGACATCATAGATTTCGAGGTCCGCATTGTTCGACAGATTCAGTTCGATAAGGCCGGTGTGGAAATCCAGGCCCTGTACTGAACTCAGTGCGTTGTCACTGAGATCAATGGCCGTGAGTTGCGTCAGCGATTCCAAATACCAGGGAAAGATTTCACCGATCGCGTTACCGCTGACATCCAGACGCTGCAGCGAGGGAAAATTCATCAAGTAGCCGAGATCGGTTATGCCGGTACGACTGATATCCAGCTCAATCAGGTCGTAATGGTTACTGGTCTGCGAGTTATACAGCGGTAGTTGAGATAGGTACTCGATGGTGATGCCTGCCAGACCCAGATGCGTCAGGCCTGTGTTGTTGGCAAGGATCGGCGCGATATCGTTGATATCCATACCGGCGTTGTCGGACAACAGCAGTTGCACAAGACCGGTGAGGGAGTGCATGCCAGCCGCTGACATCAGCGCATTGCCGCTGAGGTCCAGAGACGTGAGATCGGGGAAGTTATCGAGACCCGATGCGCTCTCGATATTGCGATCAGCACAAGCAAGGTGGGTGACTTGCTCTGTCTGAGTCCATGACTCGGATAGTGCGGTCTCTTCGAGACACTGCTGCAGTTCGGGATCGGACAACAGCGGGGGGCCGCCGAATATCGGTTGTGCGGCAGCATTCCCCATGCAGCCGAGAAGAAGTCCGGCAGCGGCAACGTATTTTTTCATGGTTATCTACTTTCTTATTTAATTGTTTTTATCAGACGCGGCCGTCCGCCCTATTTCTTCGGTTTAGTCACAACCAACGCAGGGCAACTGAGTGCACCTATGACGGTTTGGGATACGCTGCCGAGCAGCAGCTTGGTAATACCGGTGCGGCCATGACTGCCCAGGACCACGAGATCCGCGCCGATTTCGGTTACCGTTGCTGCGATGACTTCCTCGGGCTTGCCTTCGGTCACACGGGCATCGGCGGTGATGTTACGTGTTTGCAACTCACGCACGGCATCATCGACAATTTGCCGCATATCGATCTGGGTGGAATTCGGTACGGACAGCACCGTAACCGGCAGACCCGAGATCTCGGCGAATCGTGCCGTGGCTTCCAATGCGGCCTGACTATGTACAGAGCCATCGGTCGCCAGCAGTATGCGGTGTTGCCAGAAGGTCGCGGCCTCCGGAACCACTATCACCGGAAGATCGGTAAGGCTGATAGTCTTCGCGGTGGCATCACCCACGAACATCTGCGCCAGGCCGCGCTCACCGCGTCGCCCCATAACGATGACATCCACGTCCAGATTCGCCGCCGCGTTCGTAATCTCGTATTGCGGCGTCGCGCCATGACGTATCTCCGTTGTATAGCTGATGCCTGCTTCGGCTGCCAGCGCCTGCACGCCCGCGAACCTGGCTTTTACCTCGGCCTCCTCATCCTCGATGCGCTTACCCTGGGCATCGACGATTTTGAGCTCCTGGTCGATCAGAAACATGGTGATGACGGTCAATCTGGCTGGGTATGCAGCCGCCATGGCGACCGCCACGCGGGCCGCGCCTTCCGACCATTGCGAACCATCGGTGGCCAGGAGGATATGCATCTTCCGGCTGGTTTCAGGGGATGTTGTCTGTGTCATGAATCGCTCCTCTTTGGCACATTAAAGAACAATCGGGCCCAGAGAGCAATTGATAGCATTATCGGTGATAATTGCGCTCTGACCCTGATCAAACCCGATAAAGGAATGCAGCTATGCCAAGCAAAATGCTCATCATGATGACCAGCGGCCCGGATACGCCCACCCGCCTGGGCACGCCCTTCCATCAGGCCATGACCGCCGTGGCCTTGGATGCCGAGGAAGTCACGATTGTCTTCACCATGGAAGGCACGCGTTTGCTCAAAAAGGGCGTCGCTGCGGAAGTGTTCGCGCGCAAGGGCTCGGGGCACAGCGTTTATGACGCGATACAGGCCTGCAAGGAATGCGATGTGAAAATGTTCGTCTGCCCTTCTTCGTTGGAGATGCATGACATGACATTGGAAGACTGTATTCCCGAACTGGACGGCGCCATGGGTGCGGCCGGATACGCGACCATGGGCTTGCAGGATGATGTGGTGGTGTTCTGTTATTAGTTGTGCAGCTGTTAAACGAATGTGGGAGGCATGCGTTGCTTGCGCCAACCGCTTTCTGCGTAACTTGATATTTTTTATGGCTCTACGCGAATTCGTGTGGGTAAATAGGCGTCCAGTACGGGTCGCACACCATGTTCAGCAGTGGGAAGGAGATCATGTAGCCCGGATGAAGCGTAGCGGATTCCGGGGATGCGCCGCCGTGACCAGGGCGATCACGGTATCGTGCACCGCCCTCTCCAGCGTATTTCCCGGATTACTCTTCGCTTCATCCGGGCTACGATTGCGATGCTGGCCCCGATGCCTGCTTACCCACACGAGTCCGCGTTGAACCTTTTTTATAAGGCGTTATGTCGCTTCGCGAAAACTGGTGGGTTACGGCGCAAACTGTGCGCCTAACCCACCCTACATTTATGTGTACATTTTTAGAAGGAGCGCCTAGCGGAATCCCTTCTCGCCTGTCCGGATCTCGATCAGTTCACCATTGCGGAAAGTGAGGATACGCATGAAATGGGTCGGGCCGAGGTTGTAGGTCCATTCATCGACGGTTATAGAGACCTGCCTGCGACCGCCCGGTATGCTGCGCGAAACAGACTCATAGTGTTGCTCCCTGGCGTCGGGTTCACCGCAACGCCCGGCCACCACGCCGGGGCTGACACCCAGAGAGAAACCGTCGAAATCACAGCGCCCCTTGGTCGAGGCCGGAATAAATCCACGGCCCCCGGTCTCGATAGCCGATACCGTGCTGCCCGTGAATGTGATGATGCGGATGAACTCCCCGGGGCCGGGATTGTAAATCCAGCGTTCATTGATGCGGGCGGCGCGGCGCTCAAAATCCGTATCGGGCAAGCCTATGATCTCCTCGCTCCAGCGGTCGATCCAATCCGGCTGCCCGCATTTGTTGGCGACCGAGAGCTTGCTGTCGCCTGTCACAATCAGATCGTTGCCGCAGCGGAAGGCAAAAGCATTTTGCATTGTCAAAAGAGACAGTATGATGATGGCGAGAGAAAAGCGGCTACATGACATTTAGGTGATAACTCCGCGTTAAATCGGTTAAACCAATTAGGCACGTCGATTTCGGGCGATTCCAGTGTACGTGGCAGCCAACTGCTCAACAACTCCGTGTAGGGCACAGTTCTCGCCAGCATTAGCCGCCATTGTACTGAGACCCGCTATATTAAGGGATAAGGGGATTAGACAGACCGGACCATTTATTGTTTCAGGGAGTGAGCATGAATACCAAACACGTTCGTCTATGCGCTGCAACCCTAGCTATTGCGGCGCCACTACACTCACATGCCGAGCCTCTGGATATAAAGCCCGGCGCATGGGAAATGACTATGACGACCTCGACGGAGGTCAAGTCGCTGCCGGCTGAAACACTGGATAAATTATCGGACGCGCAACGCGCCAGGATTGAAAGTGCCAGACAGGCACGCGCGCAAGCGACGACAGTCGTGTCCAAGGATTGCATCACGCAAGCAGATCTGGATCAGGACAGCGTGATCAAAGCAGCCGCTGACGCGAAGTGCAGACGAACGATTATCTCAAAATCATCCAGCACTATTGAGATTGAGCAAACCTGCACTGCACCACAAGCATCTTCCTCGAACATTGTCATCAAGGCGGAAACACCCGAGACCATCCTGGCCAGCATGTCCACGATAAAAGCAGGTTCACGCGGAGAAATACGCGTCGACATTAAAGGCCGCTGGATCGACGCAAGTTGCGCGGGAATCACAGCGGACGGCTGAACTGGCAATTGGGTCTGGCAGCATCTTCCGCTATCATGCAAAACCGATAAGCTGAACCCAGATCTGCTGTCATGGCGGACTGTTCGAATGCATGAATACACCCAAAGCCTATATCGGTCTCACCAACCCTAAAACGCCGGCCAATGTCGGCTCGGTTATGCGCGCAGCCGGCTGTTTCGGCGCTACAGCGGTGTTCTATACCGGTGAACGCTACGAACGTGCCGCGCAGTTCAACACCGATACCAAGGCGGTAAACCGCAACATCCCGTTGCATAATGTCGCGAGTCTACTCGACAGCATCCCCAAGGATACAAAACTGGTGTGCGTGGAACTGGCGGAAGGCGCCACCCCGTTACCGGCCTTTGAGCACCCGGACAATGCCTTTTATGTGTTTGGCCCCGAAGACGGCACCTTGGAGCAGGATGTCATCGACCGCGCGGACGCCGTGGTCTACATTCCCACCATCGGCTGCCTCAACCTGGCAGCGACAGTCAACGTCATACTGTATGACCGGCTGGTGAAGTCGGGACGGGTTATTGAGCACGATGCGCTTATCCGTCAGAGTCGCGATACCAATAACCGGCTCATCGTGAAATAGGAACAGACACGAATGGCACTTACTCAAGGAAACTCTGAATAATTCGTCATTCCGGCGCAGGCCGGAATCTAGTGTCTTGAATCACATGGATTCCGGCCTGCGCCGGAATGACGAACTCAACGAACACCTCAACGCCCCCTAAACTGTGACGCTACTCACACTTCCATTAGATGCCACTCCCCGCCCTCTTCCGCTAAGTCGATAATGTCTCCAGTAGTCATTCCTTCAACCACTCATCAAGGATTCAAATCCATGAACAAATTGCCTGCCGCAGTCGTCTGTCTGGGGTTGATATTGGGCACCACCACTGCCATTGCCGTGGATACGGATGCTGTGATCGGTGGTGCGGTCGGGGGTGGCGTGGGAGCCGCTGTCGGTTCCGAGCTCGGTGGCCGTAATGGCGCCATCGCCGGCAGTGCGGTTGGCGCGGCTATCGGTACCGCCATTGCCACCGATGGCAATGATGATCACTCGCAAGGTGAACATGTCTATTACGACAATGATCGCCGTGGCCCGCCGGCCCATGCCTATCGTGAGCCGCCCGGCCATGTGAAGCACAAGAAACACAAGCACGACGATTGAATGACTGGCGGCTCGGCTGCCGGCAAGCAGGATCGAAAATAACAGCCCCGCCAAGTGCGGGGCTGTTTTGTTTACACCTTCACAGCGGTAGTGCAACAGGATGACATCAGCATAGAAGCGGTTTTGGCCGCGAATTGACTCCTAGTTGCAGAAATATTCGCGGCCAAGGCCGCTCCTGCAAAACGCTTTATCTGCAGCCTTTTAGCGCCTGCACTACCTGTTCAAGTGCAGGAACGCCTTGAACACCTTTCCCGCCCGGATAAATCCGACAGCAGTCTGAAACCCCTGCTGACTGCCCCGCCACATCGACCATATCAACCAATATGGTTGGCGAACCGAAGCCCCGCGCATACGCAGGGAGTCGCGCATCGCTGACCTCCCACTCATGCCACTCTGCCGAACATCCGATCTGCGCGCAGGCGGCTTTTATCAAGGCGCGTGCCGCCTCCACATTCGGACAGGTCCGTTCGTAAATGAGTTCGATTTTTGGATCGGGCATTCGGGTTCACCTGAATCTTGATGTGTGATTTGTCGGGCGCGCGGCTTCGTGTGGGTGAATTGCCCCCCCGGAAGGGGTCGCACACCCTGTTCAGTCGTGGGAAGGCGATTATGTAGCATGGATGAAGCGAAGCGTAATCCGGGAACTACGCCTGGGGAGGCGGCGCACGCTATCGTGATCGCCCCGGTCACGGCGGTGCATCCCCGGATTCCGCTTCGCTGCATCCGGGCTACGTTGCGATGTCGGCCCGGTGCCTGCTGTCCGGTCTTGTGAGGCTCCGCCGTGGAGATACTCCGAACGTTGCCTGTTTACCCACACGAATCCGCGTTGAGCCCTTATAGCTAAGTTTATCCCATGCCCGGGTTCCGTGCTGTCATGGCATCCGCTACCCTACGCGTCATGAGCAAAGCCGATGTCTTCACCAACCGCCTGCGCAAAAATGCCAAACACTGGGACAAATGGGCCCGGCGTCAGGATCTGACCTGCTATCGCCTGTTCGACCGCGATCTACCGGACTTCCCGCTGGCCATCGACCGCTACGAAGAGCATGTGCATCTGCAGGAATTCGCGACCCGCTGGGAGGCCGAAGACGACGAATATTCGGTCTGGCGCGAGCTGTGCTTTCAGGTGGTCGGCGACGTCCTGGACATCCCGCAGGAGCGCATCCACTTCAAACAACGTCAGCGTCAGCGCGGCCTCAGCCAATACGAAAAATCCGACCAGGGTGGCGAGGATTTCGTGGTGCAGGAACAGGGCCTGAGATTCTGGGTCAATCTGGATAACTATCTCGATACCGGCCTGTTCCTCGATCACCGCAACACACGGCGCAGGGTGCGCGATTGCGCCGACGGTAAGCGTTTTCTGAATCTATTCGCCTACACCGGCAGCTTCTCGGTCTATGCCGCGACGGGTGGTGCATCCTCGTCAGTCACCGTGGACATGTCCAACACCTATCAGGAATGGACGCAGCGTAATTTCATCCTTAATGACATAAATCTTGAGGCACATCGCCTGGTGCGCGCGGATGTGTTCCAGTATCTGACCGACGCCTTCTGGCGCAAAGAACAATACGATCTGATCGTGATGGACCCGCCGTCATTCTCGAATTCCAAGAAGATGCAGGGCGTGCTGGATGTGCAACGCGACCATGTCGCGCTCATCACCGGTTGCCTGCGCCTGTTGGCACCCGGCGGAGAATTGTATTTTTCCAACAACCGGCGCGGCTTCAAGCTGGATGAGGCGGCCCTGCCCGGCTGTACGATCAAGGATATTTCGCGTCAGACCGTGCCGGAGGATTTCTCCAACAAACAGATTCATCAATGTTGGATAATTGGAGCTGGGGAGTAAATGTAGGGTGTGGTGAGCGCAGCGAACCGCACCGTTGAAACATCGACTCTCAGATTGGTGCGGTTCGCTGCGCTCACCACACCCTACGATATACTACAACCTCTAGCCACCAGGCCCTTACATCATGTTCGAACTCCACCCACAACTCGCCAAAGACTGTCAGCTGGTCGGGCGTTTCACGCTCTGTCATCTGCTGTTGATGCGTGATGCCAATTACCCCTGGTGCATCCTGGTGCCGGATCGCGCCGGCATCACGGAAATCCATCAGCTCACCGCCGAAGACCAGCAGCAGTTGATGCGTGAAAGTTCGCTGTTGGCGAGCAACATGGCCACGCTGTTTGCGGCGGATAAAATGAACATCGCGGCACTTGGGAATATCGTTCCGCAGCTGCATATCCATCACATCGCCCGCCAGCGCACCGACCCGGCCTGGCCCGCCCCGGTCTGGGGCAAACTGCCTGCGCGCAGTTATACGGATGCCGATCTGGAAAACACCTTGCAGATGCTGCGGGATGCGCTGCAGGATCAGTTGCGCGATTAAATTCGTGCGCTGTAAGTAAAACTCTGATTATTGAGCATTACATGATGGCATGACATAGATATGCTCGATTTAAGAACTCCGCCACCCTCTCCCCAACCCTCTCCCGCCCCGGCGGGAGAGGGGGTTATCCCCTCTCCCCGCTTGCGGGGAGAGGGTTAGGGAGAGGGGCGTTTGTGTCATCCCAATTGGTAATGATCAATAATTCATCATTCCGGCGCATACCGGAATCCAGCGCCTTGAATCACATGGATTACTCGCTGCGCTCGCCCTGCGGGCCGCCTAATCGGCGTTCAACGCGCTCCGCGCTTTTGTCCGGCATGCGCCGGAATAACGCTGAATTCAGACACAGCAGAGCAAAGCACTCCCCTTCCTTATTCCGCGAAACCCTGGCTACAGAGTTTTATGCAGCTCATTGTGAGAAGAAATCTCACCGCCCCGGAACATACCTTGCTACGCTTGTAATGGCGGAAATAATAACCAATCATTCTTGGCGTCTTGGCGTACTTGGCGGTTCAAAAAAAGATTTTTTGGGCACCTTGTCGGTTAATTAAGCTAGGCTCATTACAGTTTGTCATACAGGCCGCTAGGCATCCAAACCAGCCCTGTTACAATTGCCACATACCCTCGCATTTTCGGACCCCATCATGACTTCTACTAAACCCTCAAAACCCCGTATTGTCATCGTCGGCGGCGGCGCCGGCGGCCTGGAACTGGCCACCAAACTCGGCCGGCGGCTCGGCCGTGGCGAATTGGCCGAGATCACACTGGTCGATGCCAACCGCACACACATCTGGAAACCGCTGCTGCACGAAGTCGCGGCCGGCACACTCGATTCGCATGAGGACGAGCTGGAATATCTGGCCCAGGCCTCGACCTGTGATTTCCGTTTCAAACTCGGGCGCATGATTGATCTCGACCGCGAGCGCAAAGAGATCCGCGTCGCCGCCACACTCAATCAGGACGGCGAAGAGATCATCCCGGAACGGGTATTCGGTTACGACATTCTGGTGCTGGCGGTCGGCAGCGTCAGCAACGACTTCAATGTGCAGGGCGTCAGTCAGCACTGTCACTTCCTGGATACCACCCGTCAGGCCGAAGTGTTTCAGACACGCCTGATGGAGGCCTATCTCAAGGCGCATACCCAAGGCAAACCGTTGGAGGCCGGCCAACTCGACGTGGCCATCGCCGGTGCCGGCGCGACCGGTGTTGAACTGGCGGCGCAACTGCACAAGGTGTCGCGGTTATTGAACGCCTATGGCCTGGACGAAATCACCCCGGCACAGATCAAGATCAGTATTATCGAAGCAGCCGACCGCATCCTGCCCGGCCTGCCACCGAACCTGTCGGAGAAAACCGCCGCTGAACTACGTCGACTCAATATCCATTTGATTACCGGTGAACGCGTCGTCGAGGCCACCAAGGACGGCATCAAGACCCATACCGGGCGCTTCATCCCCGCGCAGATCAAGGTGTGGGCGGCCGGCATCAAGGCACCGGACTTTCTGAAAGATCTGGCGGGACTGGAAACCAATCGCATCAATCAACTGGTGGTGCTGCCGACCTTGCAGACCACGCGCGATGACAGCATTTTCGCACTCGGCGATTGCGCCGCCTGTCCGCTGCCCGGTGGCGGCACCGTACCGCCGCGCGCGCAGTCGGCGCATCAGCAGGCCAATCTGCTGTTCAAATCCATCCGCTGCAAACTACGCGGCAATCCGCTACCGGAATACAAATATCTCGACTACGGCTCGCTGGTGTCGCTGGGGAAATACAGCACCGTGGGCAATCTGATGGGCAACCTGACCGGCACCGTCATGGTGGAAGGCTTTGTCGCGCGGCTGGTGTATCTGTCACTTTACAAGATGCACCAGCTTGCACTGTACGGCCCGTTTCGTACCGGCATGCTCGCCGTGTCGCATCTGTTCCGTTCGAGTGTGCATCCGGAAATCAAATTGCATTGAATACGCTCGTGTCCCATAAACTCCTTCTCCCTCCGGGAGAGGGTTGGGGTGAGGGGACCGAAACGGCGTAACGTGTCGATTTCATTTATCCCCTCATCCTGTCCTTCTTCCAAAGGGAGAAGTGACGCTCCGCCCAAATGCGTCATGTCCGGGAAACACTTCATAATCTGCAATGCGCCGAATGTTTTTGGCCACTGCCGCACCATTCCGGTCAATACCCATTTAACCATCCGGCGCATTACGCTGCGCTAATGCGCCCTACGTTGTTATAAGTTACGCAGATAATCGCTGCCGAGCTGGCGCATCTGGCCTTGAATGCGCAGCGAGCGACCGTACACATAGGCCGAAGGATTATCGACATGGAAGCGCACCGGGTTCGGTAACACCGCCGCCAGCAACGCGGCCTCATGTGCCGTCACGCGAACCGGTATCTTGCCGAAATATTCTTTGCTCGCGGCGCCGACACCGAACACATTCTTACCGTACTGCGCGATATTCACATACACCTCCAGGATGCGCTGTTTCGGCCACAATATTTCGATTGCCAGTGTCAGGTAGGCTTCCAGTCCTTTACGCACCCAGCTGCGCCCGGACCAGAGGAACAGATTTTTTGCCACCTGCTGCGTAATCGTGCTGGCACCGCGTACCGCACCACCCTCGGCATTCGCCTCCAGCGCATCGGCAATCGCCT
Source organism: Gammaproteobacteria bacterium (assembly GCA_018819175.1). GTDB lineage: Bacteria > Pseudomonadota > Gammaproteobacteria > Thiohalobacterales > Thiohalobacteraceae > JAHJQQ01. The sequence continues at coordinate 11,134 of JAHJQQ010000028.1, forward strand.
CGAAATCAAAACCGAAATGCTGAGGGAAACGTTGATCCTCCGCCGCCACGGCAGCCAGTGGGACATCGGGCGAGATGTATTCCCAGTCCACCCAATCGTATTGCACCCATTGCCAGGAACCCTCCATCCAGATTCCCACCTGGCGCTGCAGCATGAACGCGCTGGTCAATGGATCGATCCAGCGCATCAGCGCAATCATCACCACCGGTGCGAACAGCAGCGAGGCCACACCGAGCAGCAGCCGGTTGCGCCAGCGTTTGGGTTTACGTCGTGCCATCAGGATTTATCAGTCTCGCCGTCGGCCGCGACATGCGCAGCATCAACACCAGGCAAAGGTGCAGCCACCCGTGACAAAAACACCAACAACCCCCTCTCCCTCCCGGGATAGGGTCGGGGAGAGGGTCGGGGAGAGGGGATAAAATTTAAAAACGGCATGAATAATTACTCCCTCATCCTGTCCTTCTCCCGGAAGGGAGAAGGGACTCATTTTTTCCGCGCCAACGGTTACATCCACGGCGCCCGTCGTCGCTTAACGAATGTTCTCCCGCTATCAGCACACGACAAATCTATACGGGCAGAAATGAACCCGTCCGCACACCGGCATGGTCCTACGCCCGCCTTGATACCATCCGCGGCGCATTGTACCCAGCTGCGGCTGCACTGGTACACTCGCGTCTGCTTACATTCCAGGAGATGGGTCATGCCGCGCAAGGTTATCATCACCCTTCTGAGTTCACTGTTGTTGATGCAGCTTCCCGCGCACGCGGGCTGGAACCCGCTCGCCTCAGAAAAGGCCGCGGATCAACCGGCTTCCGGCCAGGCTGCCGCCGAGACCATCGCGGCGTTCAAGAACAAAGATCCCGGCATCAAAGTCTTCTTCGACAAGGCCCATGGCTATGCGGTGTTCCCTACCGTCGGCAAGGGCGGCATGGGCATAGGTGGCGCTTATGGTAAAGGCGAAGTCTATGAACGCGGCAAACTTCTCGGGACATCCAGCCTGTCTCAGTTGACCATCGGCTTTCAGCTCGGTGGGCAGGCCTACAGTGAGATTATCTTCTTCAAGGACAAGGCCACGCTCGACCAATTCAAATCCGGCAATTTTGCATTCAGCGCCCAGGCCTCTGCCGTGGCGATCACCGCCGGCGCCTCGGCCGATGCGGATTATAACAACGGCGTTGCCATCTTTACCCTCGCCAAGGGGGGCTTGATGTATGAGGCCTCGGTCGGTGGGCAGAAGTTCAGTTATACGGCGAAATAGCCTCATGGAGACACCACGGAAAATAGGCTTCGGCAAGTTCAGCCAAAACATTCGGCGCATTACGCTGCGCTAATGCGCCCTACGGTTGTCAGATTCGCACGGCGCTGGAGACACTATGCACGCTGCAAATAAGGATGAATTGATGCGCGAGATCTCGACGACCATTGCCGAGATACAGCGAATTCAATCCCGCATCGCCGGCAGCGGCGAACCGCCTTCGCAACTCGAGCTCCACGAACTCCAGCGCCTGGGCCGTCACTACAGCAGCCTCGTGGAACAACTGATCGATCTGAAAATCACTTCGAGCTGATCACGCAGCCATGCACAAACTATTGCTGAACCTCTGATTAATTTGATCAAGCGAGCAGATGCAAGGCGCAGACGGGCGACTCGAAGCGAAGCGGAGAGAACGGCGCGAGCCGGCCCGAAGGGCGAGGTGCGTAGCATCGAGTAAAAAACGGAGTTTACACGGCGTCTGCCGCTTCCCGGCCCCGTATTTTGAGCCCGGCTGCAACGCGGCAGATGCCGCTTCAGCAAATTAATCAGAGGTTCATATGACTAAACGACTCCGTATACCTCGCAGCAAGGCCGCATTAGGCCGCTGGCTGGCCGCGCTGGTTATCGCTGCGGTCGCCAGCTGGTTGGGACTCAATCCGAACAGCGCACGGCAATTCACCGGCGATGTTGTCACAGAAAATAACTCCCGCACGTCGATACAAAGTCTCTACGCCAATCGTCAGTCGGGCATCTGGACCGGCATCAGCGGCACGGTGAAACGTACTTTGGCCGATGACAACGAGGGCTCACGGCATCAACGTTTCATTGTGCAGGACGGCAGTGGCAACACAGTGCTGGTCGCACACAATATCGATCTCGCCGAACGCATACCCTTGGCAACCGGTGACAACGTTGAGTTATACGGACGTTACGAATGCAACGACAAAGGTGGTGTGCTGCACTGGACGCACCATGACCCGCAAGGCAACGAACCCGGCGGCTGGATCGAACATCGCGGCAAACGTTATCGCTGAACGAGGCCGGCGTATCACATCGCGTCCGCGTCTACGTCGACCGATGCGGTCTGCGTTTCAGCGGGGCTGGATACTTGTCGCAACGTCGTCAACAAACTTATTCCTTTGTTCAACTGCTGCGCCATACGCCGACAACGACTGATATGTTCCAGGGTGTCACTCATACCCTGAATTTCGATATCTCCCAGCGCGCCAGCGCGAAGAAAGGCTGCCTTGAGCAACTGGTAGTGTTCTTCCAATGTGGCCGCGCGCTGCGTCAGTGATTCCGCTTTGAAATCCGACTGCTGCGGATCGGCGGCCTGCAGCAACCCGGCGATTTCGGCATGATAATCATCCAGGCGTGTTGCGAGCTTCACCGCCAGCAGCGGTGCGCCATCCGCCTGCGCACCGGCGATACTCTCGGCATAATTGACCACCTGTTGAAAATAACGCAGTGCGCGTAGTGTCTGTGGCAATTGTTGGGCAACCTCCTCGGACAACGATTGCCGGCCCAATTTCTCGACAAAGGCCGTGATGGCGCCGGCCAGTGTACGCGCGGTCTGCGCATCGATGGCTATCTGTCGACCCGGCGCCTGTTCGGTACTGATCGCGGCCCTGGCCATGCGTCGCGAAATCTCGACCACGCGCAACAGTTCCTGCACCAGTGCATCCACCGCCAACGCCGGCGTCGCCGCAACGGTATGGTCGAGGAACCGTGGCCGTCCTTCGACTTCATCCACGGTGCGGAAGCGTGCTTCCAGAAATACCGCCAATCGTCCGGCCAGCGGCCACATCAACAGCACACCGAGGAAATTGAACGTCGTATGGAACAGCGCCAGGGTCACTGCCGGGTGCGCCGCCTGCCCCATTTCACTGCTCGCGGTCTCGAGCAACCACAGCAGTGCCGGCAGTATCAGCAAGGCAATCACGCCAGTGAGCAGATTGAACAGGATATGTCCGGCAGCAACGCGCTTGGCATTGGCGGTTGCACCGATCACTGCCAGCACCGCTGTTGACGTGGTGCCGATATTGGCACCGATCACCATCGCCGCGGCACCGCTCAGGGCCAATGCCTCACCGCTGGCTGCGGTAAGAATGATGGCAATGGCCGCACTCGACGATTGGGTGAGCACGGTCATCAGGAAACCTATCCCGACCAGGGCCAGCAGTTGCAGCGGTGTCGTCGCAACCAACTGCGGCAGTTCGACACTCGTCGCCAGACCAGCAAAGGCATCACGCAGTATATCTATACCTAAGAAGAACAAACCGAAGCCGGCCAGTGCTTCACCGAACGCACCGCGCCGAGTGTTACTGCCGGTGAGCCGCAATAGCATACCCAGACCGATCAACGGCAATGCGTAGGTTTCGAGTTTGAATTGAAAACCGACCGCCGCCACCAGCCAACCGGTCATGGTGGTGCCGACATTCGCGCCGAAGATGACACCGAGCGCCTGGCTCAGCTGCAATATGCCGGCGTTAACAAAACCGATGGTCGCCACGGTGACTGCGCTGGAAGATTGCACGACGGCGGTGATCAGCGCGCCGGTTGCAACACCGCGCAGGCGCGTCCCTGTCCAGCACGCCAACATCCTGCGCAGCTGGCGTCCTGCAGCAACCCGCAGTCCTTGGCTGATCATGCCGACCGCCAGCAGGAACAGACCGAGCCCACCGGCCAAAGCCCCTGCCAGGGCTAAATGCTCAGTCGACATGTCGTGAATCGCCTAAACGCCGATTTGTAGTCATCCCGTAATCTCATCAGGAAATTGAAACACACAATCCTTCACTTTTGATAAATGGCCAGTTATCTTATTTAATACATGCACTTGTAAACTACCGACACTGGGCTGGGACATCCGCGAGACCCCCTGCCCCCGGACGCTTAAAACCCCCACCCTGGCTCGCCACTATATCTGCGTTTAATTCGTCAAAAACGATTAATATATCGAGCAGTTAGCCGATAGCTTCCCAGTGTTTAAATTCAGAAAGCATTCCTCCCAATGCGAACTGTTGTTATAGCCATTCTCTATGCCTGGATGATCACGGCCAACGCGGCCGTGCACACACCCGTGTTCGTCCTGCATTCGTACAGCCAGGAATATCCCTGGACAAAACGCCAGCATGAAAGTTTTATAGAGACTCTCGAACGTCTGCCTGACCACGCCTTCTCCACCAGTGTCGAATATCTCGACACTAAACGCATCGACTTCAGCACGGCCTATGCCTACCAAATGGCGAACTTCCTGGCAGAGAAGTATCAGGGCTACCAGCCCAAATTCATCTATGTCACCGATGACAATGCACTGAGATTCGCCCTCACGCACCTCGCACGGATTTTCCCCGGCGCGCCAGTGTTTTTCTCCGGCATCAACGATTACCAGATTCGCGATCAGCTCGATCCGGAACGCATCACCGGTGTATTCGAGCATAAAGAAATCGCACCCAATCTCGAGCTCATGCGTCATATCGCGCCGGACAACCATGACATCCTGGTGGTCGGTGACGATTCCGAAACGTACCAGTCCATTCGTGAAGAACTCCAGACCGAGCTAGATTCTCATCCCGATATCCGTGCCCACTTTATCTCGCACGGTCAAATCGAGGCATTGGTACAGGACCTGCGAAGCCATCGTGAACGGTTTGTGTTTCTCACTACCCTGGGGAAAATGGTCAATGCTCAGGGTGAAACCCAAACACTGGAGGAAACGATAGCGGCCATCGTCGCGACCGGAGACTTCACCATCCTCAGCATGGAAGATGTCTACCTGTATCCGGGGGTACTGGGCGGCTACGTCACCAGCGGAACCCGCCAGGGCGAAATGGCCGCACGGATGATCAAGCGCTATCTAACGGGCGAGTCCGTCAAGACCATCGCGCCGGTAGACAGCCCGAATGAATATCTGCTCGACGCATTCGAGCTGAACGCGGTTGGCCTGACTCTGCCCGCCAGCTTTGCGAACAAGACACGCATCATCAACCCTCTGCCTAGTTATATCGAAAAACACCAAGCGTTCATCCTCCGCACGTTGTACGCCCTCGCCGCACTGCTCGTCGCATTGCTCGTTGGCTCGCTGCTTATCGTGATGCGCAAGAACCGTACAATCACGCAGAGTTCGAAGGCACTCACGGCGCAGACCGTCCATCTGAATGAAGTCCGCGAAAGCCTGATTCGCGCCCAGCGCATTGCCGGCATGGGTAACTGGGACTGGTATATCGGGGAAAACCGCCTGTATTGGTCAGAGGGTATCTATCGATTATTCGGCATCAACGCGCAGGATTTCGAGGCCAGCTATGAGGGTTTCATCAGCCGCGTACATCCCGATGATCGCGAGCATGTAAACGCCGCTGTACAGCAGGCCGTGGAAAACCATGCCCCGTATGAAATCACGCATCGCATCATCCGACCGGATGGCGAGATCCTGATTGTGCAGGAAAACGCGGAGGTCATCCTTGATGACCGGGGAAATGTCGTTCGCATGACCGGTACTGTCCTGGATATCACCGCCCAGAAACAGGTCGAAGCGGCGCTGCGTAGCAGTGAAGCCAAGCTGCGTACCGTCATCCAAGGATTCCCGATTATTCTGTGGATGATCGACAGTGACGGCATATTCATCCTGTCCGAAGGCAAAGGCCTGGAAGCCGAGAACCTCAAACCTGGCCAGGTGGTCGGCGAATCGTACTTCGAACGTTATCGGGATTACCCGGAAATCGTCCAGGATGCGCGCCGCGCCCTGGATGGACAGGCGTTCACCTCGACAAGTTGGATGGGCGAGCAAGCGTTCGAAGTGTATTACACGCCCATCATCGAAGCGGACGGCAGCGTCAGCGGCGCCGTTGGTGTGGCGACCAATATCACCGAACGCAAACGCACCGAGGATCGGCTGTCATTCCTTGCCAACTATGATCCCGTGACCGGCCTGCCGAACCGGGCGTTGTTCAATGATCGCCTTGTTCAAGCAATGAAGCATGCGGATCGCAACGACACCAAAGTCGCACTACTGTTTGTCGACCTGGATAATTTCAAGAACATCAATGACACCCTGGGTCACAGCGCCGGCGACGATCTGCTATGTCAGGTTGCGCAACGCTTCAGCAAGGCGGTCCGCATCGATGACACGGTATGTCGCCTTGGTGGTGATGAATTCACCATCATCCTGGAAGATATGGAAACCGAGCAACAGGCCGCTCGCGTCGCTACAGAGATATTGCAGCAATCGTCACAGCCCTATGAAATACAGGGCATCGGTCTCTATGTAACACCGAGCATTGGTATCGCGCTTTATCCCCAGGACGGCGCCGATCTGCAGTCACTGGTTATGAACGCGGATGCGGCCATGTATCGCGCCAAGGAAAATGGTCGCAATAATATGCAGTTCTTCGATAAAAACATCAGTAGCGGCGCGCAGGAACGGCTGGAAATCACCACACTGCTGCGCGGCGCCCTTGCCCGCGGGGAATTCAGCCTGCACTACCAGCCACAGATCAATGCCGGCAGTGGCCGCGTGATCGGATTCGAGGCACTGCTGCGCTGGAACAACGCTGAGCGTGGAAGCATCCCCCCCAACCTGTTCATCCCGATATTGGAAGACACCGGACTGATTATTCAAGTTGGTGATTGGGTACTGCATGAAGCCTGCCGCTGGGCCGCCAGCTTGGAGACCACCGAAACAGTGACGGCACCCTCAATTGCCGTCAATCTATCAGCACGGCAGTTCTACCAGCCGGATCTGCACAAGCTTGTCTGCGCAACGCTGGAGGCAACTGGCCTACAGCCTGAGAGATTGGAGTTGGAAATCACCGAATCCATTCTGGTGGATGTCGAGGCGCACCTTGAAACCATGGATCGCCTCAAACAGATAGGCGTGAGTCTCAGCATCGACGATTTCGGCACGGGCTACTCGTCGCTTTCCTATCTGAAGCGTTTCCCGGTCGACCGACTCAAGGTCGATGCATCCTTCGTGCGCGATGTCGCCATTGATCCTGACGACGCCTCTATTGTTACAACCATCATTGGTCTGGGGCACAATCTGGGGATGAATGTCATTGCCGAGGGCGTGGAGACGGCCGAACAACTGCACTACCTGCAACAACAGGGCTGCGATGATATCCAGGGATACTTTGTCGCTCGTCCGATGCCTGCCCAGGATATACCGGCTTGGCTGCGCCATTGGAAGGAGCATGGCAATTTGCACATCAAGGCACACCCGGCAACATCCATTCCCAAGGATGATGATATCGACTATCTCAATTCACAACCTCGCGGGATTCTGACAACAACGCCTTGAGCTCCGGAACACAGGAACCACAGTTGGTACCTGCCTTGAGCGTGGCACCGATGCCTTCGACAGAGTTCAAGCCCTGTTCACGAATCGCTTTGAGCAATGTGTTACGTCCGACATTAAAACAGGCGCAGACCGTGCGGCCGCGATCCTCACCGCCGCGCGGCGGTTTGCCACTGAGCAGGCTGGCGCGTTGCGCCTGATCCATTGCGGTTTCTGTAAATAACTGCAACAGCCAGTCGCGCGGCGGCAATGCGCTGTCAGGTCCGATGAAAATACAGCTCTCCAACTGCCCGGATACGATACGCGCGCCCCGATAACGGGTTGTGGCGCGATCGAAATACTCCGTCCATTCCACCTGCGCATCCGCGGCACACAATAAATCGCGCGCGTAGCGATCCCATTCTGCCGGCGGCTCGGTACCGGCAAGCTCATAACGCCAGTAGTCCTTACCGCGCGCGCAAGCCCAGTAGCCGGAATGTGGCGGTAACGTCAGGCGTCGGCGCGACGCCAGGAAGCCATACCAGGCGGCCGCGTAGGCGCGAATCCGTACCGGTGTGAATTTGAATTCCGGTTGTCCCGAAATAGGGTCGGTATGCGGACCGATAAGACCGCCCACGGAAGACAAGCTGGAGAATTGCCGACTCCAATGGATCGGTATGAAGATACTGCCCGGTCGCTGTCCTGCACTGACACGCGCGCGCACCACGGCCCGGCCCCAGCGGCTGCTGACTTCGACCAACTCGGTATCGGTAATGCCTGCACGTGCGGCATCATCCGGATGCAGTTCCGCATAGGGTTCATAAATATGCCCGGACAGTCGCGCTGATTTCCCGGTACGTGTCATGGTGTGCCAATGATCGCGCACCCGGCCGGTATTGAGCACCAAGGGATATTCACTATCGGGCTGAGACGCCGGCCCTCTACCGGTGACCGGTATCAATCGAGCCTTGCCATTCGGCGTAAAGAAATGGCCATCGGCAAACAATCTGGTGCGCGCAGTGACGCCGGTACGCACCGGCCATTGCACAGGTTCGAGTGCGGTATATTGCGCATCATCGAGTGCGGCCAGGCCGCCGATATCGAAGTCACGTTGCCCGGCATTTTCAAATGCGGACAGGGCTGCGTGCTCGCGGAACACATCCGCAGAAGACGAATAATTGAAGGCAGCCGCATGGCCCATGCGCTTGGCACACTCGGCGACTATCCACCAGTCCGGTTTCGCTTCGCCGGGGCTGTCCAGAAACGGGCGCTGTAATGAAATGCGGCGTTCGGAATTAGTCACCGCGCCCAGTTTTTCACCCCAGGCCTGCGCCGGTAGCAACACCTGCGCGTAAGCCGTGGTATCGGTGTTGCGCACACAATCGGAAACCACCAGGAATTCGCACTTGTCCAACGCACGGCGCACGCGATCACTATCCGGCAGGCTGACAGCGGGGTTGGTCGCCATCACCCACAACGCCTTCACCTTGCCCATCTCGATGGCCTGAAACAGATCAACCGCCTTGAGCCCCGCTTTGCCGGCAATCACCGGCGACTGCCAGAAGCGCTGCACCAGGTCGGTATGCGCTGAATTTTCCAATTCCATATGCGCGGCCAGCTGATTTGCCAGACCGCCAACCTCGCGGCCGCCCATCGCATTCGGCTGGCCGGTGATCGAGAACGGGCCCATGCCGGCGCGGCCGATGCGCCCGGTATAGAGATGGCAGTTGATAATACTGTTGACCTTGTCGGTGCCCATGGAGAACTGGTTGATGCCCTGGGAATACAGCGTCACCACGCGTTCAGTACGTGCGAACAGCCGATAGAACTCAGCAACATCGTCTTCGTTCAAACCACAGCGGCGGGCGACGCTGGCGATATCCGGCGCATCCGCACGCGCGGCCTCAAGCGACGTCTGAACACCTTCCACTGCCGCGTTTATAAATAGCTCATTCCCTTCGCCCTGTTGCTCCAGAAATCTCAGGAGGCCATTGAACAGTGTGGCATCCGTGCCAGGCGCAATCGGCAAATAGAGGTCGGCAATGTCACAACTGCTGGTACGACGTGGATCGATAACGATGACACGCAGATCGGAGTTGTCCTTGCGTGCCTTGACGATGCGTTGATAGAGCACCGGATGACACCAGGCCGTATTCGACCCGGCCAGAACGATGAGCTTGGCGCGCTCCAGATCCTCGTAGCTGCAAGGTACCGTGTCGGAACCGAAGGCACGCTTGTAACCGGCAACCGCCGAGGACATGCATAAACGGGAGTTGGTATCGATGTTCGCGGCGCCGATGAAACCTTTCATCAGTTTGTTGGCGACGTAATAATCTTCAGTCAGCAACTGACCTGATACATAAAAGGCCACTGACTCGGGTCCGTGTTCGCGGATGACTGCGTTGAAACGCTCCGCGACGAGATCCAGTGCCGCATCCCAGGTGGCGCGTGCGCCGTTGATTTCCGGATAGAGCAGACGCCCTTCCAGACCGACAGTTTCACCCAACGCGGACCCTTTGGAACAGAGCCGCCCTTGATTGGCGGGATGTTGCGGATCACCCTTGACGGTCACCGTACCATCGGGCTCGACGCTTGCCAGAACACCGCAGCCGACACCGCAATAGGGGCAAGTTGTACGTACTGCTTGGGTCATCAACATTCCAGCTAGCTAGGAACAGCACCCAATGATACTCAAGTGCGCCTCTATTCGATGAAAGGTGGATTAGACGCGTTGTAAAGCATCGTAAACTATCAACTGCGCCACCAGACACGCCGTTGAATATTTCTGTGTTGCTTCGCAACCTTATGGGTTACGCAACAATCGCTAACCCACCCTACACATATATGACTGGCTACATATCCAGCATGAGCTTGAGCGGCTTGCGCATACCGGCAATTTTACAGGCCTGCTGGCCGTAGCCATAGGGAAATAATGTATAAAGGTACTTGCGGGTCGCCTTTGCCTCGCCCAGCTGTTCGCGCATGGCCTTCAAGGCGAAACGCGCCTCCGGAACGGACTGGCGGAACTCGAACCAATCGCGCACGAAGCGCACCACGGCCCAGCGGTCTTCGCTGAGCGGCACTTCCTCACGCCGCGCGATCTCCTCGGCCAGTTCTTCGCTCCAGTCATTCGGATCGAGCAGAAAACCTTCGTTATCGGTGGCCAGTGTCTTATCGCCGAATACGAGTGTCATGCACTCAGCCCTGTTCCGGGGTCAGCGACAGTTTGATTCGGCCAGCTTCGACGATGACCGGAAAGCGTGCTGCACAACCTTCATCCGGTGCCGCAGCCAGACCGCTGTCCAGATGGATCTTCCAGTCATGCAGCGGACAGGCCACGCGCTTGCCATGCACGATACCCTGTGACAGCGGACCACCCTTATGCGGACATTTATCACGCAGGGCGAAGATCTCATCATCCGCCGTGCGGAACACGGCGATATCGCCATCGGCGGTGCGCACCACGCGCGCACCAAGCCTGGGGATATCCGCTACCTGCCCTACTTCAATCCAGCTCTCTGTGGCCATGCTTTTTTCTGCCTGTTGCATCATCAGTCTCTCAAAGTCAAATGTAGGGTGGGTTAGCGTTGTCTGCGTAACCCACCAGGTTGCGAAGCAACTCAAATCATTGTTCAAAGTGTGCGAGACGGCACGATTAGTGGGTTACAGGGCAAACGGCGCGCCTAACCCACCCTACATATATTGCTATCAGTGAAATGGAGTTAAGGAAACTCTGAATAATTCGTCATTCCGGCGCAAGCCGGAATCTAGCGCCTTGAATCGCATGGATTCCGGCCTGCGCCGGAATGACAGTTTAGTAATAAATCAGAGGTTCCTTAATACCCTTTTCACGCCTTCAATTATCAGCTCTCGGTCTTCTCGACTTTCGGTGTCACGTGTCCGCGAAACAGACGCCTTGCCCAGAAAGACCGTTGCATAATCCTAAGGGACACCTCACTGTCCGGGTTTGCAGGCTTGATTTTCTTGGTGGCTTTAGGAGACATGTTCAATGGCTTCATTATCTTCCCTCACACAACGAGTTTCAGGGGTGAATATTCATGTGCATCCCGGCCCTCGGCACGTTCTTTCCAGGGGTCGATCTGCGCAAAGGATTGTGAGATCTGGAAACGTTCGGCCAGCACCTTACGGCTTTCGGCGTCCTCGACCACTTTGTCCTTGATGTACTGCAGGCCGATACGCTCGACCCAGGGCGCCGTGCGTTCCAGGTAATGCGCCTCTTCGCGATACAGCTGCAGGAAGGCGGCGCAGTATTCCTTCACCTCATCCTCGGTTTTCACATGGCAGAGGAAATCCGTGGCGCGAACCTTCACCCCACCGTTACCACCGACATGCAGTTCGTAACCGGAATCCACGCACACCACGCCGAAATCCTTGATGGTCGCTTCGGCGCAGTTACGCGGGCAACCGGACACGGCGAGTTTGAATTTATGCGGCGTCCAGGAACCCCAGGTGAGTTTTTCCAGATCTATGCCCATCTGCGTCGAGTCCTGAGTACCGAAACGACACCAGGTTTTACCCACGCAGGTTTTCACGGTACGAATGGCCTTGCCATAGGCATGACCGGACACGAAACCGGCCTTGGAGAGATCGCCCCACATGCCGGGCAGGTCTTCCTTCTTAACGCCCAGCAGATCGATGCGCTGACCGCCGGTGACATGCACGGTCGGGACTTTGTATTTCTCGGCAATCTGCGCAATGGCCATCAGCTCGGCCGGCGTGGTCTCGCCGCCCCACATGCGCGGGATCACCGAATAGGTACCGTCTTTCTGGATGTTGGCGTGCACGCGTTCGTTAATGAAGCGCGACTGATTGTCGTCAACGTATTCACCCGGCCACTGACTCAGTAAGTAATAGTTAAGCGCCGGACGGCATTTGGAGCAGCCGTCTTCGGTCTTCCAGTTCAAATGATCCATGACGGCGCGGATCGTCTTGAGGCCTTCCGCGCGGATCGCGCTGCGCAGTTCGTCGTGCGTGTGCTCGGTGCAGGGGCAGATCGGCTTCTTGCTCGGGGTCTGCGAATAATCGCCGCCCAGGGTATAGGCCAGCAATGCTTCGACCAGACCGGTGCAGGAACCGCAGGAGCTGGAGGCCTTGGTATGCGCGCGCACTTCATCCAGTGTGAACAGCTTCTTATCGCCGATGGCCTTGACGATGTCGCCCTTGCAGACGCCGTTGCAGCCGCAGATTTCGGCTGTATCGGCCATGGCGGCGACACGATTGTCGTCGCCATGGCCGGAATCGCCCAGGTGCGCCTGACCGAACAGCAGATTGTCGCGGAAACCGGAGATGTCCGTGCCATCGCGCATGAGTTCGAAATACCAGGAACCGTCGATGGTGTCGCCGTACATCACGGCGCCTTGAATGCGGTTGTCCTTGATCACGACTTTTTTATAGACGCCGCGACCCGGGTCCTGCAGGACCATCTCTTCGGTGCTGTCGTCACCCTGGAAATTACCGGCGGAGAACAGATCGATGCCGGTCACCTTCAACTTGGTTGAGGTGACCGAACCTTCATAACGGGCGAAACCCAGATGCGCGAGGTGATTCGCGCAGACCTTGGCCTGCTCGAACAGCGGCGCGACCAGACCATAGGTCTCGCCACGATGCTGCACGCATTCGCCAACCGCATACACGCGCGGATCGTAGGTCTGCAAAGTGTCGTTGACCACCACACCACGCTCGCAATGTAGACCGACCTTTTTGGCCAGTTCGATATTGGGGCGGATGCCGACGGCCATGACCACCAGATCGGCATTGATTTCCAGGCCGTCCTTGAAACGCACGCCGGTGACCTTGTCCTTACCGAGGATCGCTTCGGTCTGCGCGCCCATCAGGAAATTCAGGCCGCGCTCTTCCAGCGAACGTTTCAGCAGTGCGGCGGCCGGCTTATCCAGCTGGCGCTCCATCAGCGTATCGAGCAGATGCACCACGGTGACCTGCATGCCCTGCTTGAGCAGCCCGTTGGCCGCCTCCAGACCGAGCAGGCCACCACCGATCACTACCGCATGGCCCTTGCCGTTCGCGGCTTCCAGCATGCGATCGACATCATAGATATCGCGGAACGCAACCACGCCCGGCAGATCCTTTCCGGGAATCGGAATAATGAAAGGCATGGAGCCGGCCGCGAGGATCAGTCGATCATATTGTTCTTCCGTGCCATCGGCAGCGCGCACTATGCGTTTGGCGCGGTCGATCTCGGTGACCTGCTTGCCTTTGTGCAGTTTGATACCGTTGTCGATATACCATTGATCATCGTTGAGCATGATTTCATCAACAGTCTTCTCACCTGCCAGCACCGGTGACAGCATGATGCGGTTGTAATTGCCGTAGGGTTCGGCACCAAAGACGGTGATGTCATAACGATCGGGGGCAATTTTCAGCAACTCCTCCAGGGCGCGTACGCCCGCCATGCCATTTCCGACCAGGACCAGTTTTTCTCTCATTCACAATGCTCCACAAATGCTCAGGTGGCGGTGTCTATACCCCCCATCGCAAGTTGTATGCCAGCAACCGTGAATACGTATTAGTCTTTTTTAACTTCAATCACTTAAAGAGCCTGATATCCCAGATGGGTGGGGGTTTTCTGTGGCCTCGACCACCCCGGAATCGCATCACAATGGTGCAATATGCTTCATGCGTGCATCAAACTAAGCCGGACTGTCCGCACCATCGCATTCCACTGCCTGCCATCAGTCGAGAAGATTCGCCGCCGGCTGCATCCCTATGTAGCACCCACGGCCTGTTGAATAGGCGCGCAGCGCACAGGCGCATGCAGTTTCAGGGCAGGCGCGCAGCCGCAGAGACTGCATTGCACTCAATCCGTGCGCTCAGATGATTCAATTCCGCACTCGAACGCCGCAAAGTCATGACCAAAAAATCGAAAGAATGTTTGTATATGATGACAATCTTATCAACCAGCACAGTATGGTGAAGATCATCGATTTCGGATCGACCAAGATCGCCGGCATTGAAGAGAGCCTGTCACCCTTGAAGCGTGACAATCAGCTCGGTACCCGCAACTACACCGTGCCCGAATATTTGCACGGCAATCCCGCCAGCAACCGCTCGGATATTTTTCCTGGGCATTCTGAGCTACGAAATGCTCATGGGAAAACTGCCATATAACGCCGAAGTCACCGCGCGCAATGTCAAACGCGTGCAGTACCGACCCGCCCGTGCCATCAATCCCGACGTACCCGCCAGGATGGATGCCTCGCTGCACAAGGCTGTGCACACAGATCTGCATCGGCGCTATGACCTGCTATCGGAATTCGTGCATGACCTGTCGCAGCCGAACGAGTCCTTGATCAACAACGCATTACCTCCGCTGCTCGAACGCAATCCAGTCGCGTTCGTGCAAACATTAGCGAGCGGGTTGCTGATACTCAACGTGACCTCACTGCTGAGGTAAGTTCAAAACTGATTTTATCCCTGTCATGCAGGTAGCATTATGGATTCACCTGGAAACAGTAACTGCCATGCCCCTTAGGCGCATCCGCGAATAACATACTCTCCAAGGCTTGAGGCAACCCCGATATCCCGGACATAGCACTGAACAATACCGGACATGCATTACCCGGCCAGGCTGGCCTAATCTTTGCCTCTGTCTTCTATAAGCTCCCATCGCCAGAGAACTGGCTTAATGCATTCAATGGGTTAGCTCTGGAGGCGTTATGGCGGCGGTGATGGACGGTGACAAACTGGCAAACATTTTCCGGCAGGCGACGGCGGCGCACCAACAGCAGAAGTTCCGTGATGCACAGGCCGGGTACACCAAGATCCTCAAATGGATACCGGATCACTTCGATGTGCTGCATCTGCTCGGGCAGTCGTTTATCGAGGAGGGCCGCCCTTCCCAAGCTGTGCGCTGGCTGCGACAAGCCAGCGCCATTCAGCCGGATAATGCCGATGTATGTTATGACCTGGGTCTGGCCTACCGGACTACCGGACAGAACGCGCTAGCAACTCGCGCCTATAACCGCGCCCTTGAGATTGAACCGGATCGGCTCAACGCGCATCTGTCGTTGGTGGAAATGAAATTCCCCGGTGAACATTACACCGCCATGCTACGTCAGCTGCACCAACTGCTGAAGCCTGCCACGTATCTTGAAATCGGCGTCGAGACCGGGCAATCTATGGCACTTGCCCAGCCCGAGACGCGCTGCATAGGCATCGACCCGGAACCCTGTATCAGCAGCCCGCTTCCGCCACGCTGCGACATCTTCCCGCAAACAAGCGATAGCTTTTTCGAACAGTCCGACGTACGCAGCCTTCTCGAACAGCAGAACATCGAATTCGCCTTTATCGACGGCCTGCATGTCTTCGAAGCGGCATTGCGGGATTTCATGCATGTCGAGGCGTGCGCAGGACAGCATAGCCTGGTCGCCATTCACGACTGCATTCCGCTGAATACCATCACGTCCGCCCGTGAACGCAGCACCAATTTCTGGAGTGGCGATATCTGGAAGTTGATTCTATGCCTGAAGAAATACCGACCCGATCTGGCGATTATTAATGTCGCCGCCAAACCCACTGGCCTGGGACTGGTCACGAACCTCGATCCGACAAACCGCACTCTGCAGACGCAGTATGAGCAGATCCTGCGGGAATATATTCCGATGACGTATGACGCCATCGCCAGCGATGAGCGCAATGCGCTCAACATTATTGCTAACGATATGAAGCCGGTAACCGAGTGGTTACGCGAATGGCGCGTGCAGGGCGCATGTTGAAGAACCCATAAGAGCGTCCTGTTACGCTACTTTTCTGCAACACATTTCAATCATTTAAGGAACCTCTGATTATTGATCATTACCCATTGGGATGACACAAACGCCCCTCTCCCTAACCCTCTCCCCCGCAAGCGGGGAGAGGGGATAACCCCCTCTCCCGCCGGGGCGGGAGAGGGTTGGGGAGAGGGTGGCGAAGTTCTTAAATCGAGCATATCTATGTCATGCCATCATGTAATACTCAATAATTCGTCATTGCGGCACAGGCCGGAATGACGGTTTAGTAATAAATCAGAGGTTCCTTAACGCTAAATATCCTGCGTGACCAACATTTCACTTGATCATCAAGGGCGGTCGCATCGCGATTAGCCAAGCGCCACGAATAAACCCCCTTTGAAATACGGGTCTACGCGGATTCATGTGGGTGAATAGGCATCCAGAACGGGTCGTGCACTCTGTCAGCGGTGGGAAGACGATCATGTAGCCCGGATGAAGCGTAGCGGAATCCGGGAAATACACCTGGGGAGGCAGTGCAGGATATCCTGATCACCACCGCCAGGCGGTGCATCCCCGGATTCCGCTACGCTTCATCCGGGCTACGATTGCTCGAAATACCAATACCCAGTATCTCAGGCGTTTTCAATGACTTTTCCTTTGTGCCACGTTTCTTACGTTGCCCTGCAGCTATTGTATGGGTAAGGTATCGCCTAGGAGGGCGGTGGATACGTATCAATTCATGGATTCAACAGCTCGCCGCGTTTGAAGAATGCCCCATCCGCAGTAATCGATGACTTGTACACACTGCTGAATGTTGAGCACCCCGCCCAACCACATCGACATCAGGCGTCCAGATTGCGGCATCGAAGATCAAGGTAGCGTGTCATGGAATCAGACTTGCAGCATAGGCCAAACAACCGGGTTACCCAATTCTCCCTTGTCGATATACCACCTTCCACCGAAGGCGGTTCGACGTTTGTCGGTAAAGTCTGCGCGCTTCTCAAGAGCGGTAGCAAGATCGTCTGTGTGACCAAACGCAGTATGGGCAAGGACGCATCCATCCTGGAAACCCTGCGCGACAGTCTGCCCGGATTCGTCGCTTTGCTGGATCATCACGACTCCTGTGATATTTCTGTTTCGCTTGCCAAGGCGCTATCGCTGGGCTCGGACGATACCGATGAAAAGATCCTCCAGAGTCGCTGGCTGAATTTCTCTCAAGCGATCCAGCGCAGCAGCTTGCCTTTTACGCTGATTGTTCCCGAGGCGGACTCACTGAGTAAATCACGGCTCGATCAGATCAACGAATTTCTGCGCCCACTCAAAGGCCGATTGGTATTGGCGGACTGCGGCGATATTGCAAAACTGTTCGGCGCATCAGAAGCTGGCCCGAAATCACCGTCATCTGATAATAATGTCTTTCAATTTTCAGATCGCAGCATGGAGCCGGAGGCGGCACTTCACTCCCCATCGGCGTCACCGGTTGCAGACAACCGCAGGTTACCGGAGCCACCAATAATCACTGACGAAGTGCTGCCTGATACCAAGCCGGAATCAGTGGCCGATGTACCCCACACTCCGCGCCGCGCGAACCGAAACAGGAAACCGCTCGGCTGGCTGAGTGCCGGCCTTGGGCTCGGTGTAATGCTGGGCTTCCTGATAGCCAACCTTTCCAACTCTTATGGGCCTATCGATATCGATCAATGGATCAATGACATTGCTGATGGGTCGCTGATGAAAGGGGCGGATCAATCTGCGTCGCGTAGTGAAACTACGAATGCACAGTCGCCGGAAAATCACAGCACTGGCACTGTTGGTCATGTTCTACGGAAGGAAAGCAGCACCACCACCGTGACCTTACCAACGGATGCGGTAGATGCCCCACAAGTGAAACAACCCATTTCATCAACTGACACAGCTGTCGCCAGCACTCCCACAACACCAGTCTCTGAAGAACCTGCCGCGGATCTGGCTGCGCTGGAAAAAGCACCCGTAACGGACAGCACCCCTGTGGTCGATTCAGATAGTATTGCCGCGCCAACGTCCCCAGTAACCGATGCGGTAGAACAGCCAATTGGTCCTGAAGTAGCTGACAAAAGAAAAACACAGGAACCGGAACTTGCAGAGATCATCGATCCCGCAGAGCGCGCGCGTCTGGCCAAGGTCTATATATACCGTGCGGAAAACGAATGGGGCATGAACAACCTGCAGCAGTCTCTCCTGGAGATTGCGAGGGGCCTCGACGTTGATCCCGACAATCAACGGCTACAGGAGCTCCGCGAGCACGTGTTGGCCGAATTGGATGCACGCAGGGCGCAGTGAGCAGAAAATAGTGATGTGCGGAATGCTGCCCGGCTGATTCCGCTATACGAGATTGCCAGCTGCGTTCGAAATGGCGGGTAAAAAAACCGGAAGGCTTTGCGCGCTTCCGGCCAAGCATGACGCCTTGAAACCCCGTGCTGGACTGCGACGGGATATATTCAGGCAACTCTATTACGTTTCTTGAAGGGTTTTATCTCAGCACTGGTTGAATCCGATACCGGCGTCTCCGGCTCCGCATTTTCCTCAGATGGACTCTCCTTCTCCACCTGCTGGTGGCGCGCATACAGGAACTTAAGCACCTCGGCGCGACAATGGTTGTAATCGGCATTATCGGCCATTTCAACGCGATTGCGCG
Organism: Gammaproteobacteria bacterium; assembly: GCA_018819175.1. Taxonomy (GTDB): domain Bacteria; phylum Pseudomonadota; class Gammaproteobacteria; order Thiohalobacterales; family Thiohalobacteraceae; genus JAHJQQ01. The sequence goes on from JAHJQQ010000028.1 coordinate 30,081, forward strand.
GACGCGGCAGATTGACGTTCAGAATTTGTCCGATGGTTGCGGCCGGCCCGTTGGTCATCATCACTATGCGATCCGACAGCAACACCGCCTCATCGACATCATGAGTGATCATAATCACGGTGTTGCCGAGATTGGCATGGATTTCCATGACCGAATCCTGCAAATGGGCTCGTGTCAGCGCATCCAATGCACCAAAGGGTTCGTCCATCAGTAACACCTTGGGTTGCATAGCCAGCGCGCGGGCTATGCCGACACGCTGTTTCATGCCGCCGGATATTTCCGAGGGCAGTTTGTCGCTGGCATGTTCCATGTGCACCAGCTCGAGATTGTGCTTAATCCACTCACGCATCTCGGCCTTGCTCTTACTCTTTTTGAATACCTGCTTGACCGCCAGCTCGACATTCTCGTAGGCAGTCAGCCAGGGCAGCAGCGAATGATTCTGGAACACCACGGCACGTTCCGGACCCGGTTCGGTAACTTCTTTTCCGTCAAGAATGACACCACCGGTAGTGGCCTGGTAGAGACCGGCGACAATGTTGAGCACCGTGGATTTTCCGCAGCCGGAATGTCCGATCAAGGAAACGAATTCGCCCTTGGCCATTTCAAGATTGACATTATCCAGAGCTTTGAAAGGACCTTTGTCGGTGGGAAACTCGATCGACACCTGCGACAGAAGTAGTTGTTGTTCACTCATGCTATTTTCCTTCGGCAGTGTTTAACGGATAACCGCGGTCTTGTCCCAGGATACGCGGCGCTGCAACAGCAGCATCAGCCTGTCCAGCAGGAACCCGAGAAAACCGATCACGAATACCGCAACCATGATACGACCCAGCGAATTGGAGCTGCCGTTCTGGAACTCGTCCCAGACGAATTTTCCGAGACCCGGATTCTGCGCCAGCATCTCGGCCGCGATCAGCACCATCCAGCCGATACCGAGCGACAACCTCAGGCCCGCGAACATCATGGGTATCGAGGACGGCAGCACAATCTTCATCACCTGCGTCATCCAGCCCAAGCGCAGCACGCGGCTGACATTCAGCAGGTCCTTGTCGATGGTGGCGACGCCGACGGTGGTATTGATGATGGTCGGCCATAGACAACAGAGTGTCACCGTGATGGCCGAGGTCACGAAGGATTTAGCGAAAAAGGGATCATCACTCACATAAACCGCGCTGACCACCATGGTGACGATCGGCAACCAGGCCAGGGGGGACACTGGCTTGAAGATCTGGATCAGTGGATTCAAGGCGCTATACAGTGTTGAGCTCAGTCCACAGGCGATACCGACCGGAATAGCGATCAATGATGCCAGAATGAAACCGGTGGCGACCGTGATCAGGCTGGTGAAAATCTGATCGACGAAGGTCGGTTTGCCCGTGTAGGGGCGGATCGTCACCTGAGCCGCCGGATCCGCGGCCAACTTTTCGGCATTGCGTTCCTCCTGACGCGTGTAGAATGCCGCCTCTTTGTCGCGTTCCGCATTGTGCTCATCGATAAGCACCATCGCCTGCGACCAGACTTGCGCCGGGCCCGGCATCTGGCCAAGCGAGGTTTCGACGCGCGCGGCAAGGCTGTTCCACACAACCAGAAACAGGGCGAAGGCCAACAGCGGGGTGGCCAGTGAACGCAGCATGCCTTTGAACATCAGTCGTACCGTTTCGAAGCTATCGGGTAGCACTGGCAACAGTGAAGCTGTCAGCGTCTTTGTCGTAGCCTGTGTCATTCTGCTCTCCTCAACCTAAGCAGGGTACTGCTGAGAACAGTACCCTGCGCCAGTATTATTTGACTGTCTCTTCACCCTTCAGACCGATCTTGAATTTTTTCAGATAGTCGTTGGGCTTGGTGCCGTCATAGGTCACTCCGTCGATGAACTCGGTCTGCGGCGGACGGAATCCGGTTTCGGTGGCGAAGTCAGGGAAGTCTTCCGCCTTGACCTTGCCTTCGGCGATCAGTTCCTTGGCCGCAGCGGCATAGATATCCGGGCGGTAGACCTTCTTGGCAATGTCCATGTACCAGCTGTCAGGCTTGGCATCCGGGATCTGACCCCAGCGGCGCATCTGACTCAGATACCAGACGGCGTCGGAGTAGTAGGGATAGGTTGCGTTGTAGCGGAAGAACACGTTGAAGTCGGGCACGTCACGTTTATCACCCTTCTCGTATTCAAAGGTACCGGTCATGCTGTTGGCAATGACATCGTAGTCGGCACCGACATAATTAGGCTTGGACAGAATTTTCACCGCCGCGGGGCGATTCTTGTTGTCCTCGGCGTCCAGCCATTGCGCGGCACGGATCAGCGCCTTGACGACCGCCTTATGTGTATTGGGATACTTGTCGGCCCATTCCTGGCTGACACCGAACACCTTCTCCGGATTGTTCTTCCAGATTTCATAGTCGGTGATGACCGGCACGCCGATGCCTTTGAACACCGCCTGCTGATTCCAGGGCTCACCGACGCAGTAACCATAAATAGTGCCGGCCTCCAGGGTGGATGGCATTTGCGGCGGCGGTGTTACGGATAACAATGCGTCGGCTTGCAGGGTGCCCGAGGTATCACCCTTCAGTGGTGCGTAATAGCCTGGATTTATCCCGCCGGCCGCCAGCCAGTAGCGCAGTTCATAATTGTGGGTCGATACCGGGAATACCATGCCCATCTTGAAGGGCTTGCCCTCTTTCTTATATTCGTCGATGACTGGCTTGAGATAATCGGCCTTGATCGGGTGCACCGGTTTTCCGTCCTTCATCGGGACGTGCTTCTTCATTTTCTCCCAGACATCGTTCGACACGGTGATGCCATTGCCGTTCAGATCCATACTGAAGGCGGTGATGATGTTTGCCTGGGTGCCGAAACCAATAGTGGCGCCGAGCGGTTGACCGGCCAGCATATGTGCGCCGTCAAGCTCACCATCGATCACGCGATCCAGCAGCACCTTCCAGTTCGCCTGCGCCTCCAGCGTCACATAGAGACCTTCATCCTCGAAATAACGATTTTCGTAGGCAATGGCCAGGGGTGCCATATCAGTAAGCTTGATGAAGCCGAATTTGAGGTCCTCTTTTTCCAGCGTTGCCGCCTGCGCCATGCGTAAGGATGGCGACATGGAGAATCCGTTCAGAAGCAGCGCTGCTCCCAGTGCCACTACGGATTTTTTCAGGAACCGACGTCGGGTCGGCGCGGTCGATGGTTGCTTCTTCATGCTCATGCATTACTCCGTCTTTGGGCCAAAAAAAACGCCCACGCGCACAGAACGATTGTCTGTGTACATGGACGCCGTTGTCCGTTGGCCGGGGTTTGTCTGTCCCGGCCGAGGTCTATGACCCGCCATTGGGCCTGCCTCTACATGCTTAGCCCTAGAGCAGAATGCGTGCCAGGAAATAAATTCTATGTATGAGAGTCAGTTAGTAAAATGACGGGAATAGACGAGAGTCCGGACGCACCAGTATTGTGCGCGCCATGCACTCTTCGGAGACATATTCAGTACGCTAGGAACAGGAAACAAATAACCTGGAATAAATATTACCGTTTCACCCACTAATGTTGTGCACAGGATCGGACGCACACATCATGGCCGGCGAATTTGGTAGCAACGCTATAATGCTTAACAAATCTCTTCGCTGTCGGATGATCCCATTCGGAGCCGTAGTCAGCACCACCCGCAAAGCTCTGGCCAGGCGCCTTGCTTGAATTAGGATTACCGGGGTATTCCAACAAATAATCGTAACCGGTCAGGGTGCCTAACGGCAGATCGGCACCAAGCGCCGATCAATACCGTTCGGACTATGATCAGGTTTCAGGCCGCTGCCTCTGCAGCAGCAGATTTCATGGTCCCGGCTAGTACGCCATAGACTGTTACCCAGGCCTCTTTGCAGGCCGGCGTGAACACGGACCCCAGCCCCTTCTCGAGGGTCCAGATCAGCGCTGTTCCGACCGTGTCGTAATGTTTATCTTCAACGCCATAGGCAACATGCCGCCGGCCCAGATCCTGTACCGCGGGCACAATGACATCCAATTTATCCAGCCCATTGACCGCTGTGTTGATCATGGCGGTCAGCTTGCGTCCCTGTTCCTGCATATTGCCCTTGAACATGGGCTTCAGTGCCGGATCAAGTTCGAACAATTTTCCATAAAACAATTCGGCGGCCTGGTCCCTGATGGGAACCACCATTGCCCAGCTCTCTTTCACGAGTACCAATTGTTCAGGTGTCATCTGCATATCTCCTGTTATAAAAAATCAAATGTTTTATTTGCTCGCCGTCACCATGTAGCGCACGGCCAGCTCGACAGCCACATCATCGAGATTCGGACGACCACCGCGCGCGGGCATTTCCGTTCCCGTGGGTCCCGCATAGCCGTTCATGGCATGCTCATACAGAACAGGCAGCCCCTGTTCGATACGCGGTTGCCAGGCCACACGATCGCCAATGCGTGGCGCGCCTGCCAGCCCCGTGCCGTGGCAAGCCTGACAATTCTCCAGCCAGACGGCACGACCGAGTTTGAGCTCTGCTGCCTCGAATTCAGGAAACCCATCCTCCGATTCCTCCACGCAACCGGCCATACATGCCAGCATGACTGCCAGACTAATGGCCGATGCAGAGCTCGCAACACCTATCCTGTTTCGATAACCCGCGGGCATAGTCAGTCGCTATTTCCTTAGAGTGGGATACGGATAATGACGCCACCCATGACCTCGCCCATTTTGAAATCGGTACGTGGACTGTCCTTATGGTCGTTATGGCAACTGATACAGGCTTGCGCCACGGCCACGTCCGGATAGACCGCTGTGAAATATTGAGTGCCCGCCAGTACTTCTTCGGTGTAATAGTTCTTGCCGGGATTGTCAGCGATGAATTTGAGGCCCGTCTTCTCGGCCTCGGTGCGCGGCTCGTTCTGTTTGTTGATCGGCCAGAGTGATAACAGCGAATAGCTGAACTTCGCGCCCTTCTCGGCCACCATCTCCGAGCCATAGCGGAACATCTGCGCCGGCAACACCAGGCCCTTCTCGTCTTTCCAGTGTTCGCTGGCCTTGATCACCTTTTCCTCGTTCTGCAGACGATTGATGATCAGCCGGGTATAGACCGTTCGGTCCGCCTCCATAACCGAATGCAACGCATCCGACATGGCTTGCGGGGTGATACCTCCTCCACCTGTTTCCGCACCACAACCTGCCAATAGGGCGATTGCGCCAAGTGCGCTTACTGCTTTAGGAGAAATTTTCATCATTTACTTTCCTCTCTGGCGTTAAAAGAACTTGTTTCGCTTTCCGTTGCATGCCTGCGCACGGCCCAATCGATACTCGGTACATGCTGAGCGGGTAATCCTGTGAAATTGTTTTTTACGAGCTCCGGATCGGCCAACGCGTCGATGGAAAATGCGAGGCCATGGCAGTTCATGCAGACACTGCGCAGCATTTTTTCATTGGGTCGCAGATTGGCATTCTGGTTATGTTCGGCCAACGTCACTTCGACATCCTTCAGCACATGCACCGAACGCGGCAGATGGCAGGTCGCGCAGGACACGCCCGAACCGGCGGGTAGTTGTCCTGACAGTTCTCGGCGCCAGAGTTCGGCATGTGGTGAGTCGGTGTAGTTGCGCGAATGTTCGTCGTTATGACAGCTGATACAGGCGTCACTGGCGGCGCTTTGGCGTTCGAATCGGTGAGCGCCGTGACAACTTGTACAGGACAGCGTCGCATCGGCCTTGTCGGCCTTCATTGGCAGCTGCGCATCGCGTGGTTGCATGGGCGACAAACCGGCGGCTAGCCGCATGCCATGCAGACCACCGAGAAAACCTTCGACCTCTGTGCTATGGCATTGCTGGCACGCGCGTTGATCCGGCTTTGCGCGCCAAATCGCACCGGCGCCATCGTTCAGATCAACAGTGTGACAGTCACTGCAATTCACGGCGGCCTGCGCATGCGCCGTGGATTCCCAGTCATGCGCAATACGCTGATCGACCTGGATCTCGACGGGCATATCGGCGGCGGGTAAATCCAGCGGTGCAACCGGATGGTCGATAAGGGCACGACGCAGTGACGCGTCAGCGGTTATTGGCTGTAGCGCCACCGGATGCAGATCCGGCTCCGCCTGATGCTTGATCAGAAAGTCTTCGTATAAGGCCTGGTTGTCATGGAAATTGTGGCAACCACCGGTGGCACAGGAGGCGAAATCGAGTCCGGCGTGACTGACACGATCATCGGCGATGTCCGCATGACACTCGATGCAGAAATCATTCGGCAGGGTTACACCCATGGCGTGCGTTATTTCAGGCTGATGTTCGGTATGACAGGTAATGCAATAGCGCGCATCCAATTTGGCGACCCGTTCGGCATTGCGCGGATCGGTAAATTTTGATTTCGGGTGTGAATCATCGCCCGCCTTGAGATCCTCGGCATGGCAGTTCATACAGGCCGTTTGCAGCACCTCCCCTCCACCGAATGGCTCGGCGTGGCAGCTATTACAGGAAAGCACGATCTGGTGGTGTGCGTGCGTCATGTCACCGACCAGATACACTGCCGCATCGCCCTTGCGTAATGCATAGCCGAGGTAAGCCGCCAAACCACCGATAAGGGCTAACCAGTACAACCAAATAAGCCAATGGGTACCGCCTCCGCTTAGTTTCATTTCATCTCAAAAGTAATACACGGATAACACGTGAAAACCGAGTAACGCCGGCAGCGGCCAACCGATGAACAGGTGAGCTCGATTCGTCCAACGTTGCATCCGACGCGCGCTGCGGCTCGTGCCGGGTGCTGCATAGGTTGTCGCCAGCGCGGCTACAATGCCCGCCAAAGCCAGCGCCAGATAATCGGTCAATAACCAACCATTCAGTCCGGTGCCGAATTCGAGTCCGGTGTGCAGCAACAGGGCGATCAAGGCAAGCGCGCCCAATAACACATGCACAAAGCGCCAAATGCCATAGCGTCCCCATTCCAGGCTGCGCATGCGCTTACGCACCGACATGGCTAGGCCAAACAGGCCGAGTCCCAGCAGCGTGAATCCCGTTACCTGTTTCCAGAAGCCATCGCGCCAGATTGAGGACAGCTGATACAACAGTGTTTGCACTGAATCGGTTCGGAGAGAATCCGCGGGGAGACTCATGGCCAACAGAATAGGCAAGGCCAGCAATGAGGTGATCGCGAGCGCACGCAGACCCGTCGTATCTGCGGGCACGGCTTGGGCGCCAGTCAATTCCGCAAGCAGCGGTCGGCAACTGCCACAAACGCTCGATGCGCCCGTGCAGTTCATCAGTAGCTCCACCGAGCTATTGCCCTGACTTATTGCCGTTGTCAGTTGCCCGCGTGTCACACCGGTGCAGTTGCACACGATGGCCGAAGCCGGCCAATCCTGCACACCCTGCTCAGCTTCTGGCCACAGATAACCCCGCTTCGTGAAGTCCCACAATTGCCAGGGCAACAGCACGCGCCTGCTCTTTATTGCCTCCTGAACCCTGGACAGTTCGTCCCAGTCGCCCAGAGCGATGGCACCGATCAGCCGTCCACGGCGCAATATCAGCTTGCGGTAAACACCGTTTTTCGAATCCTTATAGACACGGGCGCGCAACCATGCGGGATCATCGCTCTCGGTAATCACGCCCATACTGAACACAGTACGCTTGACCACTTTGAGACGAGTCGCGGTGAGCGACCCGGTGTAGCGTGCCGTTTGTCCGTTCAGGTGATGCGCCAGAACCGCCGCCTGCTCCAAACCGGGTCCGACCAGTCCGTAGAGTTGGTCACGATGTTCGGCACACTCGCCCACCGCAAAAATTGCCGGATCGGAGGTAGCGCAGACATCATCGATCACAATGCCGCGATTCACCCGCAGTCCACAGTTGCGCGCCAGATCAATATTGGGACGGATACCGGTGGCAACCACCAATGTGTCGCAATCCAGTATGCCGCCCAGCCGCAGGCGTATACCGGACAGTCGGCCATTGCCCCGCACCTTCACCACGGAATCTCCGGTGATGACGCGGATACCTAATGCACTCAACTGTTCCTGGAGCATCGCGCTCGCTGCCACATCCAGTTGTGCCGCCATAATCTGCGGTGCATGTTCAATGACGATCACCTCGGTACCGGCACGACTCAGACCGCGCGCCGCCTCCAGTCCCAGCAAACCGCCGCCAAGCACCACGGCACGACGACTGCGGGCGTTACGTGCCGCAAGAGCCTGCATGTCGGACATATCACGAAAACGGAACACGCCTTCCTGGGAGATACCGGGGATGGATGGAATATGCGGACGTGAACCAACCGCGAGGATTAATGTTTTATAGGGATGTACACGCCCTTCGCGATCGATCACCTCACGCCGTTCGCGATCTATGCTGACTACCGCACAGTTATGATGCTGCAACACCCGATTCACAGTCTCGGTGCGCAACTGGTTCTGGAGTGCGCCCCAAGACACTTCGCCAGCCAGCAATGAAGATAGCTGCACCCGGTTGTAAGGCGCCCAGGGTTCATCGCCAAACAAGGTCAGGGCACACTTGGGATTTAGCTGAAGAATGCTTTGCGCCACCTGAATACCGACCGGACCGGTACCGATCACGATCACCGGGCGTTCTATCGTAGCGGACGCAGACAATGCAAATTTTTGTTCGAGCTGCGCGGACATCGCCATCCTGCTCTCAGTGAGTAATATGAATACTTCGGCAAAAAAAAACGTCCATGCCTCCAGATAAAACCTGGTACATGGACGTCATTATCCGTTCGCCAGTCAACGCTGACTGACCTATATGAGATGCATACACCTATGCATCACTTGTTTGCTCTATTTTTTATCGCTTCTCAGCCTAGTAAAGCGGCTGCCGAAATCACACTGTCCGCGACCTCGCCAATCTTCTGATTCCGTTCCATCGCCAGTTTGCGCAGGCTATGGTAGGCCGCATCCTCACTGATGCCGCGGCGCTGCATAAGGATGCCCTTGGCACGATCTATCTTCTTGCGGTCGTTCAGGCTGCGACGTGTGGATTTCAATTCACCACGCAGCGACTGCATTTCCTGAAACCGCGCCAATGCAACGTTCAGTACCGCCCCGAGACGGTTGACATACAAACCATCAACTATATAGGCACTCACACCCGCGGCGATGGCCCTGCGTATCGCGCCGGAATCCGCATCATCAGTAAACATCACAATCGGCAGCGGCAGTTCCTCGCCTATCAGATGGAGCTGATCGAGCAGTTGCGTGCTCGGCACACTCACATCCAGCACGATCAGATCAGGGCGTAAGTGTCCCGCCTGTACGATCAGCTCGTCGTCCGGCGAGCAGGTGCCAACCACGTTATACTGGTGGGCAACCAGCGCGGGACTGACCTGATCTATTGCACGGTCGTGCACCAACATCACACGCATGGCTCGAATAAGCTCAATTCCAATAACACTGCCAATCAACATCGCAAGCTCTGTGCCAACCGGACCAAAAACGACATTAGTCGCTGTATTCCTTGGATCTGTATCAATGTTATTGATCTTGCCAGGGGCTAAACTATGGTTGTCAATTGCACCGGTTCGGGGATAACCTACCGCGCGCTGATCCTGAATGGTGCAAATTTCAACGCCCAACTGTCCGCATTACTCCGCCTCACATCGGGGCGATGCATGCGCAGGCGCATAATCCCGGCGGTTTGGGATTCTTGAAAGGATAAGCATGCATCGGCATGGTGCTTGCAAACACCCCATCAACGTGCTGCGCCGTGTCGGCCAAGCGCTGCTTCCAGGATATGAAGGAATTGTTCCATGCTCGACCAGACCTTAACCGTTATTCTCGCCGGCGGCATCGGCTCACGCCTGGCGCCGCTGACCGAACACCGCACCAAGCCGGCGGTACCCTTCGGCGGGAAATATCGGATTATTGATTTCACGCTGGCCAACTGCCTGCATTCCGGCCTGCGCCGCGTGCTGGTGCTCACCCAGTACAAATCCCACTCGCTGCAGAAGCATCTGCGCGATGGCTGGTCGATATTCAATCCCGAGCTTGGCGAATACATAACCCCTGTTCCGCCACAGATGCGGATTGGGGAGAGCTGGTACAGCGGTACGGCGGATGCCATTTATCATAACTTATACTTACTGGAACGAAGTGAAGCCAAATATGCGTTAGTGCTGTCAGGTGATCACATCTATCGTATGGATTATGCGGCCATGCTGACAGCGCACCGCGATTCCCAGGCTGATGTCAGCGTGGCCTGTATGTCTGTCAGCACTAAAGAAGCCCAGTCGTTCGGCGTGGTTCGTGTCGACAACGATCAGCGCATTAGGGATTTTCAGGAAAAACCCGCCGCCCCCGCCACGCTACCGAATGATCCCGAGCACGCACTGGCCAGCATGGGAATATATGTCTTCTCGATGGATTTGCTGCTCAAGGCACTCCGCGATGACCATAAGGACAGTGGCTCCGAACACGATTTCGGCAAGGATATTCTGCCAAAGCTGATTGGCGATCATCGTGTATTTGCCTATCCCTTTGGCGGCGAGACCGGCCGCGTAACACCGGATCGCTACTGGCGGGATGTCGGTACGATCGACGCGTACTATCAGGCCAATATGGATCTACTAAAGCCTGTTCCACCGCTGAATCTGTATCAGCAGGATTGGACCATCCGCACTTATCAGGCGCAAAGCGCACCGGCGCGCACGGTACCCGGCACCTCGGGCAATGAAGGCATATTCATCAATTCAATTGTTGCCGGCGGCACGGTCATCGCCGGCGGTAGCGTGCAGCATTCGATTCTGTTTCCGAATGCCTTCATCGGTGACGAAGCCTCTGTATCCGAATCCATCATTTTCAACGGTGTACGCATCGGTGATGGCGCACAGATCAAGAACTGCATTATCGATAAGAATGTCGAGGTTCCGCCTGGTGAACGCATAGGCTTCGACAGCGAAAAAGATCGACAACGGTTTACCGTTTCGGAGCAAGGGATTGTGGTTGTGCCGAAGGGTTATAAATTCGGCTGAGCATGTTTACAAGAGCGAAAAGGCTTTCAACACGAAGGCGCATAAGGCGCACAAAGGGAAACCCGATCAATGTAAAGCCTTGAATCCCCTCTCTCTGAACTTCTCCCACCAAGGGGGAGTGAGTAATACTCTTTTATTGATTTTACTTCGTGCGCCTTATGCGCCTTCGTGTTTAATGCTTTTGTGTTGGATGTTTTTGCGTTGCGTCCTGTCAATGCTCCCGCGTCGCGAAGAACCGCACGTCCGGATTACGCTCGATGGCCATATCCAGATTCACTCGCGTCGGTGCGATATACACAAGATCACCGCCCTGATCGATGGCGAGATATTCATAGACTTTTTCGCGGAACCGTTCCAGCAGTTTCGGATCATCACATTCAACCCAACGCGCCGTGGCCACGGCAACGCTTTCGAAACTGCACTCCACGTTGTACTCACCGCGCAGCCGATGCGCGACCACATCGAACTGCAGGACACCGACTGCGCCCAAAATCAGATCATTATTCTTCAGTGGCCGGAACAGCTGTGTGGCGCCCTCTTCGCACAGCTGATCCAAACCCTTCTGCAGTGCCTTCATGCGTAACGGGTCACGCAGTACCACGCGGCGGAACAGTTCCGGCGCGAAGCTGGGGATGCCGGTGTATTTGAGATCCTCACCCTGCGTGAAGGTATCACCGATACGGATGGTGCCGTGATTGTGCAGGCCGATAATGTCGCCCGGCCAGGCCTCTTCGACCTGTCCGCGCTCGGAGGCCAGAAAGGTCATGGCATTGGCGACGGTCACATCACGTCCGATGCGCACATGGCGCATGCGAATACCTTTCTCATAATGACCGGAACACACGCGCAGGAAGGCAATGCGGTCGCGATGCTGCGGGTCCATGTTCGCCTGAATCTTGAATACGAAGCCGGTGAATTTTTCCTCTACGGGTTCAACGCTGCGTGTGGTGGTCGCACGCGGCAGTGGCGCCGGCGCGAAGGTCGAGAAATAATCCAGCAATTCCTGGACACCGAAATTATTGATGGCGGAACCAAAGAACACCGGCGTCTGTTGACCGGCCAGATAGGCCTCGACATCGAATGCATGGCTTGCGCCACGCACCAGTTCGATCTCGTCGCGCAGTTCGGCGGCATGTTCCGCCAGCACTTCATCCAGCAGCGGGTTATCCAGTCCTTTGATGATCGTGATGTCCTGGCGCACGCTGCCCTTGCCGGGCGTGTACAGATGCACGCTGTCATCAATCAGGTGATAAACGCCCTTGAAACGCTTCCCCATGCCGATCGGCCAGGTGATGGGCGAGCATTGAATGTTAAGCACCGATTCAACTTCATCGAGCAACTCAATAGGCTGCTGACCTTCACGATCGAGCTTATTGATGAAGGTCATGATGGGCGTATCGCGCAACCGGCAGACCTCCATCAGCTTGATGGTGCGCGCCTCAACGCCCTTGGCGGCATCGATGACCATCAAGGCCGAGTCCACGGCCGTCAGGGTACGGTAGGTGTCTTCGGAAAAGTCTTCGTGACCGGGCGTATCGAGCAGATTGATCATGCAGCCCTTATAGGGAAACTGCATGATCGAGGAGGTAATCGAAATACCACGCTGCTTCTCAAGCTCCATCCAGTCGGACGTCGCATGGCGCGCGGCCTTGCGGCCTTTCACTGTGCCGGCCAGCTGAATGGCGCCACCGAACAGCAACAGCTTCTCCGTCAGCGTGGTCTTACCCGCATCGGGATGAGAGATGATAGCGAAGGTGCGGCGGCGGGCCGTTTCTTGAGTCAATTCGGTCATGGGAAGGTTTCAGTGCTGAACAACGGCGGCATTGTAACCGATCGGACGCGGCAGAAGGTGGCAGGCATAAAAAAAGCGGCGCTGGGCGCCGCTTTTTTGGGTACTGCACTACCAATCAGGTGCGACGGCTCAGCCCCACCATTCCCAGGAGACCGCTCGCCATCAGCCACACGGCGGCAGGCACCGGTACAGCAGAGACTTCAATCGAAGCATTGCCGAAACCCGGGACATAATAGCTTGAGCCGTCAAAGAAGCCCGGTGATGCAGCTGCCGTGGATAGGCTGGCCGTGCCCAGGTCAGTCGCGACGAAATTCAGCGTGCCGAGAATTCCCGATTCCAAAGATAAGGGACCTGCAAAACTAATACCCACCACGCCATCGACAGCGGTATCGATCGGGAAAAAAGCCAAGCCCAAAGGATTGGCGCCAAAATCAATACTGTCGAAATCCAGGAAGCTTGTGTCGTAGTTGAAATTGAAACCACCACTGATCAGAGGATCAGTGAAGTCGCTGAACAGCACTTCAACAGAAACGGCTTCGCCGATCATGGCCATCTGTGACGTTGGATTGATCGTCACGCTCGCGGCCTGTGTGACACCCACCAAACCTGACAATACCAATGCACAGGCCAGTTTTTTTAAATTCTTCATGCGGTAAAACTCCCCCAAAATGTCCATCACCAAGTGTTGGGATGTACGAGCAAATTCTGTATTTATTGAATCAGACTTGCTGTGCTTCTATTGAGTAATAGCAAGTAGCATGCCTGAGGCGCGCATTCTACCTTATAGGCAATAAAATCAGCAAGATAGAAATCAGAGCGTTTGAGCTGATACCTGGGATGGAAATTAATTCGACACATGGTTAGAACAACATCAAACTCATTGTTCATTACTATCAATAAGATATTTTATTTCGAGCAGCCAAATACGTTGGAATAGGGCGGCAAGGCTGTTAATTATTCCGACATCCCTCACCGGGACCTAACACAACGCCAGCGCGAAGATTAATGCATCCTCCCGCCCCTGCTCGGCCGGATAATAGTTCTTCCGCGAACCGACTTCGTTAAAACCCAGTTTCTGATACAACCTGAGCGCCGCCAGATTCGAGGGACGCACTTCCAGCAACAAGGTATCTGCCCCCTGCCGACGCGCCATGACGATGAGATGCTTCAGAACCTTCGCCCCCAGTCCTTGACCCTGAATCTCGGGCCGCACGCAGAGATTCAGGATATGCGCCTCTCCCGCGGCCACGCTCATGACCCCGTAGGCTTGAATGGTCTTGTCGACTTCATACAACCAGCAGCTATAGCCGACCCGGATACAGTCCCTGAGGATGCCCTGGGTCCAGGGATACGGATACGCTTGCCGCTCGATTTCCATGATCGCCAGCAGGTCATCCTCACGGATCGACCGGAACTGACCACCTGTGGATTTCAAAATGGCGCTCACGATGCCGCCCCGGCTTGCTGTTGACGATAGAGGCGCACGGCCAATTTCAGATCTTCCCAGGCCTTGCGTTTGTCACTGGGCGTGCGCAGCAGGTAGGCCGGATGATAGGTGACGATGACCGGTATTTGGTTTTCGCCGTAGTGGTGTGTCTGACCGCGCAACCGCCCCAGCGGCAAATCGGTTTTGAGCAGGTTTTGCGCAGCGATACGCCCCACGGCAAGAATCAGTTTCGGCTTGAGCAGCGCAATCTGCTGCTGCAGATAGGGTTCGCAGCAGGCAACTTCGGCGGCTTGCGGGTCGCGGTTATTCGGCGGGCGGCATTTGAGAATATTGGCGATATAGGCCTGCGTGCGATCCAGGCTGATGGCTGCCAGCATGGCGTCCAGCAACTGCCCGGCACGCCCGACGAAGGGTTCACCGCGCTTATCTTCTTCGGCACCCGGCGCCTCGCCGATAATCAACCAGTCGGCATGCTGATTACCAACACCGAAGACGGTTTGAGTTCGGCTGCGATGCAGATCGCAGCGCGTGCAGGTCACGACCTGCTGCCGCAACCCGTCCCAGCCGGAATCAGGAACGTCGGAATGCAAGGGGGCCTGCCCCGAGGACAGCGCCGAAGCAGGAGATAACTCGACATCCGCGACGCGTGCAACACCCGCCGGCAATTGCAACCGCCAGGTGTCTATGCCCATCGCCCGCAGATATTCGCCCCGTAGACCCACGTGTCCCCCTAGCACCTCGCCCCTAGAACCTAGCACCTGATTTCATCACACATCACCCATCTGCGGGTGTTCGCGCGATGGCGGCTGCAGCGCCTTGTTCAAGGCATTGATATAGGCCTTGGCGGAGGCCACGACAATGTCCGTGTCCGCGCCCTGACCATTGACGATGCGCCCGCCCTTTTCCAAACGCACTGTCACTTCGCCCTGCGCATCCGTGCCGCTGGTGATGTTGTTCACCGAATACAGCTGGAGTTCGGTTCCGCTGTTGACGATGCTTTCGATGGCGCGAAAGGATGCATCCACCGGCCCACTGCCCAATGCACCTGCCTGATGCTCATCACCATCTATCGACAACGTAATATTTGCGGAAGGCGTTTCACCTGTTTCGGAGCAGACGCGTAACGCAATCAACTTGAAGCGCTCATTCTCGGCAGCAAGATTACTCTCACTGACCAGCGCCTGTAGATCCTCGTCGTAGATATCATGCTTCTTATCGGCCAACTCTTTGAAGCGGGTAAAGGCCTCGTTAAGCGCCTCCTCGGAATCGAACTCGATACCAAGCTCAGTCAGGCGACTGCGGAAGGCATTGCGACCGGAGTGCTTGCCCAATACCATCTTATTGGCGCTCCAACCCACATCCTGCGCACGCATGATTTCATATGTCTCGCGACTTTTGAGCACACCGTCCTGATGAATACCCGATTCATGCGCGAAGGCATTGGCGCCGACAATGGCCTTGTTCGGCTGCACAGGGAAACCTGTGATACTGGAGACCAAACGCGAACAGGTCATGATCTGGGTGGTATCCAACGTCGTGTCACAACTGAACAGATCGCGGCGCGTACGCACCGCCATCACGATCTCTTCAAGGGCCGCGTTGCCGGCACGCTCTCCAAGACCATTGATGGTGCATTCCACCTGACGTGCGCCATTGAGTACTGAAGACAACGAATTGGCAACAGCAAGCCCCAGATCATTATGACAATGCACCGAGAAGACCGCCTTGTCGGAATTGGGCACGCGCTCGATCAACTGCCGGATCAATTCACCAAACTGCTGTGGCAGGTTATAGCCGACGGTATCGGGAATATTCACCGTGGTGGCACCAGCGTCGATCACCGCTTCGAGCACCCGGCACAGAAAATCGAGTTCAGAACGGCCGGCATCCTCGGGCGAGAATTCGACATTGTCGGTGTACTGGCGGGCACGTTTGACCGCACGCACTGCCTGTTCGACAACCTGATCCGG
This sequence comes from Gammaproteobacteria bacterium, assembly GCA_018819175.1. Lineage (GTDB taxonomy): Bacteria > Pseudomonadota > Gammaproteobacteria > Thiohalobacterales > Thiohalobacteraceae > JAHJQQ01. Next base: position 46,248 of record JAHJQQ010000028.1, read on the forward strand.
CTCCATCCGCAACTTCATTTTCATGTGAATGGGCGAGGTCGCGATAAAGGTATGGATGCGCGCGCTGTTGGCAGGCTTGAGCGCTGCGCCGGCACGATCGATATCCTTGTCCAGGGCGCGCGCCAAACCACAGACCGTGCTGTCTCGCACGGCACGGGCCACGGCTTCGACAGCCTCGAAATCGCCCTGACTGGCGATGGGGAAACCCGCCTCGATCACATCCACACGCATCCGTTCCAGCGCCTTGGCGATGCGGACTTTCTCGTCCTTGGTCATGGACGCGCCGGGACTCTGCTCGCCGTCACGCAAGGTGGTATCGAAAATAATAAGTTTGTCTGGGTTACTCATGAATCTCTCTCCATGGGCTCCGGCCACCGACGCTGGCCGCGATTTCCCGCCTGGCGCGAATATAACAGAGCATTCGCCGGTCTGCGCGCCGGGCGTAGGGAATAAGTTAGGTAAATCAAGGGGGAGAGTATTGGCTGCCTAGGGCAGCAGCAGGCGCAGGGACAACGCAACGGCGAGCGTGCGCTGAAAGGTAAGACTTGTGGAAAATGCCTGTGTCATAGGGGATAACAGTAATGTGCTATTTGGACTTAAGTGCAACGACTATAAACGAAAAGGCGCCGTCCTGCCAAGTGGCTGGACGGCGCCTTTCGAATCTAATGCTACTTCAAAATTTACTGCGGTATGTTATTGACGAAATCAGCCTTGAACACATCGGCGGATCGCACACCAACCGTATTAGTTACGTCATATGCGCCAATAGCGTTATTGCCGGCGTTTACGAAGGCACCGTAAACTTCACCCGAGGCGATATTGGGGCTGAAACCAGCCGCATTCGACACAAACCCGGAATCGACTACAACACCGGACGCTGTGAAGGCGTTATTGTTGAACTGGCCGCTCCAGGTCGCATCGCTGAAGTTGACCGACATATTCACAGCACCTTCGCCTCCATTGAGAACGCCCTGGGTAAACCCACTGTAGTTCGCAATCCTGTCGCCACCAAGGCCACTGATGAAGCTCGCCATCTGACTGGCATTCGCGGTGATACCCCAAACAAACTCGCCGCCAGACTCATCGACACCCCACACACCTCTCCCAACAGCGGGAGCCTCATCGTCGCCCGGTGTGAGCAGACCGCTGAGAATCGGCCCGCCTGGATAGGCCACTACCACGGTTGGGCGGATAATCGCGGACACAGTACCCGAAGCGATCTCATCCGCAGTACCTGGGTCCACCACAAAAGCAACCGTATCACCCCCTTGACCGCCTTGCGTCATGACCAGTTGAAACGGCGCGATTGAGCTGGAATCCGGTGCTTCTATCTGGTTCCGATAAGGATGATCAACGCGCGCAAACCCACAAGGCGCGCCGGCTTCGCACGGACTCGTGGCAACCGGAGGTTCAACCGGGGGCTCTTCAGGCTGCTCTGTTGTGACGGTAAATGTCGGGCAGTTTTCGTCTGACGCGCAACTACCTAAATTGGCGGTACCCACCGGTGCAAACGCAACAACCTCCTGGACGCCTGCGGCAGGTGCGAGTACGGCCCAGCGGCCCCACTGATAAACGGAATCGTCATCTTTGTCGGTATTCGCCGATGCCGTTGCCCAGGCGCCAACCATCAATACCGAAGTCACGCCCACTGCAATCAATGATTTTTTAACTTCCATGATGAAAGTAACCCTCTGCCGCTTGTTCAAGTATGTGCGCTATTCGGCGCACCAAATATAGTCGATTGCACTGGTTCAGCAATTGTTATGCCACCACCTCGCCGACTATATAAATTCTCTATATATAACAAATTGTTATGGCGGTTATGCTGGTTCATATTTCAGGTCGCTGCGAGGCATGAATGTAAAGTATTGCGACACGCACACCCTGTTGCATACAGCATGATCACAGCTCATTACTTTAAAACCAGCAAGTTACTCGTTCCGGACCTTGAATGCGCCCGGCTCTCCGCGTTAAATATTCCGACTAACTGCCCGTAACCTATTGCTGACAATCAATTAAAATTCACAGCGGAACGATACTTAGAATGTCCGCCCCAGATTCAGCATGAACTGACGCCGGTCGTACTCGTAGATCGAAATGTTGGAATCGTTGTCGGTAAACTGAAAGTCACCATTTAATGTCCACTTATCCAGATTACCGCCCCGGAAATCGTGCTGGAAGCCGGCCGAATAGCGTCGCTCCTCCTCATCACGCGCAACGGGGAAACCCGGTTCGATGCCATCGTACTCAACGTCACGATAATTGGCACGACCATAAATCGTGCCGTCGGGCCAGGCCTTGACGATGAGACCCGCCAGCAGTTCGTAGCCATCATTACCGAATCGGTCATCCTCAGCCTGGAAATCCAACACCCGCGCACCTACCTGTGTGGCCACCTTGCGCTGATTGAAGTATTTACCCAACGACAGACCGGTTGCTTGATAGGTGCCTTCACGACCTGCATCAGAACTCTCGTCATAGCGAAGATCGGTGACGGTAGCATCCCAGGTCAACTCACCATCGTTGAACTGCCAGGTCACAGCGGGATTCACCGAATTGAACCAGGCCAGCTCACTACCACCCAACCAGATGCGATCGACATTGAACGCGAGATTCGCCCGCCAATGACGCAACACGATCCAGGCTGGACCTGTGCTCGCCGACAACACGGTGAGGTTGAATTCATCCTCGCTGGAGTAGTTACGTTCATACAGGTTGACTTGGCTCTGCCACAGGAAGCCGGCAGTACGTTCGCCGAACAGATAGGTTTTTCCAGGCTGGAACTTGTGCGCCACTCCGGCCGTCAGCACCGTGGCATTATCGCTGGTTTCAACCGAGGTACCCGTGAGGATCGCGCCAGGAATTTCCGTGACGATGTCGCTGCTCGGACCGACATTCACGTTCGAGTCATACATCATCCCGACACTGATCGATGGCTTGAACTCGTGGCGTACCGAAGCAGCCGCTTCGTCTTTCTGGATCTGCGCAAGGAACGCCAATATCGTCACGCGCACCTCGGGCGGCGTCAACGGATCATCCAGCACCTGCTGCGAAAGTTTGCGGGCCTCGGCGTAGTTCAATGAACGGTAATAGGCCACTGCCAATTCCAGACGTGCGCGATGCAGCTTGGACTGGTTCGTCAATATGGATTGGAATGCCTTCATGGCCGTTTGCAGGCGATCATCCTCCAGTGCTTCCATACCCTGCTTAAAGGTGATCTCATCTGGGTCCAGCGGCTTTGGCTCTTCCGCCTGGGCCGGCAGATGCAGTGTTCCAAACGTGATGGCCGCAACCATGCAGCTCAGCAGACCGTGAGATCTGCGATCCATGGCATTGTTCATTGACTCCCCCTTGTTATGTCGGGTGTAATGCGGCGGAGGAAAACCTCGACGCAGATTGATTATGCGGCGATATGTTACAGATACTCCAGGCTATTCCGCAATGACTGAGCATTCAATCGCTTTAATCAACCCGCCAGCGGTCATGCATTACGACGCAATCAGACACTCGTCGGTACCCTCTCGAAATTGGGATAAACATCATTCATACAAGCAATTCCGGCATTTATTCAGAACGTTAGTGGGCTGTCTGTTGCTGGTGCTGAGTAGCCGGCAGGTCTACGCCACACCCTTTCTATTTGGTTATCAAGAAACTCAACAGGCGGATATCACACCCTTCAAACAGTGGCTGGATGTCTTGGAACGGCACATCCACCTGGATGTACCCGAAGGAGCGGATTGCACGGAGACGCGCTTCAACAGCTGTCATCTGCGCGCATGGCAGGCCTTTCTCGCCTCCATCCGCAACCTGCCCTTTGCAACCCAGCTGACACGCATTAATGACTATGCAAATAATAAAAAATACATTCTCGATATCGACAACTACGGCATGACCGATTACTGGGCCGTGGCCCGAGAGTTCCTCTACAATGGTGGCGATTGCGAAGATTACGCCATCACCAAACTGCTTTCACTCCGCTGGCTGGGCGTCGATATGGATCGACTCCGCATCGTGGTCCTGCAGGACACCAATCTGCGTATCCCGCATGCAGTGCTCGCGGTCTACAACAACAATGACGTTCTGATTCTGGATAATCAGACCCAGCAGGTTGTCAGCCACCGCGATATCGTGCATTACGTACCGGTATATTCGATCAACGAGGCGCATTGGTGGATCTACACACCCGTGCTTTAAAACATTAAGGATTACTGCTCGGTGAAACTCCATACAACCACGCGCAAATCTGTCCTCCTGGGTCTGGGCCTCCTGCTGGCGCTGATGCTCGGCGCCCTCTGGCTGATCTTTACCTATCTGAATCTGGAACACGAACGCGACCTGGCCGACTGGCGCATACGCCTGGGCCTGATTGCCGATAATCGTACTGCCGATGTCGAACAATGGCTGGCGCGCCAATATGCCGATCAACAGGAGCTGGCCAATAACGCCTCGCTGCAGTTGTATCTGAGCCAATTGAATGCACAGACAGCCACCCAGGATGTCGAACCCGCGCAGCTCGGCTATTTGCGTAATCTCATCAACGCCGCGGCCGAACGCACCGGGTATCTAAGCAGTAGCACAGCTGAACCACTGATCCGCGCCAACCTGCCGTCCACCGGCACGCGCGGACTGGCGCTGTTGGATCACGACGGCAAAGTCGTCGTTGCAACGCCCGGCATGCCCGTTCTGGAACCGGATGATCGGGCGCTGGCTTTACAGGTAATCGATAGCGGGCAACCGGGATTGCGTGATTTGCGCGTGAACGCAGCCGGCCAGGCGTTGATCGGTTTTGCGGTTCCCATCGCCGCCGTGCAGGGTATGCAGGGTGAAACCGACCAACAGTTCGTCGGCGCACTCCTGGGGATCAAATCGGCCACGACCGATCTGTTCCCGTTACTGGCCAATCGCGGCGGCCTGACCGCTCATGACGAAACCATCCTGGTACGCAAACAGGATGACATGGTGGTATATCTGTCCCCGCTCGCCGATGGCAGCGCGCCCACCAAACGTCGGCTGGCATTCAACACACCCGACCTCGCATCCGCTTTTGCTTTGCGCTCACCTGGAGAATTTGCTCAATTACTGGACTACCGTAATGTCCAGGTGCTGATGACCAGTCGCGCCTTGACCGGGGTACCCTGGACACTGGTGCAGAAAACCGACGCCCGAGAAGCACTGAAAGAATCGAAGGATCACCGGCGCTTTCTGCTGAGTGTCTTTCTGCTGACCCTGTTTTTCATCGGCGCCACCCTGATCGCGGCCTGGCGCCACGGCAGCAGCGTGCGCGCCCAGGCCATGGCCGAACGTCTGCAGGAAAAGACCCGCATGCTGGAAGGCCAGGCACGTCTGCTGCACGGTGTCACCGATACCTTATCGGACCACCTGTTCCTGATCGATGAAGGTCAACGCATCTTGTTTGCCAACCGCGCCTTTGAAGCGGCCATCGGCGCACCGCAGGCAGATCTGATCGGCAAGACACTCACCAGCGTGTTTGGACCCGATACCGCGCAGCGCCTGGCGGGCTGCATCGACATTCCTTCGAACCAGATTACCCAGGCCCAGCATATTATGATCAACGGCCGCGAAGGACTGTTCGAGTGCCTGGCTCTGCCTTTACCGAACCCTGCAGGTTCCGGACATGCGACGTTGGTCGTCCTGCATGATGTCACCGCTTTACATGAATCCGAACGTAAACGCGCCAGCCTGTTGCATCAGCTCATCGCCGCGCTGATGCGCGCCGTGGACAAACACGACCCCTATTCCGCCAATCACTCCTCGCGCACCGCCGAGATCGCCACTGCCATCGGTCGTGAACTCAACCTCTCGGCAACCGATCTGCAGGCGCTGGATCTGGCCGCCAATCTGGCCAATGTGGGCAAGATCTTTATCCCGAAAGAGGTGCTGACCAAATCGGGGGCGCTGTCAGATACGGAACAGGAAAGCCTGAAGCAGCATGTCCAGTACTCCCTGGATATCCTGTCCAGCCTGGAGTTCGAAGGACCGGTCCTCGATACCATCGGTCAAAAACAGGAACTGATGGATGGCAGCGGTTATCCGCATGGCCTGCAGGGAACGGACATTTTACTGACGGCGCGTATCCTGGCCGTTGCCAACGCCTTCGTAGCGCTGGTCAGCCCACGCGCCTACCGCGACGCCGTCAGTATTACGCAGGCGCTGGACCAGCTGCTGGCGGAATCAAAAGACAAGTACGACCGGCATGTGGTCGCCGCGCTGTTTCACATTGCGGAGAATCGCAGTGAGCTATCGGATATTACGAGCGGTACGTAACGTACCGCCGCAGTGGGGACAGATCTGATGCACCGCTGCCGTGGGGACAGATCTTCAGCTCTGTCCCCGTCCGTGCGGACCACGCGGATAAACGAAGCCACTGAGGGAGCGTGACGGTGGATTGCTGGGTGGCTCCGCTTGGTTGTGTGGAACCACAACGGGGACAGAGCTGAAGATCTGTCCCCACGGCGGCGGTGCATCGCGATGTCACACCATCCGGCGCATTACGACCTTCGGTCTAATGCGACCTACCGGATTAATCACCGTTCTTCTGATCGTCCTGTGACGGCGTGTCGCTCTTGGCGCGCCGATGCTGCCGCACACGCCATAACGTGATAATCGGGCCGGATAAGGCATAGGCAAGAAAACCGAAGAACAGCATCTTGGGTGTATCGAGCGCTGTGAAGACCAGGATCAGCACGGCGAGAAGTAAAACAACGAAGGGTACCTTGTTGCGGAAATCCAATTCCTTGAAGCTGTAGTAGCGGAAGTTACTGACCATCAGCAACCCCGACAGCAGCGTCAACACCAAGCCCACCCACACGAAGCTGGAGCCCTCGGCGCCAACGTCAGTGCCTACCCACACCAATCCAGCCACAACAGCTGCTGCCGACGGGCTGGGCAGCCCCTGGAAATAATGTTTGTCCGCCACATCCACCTGGGCATTAAAACGCGCCAGGCGTAACGCCCCGCAGGCGGCGTAGATGAAGGCGGTCAGCCAGCCGACTTTGGCCCAGAACCAACCGAATGCAGCCAATTCACTCAAGGCCCACTGAAACATGATCAGCGCCGGCGCCAGGCCGAAACACACCATATCGGACAGGCTGTCGTACTGCACACCAAATTCACTTTGGGTGTTGGTCAGTCGCGCCACACGACCATCGATACCATCCATGATCATGGCGATAAAGATCGCCATCGCCGCCAGCTCGTAACGTCCGCCTATGGCGGCGACGATGCCGTAAAAGCCCGAGAACAAGCCAGCGGTGGTAATCAGATTGGGCAGCAGATATATGCCGCGGCGGCGGGTTTTCGGGGAATGCTGTTCCAGATCCATCACGTCCATCCTGACGGGAATAACCGACACTGACGCAAGGGTGCGCGAAGGCTCGGCAAGTTGCAAGGTTCCCTATTTATGCACAAGCTGCGCGATGACATCGGCACCGGCATGAACCCGTTCGCCTTCCTGCACTTTAATACGGCTGTTCAGCGGCAAATAGATATCGACCGTCGAACCCAGCGTGATAAATCCGCACCGCTGCCCTTGCCCAACCCGTTCTCCGAAGCGGACATAACAGCGCGGCGGATTTCGCAACGGCCCGCGATTCATGACAATCACCAGATCATCGCCCTCGTCGGTCTGCAAGCAGACACCATGCGGCAGGCCCGTCGGATCTGAACTGTCACGTTTAGGTTCGAGCATCTTGCCTTCGGCGGGACTGCGAGTGCTGTACACGCCATAAGGGTGCATTCGAATCGTGATCCGCCGGGCGTCCCGGTCGAGATAGGGATCGTTGCAGGTTTCGACCAGTGTGACCCGACCATCAGCGGGACTCACCACCGCCAGCGGCGCTGAAGGCACCGTGCGCGCCGGATCACGGAACAGAAACAACAGCAAGATGACCAGCGCCCACAGCGGCACCGACCACAGCCAGCCGATCTGGTAGAACACGGTCGCAGCCGCACCGCCTACCAGGAACAGACTCAACCAACCTTCGCGGGCAATAAACGGATAACGGCTCGTGGCCATCGATAGAATCCAATCGGAGTGCGGCAGGGCCGCACCCCGAACAGTCAGACTCAGTTACGGGTCTTGTCGACGATCTTGTTGGCCTTGATCCAAGGCATCATGCTGCGCAGACGCTCACCGACCTCTTCGATCTGGTGGTCACGTCCGATGCGACGCTTCGCCTTGAGAGTCGCGGCACCGGCCTGATTTTCCAAAATGAATTCGCGCGCGAATTCACCGTTCTGGATTTCGGTGAGGATCTTCTTCATCTCGGCCTTGGTGTCGGCGGTAACAACGCGCGGACCGCGGGTGAGATCACCGTATTCGGCGGTATTGGAGATGGAATAACGCATGTTGGCGATACCGCCTTCATACATCAGATCGACAATCAGCTTGAGCTCATGCAGACATTCGAAGTAGGCCATCTCCGGCGCATAACCGGCCTCGACCAGCGTTTCAAAACCGGCCTGCACCAACGCGGTCGCACCACCACACAATACGGCCTGTTCACCGAACAGATCGGTCTCGGTCTCTTCTTTGAAGCTGGTCTCGATGATACCGGCGCGGCCACCACCATTCGCGGAAGCATAGGACAGCGCGATTTTCTTGGCCTTTCCGGAGGCATCCTGGAACACAGCAATCAAGCTCGGCACACCGCCACCCTGAGTGTAGGTAGCACGCACCAGATGACCCGGACCCTTGGGTGCAATCATGATCACGTCGAGATCGGCACGCGGCACGATCTGTTCGTAATGGATGTTGAAGCCATGCGCGAAGGCCAGAGTAGCGCCCTTCTTGATATTCGGCTCGATGACGTCGTCATAGAGTTTGCGCTGATGCTCATCAGGCGCCAGGATCATCACCACGTCGGCGCTTTTCACCGCAGCCGCGATATCCTTCACTTTCAGCTTGGCCTTTTTGGCCTTGGCTTCGGACGCCGAACCCGGACGCAGCGCGACGGTCACATCGACGCCGGATTCCTGCAGATTATTGGCATGCGCATGACCCTGCGAGCCGTAACCGACGATCGTCACCTTGCGCTTCTTGATCAGGGACAGGTCGCAGTCTTTGTCGTAATAGATGTTCATCATGGTCGTAACTCCGAGAGGTCTAAAGTTCTTTTTGAAAAGAGACAAGTTGCAAGAGACAAGATACAAGTTAAAAAATGCGCACGATTTTACTTGTATCTTGTCTCTTGCACCTTGTATCTCCTATAACCGTAATGTCTTGTCGCCACGGGCGATACCGGATACGCCCGAGCGCACGACTTCCAGGATCAATGCTGGATCGACGGCCTGAATAAAGGCGTCCAGCTTCGCACCGGGGCCGGTCAATTCGATGATGTAACTGGCGTCGGTTACATCAATGATGCGGCCACGGAAAATATCCGTTACCCGCTTCAGTTCTTCACGCATGCTGTTTTTGGCAATAACCTTCATCAGCAGCATTTCGCGTTCGATATGCGGACCTTCGGTCATGTCCATCAGCTTCACAACATCGATCAGTTTGTTCAACTGCTTGGTGATCTGCTCGATAATCGATTCGGTACCCGTGGTCACGATCGTCATGCGCGATAACGAGGGATCTTCCGTCGGCGCCACCGTCAACGATTCGATATTGTAACCGCGCGCAGAGAACAGCCCGGCCACGCGCGACAGCGCACCCGCCTCGTTCTCAACCAAAATAGAAATAATATGCCGCATGCCGTTCTCTATTTAAAAAGCCCAAACACGAAGGCGCATAAGGCGCACTAAGGAAACCCTATCGGGAGCAAACACATCAAACCAACAATGGATTTACCTTTGCGCGCCTTGTTCGCCTTCGTGTTGAAAAAAATCAAATCAAAATCATCTCATTCTGACCCGCGCCGGCCGGGATCATCGGGTAAACGTTTTCGTGCTGATCAGTAATGAAGTCCAGGAACACCACGCGATCGCGCACCTTCATGGCTTCGATCAGCGCGCCTTCGACGTCGCCCGGTTTTTCGATCTTCATACCGGCGTGGCCATAACTCTCGGCCAGTTTCACGAAGTCAGGCAGGGATTCCATGTACGACATGGCATAGCGCTTCTGATAGAAGAACTCCTGCCACTGCCGCACCATGCCCAGATAACGGTTGTTCAGATTGATGATCTTCACCGGCAAAGCATACTGCCGACAGGTCGACAGCTCCTGAATGCACATCTGGATGCTGCCTTCACCGGTGATGCAACACACGGTCTCATCCGGATGGGCCAGCTGCACGCCCATGGCTGCGGGAAAACCGAAGCCCATGGTGCCCAACCCACCCGAGTTGATCCAGCGCCGCGGCTTATCGAACTTATAGAACTGCGCGGCCCACATCTGGTGTTGACCCACATCGGAGGTGACGTAGGCATCGCCTTTTGTGATCCTGTACAGTGTCTCGACCACATACTGCGGCTTGATGATTTCGCTGGTGCGATCAAACTTCAGGCAGTCCATGCCACGCCATTCGTTGATCTGCTTCCACCACTCCTTGAGTGCCTCAGGATCAGGACGCTCGTTGCTGTCCTTGACCATCTTGATCATCTGCTTGAGCACGTTGTCCACGCCACCGACGATGGGCACGTCCACTTTCACATTCTTGGAAATGGAGGCCGGATCGACGTCGACATGGATGATCTTGGCGGTCGGGCAGAATTTTTCGATATTGCCGGTCACACGGTCGTCAAAGCGCGCACCGATAGCGATCAGCACATCGCAGTTGTGCATGCCCATGTTGGCTTCGTAGGTGCCATGCATACCGAGCATGCCGACAAACAGCGGATCGGTCGCCGGATACGCGCCGAGTCCCATCAGCGTGTTGGTGATGGGGAAATTCATCAGCCGGGCGAACTCGGTCAGCGGCTTTGATGCGTTGTCCAGGATCACGCCACCGCCGGTGTACAGCATCGGTCGCTTGGCGGTCATGATCAGGTCCACGGCCTTCTTGATCTGGCCACTGTGTCCCTTCACCACCGGATTGTACGAACGCATGCTGACGCGCTTCGGATAGCTGTACTCACAACGATGCGCCGACACGTCTTTAGGAATATCCACGACCACCGGACCAGGGCGGCCCGTGGTGGCGACATAGAAGGCTTTTTTGATGGTCTCGGCGAGATCGTGCACATCCTTCACCAGGAAGTTGTGCTTCACGCAGGGACGGGTGATACCGATGTTGTCGACTTCCTGGAAGGCATCATTGCCGATCAGCGCCGTCGGCACCTGACCGGTGAACACCACCATGGGAATGGAATCCATATAGGCCGTCGCGATGCCGGTCACGGCATTGGTCGCGCCCGGACCAGAGGTCACCAGCACGCAGCCGGGACGCCCCGTGGAGCGCGCATAACCGTCGGCGGCATGGGTCGCGGCCTGTTCGTGGCGCACCAGGATGTGTTTGACCTTGTCCTGCTGATACAGCGCGTCATAGATGTGCAGGACCGCGCCACCCGGATAGCCGAACAGAAACTCCACGCCTTCTTCCTGCAAACAGCGGACGAAGATTTCGGCACCGGTCAATTCCACGAGCAGTCTCTCCTGCGAACCTGTAGTAACGGGAACCTGATCCCGCGAAGTCATTGTGGGTAAACAAAAATGCCCGCTAAACGGGCCCGCCGCCCGTCTCGGGCAGAACGCGGAAAGCTACGTATATTAGCCGTCGAGGTCAAGGGATACCAGATGATTTCCGCCGTGCTCGGACAAGTTCTGCGCCGGCTGACTGCTAAGGGGGAGAAAAACCTCCCCCCCCTAGCAACCCCCCAGAGCAATTCCATACCGCCGTGCTCGAACAAGTTCTGCGCCGGCTGACTGCTAGGGGGGAGAAACGCCTCCCCCCTAGCTACCCCCCAGAATGCAGACCCACCCTGCCCGGGGACTCATCCAGAGGCTGACTATCTGGGAGGGAGAAGTGTTTCACCAGACACTCCCCAAATACAGATCTGCTCCGCGGGACAGGCAACGGATCACAAACCAACGCGCCCGCGCTTGTCCGCCGCACCCTTGGGCACGTAAGCTAACCGACAACATTCCTACTATAAGGGGTAACAGCCATGCTGCATGCAAACCGGGGTTGGTGGGTCCTAGTCGGCTGGCTCGCCGTCGTCGGGCTGACCCAGGCCGCGATGTACAAATGGGTCGATGACCAGGGCGTAACCCAATATACCCAGTACCCGCCCCCCGACCGCAAGACCGAGGTGATGGTACCGCCGCCCCCGCCCGCCGAAGATCCGGAAGGCGCTCAGAAAAAGCTCGAGGCAACCCTGCAGAAGCTCGATGAGGAGCGCAAGGCCAAAGCCACTGCCGCAGAGGAGTCGCAGAAGACCGCCGACGAGGCCAAACAGCGTCAGACGATTTGCCAGGCCGCACGCGACAATCTGGAGAAGCTGACCACGGGTGGCCGGCGGCGCGTTATCGGGCCAGACGGTGTTGCAACGTATCTACCGGAAGAAGAACGTCAGCAGAAAATCACCGAGGCCAAAGAGGCCGTCAAGAAACACTGCGACTGAACGTATTGGAGAGCATTCATGCCGTTGCTCAAGATTCAGACCAACCAGACTCTCAGCGCGGATCAGCAACAGGCACTGATTCGCGCCGCCTCGCAGCAGGTTGCCACGCTGTTAGGCAAACCGGAGCGCTACGTCATGGTCAGTCTGGAACATAATCCGGCCATGCTATTCGCCGGCAGCGATGCCCCGCTGGCTTATCTGGAGTTGAAAAGCATCGGCCTGCCGACCGCCAAGACCGGTGAACTCTCCAAAGCACTCTGCACCACTCTCCATCAGACACTGAATATCGATCTCGACCGTATCTACATAGAATTTGCCGACGCAGAACGCACGCAGTGGGGCTGGAATGGCGGGACTTTTTAGGGAACCTCGAGTATTCAGCATTTCATCTGTATCACACATTATTGAGCGTTACCTGATTGTGTGACCGATTATCCGTAGCCCGGATGCAGGCCGTAAGGCCGGAATCCGGGGTATAACCGCTGTTTCCCCGGATTCCGCTTCGCTTCATCCGGGCTACCCCGTGGCATCTGATCACGTAAACATCAATTAAGTCATGCTCAATAATCAGGGGCTCCATTAAACCTTCACGCCACCCAACGGCGGCGCACATAGCCCCTCACCGCGCATTCCTTTAAACTCCGCCCAATCCAAACCGACACGAATCTGACTCATCATGCGCACATCCCGTTTCCCGCTTTACACCTTGAAAGAAGTTCCCTCCGACGCCGAGGTGATCAGCCACAAACTCATGCTGCGCGCCGGCATGATCCGCAAGGTCGCGGCCGGCGTGTACAACTGGCTGCCGCTGGGCCTGCGCGTGTTGCGCAAGGTCGAGACCATTGTGCGCGAGGAAATGAACAACGCCGGCGCGCTCGAAGTGCTGATGCCCTCGGTACAGCCGGCCGAGCTGTGGCAGGAATCCGGACGCTGGGCGAAATACGGCCCCGAGCTGTTGCGCATCAAGGACCGGCACGACCGCGAGTTCTGTTACGGCCCGACCCATGAAGAGATCATCACCGATCTGGCACGACGCGAGCTGCGAAGTTACAAACAGCTGCCGATCAATTTCTATCAGATCCAGACCAAGTTCCGCGACGAAGTGCGGCCACGATTCGGCGTGATGCGCGCCCGCGAATTCCTGATGAAGGATGCCTACTCCTTCCATATCGATCAGGCCTCGCTCAGTGAAACCTATCAGGTGATGTTCGATACCTATTCGCGCATCTTCACCCGTCTTGGCCTGAAATTCCGCCCGGTCAATGCCGACACCGGCTCGATCGGCGGTGCCGTATCGCATGAATTCCATGTGCTGGCCGATTCCGGCGAAGACGCCATCGCCTTTTCGGATGCCGGCGATTACGCCGCCAATGTCGAACTGGCCGAAGCCGTCGCGCCTGCCGGCACACGTCCTGCGCCGACACAGGCACTGACCAAGGTTGCCACACCTGGCATGCACAGCATCGATGAAGTCAGCGCCTTCCTGAAAATCGCACCGGCGCAATGCGCCAAAACATTGCTGGTTCAGGGCGCCGAGGAAGGTACGGTCGTGGCTCTGGTACTGCGCGGCGATCACGAACTCAATACCATCAAGGCGGAAAAACACCCTGCCGTGTTCAGCCCATTCACCTTCGCTACGGATACTCAAGTCAAAGCCGCGAGTGGCGCAGCGCCCGGCTCAGTGGGACCGGTCGGACTGAAAATCAGCGTCATTGTCGATCGCGCCGCCGCGCATCTCGCAGACTTTGTCTGTGGCGCCAATGAGGACGGCCAGCATCTCACCGGCGTGAACTGGGGACGCGATCTGCCTGAACCAACCGTCGCCGATCTGCGTAATGTGCAACCCGGCGATCCGAGTCCGGACGGCAAAGGCACATTGTCGATCGCACGCGGCATCGAGGTCGGGCATGTGTTCCAACTCGGCACCAAATACAGCGAGGCCCTGAAGGCCACCGTGCTCGACGAGAGCGGCCGTGAATCGGTCATGCTCATGGGCTGCTACGGCATCGGCGTCTCGCGTATCGTGGCCTCCGCCATCGAACAGAATAACGATGACAAAGGCATCAACTGGCCGGAGCCCATCGCACCCTTCCGCGTTGCCCTGTTGCCGATGGGCATGAAAAAATCCTATCGGGTTGCCGAGGCCTGCGAAAAACTCTATGCGGAATTCCAGGCCGCCGGTATCGACGTGCTGTTCGATGACCGCGACGCTCGCCCCGGCGTGATGTTTGCCGATATGGAACTGATCGGTATCCCACATCGCGTAGTGGTCGGCGAGAAGAATCTCGATGCCGGCGTGGTGGAATACAAATGCGGCCGCGCGACCGATGCGGAGCTGGTGCCGATGGATCAGATTGTCGCGCGACTCAAGTAGCGCGCGACTACGGTCGACTACAACCCGTAGGGCGCAATAGCGTAGCGTATTGCGCCGCATGTTTTATTAACGACAATATCCAGATTCAGTCTCCGGACACCAAGAAAAGGAGCGTCCCTTCTCCCCTAGGGAGAAGGCCAGGATGAGGGCGTTTTTATTCGTGCAGTTGGTTATTTTGATCCCCTCACCCCAACCCTCTCCCAGAAGGGAGAGGGAGTTTGTGGAACAGCAGTGGATTCAAATCGAACGATAACGACATAGACATGAATCTGACCACTCTCCACTTTCTGGTGAATATCCTACCGCGTGGCATAAGCATTATGCTGCTGGTGCTAGCCAGTACCGCCCACGCCGCCGTGCAGGAACGTCCAGACAGCGAAGACCGCGCGCTGTTGACCCGAGCCATTACCAGCGCGAACAGTTTCGACGACCGCTTCGATGCGGAAGTCTGGCTGACCGATATGGCGAACCGGCTGAGTCGCTGGGATGAGATACCGACCAATGAACGTGTGTTCATTCTGAAAACCGTACATCAGGAGGCGACGCATGCCGGATTGACGCCTGAATTGGTGTTGTCGGTGATGCAGGTTGAAAGCAACTTCGACCGCTACGCCATCTCCTCCGCCGGCGCGCGCGGATTGATGCAGGTGATGCCGTTCTGGTTGGACGAACTTGAACGTCCCGACGATGACCTGTTCGACATCCGCACTAACATCCGCTTTGGCTGCACCATTCTCAAGCACTATCTTGACCGCGAAAAAGGCAACCACGCCCGCGCGCTGGCGCGCTACAACGGCAGCCTCGGCCAACTCTGGTATCCGAAGAAAGTATTCGATGCCATGCGCAAACGTTGGTATTTACAATAAACATAGGGGCTAGCAGCTAGACCCTAGCCCGCATTTCTCACCGCACATCTACTGCGGCCGCCGATGCGCCTGCATCTGCCGTGCGTACTCGCTTCAGCCGGCTTGGCGTAGTGTCGGTTACGCCGGCGCCGTCCACTGCGTGCGCCCTGCATCTACAGCCTCCTCGACGCCCTCGCGACGATCCGCGGTGAGAAATGCGGGCTAGGGCCGAGACCAAGATTTTTCCTTCGTGAATCTTCCGCGCCGTCGTGTTGAAGGTTTTCCTGATGAACGCCCACCTCAGAGGTTTTGGTCGGCGTACTTCAGAATATCCGGCACCTGTTTCGCGATCCCCTGATCGACCAGTCCCGGAAACACACCATTAATACGCGCGAACAGTTTTTCCGGGAAGCCCAGATAAGCTTCGTTTTTATCTTTCTCAATGGCCTGCACAATACTTTCGGCCACGCACTGCGCATCATCCATGTGCATCATGCCGCGCTCGGCCATGAGGTTGACGACGTCCGGATTCAAGGGCGTCTTGACGGCGCGCGGAGAAACATAGGTCACGCCCACGCCGGTACCATTGAGCTCACGTCTTAGCGCCTGCGAAAAACCGCGCAGCGCGAATTTGCTGGCCGAATACACCGCGAAACAAGGGAAACCAATACTCCCGAACATCGACCCGATATTGACGATGCGGCCAGCCCGTTGCGAGATCATTCGCGGGAGCACTTCGCGCACCAACTGCATGGGCGCCTCGACATTCACGGCAAGGATGCGTTGGATCATGCCCGGATCGGTATCTTCAAAACGCTTGAAGTCGAGAACCCCGGCCAGGTTGATCAGAATATCAATGCCACCCAGCGTCTCCTGCATACGCCGGATGATAACTTCACGATCACCGAACTTGGTAATATCTCCGGCCAGCGGCAAACTATCGGCCTCACCCAGCTGCAGCGTCTGTGCCAGCGCGGCGACAGCAGTCATTTCGCGATCCACCAGACATAAACGCGCCCCGCGCACCGACAACAGTTTTGACAGTTCACGACCGATACCGCCGGCCGCTCCAGTTAACAGGATGCGCGTTGCATTCAGTTTCATGATCTAAGTTTCCTTACCACAGGCGGTATTCAGGATTTGGAATTGATCTTGAAGATCAACATTTCGATCTCATGGCGCCGGCCCGCATCGGCATCCTGCCGATTCGGACGTGCCGGTGCCTGCAGGGCCTTTTCGAGCACAACCAAAGCCTCGGGCGCGCGCCCCTGGCGTTGCAGAAAGTCGCCATAGAAATAATTGGGATCAATGCCGTCAGGATTGATTGTCAGAGCCTTCTTCAACATGGCTTCCGCCTTCTCGTCATCACCGAAACCAATCGGCCATCCCGGCACCTGGTAGTAAAGGCTGCCGAGACTGGTATATACCGAACCGTCCAGCGCATTGGCATCGATCGCTTCTGCCTCGAGCAGCAGATCCCGGGCGCTTTTTACTTTAGACAATGCGCCCAGTCCGCCACTGACGCCGGCATGCGTGCTCAGCACAATGGCCCGCCATACTTTAGGCTCGGCCCGGTTGGGATAGGTCTTCTCCAGCCCAGCAGCCTGCTCCTCTAATTTTACGAAGGCCTTGTCCTGATCAGCTTCCGGCAACTGGTAATGGATGCGCGCCCATTCGTGTTGAATCTCCAGGATGCCATTCTCCAACCCATCATCCTGAGCAACGGCAACCAGCGTGTATGCGGCAAGTACCAATGAAAAAACCACTTTGACCCATCGTGACATAACGAATTCTCCTAACACGGATTTCAGGAAATGCTGCGGAACATATCGCCATACAGGCGATAGACCATCTGTGCACAATGCAACAGCGTGTCGATATCGTCCGGATCCTCGAACTGATTCACCAGCGATTGAAAAAATCGGATATGCTCCTGATCGAGCGAACCATGCGAAGTCAGGTAACGGAATGCCGTCTTGGGCAGACCAAGACTGTTTTGAATTGCGCCGGCGGCCGAACTCGCCAAGGCCGTGCTGGTGGTCTCCAACACGAACACCATGCCGAACATGCCAATCGGATTGCGGCGCTGCACCGTATCATAGGCATAGGCCACCATCAGTTCGGTCGCAGCAAACGGCTTCGCGTTACGCACGGCATCAGCATCGGCACCACAGGCACGAATATCGTCGAGAATCCATTCCTCGTGACCGACTTCTTCTTCGATGTACTCGCCAATCGCCTTGCGCAGCCAATTCATGCGATCAGGCAATCGATAACCGCAACCCATCAACAGCGGCACCGTATGCCGAACATGATGATAGGCCTGACCAAGGAAACTGACATATTCGTCACGGGTGACCTGACCCTGCAGCGCACGTTGCAGAATCGGCACGTTCAGAAATTCTCCGCGGCTCGCCTCGGTTGCGGCGATCAACCGATCATATACACTTGTCACATCAAACTCCTGCGTAAAGCTGTTCAATTTGTGTTGCATAACGGCCTTCTATTGCATTGCGGTTTACGGCGCCTGTCGCGTTGGCCAAGCCATTGCGCGGCGAGAAAGGTTCATCGACCACCGTCCAGGCCAGCACCCGCGCGTAATCAGGCAGACGCTGGTTGGTCAGATCTATGATCTGTGCCAGTTGGTCCTGGGTAATGCGCGGGTGCGGTACGATCACACCGACGCTGAACGGGCGACCCGCGCCAAACACCGCCGCCTGCAGGATCGCACCGCTGCCTGTGAGTTCGCTTTCCACCCACTCGGGCGCGACATTACGACCATAGGCAGTCGCGAAAGCGGTTTTCTTACGGCCAGTGACAAACAGATAACCATCGGCGTCCAGATAACCAAGATCGCCGGTCGGCCAGAAATTCCGCGGCTGCGATTGCGCGCCGAGATAACCCGAAAACAGATTGCCCGCAATCTGGATTTCACCGTCATCGGCGATACGCACCTGCGTATGCGGCAGCGGACGCCCGACACTGCCGATACGCGCATCGCCCGGCCGATTGAGGCTGACAACCGATGCCATTTCTGACAGGCCATAGCCCTCATACACAGGCAAACCCAATTCACGGGCACGCTCGATCAAGGCGGGTGATGTGGGTGCGCCACCAACCGCCATGAAGCGCAGCGACGCGGGCAACGCAATACCTGCCTGTGCGGCTTCCACCAGCAGTTTGAGTAATTGCGGCACTAAAATAATGGTCGTCGGTGCGTACTGTTGCAGAGCGGCGAGCAGCTTTTCAGCCTGCACGCCGCTGGAGCCCTGCATGCCACAGCTTGCCAGATCCGGCACACAGGCCATGCCGCCATTCGTCAGTGGCGCGTACAGGCCACCGATGTTTTCCAACAAGGTGCTCAACGGCAACAACGACAACGCGCGGTCATGCTGGCTCGCATCCAGCGCGGTGCTCAGACTCAGCACAATCCGCTCGATGGCCTCGCCCGTCAGGCAAACGCCTTTCGGTTGCCCCGTGGTTCCCGAGGTGTAGGTCAGCTTGGCTGTCTGCGCCGGAAGTGACGCGGCGGGTACAGCGGACAATGCGAACGCCGTCAACACGCAACCGGATATCTCACGTGAACTGGTCGTTGGATTATTCAGAAACGGAAGAATCCGTTCGGGCTGATCGGTCAGTATCAGATCCGGCGCGGCATCATTAAGCAGATGCGCTATCTGCGCCTGCGAAAAAAAGGTCGGTATGGGAATGCCTGTCGCACCCCGCAGCTGCACGGCAAGATCGATCAGCGCCCAGGCGCAACCATTCGGCAGCAGATAAGCGATACGCTGTCCCTCAAGTTGCGCGGACAACAGCTGCACCTGCTGCCAGAGCCCCGCGTAAGTGAGCGTGATATTGCCATCGGTCAGCGCCGCAGCTGTCGGAGATTGTTCCGCATGCCGGCGAATGCGCGCGAGAATCTGTTTCAACGACCGGCCCCGCAATTCGCCAGTGATTTCCGCATGGGCAGCGCCGCTTGCTGCTGCGCCTGTTCCAGCAAGACCTGCAGCATAGGCTGGCGCACCGGCGCGCTGCTGACGAGTTTGCGGTATCCCGCTTCGATATCACCGACGCAGACGGACGGTTTGGCCGCGTAATAACTGCCCCAACGCTGACCATCTTCCGCCAACCGCGCGGGATCGGCGGATGCCAAGACAACCGGCTTGAGTCCAAGACGCCGGAAGGCGTTGATCAGCGGATTCACTGCCGTGAACATCACCCAGCGATAGCCGCGGCTATACAGAAAAACCGTCACCGCCGCGATCACCCAGCGTGCCTGACCGGGACTGGTCATGGCCAGATTACCGACTTCGACAATCTGGTTGCGATCAACGGGTACATTCCAGAAATTGCTGATCAGCTGTTCCAGCGGTTGGTCCAGATACTGCTCGGAGAACAGCCGGTTTCCACCTGCCGCGCGGAACCCCGCCACGCCCACCAATGCATCGCGCACACTGAAGGACAACAGTGTCGGATAGAACGAAGTGATATCCGCGCCGTAACTGCGTTGAAAGACCTGCTGCACAAACCGCTCACTGGTCTGGCGACCCGCGTCTCCCGCTTCCAACACGCATAACGAAATAGGATCCTGCAGCTCGGTCAGCAGGGGCTCGACGCCCTCTACGACACAGGGACCGCTGGCTGAAAATCGACTGGATTGCATGGCATCACTCGCATATGGCCTGGCCTAGGTAAACTAATTGCCAGATCCGTGCCATGATGATAACTACATGATGTTAATATATTTATTCGAATTTTCGTCGCGCAGATTTGCACGCAGAATATTGCAGCGCGCAAAAGTTGCAGACATCCCTTGCACGGGTGAGAACCAGGTCACAGAGGCAATGAAGAAGCAACTCAGGGCCGCGAAGCGGGCGTCTCGTCCGCCGCGCGCGGGCATTGCGCCGACCAGTCCAGCACGACTCCCGGAGGAACCGGCAGACTCAGAATCCGCCGGACACTGGCATCCAGAAAACACGGCGCGACATAGCCTATGGCACCCGGCGTCTTGGCCACAAAGCGCAACACCGCATCCTGCGAGCCCAGCACATAGGGCGGCGTGACACCGTGGAAATAGCGTTGATTCCAGTAATCCTGAAGCGCGTCGCTGCTCATCCCGAACAAACTATCGGACAGGGGGCTGCGCAAAGGGTGTTCGGCCGGCAGATTCACGGGAATGAACTTGCGACCGGTATCGTCCAGGAAGATCTTCTTCAGGTAAATGTCCCGCAACAATCTGGCATCCATGCGCGGTGGCGGAGTTGCACTTGAGACAATCACGGCAATCTCCTCGGCGACAACGCACGCACCAACCGCCGACAAACATAAGCCGCAAATGCCCGCCAATGCAGCTCGCAATGTTCGCGTCCGCATCATCATGCCTCAGAACAACACCGCGACCGAACCCAGCCAGCCGCTCGGCGCGATCCGTTCATTGTATTTACCGTCACGGTATTCGAGTTTGAAAGACAGTGGTGGACGCGGGCGATAGGTCAGCCCCAGCACCTGCACCGTGGTCGTTGAGGTTTCGATCGCCGCGTCATAGCGTTCATAACGGCCAATGGCGTTGAAATGGCCGGGAAGCGGCACGACCGCCTGCAGGAAACCGCCCTTCTCATCGGACTCGGTATCGCCGCTGCTGCCCCGGTAGATCGCCTCGCCACTCAGCTCAAGCATTGAGGTTCGCCAGAACAGATCGGCGCCGACCAGATGTTTATCCTCGCGCAGATCGTGCATCCGATACTGCAGCAGGGACAAACCAAGATCAAAGCGGCCATCGAACAGGTGATACACCAAGCGTCCGCCCACCGCGCGGTCAAAGGCACCATTCACCGTCAGGGTCGGATTGAAATGCTCATAGGCAGTCTCTTCCTGCTGCCCGGTATCGAGTTCCTTGGTGCTGTCGAGGAACAGGCTGTAGTCCAGGCTGTTGCGGCCCAGCGGCAAGGCTCCATAAAACATCGCACCGGTAGCCTGGCGGGCAAAACCAACCGCCGTGGTCAGCGGTCGCGACACCGTCCACACCAGCGGATCGGCATGAATCAGATTCCAACGGCCCACCGGGGTGAGAAACTTGCCGAGCCGCAGCGACAGACCCTGACTGGCGCGATAATCGGCATACAGGCGCTCCAGCTCGAACTCGGCATCCGAGGTATCGACGCGGTCACTGGAGACCGTGATGGCATCGCCGATCTCCAACTCGGAAAAAACCGACCAACGCGCACCAAAACCCTTGCTGATGAACAGACTCAGGTCTTTTACACTGAGAGAATTGGGCAACTGCTCAACGTCCCAGTAGCGCACACTGAGATAACCGCCCAGGTTCAGATCCTGTTCCGGATACTGCAACCCCTGTCCCAGCTCATAGGGCGCATGCGCCCAATCCCCGGAAGCGCTGCCAGATCCGGCAGCCGCCGGCGGGCATAACGCCAGGGCAACACAGCATCCACTCAATAAACGACCAATCCGTGACATAACGCGTTCCGACCTTCAGAATCTGATATCAACGCAGACAGACAGGAATCCTTGGAGCTTGATACTTTCGGACTCCAGCCCGCAAAATCCGCGCACCGGCACCCTGCACAGGCGCCACGACTTTACCGGCGAACACACAACGATACCAGCCCAGGAAATGCATCCATCAGCATTCACTCACCACCAAACATACCGCATCGGCAACGAATCCGTGGCTGAATCATCCTCACATAGGTTACTGCGGTGACAATTCGGAATGCGTTACTGCGGGCCTTCCTGGGACTGTCCCTGGGCGCGATTGTACTGATGGCGGCACTCGCCTTCTTCGAGTTCCGTCGCACGCTCGAAACCGAAATCGCCGACAACCTGCGCTTCAGCGCCAGCACGGTTTTGCAGCGCATCGACACCTTCCTGTTCTCGCAGCTGGAAAACCTGCGCGTATGGCGCAGTCTGGAAATCATGCAGGACATTCGCGTAAACGATGTGGATAAACGCCTGGCGAACTTTTTGTCCGATCTGCGTATCGGCCAGGGCAGCCTGTTTGAATCGCTGTTCTGCACCGATAGCCAGGGTCGCATTATCGCTGCGAGCGATGCCGGGATCACCGGCAGTATCACACCTGCTGTCGACCAGTGGCACCGCGTGTCCGGTCCTGGAAAAGTAGACGTACTGATCGAGCCCGTTCATCAGCACCAGGACAATGCCGTGCTGTTGCGCACCACGATTCCCGATGCCTTCGGCGACGGGAATCTCGGCTATCTGTATGCACAGCTCAACTGGAACGAAGCCCTTGGACTGCTCGATCATGCCGTACAGGATGGAACCCGCAGCGCGCTGCTGCTGGACTCGGACGGACGCATACTGGGCGCATCACAGGATATTCGGGACCGACTCGATACCCGCACATTGCAACTCACGGACTGGCCCAGCGCCGATACAGAGTCACTCTCCTACACCCATGCCGGTGACGCGCTCGGCCTGGCAACGGTGCTGGTCGGTTCGGCCGCCTCCAGCGGTTATCAGCACTTCACCGGGCTGGGCTGGCATGCCCTGATACTCGAACCAACGCAAGCGGCCTTTCAGCCGATCTGGCGTCTGCTGTGGACACTGCTCGCATTGCTGCTGGTGATGCTGAGTGTCGCGGCCTGGATCTCCTGGCGACTGACCCAACGTATCGCCGCGCCCATCGTCGCGCTGACCCACTTCACGCGCAACGTCCGGGCCGGTCAGCGCAGTCGTCCCAGCACACCCGGCACCACGATTGCCGAGGTCAGCGAACTCGATCAAGCCTTTGTCGACATGATTGATGCCTTGGAAAAGTCACGCGAACAGATCGTCCGCGCCGGCAAGCTTGCGGTCGTCGGCGAGATGGCCGCGATCATGGCGCACGAGGTACGCACCCCATTGGGTATCTTGCGGACATCAGCAGAGCTGTTGGAACAGCAACCCGGACTCGGCGAGCGCGAACGTGAACTGACGGGATTCATCACCAGCGAAACCGAGCGCCTGAACCGTCTGGTTACGTTACTGTTGGAATGCGCGCGCCCGCGGCCACCGCATTTCGCGGCCCACGATCTGCACGACATCATCAACAACGTAACCAGCCTTCTGAAATCAAAAGCGGATAACAAAGGCATTAACTTGCACACCGAGCTGAATGCCGAGCATTCGGTACGTTCGTGCGATCGCGAACAGCTGACACAGGTTTTCCTGAACCTGATTATCAACGCGCTGGATTTCGTGCCCACTGGCGGCCAAATCGTGGTAAAAACCCAGGACGAGGCCGGCGAACTCCTGGTCAGCGTGATGGACGACGGGCCGGGCATCGCCGCGGAGTCCCGCCCGCGCATCTTTGATCCCTTCTTCAGCCGTCGCGAGGGAGGCATCGGGCTGGGCCTGACTATCGTGCAGCAGATTGTGCAGGTGCATCAGGCACAGATCAGCGTGACCGAAAGCCCCTGGAAAGGCGCACGCTTCGATATTCGTTTCACTCTGAGAGAATTGACCGACAGCGATGGATCCTAAACGCATTCTAGTGGTAGACGATGAGGCCAAGATGCGCCGCCTGTTGGAGATGGCGCTCACCGGCATGGGTCATGAGATCGTGCAGGCCGAAGACGGCATCGCCGCACTGGAGGCCTGCGACGAGGCGCCCTTTGATCTCATCCTGACCGATTTGCGGATGCCGCGCATGGACGGTATGGACCTGCTGCGCACGCTGCGCGAGCGCGGCGACGATGCACCCGTCATCGTACTGACCGCCTTTGCCACCATCGAATCCGCCGTCGAGGCCATGAAGCTCGGCGCGTGCGATTACATCATCCGCCCCATCGAAGTGAAAGCCTTGGAACTGGCGGTCAACCGCGCGCTGGACCTGGGCAGCATGCGCCGGGAAAATCGATTTCTGCGCAATGAGGTCGAACGCGGCTGGGGAGAATTCATCGGCAACAGTCCGAAAATGCAGGCGCTCTATCGACTCATCCAGCAGGCCGCACCGGCCCGCAGCAATGTGTTCATCGTCGGTGAAACCGGTACCGGCAAGGAACTCGTCGCGCGCGCATTGCATCATGCGTCAGGACGTAGCGGCCTGTTCGTACCGATCAATTGCGCGGCCATCCCTGCGGATTTGCTGGAGAGTGAATTGTTCGGCCACCAGAAGGGCGCCTTTACCGGTGCCATGCGCGATCGGATCGGCAAATGCGAACTCGCCAGCGGCGGCACCATTTTTCTGGACGAGATCACGGAAATGCCGGTCGCGCTACAGGCCAAACTGTTGCGCGTGATTCAAGAAGGCACCATCGAACGTCTCGGTGCGCAGCATTCGATCAAGGTCGATCTGCGCATAGTGGCGGCCACCAATCGCGATCCGCAGCAGGCTGTCGATCAGAACGCCCTGCGCGCCGATCTGTTTTTCCGTTTGAATGTGGTGCGTATCGACGTGCCACTCCTGCAGGACCGGCCGGAGGACATTCCGATCCTGGCGCAGCACTTTCTGGACAAATACGCCGCCGAACTCGGCCGCAAGCCACCGCAGCTGAATCCGGACGTCATCAGCCGACTGCTGGAATACAGCTGGCCCGGCAATGTCCGTGAGTTGGAGAACCTGATGGAGCGCGCCGCCGTGCTCTGCCAGGGTGATCAGGTCACGGAAGATTTTCTGCCCTGGGACATCAAGGATCAGCCGATCGGCATGTCGCAACAGTCCATCGAAGAACCGCTACCGGAATCCATGGACATGCACACTCAAGTCGAGGCACTGGAGAAAAAACTCATTCAACAGGCGCTTCAACACAGTAATGACAACAAGGCCGCCGCCGCACGCCTGCTGCAGATCAGTGAACGCACGCTGTGGTACAAGATCAAACGTTATGAATTGTAATCTCTGAGCAGTCTTTGTTGGCTTTGTCAGCAGCAGACTTCAATCCTGAGATGCCCGTCAAGTCACCACTAAGAAATGACTGCTTGATACTGAAAACAGACGTTTACGTTAGCGAAGGCAAACAGCGGGTTCCGACCGTTCTCGGACTTCCAGAATAAAGCTATTTCGCGGACACTCAACGGCTGCTTCGTGCCAGAAGCAGTCGTTAATGCCTAGTTCAGGGTCCGCTGAAACTACTTGTTAGCAAGCGCTTTGCCGTAAGCTTCAAAATCTACAGTGTTCTTTATGATTTTTTTGACATGCGGATTGTCGGATGGCATGAATGCCTTCGCCGCAGTTCCCCACTTGCTACGTGACGTCCAGTCGATCACATCGCTTTTCCGGGTAGTATAGGTCCTTACCTCTTCGTGTTTAATTTGAATTGGCAAGTCATATTCTATTATTTTTGGCAATCTAATATTTTCAATCCCTTTATCATGCTTCTTTAGCGCCCGCCCTATTTCCTGAATGTGCTTATAAGTATTATTGAAAAAAGACTCATCAACTGCCACTCCAGACCATACTTGTTCTTGTTCAAGTTGATATGCTCTCTCGATTGATTCGCCAATTAAAATGTTTCCATCCACTAGAAGTTCGCCAGCTACAAGAGCTCCTCTTAATGGGGTTGAATTCTCAAATGCTTCAACAAGAACATCTTCGCATAAGCTGGAAATTATGAGGCAATCAAATGGGTTACTATTCTTTGAGTAAATGATAATAGTATCTGAGAAAAACGATAGTTTTACACCGTTTCCAGACAAGTCATCCGGGAATATCTCATTATATTCTTTACCCAACCTCCGAACCGCGATGTCAAGTTGCTTCACGACCAAATTATGGTAGTGGGCCTTAAGTTGATTAACCCCTAACCTTTTTCTAAGGTCGCTAAAGCCCAAGACATCAAACATGGCTACAATGCCAATGGTTGGCTCCATAAGGCCCCTCGCAGAGTTGAGCTGCTAACGTCTCAGTTGAGCCGCCGCACGCAGCCCAAATAAAAAGGCCCCTTGGAATCCGGGGGCGGTAACCACCCAGGGTTGATGCGGTCGGCTTGAACGTCTTGTTGCACGTTACCACTTACGCCGGCGATCCTGTGTGTA
>JAHJQQ010000029.1 GCA_018819175.1 Gammaproteobacteria bacterium
AGCAGATGCAAGGCGCAGACGGGCGACTCGAAGCGAAGCGGAGAGAACGGCGCCAGCCGGCCCGAAGGGCGAGGTGCGCAGCACCGAGTAAAAAACGGAGTTTACACAGCGTAAATGAGTATTTTGAGCCCGGCTGCAACGTAGCAGATGCCGCTTCAGCGAATTAATCAGAGGTTCCTTTACGCTCATTGCTGATCAAACCAGCCTCAGGGAGGCCCCATGCGGCGACCGCCACCCTGAGGACCCGCGCCCATTCCGGAACCATCCCGTGGACCTGCGCCTCGACCATAAGGACCCGGCTCTTCCGGTAAGGTGAGACCTTGTTCCTGGGCACGCAACTGCATACGCTTGTGATGTTCCAGACGATAAGCCTCGCGCGCCTGCTCAGTTTGCAGACTGCGCATCTGCGCACGATGCTGCGCCATCTCCTGCTCGGTCATCAATTGCCGACCATAGACAAATTCCTCGGCCTGCACCGGAACGGATACAGCCAACCATATTGTGGCTGTCAGTGCTGCCAGACCACCCAGCATAGCTCTGCGTTTCATCTGCGTTCTCCTTGGGTTCGAATTAATCACCCCAGGAAGACCATCTACCTGATGATCAACCTGCAGTGTCAGGCTAAACCACCAAGCTGAAATGAACGTGAAACAGGGGCTAGGGGGGAGGTTGTTGCCGGGGCTCTTATTATTCAACGCGCTGAATGCCAACCTGGTGCGACTCGCTGCGCTATTGCGCCCTACGCTACCTGACGAGAATATTCGGCGCCGAATTCGGAACAAATAAAAACCCCGCCGCGGTTTCCCGCGGCGGGGTTTTATTATTGCAGGCTTACTGCCGAGTCTTAAGAAGCTTTGGCACCACTCTTGGCAACCGCATCTTTCACCAGTTTCTGCAGCTCACCCTTCTGGAACATTTCCAGCGTGATGTCGCAACCGCCAACCAATTCGCCGTTGATGTAGACCTGCGGGAAGGTCGGCCAGTTCGCATAACGCGGCAGGTTCTGGAACACTTCAGGATCGGCCAACACATTCACGTAGGCGAACTCTTCACCACAAGCGGACAGGGCTTGGGATGCGCGACTGGAAAAACCACACTGCGGCATTTGCGGTGTACCCTTCATGAAGATCACCACCGCATTGCTTTCCACGGCATCTTTGATTCGATCCATTACGTCCATACTGTTCTCACCTCGTGTCTAGGCCGCAAGTTTTACTTGGGCGGGATAGCTCTGCCATAACCGGCATAGTCGGAACTTGATGGCATTTTACCCCTGGTAAGTGGGGGATAAAAGTTCAATTTTCAAGTGGGTATAGCCCATGGGACTTGCTACCACGTAGGGCGCATTAGCCCGCAGGGCGTAATGCGCCGAATGTTTCTTAAACCCAAGCTGCAAACATCCGGCGCAATACGCTTCGCTATTGCGCCCTACCGGCAGTATCCACATTGCGCTGCAACCAGTATTCCAGCAGCGTCAGGTGCCAGAGTTTGCTGCCCAGGATGCGGGTGTGCTCACCCTCCGGATTGGCCAACAGGCGTTTCACATAGCTGCGTTGATAAAGACCACGTTCGCGGCATGCCTGTGACTCGACGATATCGCGCATGAAATCCAGGAATTCGCCGCGCACGTATTTCAGGGCCGGCACGGGGAAATAGCCCTTGGGCCGGTCGATCACCGCATCCGGAACAATCCCGCGCGCAATGCGCTTGAGCACATGCTTGCCGCCGGAACCCAGTTTGTATTCGGGAGGCATCCGCGCGGCCAGCTCAACCAGCTCATGATCCAGAAACGGCACGCGTGCCTCCAGGCCCCAGGCCATGGTCATGTTGTCCACGCGCTTGACCGGGTCGTCGACAATCAGCATCGTCGTATCCAGACGCAACACCCGATCAATATATTCATCGGCATCGGCTTCGGCGAGGCGTGCGGCAATCGCAGCGGCAGTGTAATCAGGACCCACATAGGGCGACCCGACCATGTGCAGAAATTCCGGATGGTCGCGGTCAAAGTAATGCGTGCGGAAGCGATCGAGATCGCTACCCTGTTCGTCGACCATATTCTGATACCAGAAATAACCGCCAAACACTTCGTCGGCGCCCTGCCCGCTCTGTACCACCTTCACTGATTTCGACACCTGTTCCGAGAGTAGATAGAAGGCCACGGCGTCTTGCCCAAACATGGGCTCGGCCATGTTATCCACGGCTTCAGGCAGACGCTTCAACACCTGGTCATTGGGAATGCGGTATTTGTGATGCTTTGTCGCATAACGTTCGACGACCTGGTCCGAATATTCGAACTCGCTGCCCTTCTCTTCCGGCTGATCCTCGAAACCAACCGAGAAGGTCAGCAGATCGTTCACACCCGCCTCGGCCAGCAAGGCGACCAGCAGACTGGAATCCAGACCGCCGGACAACAGCACACCGACCGGCACATCGGCGATTTGAATGCGCTTGCGCACTGATTCTCGCAAGGCGGCATGTATCGCCTCGGTCCATTCGTGTTCACTCAGGGCCTGCGCAGGGCGTGTTGCGGTCAGGCGCCAATAGCGGCGCAGTGTTCTGCGGCCCTGCGTATCGATCGTTAAGCAGTGCCCCGGCGCGAGCTTGCGGATACCCCGCAGGATCGTTCGTGGCGCGGGGATGACAGCATGCAATGTGAATTGATGATGCAATGCTATCGGATCGATATCGGTATTCACATCACCCGCGGCCAGCAGCGCCTGCGTGGACGATGCAAACCGGAACTGGCCGCGCGCATGACTGTAATACAGGGGTTTAATGCCAAAGCGATCGCGCGCCATGAACAACCGTCCGCGCTCGATATCCCAGATCGCGAAGGCGAACATCCCATGCAGACGTTCAACGCAGGCCTCGCCCCAGGCCGCATAGGCCTTGAGGATGACTTCGGTATCGCCGTTGGAAAAGAAATGGTAGCCAAGACCGCGCAACTCTTCGCGTAGTTGCGGGTAATTGTAAATGGTGCCGTTGAACACCAGCGCGAGATCGAGTTCCTGATCCACCAGCGGCTGATTGGAATGCGGCGACAGATCGATCACCGCCAGACGCCGATGTCCGAAGGCGAGCGGCCCCTCGGAGTAACTGCCTTCATGATCGGGACCGCGCCGCGCCAGACGCGCTGTCATACGCGCGAGCAGCCCCAGATCCGGAGAGCGTCCGTCGAACCGCAATTCACCGCATATACCGCACATGCTTCAATCCTAAAAAATGGAGCAAGACCCCATTTCACACCAGAGACCGCAGAGGACACAAAGAATCCATTAATAAATGATTTTCTCCGCGACCTCTGCGGCCTCTGGCGTGCAAAAAAATACTACGCTATTAGCCCCAGATCAGGCGAGCTGCCGGCGCAATGCAAACCACCGCATATACCGCACATGCTTCAATCCTAAAAAATGGAGCAAGACCCCATTTCACACCAGAGACCGCAGAGGACACAAAGAATCCATTAATAAATGATTTTCTCCGCGATCTCTGCGGCCTCTGGCGTGCAAAAAAAATACTACGCTATTAGCCCCAGATCAGGCGAGCTGCCGGCGCAATGCAA
>JAHJQQ010000030.1 GCA_018819175.1 Gammaproteobacteria bacterium
ACCCAAACCGACGGGCTGATGGATGTGTTCTTCTGTCATAAAAAGGTAGCTCAGATCAACTTGCAGGATCCAAAATGAATACCTTAAACCGTTACCCATGTCTCCGAACATGTGTTACCTATGTCTCCGGTCTATACACCCCGGCGGGAGAGGGGGTTATCCCCTCTCCCCGCTTGCGGGGAGAGGGTTAGGGAGAGGGGCGTTTGTGTCATCCCAATTGGTAATGATCAATAATCATCCTATAAACCGCATTTGCCACGGAATCACACGGAAAAACACGGACAAGATCATAAGTTTCACGCCGGTACCGCCATCACCCAGCGTGTTAATAGCCGCTCAGGGTATGCACGGTGTTTCAGTGTATTCCGTGGCTGAAATGATTTTTTAGGATCATCTAATGTTTACCCGCTGCCCCAGTTGCCAGACCCTGTTCCGCGTGCGTGCCGAGACCTTGCGGGTCGCGCAGGGTCAGGTGCGCTGCGGGCGCTGTGGCGCGCAATTCAATGCCTTGGATGGGTTGGCCGAAGATCCGGAAACACTCGCGACAGAACGCAACGGTGCCCTGGCAGAAACGGGCAAGGTGGCAACCAGCGCAGCTGAACAACCGGCGCTGGATGCGCCGGATACTGTGCCCCAGGAAAGCGCTGGCGGAATCGCGGATGAAACCCCCGATGAACTAGATGAACGTGCTACTGGATCTGTCCAAACGCCTGGCGACAATGCCGCGGCGGACAGCCAAACCACCCCGCAGGCTATTGATTCAAAAGTTGAAACAAATCAGGCGGCCGCCACCGCAGAGTCGTCGTCGCCGATGCTGGCGGATACTGAGCTGCTCAAAGGGCTCAGTGCCAGCGAGATTCAAGAGGCTCTATTAAGTGATGGGCCCGCCAGTGCGTCATGGGGGCTGCGTCTGGTCGGCATGGGCGCCGTGCTGTTGTTACTGACAGCGTTGATTGTGCAGTGGATGTATATGCAACGCGTGCCACTGTACGCGCAGCCCGAATGGCGCCCGGTCTTGCAACGCCTGTGTGCCGTACTGGGCTGTGAGCTGCCATTGCCGCGTCGGCCGGAGCAGGTCCAGATTCTGGAGCGGGCGGTACGCGAACACCCACGTGTAGCCAAGGCATTGTTGGTCGATTTGACATTCATTAGTCGTGCCGAAGAAAGGATCGCCTATCCGACAGTGGAGCTGCGCTTGGCGGATGTGTCGGGCAACCGGGTGATGGGCCGACAGTTTTCGCCATCCGAGTATCTGCCGGCGAGTGTTGATGGGCGTATGGGCATGTCCCCGGATAAGCCTATGCGTATCACGCTTGAACTGGTGGCGCCGGCGACCGAGGTGGTGTCGTTTCAATTCGATTTTTTATAGTCAAGTCTCCCCATCATTTTTTACATACGCTGTTGCACGCGCATAGCCATAACCTGCGTTCCTATCGAATCATCTTGCACAGTCTGCGGCAACAGCTTGTTCTATCATGTGACCGACCTGCACTCGTTTGTCGGCGCTGGTATAGATGTCCGGAACGGCCTGAGTATTGCTAGTGGATAAACTTGCCAACATTGTTATGTCGCGCTTTCGTTGATCCGGCCAAGCGGGTATCATTCTCTGTCCTGCACGCTGTGCCCCGGCACTAAGACCAGGAAGCAGGCTATGCATATCGGACCTTACGAACTCAAAAACAATCTGGTGCTCGCGCCCATGGCGGGCGTGACGGATCGCCCTTTTCGCCAACTGTGCAAACAGTTGGGTGCGGGGCTGGCCGTGTCCGAAATGGTGTCCTCGAATTCTCTGTTGTGGGGCAGCGCCAAAACACTGCGGCGCGCCAACCATGAAGGAGAGGTTGAACCCAAATCGGTGCAGATCGCCGGTGCTGAGCCGGGCATGATGGCTGAGGCTGCGCGCCACAACGTCGATAATGGCGCGCATATTATTGATATCAACATGGGTTGCCCGGCCAAGAAGGTGTGTAATGTCATGGCCGGTTCAGCCTTGCTGCAGGATGAAGATCTGGTTAAGCGCATACTCGATGCTGTGGTTGGCGCAGTCGATGTGCCGGTGACCTTGAAAATTCGTACCGGCTGGGATAAATCCCATCGCAACGGTATCCGCGTGGCGCAGATTGCGGAGCAGGCAGGTATTCAGGCACTCTCAATCCATGGGCGCACGCGCGCCTGCGGTTATAGCGGTGAAGCCGAATACGACACCATTCGCAGTATCAAACAGGCGGTTGCCATTCCGGTGATCGCCAACGGTGACATACGCACGCCGGAGAAGGCGCGCGAGGTATTGGATTATACCGGCGTCGATGCAGTGATGATCGGACGTGCGGCCCAGGGACGGCCATGGATATTTAGAGAAATAGAGCATTTCCTGGCAACCGGTCGGCACTTGTCCGAACCCTCTGTAGAGGAGATTCGCGCCATCATGTTGGGGCACTTACATAATCTTTATGACTTCTACGGTGATCACACCGGCGTGCGCGTCGCACGTAAACACATCTCGTGGTACAGCAAAGGCCAGCCCGCGGGCGCGGTATTCCGCGACCGTGTAAACCGGCTTGAAACGGTGAAAGAACAGTTGGCGCTGACGCGGGAATTTTTTGACCGTCTGGCCGACGGTGGGGAGTTGGCAGCATGAGTGTGCCAGCCGAAAAGAAAAACGTGGTGCGCATGGCCACGTTGCGTCGCGAGACGGCGTCGCACAACACCCTGCGTGACGCGGTGCGTCACTGTCTGGAACGTTTCTTTGTCGATCTCGAAGGCCATCAGCCGGCTGAGATTTATCAAATGGTCATGGGCGAGGTCGAACCGGCCATGCTGGAAACCGTAATGGGTTTCGCGCAGGGCAATCAGACCCGTGCCGCGGAGATTTTAGGTATCAATCGCACCACCCTGCGCAAGAAGTTGCGCCAGTACGGGCTGGAGTCCTGAGGTCAGAAAAAACCGGCCACGGAAAACACGGAAAGCACGGAATTGATGAAGTATAGATAACGCATGTTGTCACGACTGACTGATCGGTAAGGCGGGCATTGATAAAGAGGTCGACGCCAATAGGCGTGAATCATGTCCGTGCTTTCCGTGTTTTCCGTGGCTAATAATCTTTTCCATCAGCACTGGACCCAATCATGACCACAATCAAGCGCGCGCTGATCAGCGTGTCCGACAAGACCGGCGTGGCCGAATTTGCCCGCCAGCTGCATTCCATGGGCGTGGAGATCCTTTCCACCGGCGGTACCGCCAAACTGCTTGCCGATAGCCAGATCCCGGTGATCGAGGTTTCCGATTACACCGGCTTTCCCGAAATGATGGATGGGCGGGTAAAGACACTGCATCCTAAAGTTCATGGCGGCATCCTGGCGCGGCGCGGTGTCGATGAGGCGGTGATGCGCGAGCATGGCATACCGCCGATCGATCTGGTGGTCGTCAATCTCTATCCCTTTGAACAGGCCATCGCCAAGCCGGGTTGCGATCTGGCGACGGCAATCGAGAACATCGACATTGGTGGGCCGACCATGTTGCGCGCGGCGGCCAAAAATCACGCCGCGGTAACCGTGGTGGTCGAGGCGGTTGATTATGAAACCGTACTTGCCGAGATGCGCGCCAACAGCGGCAACGTCACCGATGCGACGCGCTATTCGTTGGCGGTCAAAACCTTCGAGCACACCGCGCGCTACGATGGCGCCATTGCCAACTATCTGGGTGGTTGCAACCTGCCAGAGGCCAACAAGTCCTTCCCGCGCACCCTGAGTCTGCAGTTTCGTCGTGTCCAGTCCATGCGTTACGGTGAGAATCCGCATCAGAACGCCGCCTTCTATGTCGAGCACAAAACCGCCGAGGCCAGTGTCGCAACGGCGCGGCAGCTGCAAGGCAAAGAGCTGTCCTACAACAATGTCGGTGACACCGATGCCGCGTTGGAATGTGTAAAAACCTTCAATGAAGGTCCGACCTGTGTCATTGTCAAACATGCCAATCCCTGTGGTGTCGCGCACGGCAAAAATCTGCTGGAGGCCTATGACCGCGCCTATCAGACCGATCCCGAATCGGCCTTTGGCGGCATCATTGCCTTCAATGGTGAGCTTGATGCGCAGACCGCTAAAGCAATCATTGATCGTCAGTTCGTCGAGGTCATTATCGCGCCCGAGGTGTCCGCCGAGGCGTTGGTGATTCTCGAAACCAAAAAGAATGTGCGCGTGTTGTCCTGCGGGCATTGGAGCAAGGTGCCGTCCGCGCGTCTGGATTACAAACGCGTCACCGGTGGTCTGTTGGTGCAAGATGCCGACCTGGCGTTGATCAGTGATATCAAAATTGTGACCAAGCTTGCACCGAGCGAGCAGCAGATGCAGGAACTGCTGTTCGCCTGGCGCGTTGCCAAGTTCGTCAAGTCCAATGCCATTGTCTATGCCAAAGACGGCATGACCATCGGCGTCGGCGCCGGCCAGATGAGTCGCATCAATTCCGCGCGCATCGCCGGTATCAAGGCCGAACACGCCGGTCTGGAAGTGAAAGGCTCGGTGATGGCCTCCGACGCCTTCTTTCCGTTCCGTGATGGTATCGACCAGGCCGCGGTCGCGGGCATCGCCGCCGTTATTCAGCCCGGTGGTTCAATGCGCGACGACGAAGTCATCGCGGCGGCTGATGAACACGGCATGGCGATGGTGTTCACGGGCATGCGGCATTTCCGGCATTGATTTTTTGGATGAACCGCCAAGACGCCAAGGCCGCCAAGAAAATCTAGGGCGAACCGCCAAGGCGCCAAGAACGCCAAGACTGATTAATGTAAATGCTGCTTCTGATTGCGCTGTTATTGCCAGCGCAGGAATGTAGCTTGCCAAATGCGCATGACTTTTTTGAACCGCAAAGGCGCAGAGGCGCAAAGAAAAATTGTGTGAGAGACTGGTCAACTTTTTATTAAGTCTTCTTTGCGCCTCTGCGCCTTTGCGGTTCCAATAGCTTTTCTTGGCGTTCTTGGCGCCTTGGCGGTTAAAAAAGGTTTTTAAGCATGAAAGTACTGATCATCGGCGGTGGCGGGCGGGAGCATGCGTTTGCCTGGAAAGTCGCGCAGTCGGCGCGAGTGAGCAAGGTTTATGTCGCGCCGGGTAATGCCGGCACGGCGCGCGAAGCCAAGGTCGAGAACATCGCTATCGGCGCCGAAGACATTCCTGCGTTGTTGAGCTTTGCTAAAGATAATGACATTGGCTTGACCATTGTCGGTCCCGAGGCACCGCTGGTCGCGGGCGTGGTTGATGCCTTTGAACAGGCCGGCTTGCGTTGTTTCGGGCCGCGCAAGGCGGCGGCGGAGCTGGAAGGCTCCAAGGCCTTCACCAAGGATTTTCTCGCCCGCCATAAAATCCCCACTGCCGCTTACGGCAACTTCACCGATGTGGATGCCGCCATCGCCTATATCCGTCAACAAGGCGCGCCGATTGTCATCAAGGCCGACGGTTTAGCGGCGGGGAAGGGCGTAATTCTGGCGCAGACCGAAGATGAAGCTATTGCAGCCGTCCGCGACATGCTGGCTGGAAATGCCTTTGGTAGCGCCGGGCATCGTGTTGTTGTCGAGGAATTTCTGGTCGGTGAAGAGGCGAGCTTCATCGTGATGGTTGATGGTGAACATGTATTGGCGCTGGCCAGTTCCCAGGATCATAAGGCCGCTGGCGATGGCGATACCGGCCCGAACACGGGCGGCATGGGTGCCTATTCACCTGCGCCGGTGGTGACGTCTGAAATGCATGCGCGCGCCATGCGGGAAGTCATTATGCCGACTGTGCGCGGCATGGCCGCCGAGGGCCGCATCTATACCGGCTTTCTCTATGCCGGCCTGATGATCGGTGCCGATGGCACGCCCAAGGTGCTCGAATACAATGTGCGCTTTGGTGATCCCGAGACTCAGCCGATTCTTCTGCGTCTGCAGTCCGATCTGGTGGAGCTCTGCGAGGCGGCTTTGGATAAGCGTCTGGACAAGGTTCAGGCGCAGTGGGACCCTCGCGCCTCGTTAGGCGTGGTCATGGCCGCGGGCGGTTATCCCGGCGACTATCGCAAGGGCGATGTGATTACCGGCTTGCCGACCACAGAAACCCCGGGTGTGAAGGTCTTTCATGCCGGTACCGCCGAGCGCGACGGACAGGTCGTCACCAGCGGCGGTCGCGTGCTCTGCGTTTGCGCCCTGGGCGACAGCGTCGCCGCTGCCCAGGCGCGTGCCTATGAGCAGGTGCGTACCATAGAATGGAACGGCGCCTATTACCGCAACGACATCGGCTACCGCGCCGTAGAGCGCGAGCGCACGTAACGCACCGCCGCTGTGGGGACAGACCTTTAGTTCTGTCCCCGTCCGTGCGTGCCACGCAGCAATTTATTACCCCTTCCCTGCGTACCACGAACTTGATTCTTTCAGCTGTGTGGAACCACAACGGGGACAGAACTAAAGGTCTGTCCCCACAGCAGCGGTGTTCAGGCAGGCGTCCGTGCGTACCACGCAGCAATTTATTTACCCCTTCCCTGCGTACCACGAACTTGATTCTTTCAGCTGTGTGGAACCACAACGGGGACAGAGCTAAAGATCTGTCCCCACAGCAGCGGTGTTCAGCTCAATGTAGGTCGGGTTAGCGCAGTTTGCGTAACCCGACAGGCGTTGCGCAGCAACACAACGCCTGTGTAAAGGTGTGCCTGGCGGCACTCTTGGCGGGTTACGGCGCAAACAACGCGCCTAACCCGCCCTACATCGGATATGGGTAGGCTTAAGCAAGTACCATTCGTCTCTGCCCCCATTTTTTGATCTCCGTAATGCACCGCCGCCGTGGGGACAGATCTTCAGCTCTGTCCCCGTCCGTGCGGACCACGAATGTGATTCTTTGAGCTGTGTGGAACCACAACGGGGACAGAACTAAAGGTCTGTCCCCACAGCAGCGGTGTTCAGGCAGGCGGTGTTCAAGCCGTTTGTTTCCAAACAGACACAATATTGGCAGTCATCCACACTGGCATACGCCTTGCTAACCACTACACTTAATCCGCTGGCAGCCGCCGGCGCTTATGAGGGTAGTGATCCATGACCCCGATCAATCCGGGCGCGTTCCGCTTCGACCCCTTGGGCCTCGACGAGGTCTCCTTCAAACGTTCCATCGCCAACCGCCTGGTGTATTCCGTGGGTAAGGATGCCTACACGGCCAAGCCGCGTGACTGGTACTTCTGTCTATCCTACGCCTTGCGTGACAGATTGATGGAACGCTGGATGGAGACCATGCGCAGTTATTACCGGCAGGACGCCAAGCGGGTCTACTACCTGTCGCTGGAATTCCTGATCGGGCGCACCCTGGTCAACAGCGTGCTCAACATGGATGTCGAAGAAGAGACCCGCAAGGCGCTGGTCTCGATGGGTCTGGATCTCGAAGAGTTGCGTGATCAGGAACCGGATGCGGCATTGGGTAATGGTGGTCTTGGGCGCTTGGCGGCCTGCTTCCTGGATTCCATGGCGACGCTACGCCTGCCCGGTTATGGTTATGGCATCCGTTACGAATACGGCATGTTCAATCAGGCCATCAAGAACGGCAGGCAGATCGAAACGCCGGAGAACTGGCTGCGCTATGGCAATCCCTGGGAGTTCCCGCGGCCGGAAATTCTTTACCCGGTGCATTTCAATGGGCGGGTAGTGGAGTATCCCGGTGAGGATGGGCGGGTGCATTATCATTGGGTCGATACCGATGATGTCATGGCCATGGCCTATGACACCCCGGTGCCTGGCTATCACGTCAATACCGTGAACAATATGCGCTTGTGGTCGGCCAAGTCGTCACGCGAATTCGATCTCAAATATTTCAATGAAGGTGATTACATCAAGGCGGTCGAAGACAAGAATCACACCGAGAACATCTCGCGTGTGCTGTATCCGGATGACACTACGTCAATGGGTCGTGAACTGCGCCTGAAGCAGCAGTATTTCTTCGTCAGTGCCTCGTTGCAAGACATCCTGCATCGCTACGTGCGGCACCGTAAAAATTTCGATGATCTGCCGGAAAAAGTCGCCATTCAGCTGAACGATACGCATCCGTCGATTTCAGTTGCCGAGTTGATGCGACTGCTGGTGGATATACATCATCTGGAGTGGAGCGCGGCCTGGGCGCTTACGCGCCGAGTCTTCGCCTATACCAATCACACGTTGATGCCGGAAGCGCTGGAGACCTGGGAAGTCGATCTTATTGGCAATCTGTTGCCGCGGCATTTACAGATCATCTACGAAATCAATAGTCGCTTCCTGGAAGAAGTGAGGCACAAATATCCGGGTGACAACGAGCGCGTGCAACGCATGTCCCTGATTGACGATCGTGGGACAAGGCGGGTGCGCATGTCGCATCTGGCGATTGTCGGCAGTCACAAGGTCAACGGCGTATCACAGATTCATACTGATTTGATGCGCGAAACGATCTTCAAGGATTTCGATGAATGCTACCCGGATCGAATTATCAACATCACCAATGGCGTGACGCCGCGACGTTGGATCAATCAGGCCAATCCTAGTCTTACCAAACTCATTTCATCGCGTATCCGCCATGATTGGCTGAGCGATCTGCGGGGTATTGAAAAACTGATGCCGTTTGCGGATGACGCCGCCTTCCGCGCGGAGTTCCGCGCCGTCAAACGTGAAAATAAACAACATCTCGCACGCGTCATTGAGTCTAGTGTAGGCATTAAGGTGGATGTGGATTCGCTGTTTGATGTACAGATCAAACGTATTCATGAGTACAAACGCCAATTGCTCAATGTCCTGCACATCGTGACGCTCTATAACGAATTGCGCAGTGGTAATGGGGGTGAGCGAGTGCCGCGCACGGTGATCTTCGGTGGCAAGGCAGCGCCCGGTTACACGATGGCGAAACTTATTGTCCGGCTGATTCACGATGTCGGCGATGTGGTCAATAATGATCCGGCGATACACGATCAACTCAAAGTGGTGTTCATCCCTAACTACAATGTGACCGCGGCCGGGGACATCATTCCCGCGGCGGATCTCTCTGAACAGATTTCCACCGTGGGCACGGAGGCCTCCGGTACCGGCAATATGAAGCTCAGTTTGAACGGCGCGTTGACCATCGGCACGCTGGATGGCGCCAATGTGGAAATGCGCGAGGCGGTGGGTGCCGAGAATTTCTTCCTGTTCGGCCTGGATCGGGTCAGTCTCGCCGCACTGCGCGAGCGCGGTTATAACGCGCGCGAGTATTACGATAGCAATACCGAGTTGCGTCAGGTGCTGGACATGATCGGTAGCGGCTTCTTTTCGCCAGGAGAGTCGGAGCGCTATCGTCCTATCATTGATGCGCTGTTGAATCAGGGGGATCAATATCTGCTGCTGGCGGATTATGCAGACTACATCCGTGCACAGCGCGATGTCGATCGTGTTTATCGTGATCCGGAAGAATGGACGCGTCAGGCGATTTTGAATGTTGCGAGGTTGGCGCATTTCTCCAGTGATCGAACCATCACCGAGTATGCCGAGAAGATCTGGAATGTGCAGCGGGTGGAGCGGGAGTAAAACGTAATGCGCCGCCAAAGCGGGGACAGATCTTTAGCTCTGTCCCCGTCCGTGCGAGTAGGGCAGGGACGAGGTGCTAGGGACGAGGTGCTAGGGACTAGAACCTAGAACCTAGAACCTATCTACGCATCGAGTCAAAGAATTCGGCGTTGTTCTTGGTGTCTTTGAGCTTGTCGAGCAGGAATTCCATGGCGGCGAGTTCGTCCATGGGATGCAGCAGCTTGCGCAAAATCCACATCTTCTGCAGTTCGTCAGGCTTGGTGAGCAGTTCTTCGCGGCGCGTGCCTGAGCGATTGATATTGATGGCCGGGTAGACGCGCTTCTCGGCGATACGGCGATCCATATGGATTTCCATATTGCCGGTGCCTTTGAACTCTTCGTAAATCACGTCATCCATGCGCGAACCGGTTTCCACCAGCGCCGTGGCCAGAATCGTCAGTGAACCACCTTCCTCGATGTTCCGCGCGGCACCGAAGAAACGTTTCGGACGTTGTAGCGCATTGGCGTCCACGCCACCGGTCAGCACCTTGCCGGAAGAGGGTATGACGGTGTTGTAGGCGCGTGCCAGTCGGGTGATGGAGTCGAGCAGGATCACCACGTCGCGTTTATGTTCAACCAGGCGCTTGGCCTTTTCGATGACCATTTCCGCGACCTGTACATGGCGGCTGGCCGGCTCATCGAACGTCGATGACACCACTTCACCGCGTACCGAACGCACCATTTCCGTGACTTCCTCAGGGCGCTCGTCGATCAGCAGCACAATCAGATAACACTCGGGATGGTTGCTGGCGATGCTCTGCGCGATGTTCTGCAGCAGCATGGTTTTACCGGCCTTGGGCGGCGACACAATCAGGCCGCGCTGGCCCATGCCGATCGGCGAGGCAAGGTCGATAACGCGTGGGGTGATATCTTCGGTGCTGCCATTGCCCAGTTCCAGCTTCAGGCGGCGGGTCGGGTGGAGTGGGGTGAGGTTTTCAAACAGGACTTTGTTCTTGGCATTCTCGGGCGAGTCGAAATTGATCTCGCTGACTTTGAGCAGCGCGAAATAGCGCTCGCCTTCCTTCGGCGGTCGAATCTTGCCGGAGACCGTATCGCCGGTGCGCAGGTTGAAACGGCGGATCTGGCTGGGTGAGACGTAAATGTCGTCAGGGCCGGCTAGATAGGAGCAATCCGCCGAGCGTAAAAAGCCGAAGCCATCCTGGAGAATTTCCAGCACGCCATCACCCGAAATGTCTTCGCCGCTTTTGGCATGCGATTTCAGGATCGAGAAGATGACATCCTGTTTGCGGGAGCGGGCGGCCCCGTCAATGCCCATGTCCTGGGCCAGTTGGATGATTTCGGATGCGGATTTTTTCTTGAGTTCAGTTAGATTCATAATGATTGAGAGGATGTCTGGATGAATGGATTGAAATGTGAATGACGAAATAGCCCGAATGGGCCGGGAATTATTGTCTTGAACGGGGGGTTGCCGAACAACGGCGAAATAAAAATACTTGGGTGTTTTTTATTTCCTGAATGAGTTGAAGGCTAGCATGGTTATCGGGTAGCGTCCAGCATGTCAATACGGGCTGGACGCACCCACCGTCTTTAAAGATTGCTGTCAATGAAGGCTGTCAGCTGGGATTTGGATACCGCGCCCACCTTGGTGGCCTCGACGCTGCCATTTTTGAACAGCATCAGGGTCGGAATGCCACGGATGCCGTATTTGGGCGGGGTCTGTGGATTATCATCGATATTCAACTTGGCGATTTTCACCTTGCCGGCGTATTCCTCGGCAATTTCATCGAGGATCGGGGCGATCATCTTGCAGGGGCCGCACCACTCTGCCCAGTAATCCACCAGCACTGGGTCGCTGGACTTCAAGACATCGGCATCAAAGGATGCGTCGGTGACGTACATAATGCTATCGCTCACGAAGAATTCTCCTGCTGTGCATGGGATGCCCGGCAGATCCTTTCGACTGTCCGCTCATGCCGTCGCCGGCTGGGTCATGCAACCCGGGCCAGGCTGTGTCGGCCGCCCCGTGGCTGATGGTTTACCGATTTCTGCGGTACGGCTTGCGCATAACCTGCATCGGTGGGGTCGGACTGACAACTGGAATGAGCAGTACTTGCGGGTTGGGATTCTGCTGGGTGTCGACTGTGGCTCATTTGAGCCCAATCCGGCAGTGAATGCAAGTCCACTGCGTCAGGGTTTTCGGGTATGCTACAGGGCCTGTTGACGCCATCCACGCCATGGCGTTGCGCCCCAAAGGGCGCCAGGCAAGGCGCGAGGAGAGAAGTTTGGTGATTCCAAATGAGCGACGAGCAACGCCGCATGGCGCCCTTTGGGGCGCAACCCGGAGGGACGGGGCCCATTTACCGCAATCCTGCGTTGCACCTCACTTAGGTACATCGAGTACTCTGCGTTCGGTACGCCTTGGCTTGCAGCAAATGGGCCGCCGTCGACACGGCGTGGATGACGTTAACAGGCCCTGATCGTTATGACTGAACAACATCTATCAACACGTCGGTTTGCCGACCTGGGGCTGGTCGAGCCCGTCCTCAAAGGTATCGCGGACGCGGGTTTCGATTTCTGTACACCGATTCAGGCGCAGACCTTACCGCTGGCCCTGCAGGGGTTGGATATCGCCGGTCAAGCACAGACCGGCACGGGTAAAACAGCCGCCTTTCTGCTGGCGTTGTTTCAGCATCTGCTCACACAGCCCGAGCGGCCTGGGCGGCGTGCGAATCAGCCGCGCGCGCTGGTACTGGCGCCGACCCGCGAGCTGGCTATCCAGATCCATTCCGACGCGCAGGCGCTCGGCAACCACCTCGGGCTGGTGTTTGGCCTGGTCTACGGCGGGACCGGCTACGATCAGCAGCGCAAGGATCTGGAGGCCGGCGTGGATGTGTTGATCGGTACGCCTGGTCGCATCATCGATTACTTCAAGCAGCATGTGTTCGACTTGCGCGCCGCCCAGGTCATCGTGCTGGATGAGGCCGACCGGATGTTCGATCTGGGCTTCATCAAGGATATCCGCTTTTTGCTGCGTCGCTGCCCACCGCCGGAAGAGCGCCTGGGCCTGCTGTTCTCGGCCACCCTCTCGCACCGGGTGACGGAGCTGGCCTATGAGCACATGAATAATCCGCAGCTGGTCAAGGTCGAGACGGAAAAAGTCACCGCCGAGCGCGTTCGCCAAGTCCTGTACCACACGGCTAACGATGAAAAGATCAAATTGCTGATCGGCCTGCTCAAGCACATGGACCCGCGCCGCAGTATCGTTTTTGTGAACACCAAGCGGGATGCGGATCGCGTTTGGGGTTATCTTGAGGGCAATGGATTTTCGGCCGCTATCCTGTCCGGCGATGTGCCGCAGCACAAACGTCAGGCGCTGCTGGAGAAGTTCCAATCGGGTACGCTGCCCGTCCTGGTGGCGACCGATGTCGCGGCACGCGGGCTTCATATTCCTGAAATCAGTCATGTGTTTAACTATGATCTACCTCAGGATGCCGAGGATTATGTGCACCGCATCGGGCGTACCGCGCGCTTGGGGGCCGATGGAGACGCCATCAGTTTCGCCTGCGAGACCTATGTCTATTCGTTACCCGACATCGAATCCTACATCGGACACAAGATTCCGGTGGAGGCGCCCGACCAGGGGTTGTTCGCCGAACTGCTGCCGCCAGTGAAAACCCAAAGACCGCCACGGCGACCGGGTGGGAGCGGGCCCAGGAAGAGTGGCGGCGGTCAGCGTCGACGTTAAGCCGGGATATCAGCTGGGACATCAGTCGTGACCGGATCGACCGATCCATTACTATTGCGCTACAGCGGGCAGAAGAGGATGTGCCAAATATGCAGCTAAACCAGGTATTTGACTGGTTGCAGGGTCCGCGTGCCGAACAAACGGCGCGGTTGGTGGCTTTGTTGCTGGGGGTATGGTTGCTGTACCGCATGGCGGTATTGGTCTGGCAGGTGGTGCCCGAACCGGAGCTGGCAGAAATGCCTGCGACCGTGACGGACATCGCTGCACCGGCCCCGTCATCGGCTAAGCCCCGCCAGGATGTGGCCAATCTGGTCAATTGGCATCTGTTCGGTGCGCCGAATACCAGCGAACCCGCCCCGAATACCAGCGGGCCGATCGATGCCCCCGATACCCGCCTTAATCTGGTCCTGCGCGGCGTGTTATCCTCTGATGAACCTGATGGCGCGCGTGCAATAATTGCGGAACCTAATGGAAACGAAAACTTTTTCCGAGTAGGCTCGGCACTGCCGGGTGGGGCTGAGCTGAAAGAGATTTATGCCGACCGCATTATATTGATGCGCGCCGGCCGT
Organism: Gammaproteobacteria bacterium; assembly: GCA_018819175.1. GTDB lineage: Bacteria > Pseudomonadota > Gammaproteobacteria > Thiohalobacterales > Thiohalobacteraceae > JAHJQQ01. The sequence continues at coordinate 13,835 of JAHJQQ010000030.1, forward strand.
CACGAAACGCTGCGGCTGCCCCGCGAGGCTATGGAAGGGGCCGTTACAGCACCTGGACGTCCTGGCGCTGACGCTAGTGGCGGCGCCGGTGAGCTGTTGAGTGAGTATCGCGACAAAATGGCCGATAATCCGCAAGCCTTGATGGAGCTGGCGCGTCCGGTGCCGTACACGGATGCCAACGGTTTTGCGGGATTCCGGCTGTTTCCCGGCAGCAAGCCCGCCCTGTTTGCCCGGGTGGGTCTTCAGCCCGGTGATGTGGTCAAAGAGGTTAATGGCGTGATCCTGGACAACCCGATGAAAGGGGCCGAGGTCATGCAACAGCTGCGCGATAGCCAGCAGCTGTCGTTACGCATACAGCGGGGTGGTCAGGAGATCAGCCTGGCTGTCGATATTCCATAACGTATTACAACATTTTGCTTAGGATACGGATTGTATGAAGTTTGCGCGCTTCAGGATGGCGTTCCGGTCGGGTGGTGTGGCTGCCCTGGCGCTGTGGATGATATTGGCTGTGCCTTCGGCTTGGGCAACCAGTGTGACTTTAAACCTCAAGGATGCCGATATCGGTGCGCTGATCGGTACCGTCGCCGAAGTCACCGGCACCAATTTCATTGTCGATCCGCGCGTCAAGGGCAAGGTCACTGTGGTGTCCTCCAAACCCATGGAGTCCGACGAGGTCTATCAGGTCTTTCTGTCTATTCTCAAAGTGCATGGCTTTGCCGCGGTGCCGAGCGGCTCGGTGGTGAAGATTGTCCCCGACGTCAATGCCAAATCCGAAGGTGTACCGACTGTCACTGATGGCAGCCCCGGTAAGGGCGACGAAGTGGTTACCCGCGTGGTCGAGGTCAACAATGTCTCGGCCGCGCAACTGGTACCGATATTACGACCTTTGGTACCGCAACAAGGGCATATGGCCGCCTATCCGGGTACCAATGTCCTGATTATTTCCGACCGTGCCGACAACATCGAACGGTTGGTCGAAATTGTCCGACGCATGGATCAGCAGAGCGACAGCGAGATCGAGGTCATGCCGCTGCAATACGCCTCTGCAGCTGAAGTGGTGCGGATTATTTCGGCACTCAACCGGCCGCAGCCGGGCCAGCAGGCAATGCCCTCGGGCGAGCCGACGGTGATTGCCGATGAGCGTACCAACAGCGTATTGATCGGCGGTGACAAGGCCGACCGGTTGCGCCTGCGTATGGTCATTTCGCATCTGGATACCCCGCTGGATCGCGGCGGTAATACGCATGTCATCTATCTCAAATATTCCAAGGCCGAAGAACTGGTCAAAGTGCTGACCGGTGTGAGTAGCAGCATTGCCCAGGAGCAAAAGGGCCAGGCGGTTGCCACCCAGAAGTCGGGCGAGATGAGTATTCAGGCCGATGAGAGCGCCAACGCGCTGGTGATCAACGCGCCGCCGGATGTGTTCCGCTCTCTGGAGGCCGTCATCCGTCAATTGGATATCCGTCGTGCCCAGGTCCATATCGAAGCCGTTATTGCGGAAATCAAATACGACAAGGCCGTGGAGCTGGGTATCCAGTGGCGCGGCACCAACGATTTGTCAGGTAGCGGAGTGATCGGTGGCACCGATTTCCCGGGTACCGGTACCTCCATCAGTACTGTCGCGCGGAATCCGTTGGCCGCCGGTGCGGGCTTGAGCCTGGGTTATTTTGAAGGGACCACCGAAATACTGGGTACCGAGATTCTGAATCTGGGCGTCCTGGTCCGTGCTCTGAGTTCGGACTCTTCGACCAACATTTTGGCCACGCCGAATCTGGTGACCCTGGACAATCAGGAAGCCGAAATCGTGGTGGCGCAGAATGTTCCCTTTGTGACCGGTTCTTACACCAGCACCGGTGCCGCCGAAGGTGCAGCCAATCCGTTCCAGACCATCGAGCGACAGGACGTGGGTTTGACCCTCAAGGTCAAACCCCAGGTCAACGAGGGTGATGCCATTCAGTTGGAGATCCAGCAGGAGATTTCCGACGTCAGCACCAAGCCCGTGTTGGGTGCCTCGGATATCGTCACCAATAAGCGCTCCATCAAAACCAATGTGATGGTGGAAGACAAGCAGATGATCGTGCTGGGTGGTCTGTTGGATGACAACCTGACCGAAAACGTTCAGAAGGTGCCACTGCTGGGTGATCTGCCGCTACTGGGCAATCTGTTCAAGTCGCGCAGCACCTCCAAGACCAAGCGCAACCTGATGGTCTTCATGCAGCCGACTATCCTGCGCGATGCGGCGTATTTCAGTTCCACCAGCATGGAGAAGTACAACTATATGCGCGGCCTGCAGACACGCCAGCGTGATAGTGGTGTGAATCTGCTGCAGGATAAAGAGGCGCCGGTGTTGCCTGAGTATCCCATCAGCACCACAACCTCGCCGGCAGCGGATCTGACCCAGCCCATTCCCGAAACGCCATGAGCGAAGTCGAGCTGAGTCCGGTAGCTGAAGCGACGGATGCGCCGGCGTCATTGAGCCGACCGAGCTTTGCCTTTGCCAAGCGCCATGGCGTGTTGGTCAGCGGTGAGCGCGAAGGCCATATTGTTGTGCGTCACCGCTCCGATGTAACCCTGAATGCCCTGGCCGAATTGCGACGCTTTCTGCGCCGGCCGCTGGTGCTGGAAAGCGTGCCGGATGATCGTTTCAACAGCCTGTTGACCGATGCCTACGAAAACGAATCCAGTCAGACCATGATGATGATGGAGGATCTGGGCGACGATACCGATCTGTTCCGTATCGCCCAGCAACTTCCGGAACCGGAAGATCTGCTCGATTCCCAGGACGACGCACCGATCATCCGCCTGATCAATGCGCTGCTCACCGAAGCCGTTAAGGAAAACGCGTCGGATATTCATGTCGAGACTTTCGAAAATCGACTGGTCGTGCGCTTCCGCGTCGATGGTGTGTTGCGCGAAGTGCTGCAACCACAACGCGTGCTGGCACCGTTGATCGTGTCGCGCATCAAGGTTATGGCCAAGCTCGATATCGCCGAGAAACGGCTGCCGCAGGATGGTCGTATTTCCTTGCGGGTCGCCGGTCGCGCAGTAGACGTGCGCGTATCTACCTTACCGTCAGGACATGGCGAGCGTGTCGTGTTGCGCTTGCTCGACAAGCAGGCCGGACGACTCGATCTGGAACACCTGGGCATGGCGCGCGAGGCGCGTGTGACCATGGATCGCATCATTCACCGACCGCATGGCATCATCCTGGTCACCGGTCCGACCGGTTCCGGTAAGACCACGACGCTGTATGCCGCGCTCACAAAACTCAACGACCGCAGCAGCAATATCCTCACTGTCGAAGACCCGATCGAATATTACCTCGACGGCATCGGCCAGACTCAGGTGAATACCAAAGTCGAGATGACCTTCGCGCGCGGTCTGCGCGCCATTCTGCGGCAGGACCCGGACGTCGTGATGGTCGGCGAAATCCGCGACCTTGAAACCGCCGAGATTGCCGTGCAGGCAAGTTTGACCGGCCACTTGGTACTGTCGACATTGCATACCAACAGCGCGGTCGGTGCCGTCACCCGTTTGCGCGACATGGGCGTGGAGCCGTTCCTGCTGTCGTCGAGTCTGGTCGGCGTGTTGGCGCAACGGCTGGTGCGGGTGCTCTGTTCCCATTGCAAACAGGAATACATCGCCACCGCCGGCGACTGTGCCTTGCTGGATGTATCTGCCGAACACCCGCCAAAACTGTATCGTGCCGTCGGTTGCGAGGCCTGTAATAATCTGGGCTACCAGGGCCGTACCGGCATTTACGAACTGATCGAGGTCGATGATCGTCTTGCCACCATGATCCACGACGGCACCAGCGAGCAGGACATGGAACGCCATGCGCGCACCCGTTCGTCCAGCATCCGCCAGGATGGATTGCGCCGTATCCTGGAAGGCAAAACGACCTTGGAAGAAGTGTTGCGGGTAACGCGTGAAGACTAGGTACCAGGTGCTAGGTGCTAGGGCCGAGGTAAAACCTTTATTCGCGCAGCAGTTGTTAAGATTGAAGCAGTTTTCTATCGCCCTAGTACCTAGGATCTAGAACCTCAGCCCTGAATTAACCATGCCCGCCTTCGAATTCACCGCACTGGACGCCAACGGCCGCGAGCACAAAGGGTTGCTCGAGGGTGACAGTCCGCGCGCGGTGCGACAGCAGTTGCGCGAGCGTCATTGGACACCACTGGACGTCCAGGAAGTTGCCCAGCGTGAGGCCAAGGCCACCGCGCGACGCTTCAACCTGCGGCGGGGTATCGCGGCGGTTGATCTGGCCTTGCTGACCCGCCAGCTGTCCACGCTGGTGCGTTCCGGATTACCGTTGGAAGAATCCGTGCGCGCTGTGTCGCAACAGACCGAGAAGCCACGTTTGAAAAGCATGCTGCTGGGTGTGCGTTCGCGCGTGATGGAAGGTCACACCCTGGCCTCGGGTCTGTCTGACTACCCGCATATTTTTCCCGAGTTGTATCGCGCCACGGTGGGTGCCGGTGAACAGTCCGGGCACCTTGACGTCGTGCTGGAACGTCTCGCCGATTACACCGAAAGTCGTCAGCAGCTACGCTCGAAGGTGCAGCTGGCCCTGTTCTACCCGGCCATCCTGACGGTGCTGGCCATCAGCGTTGTCGCGCTCCTGCTGACCTATGTTGTGCCGCAGGTCGTGGAGGTGTTCCAGAACATCGGTCAGCAATTGCCACTGCTGACCCGTGGGCTGATCGCGCTGAGTGATTTTCTGCGCACCTATGGCGTGATTATTCTGACATTACTGGCGCTGGGTGCGGGCGCCTTTATCTGGCTGCTGCGCAAACCCGGACCGCGCCGACGCTGGGATGGTTTTTTACTGCGTCTGCCGCTGGTATCGCGTCTGGTGCGTGGCCTGAACACCGCACGCTTTTCACGCACCTTCAGCATCCTGCTAGCCTCGGGTGTGCCGGTTCTGGAAGCCTTGCGCATCGCCGCTGAGGTGATCAGCAATCTGCCGATGCGCGATGCTGTGGAAGAGGCGGCCAATAAGGTTCGCGAAGGCAGCAGCATCTTCGCCGCGCTGGACAAGAGCAAATGCTTCCCGCCGATGACGTTGCACCTGATTGCCAGTGGCGAGACCGCCGGTAATCTGGAAGACATGCTGGACCGCGCCGCCACCAGTCAGGAGCGCGAAATCGAAATGCTGGTTGCCACCTTGTTGGGCCTGTTCGAACCGCTGCTGATTATTGTCATGGGCGGACTGGTCCTGATTATCGTCCTCGCCATCCTGCTGCCGATCTTCGACCTGAATCAGCTGGTGCATTGATCTTCCGCAAAAGAATCCTGTTCGTGGCACGCACGGACGGGGACAGCGCTGAAGATCTGTCCCCACGGATCCCCACTATTTCGTCATTCCGGCGCATGCCGGAATCCATGTTTTCCAGGGCGCTGGAGTAACCATTTTCTCGCATTGCAGACAGCTCGATCTGCGTCCAACGCGCAACTCCTGCTGTCGATCTTCGACCTGAATCATCTGATGCATTGATCATCCGCAAAAGAATCCTGTTCGTGGCACGCACGGACGGGGACAGAGCAGAAGATCTGTACCACAGGGGTAGTGTTCTGGCAGTTAGCACTTATTGATCATTACCCATTGGGATGACACAAACGCCCCTCTCCCTAACCCTCTCCCCGCAAGCGGGGAGAGGGGATAACCCCCTCTCCCGCCGGGTGTACAGACTGGACACATGGGTAACAGGTGTTCGGAGACATAGGTAACACTTTTACACTGTATGGCAGGTTCCACACAGGAGAGCTGCCATGCCCTGGCAAGAGGTGTCGACTATGTCGCTGCGTCATGAATTTGTGGTG
>JAHJQQ010000002.1 GCA_018819175.1 Gammaproteobacteria bacterium
AATGCGAGCACATCGTCCCCAACCAGCACTGGAGGCAGATCAAATATGATTATTCTGGATGGGTAGCGATTTTTTAGTTCGTCGACCAATTGTTGCATTCCAGCCGAAGACAGAATCTCTGAGGACCCACTCTGTTTTTTTGGTTCTGGTAAGAGTAATAATCGGTTGATTCCTGGATTGACAAAAACTTCTTCCAGTTGGACACGACCGGCAAGATAATCGCTAAGCCCCCATTGCGGCTGAAATCCGAAACGCTCATGCATACTTGGTTTTCGAAAATCCAGATCAACCAGTACCACAGTGTAATCCAGCTTCAGCGCTATACTGATGCTGAGGTTGATTGCCGTCAGGGTTTTGCCTTCATTCGGCTTAGGACTGGTAACCGCCAGGGTTGTCCATCTGTTTTGTTGCATCTGCTCTAATACACGAGTCCTTAGCACCTTATAAGCATTAGTAATGACCTTATCCGTATCGGGAGTAAGAACATGGTTTTTCTGGAGATGCTTATTGGATAACGTGACAATGCGGCTCTCTGTGTACTCAATTTTTCCAGCTACATCCGTATTTGATTCCGCCTGCCCAAAAGACGGTCCAGTACGATCTAGCATAGCAACAGCTTTTTCTATGTAATCCATACTCATCCTACCCTCTGATCTCAGGGATTATGGCAAGAGGTGGTGCCTTGAAGATCGTCGCAAGCTCTTTGGGTCCAAATATCCTTTTGTCCAGATACTCCGCTAGAGCAGCAATGCTGATACCAACACCAAGCGCAAAGGTTAACCCTAACAACATTATGGCGGGTATATTAGGTTCACTGGGCGTACTAGGATAGATGGCTGGTTCAATGAGTATAAAGCGCTCTGCCTTCTGCTCCCGTTCAAGTTCCTCAGCAAGCTTCGCGCTTGTCAGTTTATTCATGATGTCACTATATTTGCTAGTAGCATGGTCTAGGTCACGAGTCAGTGCTGAATATTCTCTTTCGACGTTTGGAGACTGAGCGAGGCGTGATTGGTACTCAGAAATTTTACGATTAAGATCGGCGCGCTGTGTGCGTACTGCGCCAATTTCGCCAGAAACTTGCTGTAATTCCGATTTCAATTCCAAGTATTCAGGATCACTGCTAGTGGTTTCATATACTGCCGAGCCCCCGGATTGATTAGCTCCGGCCTCCAGTGATTCTACTGTTCGCTTCAGACGCACTACGTCTGGATGTATGTCAGAATATTTATCACGTGCGGCAGCCAAATCTGCACGCGCTTTCGCAAGCAGGGCGGATGACCCAAAACCGGTTAACCGACTTTTCAGGTATGTGTAACGCGACTCCAAAGGAGGTAGCTTCGCGTCAAGTAGTCCAAGTTGCTGCTGGGCATCAGCTAGCATTCTTGAAGTAGCCTCAAAGGTATCTGGCAAGGCTCCAGCATTTTTTACCTTAAAAGCAGCGACCTTAGCCCCTAGTTCAGAAATCTGAGTCTGCAACCGTTGAGCCTCAGCTTCTAGAAATGATGATGTTTGCTGTGTCTCCTCCGTTCGGCTTCTGCGATTCTCATTTAGATAGAGTTCTGCAAGCTCCGCGGTGACTGACTGGGCAAGTTTGGGGGATTCGTTCTTGTAAGAGACTGTAAATGCGATCGTCGGAGTGCTGGATCTACCCGTTTTCGGATCAACTACATCAGCACTAACCATGGTTATGACGATATCCTCGCGCATTTTCGCCAAGATCTCTTGCTGATTCTCGATAGTTCTAATACCTGCGTAGAGATCAAATTCTTCAGCCATCGCCCATAAATTATCCCGAGTCATGACTCGATTTTGAATAATCTGGATGCGCTCTGCTGCATAACCCATGACTGTCGAAGTCACAAGATTTTGAGGTATGTCTTGCTGCTCAATCAATATCTTAGCGGTTGAAATATAGGCAGGTGGCAATATATATGCAATGGCGCCACTCATGAGCAGTATGAGTGCAGCGGGAATCAGTATATGCAATTTCCGCCTGCGCAATATCGCTCCAAAATCTTCTAATATCAATGGATTATCTGACATTACTACACCACTCTAAACGTTCATTGAAAATGTACTAAAAAATCCACAACATAACCAGTGGCAGGCTCACACCACCAGCCTGTGGCTACGTTGCGGATCTGTGTTGTTGTGAAGCTGATCTATAGAGTTTATAAATCATTCCGCCGTGAAACTGACACAAGTCCTAACAATGCAAGGCCTGCCAATGTGATTGTAACAAAGGGAGACCTCACAACCTCAGCTACAAGGGGCTTCTCAACATTCAATGAATTATCCTCGCTTTCTGCGGACGACGCATCAATATTGTTCGCCAATTTGTCGACACTGGATAAAGGCAATGTAGTAGGTTTTACGCCTTCTCTGCCAGAGGAATTACCTTCCAGTTGCCGACCCAAGGATTTTGAGGGACTAACACTATTCCAAGTCAAAGTGATCTTGGGTAGGAAATAGGCACTCAAATCCTTATTTGTTGTGGTATCCGCCAGTGCTAAGTCGGAATCTAGTTCGTAACCCCGCTGTCCACGCTGTCCTTCACTTACCTCAGTCCGCTCTATCATATTCGATAAAGCTATCGACTGATTAGGAGAAAAGTTCAGATATAACTTTGGCCCAACATGCCCGATTTGCGTATTTTCTGGGTTAGCCTGCAAAGCGCCTGAGAAACCAGTGAGAACCAAAACACCTGTTAGTAATACCAACAATCGAGGAAGTATAGGTTGTCTATTAGTGTTAAGAATACCTTTTATTAACAATAAGATTGGGAAGGGGGTATGTGAATGCCGCCGCTTATTATTAGTATCGAACATGACGTGCTCCATGATTACCGGACTATTACTGCCCGTAGCAATACTCACTTCAAATTCTAGATAGTAACCACTCCAGCTTTTCCTTTATTAAAGTGGTTACCATCTTCATTAGTAAACTCTAATATATGATAAAAATCACGTCAAAACGTGACATATCATCATGTAGCAGACCATGCTTCCCAGCGTATTCATGCTGCTAATTGTCCGTAAAATATTGCACCTTTCATGTAAGTAAATTGCCTACCGGTTCGTAATCTTTGCCTGTTATTTATAAATGCCGGTTCAATTGCGCTTGAGGACTGGATTTGAAAATCCATATGAGATTGAAACCATTCTGTGCAGTAGCCATAAGTGATGGCGTCGACACCTTTAGTTCAGAGGTACCTAGCCTTTAAAAAGCAGATTGTGATAACAGGATATTGGTCAGGTGTGGGTCAAACGCGCCTTACTTCTCCGCTGAAATAAAGCAGACCCAGGCCGGATCAGCCTCGCCGTGCTCAGCCGGCTCAAAGTTGCCATCCCCCTCATTGGTATCTTCTTCCGTGCCTTGCCAGTAGACAGTGACTTTTTGGAACCCGGCCTCGACCAGGATTTCCTGGAGCTCGGGCAAGGACCATAACCGCCAATCATAGGTGAAAGCGCGCTTGAGCTTGGAGCCATCCGGGAAGTGGAAGTGTATATGACAGAGGATCTCACCCGTTATGGGGTCGTAGCGATCCTGGTCCCACACATAGGTGAATTTCTTGTGTTCAGTGCGTTCTGTCATCTCACGGATGGCTTCATAACCACCGAAGGCGTCCATGATCAACACGCCATCATCAACCAGTGCCTTGTGGGCGCACTCAAAGTAACGTCGCAGTTGGGCGCGATCCTTGAAACACTGGTAGCTGAAGTTCATTGCCAGCAGCAGATCGACCGGCTCCAGATCCACGCTGAGAACATTCCCCTCCACCAGCGTAACGCGGCGCTGATCGCTCAACGGGATCTTGGATAGATTGTTTGCGCGACCCCAGGCAAGCACTTCGGCATCAAGATCGACACCGACGGCATGGTTATCACGCCGTCTTTGTACCCATTCGCAGCACATCGCCGCCGTGCCGCAGAAGTCCTCGCGTAAGTGGTGAGCCGTACGCCCGCGCAGTCGCTTGAAGGTCGCATCGACGAAGTCAAACTCAAAATCGGTATCCTGCACCGACTTCTGATACAGCTTGTGCCGATCAGCGCGTTCTGCCTGGGTGAGTTTTCCGGTGGATTTAGGCGTTTTGGCTGTGATTGAGTTGTGTTTTTTCATGCGTGGCGTTATGCCACAGACACCCTCTCAGGTAAACCCCTGAAGTGAAATATGACTCAAGTTTCGCAGACACGCTCGTAGTAACGTGCCCGATACAGTAGTCGCGGCGGCTGTCCCGGCAAATCCTTAAAACCGGCCCGATCATGCAGCACATTATTACTGACCAGGCCCATCCCTGCTTCCAGGCGACCACGATAGATAGTCGTCATGTCACTCGCGAGCAGGTTTTCCAGACACTGCACGGCCTCTTGGACGAGCAGGTCAGGCGACCAGGCGATACTGTGAGTGCGTGCCGTGTAGCGCATATGCAGAGCACCCGTGTGCGGGTGAGTCGAGAACACCGGACCGACGCTATCTGGACGTGCCTCAATGCCGGCTTGTTTGCGAGCGGGGATGGTCATGGCATCGGGATTCATCAGGGCTTGGATATAGGCAGGATTAGTATCGCGGAGATGAATATAGGCCAGTTCCGGATCAAGCAGCGCGTTCTCTCCACCTTCGCTGGCGGGATGCACGCAATGCAGCAGTAATCCATAAATCTGCCGTTCGGGTGGATTGTAATAACCATCGGTGTGCCAATGGATGGGACGATCGGTGTAGGGAATATAGTGCGGATGCGCACCTTCGGCATTCACGGCCAAAGAGGTAATGCCGTCATCATCGGCCAGCCAGTTATGATCCAATCGCAGCAGACCCAGCTGCTGCCCTAGCAGCCGAGGTATATCTTTGTCGGGCTCACTGCCACGCTGACTGGCATACAAGGCCATATTGTTGTGCCGGCAATGTTGGATCAATGCCGCCCGCTCTGAGTCGCTCAAGCGGCGCGGGTCTCGGACCTCGACCACCAGTCCGCCGAGTCCCTGAGGCAGCGTGCTGAATTTCCAGTCCCGCCAACGAAGATATGACTCAGAATCCTGTAAATTGGTAAACACTGTAGATTTCGCAACAGCAGCGGATGATACAGCGTGAGGCATGATGGTTATCCTTGATAAATGGCAGCCCTGGGAAACCTATCAAGCTGCCGCTTGGTCACCATTGACCCAGGTCAAATCGTCCCATCCCTGTGTATGACAATCTGCACCGCTCCCAATGCAAATGCAGATTGATTCTCATTCATGACACTGGCCGATTATGTAACGACCTTTGGGCAGGATTTACTCGCCCGCCATGGTGAACGTGTGCATAAGCTCGCCATCAATGCCGGCTTTACCTGCCCGAACCGCGATGGCTCCAAAGGCATCGGTGGTTGCACCTTCTGTAATAACGCCTCTTTCAGTCCAACCGCACGTAACGCACCCAGTGTCACCACGCAACTCGCCGCTGGGCGAAAAGTGCTCGCCAAGCGTACCGGCGCCCGGCGCTTCATTGCCTATTTCCAGGCCTATACCAATACCTATGCCGACGTTCAGACACTGTCCACGCAATATGCCGAGGCGCTTGCGGAGCCGGATGTCGTGGGTATCGCCATCGGCACACGTCCCGATTGCGTCCCGCCCGCTGTACTAGACTTGTTATCCGACATTCAATCACGCGGCTATGAGGTTTGGCTGGAGTTGGGATTGCAATCTGCCTTCGACGAGACCTTGTTACGCGTCAATCGTGGCCATGGCTTCGCTGAATATGCCGCCACTACCCAAGCCGCGCGATTACGTGGCATACCGATTTGTACTCACCTGATCGCTGGACTGCCGGGAGAAACAGGTGCACATGTGCAGGAGACATTGGCGCGCGTCCTGGAGCTTGGTGTGGATGGCCTGAAGCTGCATCCCCTGCATGTTGTCAAAGGCACGCAGCTGGCCAATGAATGGCGGCGTGGCGAGTACAGTCCATTGGCCCTTAATGATTACATCCGTATTGCCGCCGATGTGGTCAAAGCAACACCCGCTTCCGTGGTCTTTCACCGCCTCACCGGCACTGCCGCTGCTAATCTTCTGCTGGCACCGGCCTGGTGCAGTCGCAAATGGCAGGTACTCAACGGTATCGAGAGAGAACTTGCGCAACGAGCGACTTGCGCATCGCCCCAACCAGCTACAACCTACTTATCAATCGCGAGGTCACACTGATGGAACTGGTCTGTCCCGCCGGAAATCTTCCTGCCCTGAAGGCAGCCATCGATAACGGTGCTGATGCAGTTTATCTGGGGTTCAAGGATGACACCAATGCACGGCATTTCGCCGGCCTGAATTTCGATCTCAAGACCATCGCCCATGGCATCGAGTTCGCGCACAGCAAGCAGCGCCGCGTTTACCTGGCCCTTAATACCTATCCACAACCCGCGGGCTGGCAGCGTTGGCAAGCCGCTGTCGATACTGCTGCGGAGATCGGCATAGATGCGCTGATCGTCGCCGACATTGGTGTGCTCGACTACGCTGCCACACGCTGGCCCGATCTGCGACTACATCTGTCCGTACAGGGTTCCGCCACGAATCCTGGCGCGCTGCGCTTCTACCATGAACAGTTCAATATTCAGCGCGCCGTTATACCTCGTGTGTTGTCGCTGCGACAGATCCTGAGTCTGGTCGAAAAGAGTCCGGTCGCTATCGAGGTATTCGGCTTTGGCAGCCTGTGCGTCATGGTGGAAGGCAGATGCCTGTTGTCCTCTTACGCAACCGGTCAATCACCGAATACCTGTGGCGCCTGTTCACCGGCCAAGGCCGTGGAATGGCGCGAAACACCAAAGGGTCTGGAGACACGCCTCAACGGTGTGCTGATCGACCGTTTCACGCCCTTGGAAACGGCGGGCTATCCGACACTCTGCAAGGGTCGCTTCAAAGTCGAGGGGCAAACCTATTACGCCATTGAGGAACCTACCAGCCTCAACACGCTAGAGTTATTGCCACAACTACTCGAAGGTGGCATCGCCGCGATCAAGATTGAGGGGCGGCAGCGAAGCCCCGCCTACGTGACCCAGGTAACCAGTGTCTGGCGCGCCGCCATCGATGCCTGTCAACGGAACCCGAAACACTTCACACCTCACCCGAACTGGATCGACACCTTGAGCAAGGTATCGGAAGGCACACAAACCACCCTGGGTGCGCTGCATCGACCCTGGCAATGACGTCATAGCAAATTCAAAAGGTATCGCAATGCGCATCAAAGACATGAAACTTTCCCTGGGACCGATTCTGTATTACTGGCCGATGCAGCAGGTGTTCGACTTCTATGATTCCGTCGCCATCAGTCCTATCGATATTATCTATCTGGGTGAAACGGTCTGTTCCAAGCGTCGGCAGCTTCGTGAGCAGGATTGGCTGAGTATCGCGACACGGCTGCGAGCCGCCGGCAAGGAAGTGGTGTTCTCGACGCTCAACATGATCGAAGCGGATTCGGAGCTGCACAATCTGGAACGGCTCTGCGCCCAAAACGATTATCCGGTCGAGGCCAACGATATGGCAGCCGTGCAGGCGCATGCAGGCCGATCCTTTGTGGGCGGAGCAGCGCTCAATCTCTATAACCAACACAGCCTGCGACGACTGCATCAACTCGGCATGCAGCGCTGGGTACTACCGGTTGAATTGTCCGACTCTACTCTCAGTGAACTTCAACAGCTGCGTCCGGAAGGTCTGCAGACAGAAGTGTTCGCCTATGGACGGTTACCACTTGCCTACTCTGCGCGCTGTTTCACGGCACGAGCCTACAACCGCGCCAAGGATGACTGCCAATTCGTGTGTCTCGAACACCCGGACGGTATGCTGCTCGCTACCCGCGAGGACCAGGATTTTCTCTGCCTGAACGGCATCCAGACACAATCCGCGCAGAGCTACAACCTGCTCCCCTATCTGCCCAGGCTGGCGGACCTCGGAGTTGACGTATTGCGTATCAGTCCCCAGTCAGAACACAGCCTGGAGATTATTGATATCTTCGCGAATTGCCGCAACGACACGTTGTCATTGGTGGACGGTACTAAACAATTGGAGGCGCTAATGCCGACGGGACCCTGTGATGGCTATTGGACTGGCGACGCTGGTCTGACTGTCAGCGCAAGCGGTGAGATACGCCTGACGGTCTCTGCGTGACCTGCTCATTGGCTGTTGCGAAGCGCTCAGCCAGTGCGAGCCAGCCATGGGCCTGCTGCTGCAACCACTGCACGGCAGGCGGAGGCTCCCAGGCATCGAGGAAATTCTTCAGGTGCAGACCCAACTCGGTATCGCCTTCCAGACGCAGCCGACGCTGAAAAAACAAGCTATCTGCATCTTCTCGTTTACTCACAAGCAGCAGTAAATCATAGGCTGAGCCACGGATACTCACATCGGGAGAACGTGACCCCGTAACGGCACGTAGATGCGAACCAGTACTGCTCATAATGAGATCGATGCCAGCATCTTGGACGGAAATCTGTAAAACCCGTTGATCGAGAAATGCCAGTTCACCCGTCGCCAGGGACGCTGCGAAGACCTGATTACAGAGTGCAATCATGCCGTGATTGCTCAGCGGACGCGGGATAAAACCCAAGGGCCGCAGCACAAAACCCGGCAGTGCGCGTATAAGTCGCCCCGATAAGCCAGGCTTCATGTTTTGCATAGGGATTCCTTTTGTGAGACCACCGCATCATGCAATGCGGCAATACGCTCCAACCAATAACGATGGACGCGCAGATCGTCGCTCAATTCCGGATGGAAAGTCATACCCAGATGCCAACCCTGGGCGACCAGCACCGGAGAACCTTGATGTTGTGCAAGGACAGTCACGCTGGGACCGTACTGCATGATCTGCGGGGCACGGATAAAAACAGCCGGAAATGAATCAGAGTCCGTGCCAAGATCAATCTGAATCGAACATTGAAAACTCTTGATCTGCCGTCCATAGGCATTACGCGCAACGTCCAGATCCAAGGCATTCAATGATTCAACACGGGCATCATTTGACCGCGCCATCATAATCAGCCCGGCACAGGTAGCCATTACCGGGTGGGACTGTGTAAAACGACGTAACGGCTCGAGTAATTTTTCCGCCTGAAGCAAACGGGTTATTGCAGTCGATTCACCACCCGGCAGTATCAGTGCAGCGCAACGCGCCAACGTCTCAGCGTTTCTAACCAGACACCACTTGACGCCGCAACGGTCCAGATGATCAGCATGGCGCTGATAACCACCTTGCAGGGCCAGGACACCAATCAGGCCGACTACCATCCACGTGATGCCAGGCGTTGTTCAGGCTCAAGACCTTGCAGATCCAAACCACGCATGGCCGGTTGCAGGCCACGGCTCACACGCAGCAACTGTCCCGGGTCATCGAAATGGGTCGTAGCCACAACAATGGCCTCGGCACGCGCTTCGGGATCATCGGATTTGAATATTCCCGAACCAACGAACACTGCCTGTGCACCGAGTTGACGTACTAACGCAGCATCTGCTGGCGTGGCGATACCCCCGGCACAGAAACAAGGGACTGGCAGATGACCCTGCTCGGCAACATATCGAACCAGTTCATAGGGTGCCTGCAACTCTTTGGCCACCGTCATCCATTCCGCGGCATCTGAGTTGTGCAGACGCGCCATGGCCTGATTGAGCAAGCGCAGATGGCGTACCGCCTCGACAATATTACCGCTACCCGCCTCACCCTTCGTGCGGATCATGGCCGCGCCTTCGCCGATGCGTCGCAGCGCTTCTCCCAGATTCGTCGCGCCACAGACGAAGGGCACGTCAAAACTGCTTTTGGCGATATGGTAGGCATCGTCCGCGGGAGTCAGGACTTCACTTTCGTCGATAAAATCAACTTCCAGGGCCTGCAGAATCTGTGCCTCTGCGAAATGACCGATACGACATTTTGCCATCACGGGAATGGACACCGTGTCCTGTATGGCCTTGATGAGTTCCGGGTCGGACATGCGTGCCACACCACCTTCGACGCGGATATCGGCGGGGATTCGTTCCAGAGCCATGACAGCAACCGCCCCGGCGCGTTCGGCGATTAACGCCTGTTCCACGTTGGTGACATCCATGATCACGCCACCCTTGAGCATTTCCGCAAGCCCAATCTTCAGCCCCCGGACTGTATCTGCGGGATATGCGCTCTTCTGGTTGTTCCGACTCTCTGACTGCATGCTGGCCTCTTCTGTTGTTCGCGGTGAAATGGTGGCCGACGGAAATACTGCGGCCATGTGCATTGTCAGAGTCAGGCAGGGTGGGTTCAACGAGTAGTTGATTACAAAATGGCAATACCGTTGCTGCGGATGATTTATGTCAAACCGTTTTGGCTATCGAGGCAGAATTGGCATAGCAGGCTTATCATGTCGGACATGACCTTCGGCCCGAACATGATAGATTTGCTCTGCCGTGAGTCGCTGGTCGGATTAAGCTGCGCTTACAGCGAAGTAGGCTCGAGATGACGAAGTTATCTGGAAATACTCAGGTCTGACCTTGAGCCTTGACTCGTTGAGCGTCCAGGGCAAGCTTCTCCTGGTAAGCGTCTAGCCATTCGATCAAAGCCGCCATGGGCAAGGTGCGTGCAATGTGGTAGCCCTGGGCCTTATCGCAGCCAAGGGCGCGCAGATTTTTCAACGTCGCGGCATCTTCGACGCCTTCGGCGATAACCGATAGGCCCATGTTATGTGCCAAACCGATTGTCGCGCGCACGATCACCATATCGTTTGGATCCTGGTTCATATCCATCACAAATGAACGATCAATCTTAATCTCATTAGCAGGTAATTTCTTGATATAGCTTAATGAGCAGTGCCCGGTTCCAAAATCATCGATAGAAATGCCGATACCCGCAGTCGCCAATCTATCTAAAACACGTATGGCATATTCAGGGTCGCCCATGACAGCGCTTTCGGTCAGTTCAAGCATGAGGCTTCCATCTCTTACAGGGTATGCTCTCATTGACTGTCCAATGACATCACCTATCTCCGGGTGATGTAGATTTATCGGTGACAGATTGACCGAGACACCAAAATCGAACCCATTACCCTGCCACTCCCCACAGTCTCTTAGCGCACGGCGCAGAACCCACTCCATAAGCCGTTGTATGCTACCCGTCTGTTCCGCCATCGGGATAAATTCAATGGGAGGAATCATGCCGCGTTCAGGGTGCATCCAACGCACCAATGCCTCGACGCCGGTAACCACGCCTGATCTGAGATCGATTTGTGGTTGATATTCCAGAAACAGCTCATCGCATTCAATGGCACGGTTAAAGTCACTTTCCAAGGAAAGATGTAATAACCCGGCCTCGTCTAGACTGGACTCGTAGATTGAATATCCTCTGCGGGTACTTTTAGCGAAATACATCGCCAGATCGGCGCGGCGCATTAATGTATTCTGGTCACTGCCATGTTGCGGATAAAAGGCCAACCCGATACTGGAAGCAAGACGAAGTTTGTATTCCCCAATGACGCAGGGTTCTTCAAGAATACGAATCAGCGTTTGCGCAAAGCCGATGGCATATTCTGTACTACTTAAATCGGGCAGTAGCGCCGCGAACTCATCTCCGCCGATGCGCGCTATTAGGCAGCGTTTGTCCTGGTCGGTATTCTTTACGCCATGGATGTCTTGCAGACTGAGGAACGCTAAAGTTTTGCGCAGCCGCGCTCCAACTTCGCGCAGCAATTCATCTCCGATATGATGTCCAAGAGTGTCATTGACCGACTTGAAACGATCCAGGTCCAGCAACAAAACAGCAAAGGGCCTCCCATCCTCCTGGCTGGATTTCACGAGCGCGGATAGCTTCTCATGAAAGCGGTTGCGGTTTGGCAAACTGGTCAGTCCATCATAAAAAGCCATCTGCTCCAGCGTTTCATAAAGATCGCCCAGCTCGGATGCCATCTGATTGAAGTTGACAGCCAGTTCTTTGATTTCAGATACACCATCGGCGCCGACCAGCCCTAAGAGATTTTTCCGGTCTCGACCGACATTGCGTAATTGCTCCGTCAGCTGACGCAACGGTTTCACCGTCGTTTGCCGAAATACCAGCAGCGCCACAAAGATGAATGCCAGCGTCATTGCCGAGGCGATCAGCGTCAATGCTATCTGTGTGTCACGGAGTCGGAGATGCAATTCCCGGTAGTCGCTCAGGACTGACACATAGAGTGCCTCATGTCCATCGGCAGAGGTGATTGTATGTTTCGCCACCATCACATCGTCCATGTTACTGGGTGGTGGCCATGCTGATGAAACGTAGGTACGTTCATGCTGCGGGTAACCTATCTTCACCGGCATATTCAGGGCTTGTTCGATTCCTTTCAGGGTAGGAAGCGGATCAACGATCACGGCCAGATAACCTATTGGTCGCAGACCACCGATGGCCACCAGCACCATCTGGATGGGTTTGCCCTCGAGCGTACAGATTTCACCCAAGACGCGTGTGCGCAATGGCCCTGCGCGATGGCTGGCCGTTTCAATGAGATGTGGACATGGACTCGCCACGCCGGCTGGTGATGGACCTTCAGGAGACACGTCTGCAACCACACCAAAATCGAGATCGAATGCTACAAGCCGGGTGAGCGTAAGAATATTGGCCGTGACAAAATATTGGTGGAACTGCTGCGAAAGTTCGCTTTCCATGCTCGCCTTGTCACGTTTTTCAAAGGCGTTACGGAATGCTTGTTCGCTCTGCAAAGCGACCGCGAGGTCGCGAGCATGGTTTTCCAGGGTCTTTAGAAAGTCTTCTGATTTCAGTTTGACCAGCTCGGTGAGCGCCTGTTGCTGGTTTTCAATGACAAGGTTGCGATGAATATTGCCCGCGGCAATGGCAAGCAGCAGACCAAGCAAGCCCATGAGACCTATCAAAAGTCCCAGAATGGTCCGAATGGACATTGACCGCTGAGAGAACAATCCCATCTATCGCGCCTTTATTCCTTCAAGAAGGGATAGCCTTTTTCAGTCCATTCCTCGAAACCACCACGGAACCAGTAGAGATTCGTATAACCGCATTTCTGTGCCACATAGATGGCTTTGACGCTGCGGCCACATTTAACGCCGTTGCAGTAGAACAATGCCGCTTGACCAAGCTCTGGAATCAGTTTAGCGAGGGACTCACAGCTGGTCTCGGTATCCGGCAAGCTGATGGCGCCTTCGATATAGCCCTGTTTACGATCCATGGCGATGCGCGAATCGATCAACACCAGTCTGTCATGTTTTGAAACCGCATTGATCAAACCTTCAGCATCAACTTTGGTAGTATTCGGGATGTCATCCGGGGCACGGGTTTCTTCAGCAATGGCAATGTCAGCTGTTAAAACAGCCATACACAGACAGATATATCTAGTCATCTGGATAAGACCCATATCCGGCATTGCCCCCTGAACACTTACTCTTTTCGAGAATGATAAAAATGATGCTTGCTCTGGCGCAGAGACTCTTGAACAATTAACGACCCTGGTTGACATAACTTAATAAGATCAATCGGCTATGGACTATTAAACCGCTGGTGACTGACTGCGGCTTATTGGGTACTTCTCCCTCTTAGTGGCACATCTCAATTCACTATAAGTCTATGAGTAATCATGACTAAGACGAAAAAAGCCCGGTACAGGACCGGGCTTTTAAGCGCTTTACAGCTCGTTGAGGATTAATGACTTACGCGTACAACTCCACCACCAGACAAGATGCGCACCCGTTCACCCGGAGCAAAGGCTTCATCGGCCTCTTGGGTAACTGCAATCATCTTGCCGCTGTCCAGCCTAACCGTGATTTCAAGTCCCTTTTTACGAGTGACACCTTCCTCGATGGCCGCACCGGCAAGACCGCCGCCAACCGCACCCAGGACTGCGGCAACCGTACTACCCTTGCCACCACCCACAGTGCTGCCAGCCACACCACCTACAACAGCACCTGCACCCGCGCCGATCGGAGTTTTGGTGCCTTCTATCTGCACCTCGCGCACGCTTTCGACAACACCCATTTCGACATCCTGAGCCTGACGGGTTTGGGTTCGACTATATGCACTCCCGGACTGACTGGCTGCACAACCGGCCAGCACCACGACACAGGCACTCGCTATAACCAGTAAATTTAACGCCTTCATTCGAACCTCCGGTCAACACTCGACACTGTCAATTTGAGTAAGGGATTAACGCTTAGGTGAAAGACACAAAAGCGACCCACCGCTCGACTATTATAAACAAACACCACAGCGCCAAACCATAAGCACAGCTGCTCAGACGCGTGGAATACGCCGGTCGTCACACTTCCTTACATTCTGAGGCCGATTTACCCGACCAGCGCCACTGCTTTGATCTGCGCCCACACCTTCAGTCCTGGTTGCAACCGCAAGGTTGCAACGGAACGTCGGGTGACCCGCGCGACCAGCGGAACACCGCCAGTATTCAACCGTACCAGAACCTGCGCCGGATGAGCCTCACCCACAATCTGCTCAACCATCGCCGGCAGTATATTGAGGATGCTGCTGTCACTATGCGCAGCCAACGAGAGACTGATGTCACGCGCCAGGATTCTAACCCGTACCTGAAGCCCTAGCGCCTCGCCACTGTCACGCACCCAAAGATCACCAGCCGGAAGGGCAATCCGTGCGAGTCCCCACTCGGCATCGCGTTCGGCAACACGGCCCTCCAGAACCACCCCCGTATCCTCACCCAAGTGCATCGGCAAATCGAGCCGTGCGAGGGTTTCCGTCAACGGGCCGCTGACCACCACACGCCCTTTTTCCAGTACCACCAGGTGATCGGCAAGCTGTGCAACCTCCTCGGCCGAATGACTGACGTAGATAATGGGAATATCCAGTTCATCATGTAATCGCCGCAGATAAGGCAGGATCTCAGCCTTGCGCTGGTAATCCAAGGCCGCAAGCGGCTCGTCCATGAGCAGGAGACGCGGACTCGTTGCCAAGGCGCGCGCAATGGCTACCCGCTGACGCTCGCCGCCAGACAATGTTTCCGGCCGCCGCGGCAGTAATGACGCTATCCCCAACAGTTCGATCGCATGCTCCAAGGACACTTTGCGGTCGGTCCTTGGCACGCGGCGCTGACCGTAATCCAGATTGCGCCGCACATCCAGATGCGCAAACAGATTGGCTTCCTGGAACACATAGCCCAGTGCGCGCCGATGAGTCGGTACATTCACACCCCGGCTGTCGTCCCGCCAAATCTCGCCGTTCACATTCAGATAACCCTTGGCTACCTGATCCAAACCGGCCATGGCGCGCAAGCAGCTGCTCTTACCTGATCCGGAGACACCGAATAAGGCGCTGATGCCACGCCCCGGCAACTGCAGGTCGACATCCAGTGAAAATTCAGGTCGGGTTACTTGCAACCGGGCATGAACTGCATTTGTGTTGGACTGATTCATCGAGGAGGTTTGGCCGGATTGAAGCTGTACAAAAGCAGCAGCACCAGAAACGAGAACAGCAGCATGCCGGCGGACAGCCAATGTGCCTGCGTATACTCCAGCGCCTCAACGTGATCATAGATCTGTACAGAGATCACGCGAGTCTCATCCGGTATGTTGCCGCCGATCATGAGCACCACACCGAACTCACCCACTGTGTGTGCAAAACCCAAAATAATGGCCGTGAGAAAACCAGGTCGGGCCAGCGGCAACACCACCGTGAAGAAACGGTCTAGCGGTGAAGCTCGCAACGTTGCGGCGGCCTCCAGCGGCCCTTCCCCTATGACGGAAAAGGCATTCTGCAAGGGCTGAATCACAAAGGGCATGGAATACAGCACTGAACCAACCACCAGCCCCGCGAAGGTAAATGGCAGTAGCCCCAAGCCCAATGCCTGAGTCAGTTGGCCCAGCGGGCCGTTGGGGCCTAACGACACCAGCAGGTAGAAACCCAGTACGGTCGGTGGCAGGACTAAGGGCAACGCCACCAGTGCCGAGACGGGGCCACGCCAGAGCGATGTTGTGCGTGCCAGCCACCAGGCAATCGGCGTCCCGATCAGGAGCAACAGCAGTGTCGTGACACTGGCCAATTTCAGCGTCAGTGTAATTGCACCGAGATCGGAGGGGCTGAGAATAGATTCCACGTCAGGCCTGGCTTGTTGTTGACTGGGCTACCCTAATCCAGTCTGGCGGCTGAGGGAAGACAGGTAACTCAACTCATCCCGTCCAGACATCAGCTCATGAATTATCGAGGTGATACTGGCGGCAGCGCATAGCCATAAGCCTCGATGACTGCTCTGGCAGAGTCACTCGTTAAGTATTTCATCAGTGAAGCTGCTGCTGGATTGTCCTTACCGCGATTGAGAAGCACGGCGTCCTGGCGGATCGGGTTATGCAGCTCGGCTGGAACCAACCAACCCGATCCCTTATTCAGTTTTCCAGCCGTATAAACCTGGGACTTGGCGACAAACCCAAGCTCGGCATTGCCGCTGGCGACGAATTGGTAGGTTTGGCTGATATTTTCTCCCTGCACAAAACGGGACCTAACCATCTCCAGCAAGCCTAGCCTCGTCAGGGTTTCAATGGCTGCGGCACCATAGGGTGCAAGCCTGGGTGATGCGATGGCCAGATGCTTAAAGCCACCTTCAGCCAATATCGCACCCTGTGCATCCACCAGATCGGGATTTAACGACCAGAGCACCAATCTGCCAATGGCATAGGTGAAACGGCTATCGGCCAGTGCTGCGCCCTCCGCGACCAGCTTTTCGGGAGTCCTGGCGTCCGCGGCGAGCAGAATTTCAAACGGCGCCCCATGCTGAATCTGGGTATAGAACTTACCCGTTGATCCAAACGTGAGTAAGGCGCGATGGCTCGTTGCTTTCTCGAACTCGGTGGCAATGAGTTCCATCGGAGCGCTGAAATTGGCCGCTACAGCCACCTGTATATCATCAGCCAGCAGTCTTATTGGCTGACCAAACAGCGTGGGCAACAGTAACAGGAAAGGGAGATGTTTAAGGATTTTCATGAACGTGTGTAGCAACTAAAAAATCTCAGGCATTCCGCATGTGCTCGGCAACCTTGGAGAGATTGGCGAACAGCCGGGTACGCAATTCCTCATCCGTGACAAATTCATCCAGCGCAGTACGCATGCACAGCAACCATTGATCACTTTCTTGAGCGCCGATCCGGAACGGAAGATGGCGTCTACGCAGCATCGGTGGACCGTGTTTCTCGACAAACAAAGGCGGCCCGCCCAACCAGCCGGACAGAAATTCAAATAGCTTTTGCCGTGAGCCGGTCAGATCCTCCGGATGGAGATCTCGCACCGCGCGCGTCTCTGGGAGTTCATGCATCAGATCGTAGAACCGATCCACCAATAGGCGTAGCTGTTGCGCGCCTCCGAGCCGCTCGTAATCGGAATGCTGTGAATTTTGAATCTGGATCATGGTGGTTGCTACCGTTGGGCATCAGGTTATCCCAATGAAGGATGGGCATCATACCGGTGCATCCAGTGGTTGTCATGTGCATGAAACGCTTAGGAACATGCTGACAGGCGCTTGGAGATAAGATGATCCAGGCTCAGCTTGCCAGGCCCTGAGAAAATCAGCGGCAGGAACATCAGCAGATACATCAGAGGCAATTTAAAGCCGTTGTCACAGACATTATAGCCATGTCCTGCGTGCACACTGATCCAAGCGACGACCGTGAGAATAACCAGTGACATACTGAAAAAACGCGTGCCCAATCCGATCACCAGCGCCACGGCGCCAAGCAGTTCGCTCCAGGTCGCCAAAAACCAGCTCAAATCGACCGGGACAATATCAAAGGGAAACGGGAAGCGGTCCTGGATATCGGCAAACCAATTCTCTCCATGGTATTTTTGCACCCCGGATTCCCAGAATTCGTAGGCGAGCAACAAGCGCAGACCCAGTTGCGGTAAAAATTCACCGATTCGATCCAGATAGCCGAGAATCCCACGCGAAATACAGACTGAAGTGCACAGTATGGAATTGCTCATAGCATTCTCCCTGTTCCCAATACGGCGCCGGCGTGGCGCAACGATTGCAACAACGTCATACCCAGTTCAACAATCCGTTCTGGATGCCTATCCGACAGCTCTTGCGCGATTTGCATTAATGCAGCACGTCCGCTCTCACAGCCTGTCTGGATAAGCTCAAGCAGTCGCGCCGAGACCGGATTGAGAACAATAAACTGCACAGTATCCTCGGCATCGCGATAGACCAGATAGCAATAGGTCTGGCCATCGGGGTTGGTCGGTTTGAAGCGCGGTCCGATACGATGTACAGGATAGTGATAACAGACCAGCTGCGCGGCAGGATTGAGGATGGGTTTTCCATCCAGCAGATCACCCTCCGGATCGATTGCCGAGGCCACGATCTCATCGGGGTGGATCGACACACTCAGCTCGACCCACTCATAGTGCATGAATTCGTACAGATAAGGGCGCTTCGGGAACAATTGCTCGGCTGATGTTTCCATCCAGGCAAGAAACTCACCAGGGATATCCCGAAACAGGGGCGAATGACAGCGATACTCTGTAAAGAACTGGCGTACCGTTTTGCGCCAAGCGCGAACACCCAGGATTTTGCGTGTGATCGGGAAGCAGGCCAGCAGAAACCCTTCCAGATTATTGAACAGCAGGTTTTCATAGACACGCATGCGCCGCGCCGGGACACCTTGCGGACGTGGCTGTCCACGCGGGTCGCGGATACGTGCGGCAAAGTCCGCTTGAAAGGCACGAAAATCCCGATTATCAGGCGACCTGTTCACCACAGCGCTCCCGATGCAGGCATTGCAAGGCCCGGATGTGCCGGACCTCGTCCAACAAATCGTTCAGTGGTGGCAGATTGAAATCCCGTTCCAGGAGTGTTGGCGGTGTGCCAAGGTGCGCGTAGGTACGCTCCAACAGTTGCCAGACTGGATCGATAACGGCCGCGCCATGCGAATCGACAATCAAATCGGCGGCTTCCTGGTAATGTCCGGCAACATGCATATAGACCATCCGTTCGGCGGGCAGGCTTTCAATGAAGTGCCAGGGATCGAAGTCGAAATTGACACTGTTCACGTAAGCGTTGTTCACATCCAGTTGCAGATCACAATCAGCCTCCTCCAGAACCCGGCGGATGAATTCGGCCTCGGTCATCTCGGCAATTGGCGGTGCAACGTAGAACGAGGCATTCTCCACGGCAATGCGTCGCTCCAGAATATCCTGAGTACGGCGGATACGCGCTGCTACATGGCGTACCGCATCCTCAGTAAACGGGATGGGTAGCAGATCGTAGAGATGACCCTCGTCGCTACACCAGGATAAATGTTCGGTGTAGAGCGCAATGTCATACTCATCCAGGAACAGTTTTACTCGCTTGAGAAATGACTCATCCAACGGCGCCGGTCCACCGAGTGATAAGGACAGCCCGTGCGCGACCATCGGCCGTTGTTCGGAAAACAGGCGCAAATCCTTGCGCCAGATACCGCCCATATCCAGCCAGTTTTCCGGAGCAATCTCAAAGAAATCGATGGCATCAGGCACCCCGGACCTGAGCGCGGGAAGTAATTCCCGCCTCAGCCCGAGACCTGCACCGTTCAAGTTGGCGTCAGGCATGTGCACTCAGCTTACTGCGGGTCCGTTGCATCCGGCTTCTTATCCATGCCGGCACCACACTTGCCTTCGCCGCACTTACCATCTTTGGCCTTGGTAGCATCCTTCGCAGCGGCACCACATTTGCCTTCTCCGCATTTACCGTCTTTGGCCTTGCTGGCATCTTTCGCCGCAGCGCCACATTTTCCTTCACCACATTTGCCATCTTTGGCCTTGGCTTCGGCAAGCTGTTGATACCCCTGGTCGAGTACCTGCATGCCAAAGGGATTGTCATTGGCAAAGGCAACACCGGTAGTACCCAGGGCAGCGGTCAGCGCCAGAGTCATAGCTGTCTTGGATGTATTCATGTTGTAAATCTCCTAATTGAAGTGCCATGTCGTAAACCCGGAATGGGTAATTAAATAACGTACTAGTTAGAACTGGGCTGTTATCAGTGAAGATGACCATCCTGCTCAACAATCGCTTTATGGATGCGTTCACGTGCCTCTGGAGTAAGCGTCGGTGTCTGCGTTTCCATTTCCGATTCTGTTGTCATCCGTCGCAGCGCTCGCCGCAACAGCAGAATCTGCTGCTCGAAACGTCGACAGCGTGCACACATCCAGAGATGTAACCGCAGTCCCAGCCGTTCCAGGAGTGCCAACTCGCGCTCCTGACCTTCTGATATCAATCGACTGGCCTCTTTACACGTCAGCATACTGCTCTACCTCAAGGCCGTTCCGGCCCAGTTCTTGTCGAGGCAGCGTCGAAGCCCAAGTCGAGCCCGATACAGCGTCGTCCAGAGATTGGTCGGTGTCATGGCCAGATCCTTACAAATTTCTTCAGTACCCTCCTCCATGACCTCTCTCAGCACGAACAGACGTGCCATGCGCTTGGGCAATCGGTCGAGGCAGTCCTGCAGAATCTGCCAGAATTGTCTGTTCTCCAGGGCCTGTTCCGGACTACCCCAATCGGCCAGCGAGGAACCCCAATGGCCATCAGACGCAAAACTGGCATCGACGATATCATCACTGCCCGGCTCAGTTTCATGCAGATCATCCAGCGCGACTTCACGCAGATCGCGGCGGAACTGGTCGAGAATCTTGTGCTTCAGGATGCCGATCAGCCAGGTGCGCAGGGATGATCTGCCGGAAAATCGCTCATACGACTGTAAGGCGGCAAGAAAGGTCTCCTGGACCAGTTCCTCCGCCTGATGTTTATCGCGCAACCGTACCAGCGCATAGCTGAAGAGGGCATTGCCATGATCATCCACCCAGGTATCGGGGGTGCCCGCGTCACCGTCCATCATGTCTCCCTCACTAGCCATTGACGCTGATTCTTTTAACTGTTCGTCTCACGACCGGTCAGCGGGGCATAAGTTCCGCGTCGACGTCATTCGCAACATTAGGACAGATCGATATACCAATGTTGCTGGAAGTGAATAGTCACGGCAGCTGGAACTTTACACAACCTTGACTACTCTATGGAAGTGCTGTTCTTCGAGAGCAGCCGGCAACACCCAACTGACGGCTCGATAACGGTCCTTCACTGTCACCAACTTCTTACCGCCAGGGATGCCGCATCAATTCATAACTGTCACAAGGAGTGAGATCATGACTAACCATAAAACCAGCGGTGTACTATTGGCTGCAACTGCTGCGGCCCTGTTCAGCGTCGCTAATGTCACTAATGCTGCAGAAAATGCAGCTTCAACGGATCAGGTCAAATGTTCCGGTGTCAATGCCTGTAAAGGCATGTCGGAATGTGCCACTGCAGAGAGTTCCTGCAAAGGCCACAACAGCTGCAAAGGCCATGGCTGGTTGCATATGACTAAAGCCGACTGCGATGCCAAGGGCGGCACGGTGATGGAAGACAAGTAAACAAGGTCATCTGACCAACCGGACGCCTCTCTGACACTGCGCTAGAGAGGCGTCCGTCTCTCGAATAAGAAGATTGCCCATGAATGAACACGATGTCGAACAACGCCCTTATTTAGGCTATGGCCTTGGCCTGCGCCCTAGCCACTATCTGGATATTCTCGAACAACAGCCCAGTGTGGCCAGCGTAGATTGGTTCGAGGCATTGACTGAAAATTATTTAGTGCCTGGTGGAAAGCCACTCTATTTTCTTGAACAGGTCCGCAAGAATTACCCTATCGTTCTGCACGGGGTGTCAATGTCTATCGGCGCCACGGAACCACTCAATCTGGAATATCTGCATCAGGTAAAGAATCTTGCCCGGCGTATCGACGCCGCTTGGATTTCTGATCATTTATGCTGGACCGGTACACAAGGCATCAATCTGCACGATTTGATGCCCCTGCCTTATACCGAAGAGGCCATTCAGCATGTCGCTTCGCGCGTGGCTCAGGTGCAGGACATCCTGGGTCGTCAAATACTCTTGGAGAACGTCTCCAGCTATGTCACTTATTGTGATTCGCAACTTGCGGAATGGGATTTTCTCAATGCCATAGCCGAGGCCGCAGATTGCCTGATCCTGCTCGACATTAACAACATCCATGTCAGCGCCTTCAACCATGGTTTCAAACCGCAGGAGTATCTGGATGGCATCGCGCCGCAGCGCGTGCGTCAATTCCATCTCGCTGGCCACCAGAATCATGGTGATTACATTATCGACACCCACGACGAACCGGTCATCGATGCGGTTTGGGATCTATATGCCGCCGCCTTGCGCCGTTTCGGCCCGGTCTCGACTATGATCGAACGCGATGACAACATCCCACCGCTGGTTGAGCTGCTCGGTGAATTGGATCAGGCACGCCGCATCGGCACCAAGGTGCTGAGCCGCGAGGATGCCGCATGACCGAGGCGCTACACAATCTACAACAGACTTTCCAATCTCACGTATTGCACGGCGATGCGAGCATGCTCGATCTGATCAGCAGTAACGTCCTACCGAGCCCTGAGGCAAGGCTATCCATTTACTCCAACGCCTACCGGCTGCGTCTGTTGGAGGCGCTGGCAACAGATTATCCCGGTCTGCATACACTCGCTGGCGATGACCTATTCGAACAGATCGGCCGAAGCTATATCGCCGCCTACCCTTCCACACATTATTCAATCCGCTATTTTGGTCAGCACCTGGGGCGTTTCCTCGCCGAGACCGCCCCTTATACTGCATCTCCTGTACTGGCAGAGATGGCCAGACTCGAATGGGCGTTAAGTCTGGCGTTTGATTCCGCAGATGATGATGTATTGGATGAAGCGGCCCTTGCTACTCTTCCACCAGAGTCCTGGCCCGGCATGCAACTACGCTTGCATGCCTCCGTGCAACGACAGAATTTTCAGTGGAATGTTGCGGAACTCTGGACGGCCATTGACCAGCAACGTAACCCAGAACCACCACAACGCTATCTGCAGCCACAGTCCTGGTTGATCTGGCGCCGTGGGTATCAAAATTATTTCCGGAGGCTGGATGATACCGAGGCCTGGGCCTTGGATTACGTGCAGGCAGGTAACAATTTCGCGATGCTGTGTGAAGGCTTGTGCGCCTATATCGAACCTGAACAGATCGGCATGCTCGCCGCCGGTTATCTGAAAGGCTGGGTGCGTGCTGGTATTGTCGTACAGCTACAGACTTGAAATTTCTTCACCCGAATACGCGGCAAGCCTTAGACCACTCCGCGCTTGAAGGAGATGGCTCACTTAAGAAGAGATGGTGCCCGAGGCCGGAGTCTAACCTGCTATAATATCAGTTGCTTATATATGTGTGCCGTAGATTTTCCGTAGTTCCCATTCAGTCGTAACTGATCAACGAGTTGAATCCCAGTAGGGCCGATTTTCGCTGCACCTCTGCGCTGTCAGGGCAAGTGCGTACTTTGGAAAACTCCGTAGCAGTTTCTTGACCAGTGTGACCACGTGTGTTTCGAGCATCATTGCCAGCGCAATGAACTCACAGTCGTAGTCAGAGCAGTCAATACTCTTCAGCGCAGATCGTACCAGACCCCACGGCCACTGCCGTGCTGGTTCAGCGTGCCACGCTCGACCAACGCCCGGAAATGCTGCTTAAGGGTGTTGCGACTGGCGCCGGTCAGCTTAATGGCCTCACCGATGGTGACGCGGCCATGCTCGCGGGCGAAGTCGACAATTTGGAGTGACAGTTCTGGCAGGGAGGCCAGCACGACCTTCTCTCGCTCAACTTTCTTTTCCAGCCGTCGCACCTGTTCGGCCAAGGATCGCAGGAAAAACACCAGCCACGGCTGCCAGTTCGGTGACTCCGTGCGGATTGTGCCTTGGGTCTGTCTCAGCGCCAGGTAATAGGCTTCCTTGTTCTGCTCGACCACGCTTTCCAGCGAGCTGTACGGCACGTAGACGTAGCCTGCCTGCAGGAGCAGCAGCGTCGTCAGCACACGGGAGAGCCGCCCGTTGCCGTCCTGGAAGGGATGAATCTCCAGGAACACTACTACACAGATGGCGATAATCAGCAATGGATGAAGCCGGGCCGTTTCGCGTTCCTGGTTCGCCCAGGCCACCAACTCCATCATCAGTCGGGGCGTATCGAAAGGTGTGGCTGTCTGAAACACGATACCGATCTGTGCGCCGGTCTCGTCGAAGGCGGCGACGCTGTTTGAGTGGGTCTTGTAGTTGCCTCGATGCCAGGTGTCCTTCTCGCTGTAGCGCAGCAGGATCTGGTGCAACTGCTTGAGGTGGTTCTCGGTGAACGGAATGTCTCGCCAGGACGAAAACACCAGATCCATCAACTCGGCATAACCGGCCACCTCCTGCTCGTCGCGGGTGGCGAAGGACTTGATCTCCAGATTCGACAGCAACCGCTCGACTTCCCGGTCAGACAAGTTACTGCCCTCGATACGCGTCGAGGAGCCAATACTCTCGATGGTGGCCACGCGTCGCAGGGCCGACAGGCGGTCAGGCGCGAGCGATCCCAAGGCACGCCAGGCACCTTTGAACTCGTCTATCCTGGCGATAAGGCTCAGGATTTCTGGGGTGATCTGGAGGGAGTCGGTCGGCAGCATGCGCCAATAATACACCCATTTACACCCATTTTTCGAGCCATCACCTATAACACGCCCATTCATACCCAATCTGGTCGACGTCACCCCCTGATTGAGTAGCGCCGCGATTTAGAGTCCAATCCTAACCGGAAGGAGATTGGACATGAAGAAGCGGTTTACAGAAGAACAAATCATCGGATTTCTGCGGGAGGTGGACGCAGGGGTAGCGGTCAAGGACCTGTGCCGTCGGCACGGATTTTCGGAGGCGAGCTACTACCTGTGGCGGAGCAAGTTCGGCGGCCTGGACGTTGTCGGACGCCAAGCGGCTGAAAGCCCTGGAGGCGGAGAACACGCGACTGAAGAAGCTGCTGGCCGAGGCCCTGCTGGAGCAGGAAGTGACCCGCGAGGCGTTACGAAAAAAGTGGTAGGTGCACCGCCTCGTCGCGAGGTGGTGCGCTGGATGTGTGACCGGGGCTTGTCGGAACGCGTTGCCTTGACGGTGGCCGGCATGAGCGCGAGCAGTTTACGCTACCAGCCGGCGCCGGATCGTAATGCCGATCTGCGGGAGTCGATCACGGCGCTCGCGCACCACCATCGGCGTTACGGTGCGGGCATGATCTACCTGAAGCTGCGTCAGCAAGGCTTGGTGGTCAATCACAAACGCGTGGAGCGCCTCTACACGGAAGCCAAGTTGCAGGTGCGCCGGCGCAAGCGCAAGAAGGTACCGGTGGGCGAGCGTCAGCCGCTGGTGCGGCCGGCAGCAGCCAACGACGTGTGGTCGATGGACTTCGTGTTCGATCGCAGCGCGGACGGTCGCGTGATCAAGTGTCTGACGATCGTCGATGATGCCACGTATGAATCGGTGGCAATCGTGCCGGAACGGGCGATCGGCGGACAGCGCCTCACGCGCATCCTTGATCACCTGGCGACGACGCGAGGCCTGCCACGGGTGATTCGGACGGACAACGGCAAGGAATTCTGCGGTCGTGCGATGCTCTCCTGGGCGCTCGCCAATCACGTGACCCTGCGACTGATCGAACCGGGCAAGCCGAATCAGAACGCCTACATCGAGTCATTCAACGGACGCTTGCGGGATGAATGTCTGAACGAACACTGGTTCTTGAATCTGGCGCATGCCCGCATCGTCATCGAGACCTGGCGACGCGAATATAACGAGGAAATACCGAAGAAAGCATTGGGCGGCTTAACACCCG
Source organism: Gammaproteobacteria bacterium (assembly GCA_018819175.1). Taxonomy (GTDB): domain Bacteria; phylum Pseudomonadota; class Gammaproteobacteria; order Thiohalobacterales; family Thiohalobacteraceae; genus JAHJQQ01. The sequence goes on from JAHJQQ010000002.1 coordinate 25,684, forward strand.
CCGCCTACGCGAAGCACTTGGCAGAAAAATCGGCTACAGTGGCAACCGGACTCTAAACCCGAACGCTACTCAAGACGGGGAGACGTCGCCCTTTTTGTATAGCTCTCGATCTGTCATATCAGGCGGTATGCTATTGCAAAGATCGTTCAGAAGGGATTCGCCAACTCGGCGGGGGGGGGGAAATCAACATTTGGCCTCCTTGCCATGGAATGGTGCCCGGAGCCGGAATTGAACCGGCAAGCCCTTGCGGGCGGCAGATTTTAAGTCTGCTGCGTTTACCAATTTCGCCATCCGGGCAGGATGAAGAATTGCGCTAAGCGCGCATTGTAGCCGTATGACGTGGAGAGGATAAAGAATTGGAGGCTGGGCCCGGAATCGAACCGAGGTACGCGGCTTTGCAGGCCGCTGCATAACCACTCTGCCACCCAGCCAAAGACGGTGGGCTTCGCACTCTGTTAACAAAAAAACCTCGGTTGGCGCTGGGACCACGACCGAGGTTTATTGCGATGCCCCAAAATTTGGAGCGGGAAACGAGACTCGAACTCGCGACCCCAACCTTGGCAAGGTTGTGCTCTACCAACTGAGCTATTCCCGCTTCGAAGAGCCCCGTATTTTAGCGACCGGTCTTGTACTGTCAAGCTGAATCGTCCGGTTATTGCCAGCTGGGGGGCTAATCCCGCATCAGCACGGGCCAGGCTGCCCGTAAATAAATGAACATGGACCAGAGCGTGAGGATGGCGGCCACATATAACGCCACCATTCCCAGCGTAACGATCGGTATTCCCCACAGGGGCTTTTGATAGAGCAGCAATAACAGGGCGATCATCTGAGCCGTGGTCTTGATCTTGCCGATCATCGACACGGCGACATGCGTGCGTTCACCCAGCTCCGCCATCCATTCGCGCAGGGCCGAAATAGCGATTTCGCGACCGATAATGACCGCTGCGGGCATAGCCAATACGCCGCCGTGGAGTCCACTCGGATTGACGTCGATCAGCAACACCAGGGCTACGGCGACCATGAGCTTGTCGGCTACCGGGTCCAGGAAGGCACCAAAGGCCGACATCTGGCCGAGCCGGCGCGCCAGGTAGCCATCCAGCCAGTCGGTAACGGCGGCCAAGGCGAAAATGGCCGCGGTTAACGCATGCACCCAGTCATAGGGCAGATAGAACACCACCACAAACACCGGTATCAGGGCGATACGCAGCAGGGTCAGCAGATTGGGTATGTTATAGCGCATTCGGTCTTCCGTTATTCATTCGTGTGTCAGTTGCCTTCGCCGTGGAAGACATCGTAAATCTGCTGGGCCAGCTCACGGCTGATACCCTTGATTTTGGTTAGATCCTCTACACCGGCGCGTGCCACTTCACGCATGCCCCCGAATTGGCGCAGCAACTGCGCACGGCGCTTGGGACCGATACCCGGTATCGCCTCCAAAGGTGATTCAGTGCGGCTGCGCGCGCGGCGTTGGCGATGTCCGGTAATGGCAAAGCGATGCGCCTCATCGCGGATCTGTTGAATCAGATGCAAGGCCTGATCATCGGCAGCCAGGCGCATTTCTGTGCCATCCTGTCGGTGCAGAACTTCCCAGCCGGGTCTGCGCTCGCGCCCTTTTGCGACGCCCACCAGGGTGACCGAGGTCAGCTGCAACTCTTCCATGATGTGCTGCGCGGCAGCCAGCTGTCCTTTGCCACCGTCGATCAGAATCAAATCCGGTAGCTGCCCTTCACCCTCACTGACGCGTGTATAACGGCGCAGCAGAGCCTGCGCCATCGCGGCATAATCATCGCCCGGCTCAATCCCCTCGATATTGAAGCGGCGGTAGTCGGATTTTACGGCGCCTTCCTGATTGAATACCACACAGGACGCAACCGTGGCCTCGCCACCCGTATGACTGATATCGAAGCATTCTACCCGATTGATCGGCTCATCACTGCCCAAGGTTTGCTGCAAGGCCTCAAAACGCTGCGCCATCCCGGCCCGGCTGACCAGTCGTGCCTGCAGGGCATGGCGGGCATTGCGCTCGGCCATTTCCAGCCAGCGGGCGCGCTCGCTGCGGACCCGGCAACGTACGGCGACCTGGTGGCCAGACTGTTCGCTGAGCACCTGTTCCAGCCAATCGGCATCGGTCAGATCGGCATTCACAAGCAATTCACTGGGGGTTTCCCGCCCCAGATAATACTGGCCGATAAAGGCGGTCAGGATATCGTCGATGCTCGCATCCAAGGGTGCGCGCGGAAAGAAGGTTTTATTGCCGAGATTGCGTCCACTGCGAATGAAGAACACTTGGAGACAGGCGGTACCACCCTCCGCCACTGCCGCAATGATATCCAGATCACCGCGTTCGCCACTGACATACTGGCGTTCCTGCACGTGGCGCAGGCTGATGATCTGATCGCGGAACCGGGCTGCCGTTTCATAATCCTGTGCGGCAGCGGCGGTTTCCATACGTTGCGCCAGTTCGTCGATGATCTCGCTGTTCTTGCCATCGAGAAACTGCACGGTATGCCGTACATCGTCAGCATAGTCCTGTGGTGAAATAAGATTAACGCAGGGCGCTGTACAGCGTTTGATCTGATATTGCAGGCACGGCCGCGAACGGTTACTGAAAAAGCTGTCCTCGCATTGGCGCACCCGAAATACTTTCTGCAGAAGATGCAGGCTTTCACGCACCGCCGCCGCATTCGGATATGGGCCAAAGTAGCGACCTTTCTCCTTGCGTGCGCCTCGATGAACGCTTAAGCGCGGATAGGTCTGGGTGCTGGATAGAAAGATGTAGGGATAACTTTTGTCATCGCGCAGCAGAACGTTATAGCGCGGTAGGAGACTCTTGATCAGATTGTTTTCGAGCAGCAGCGCCTCGCTTTCGGTGTGCGTTACAGTGACTTCGACATTGACAACCTGGTTCATCAACACCTGGGTCTTGGGACTCAACCCTGAAGTGCGGAAATAACTCGACACGCGTTTTTTCAGATCGCGTGCCTTGCCGACATACAGCACTTCACCGTCGGCGCCCAGCATGCGATAAACGCCCGGATGCGAAGTCAGGTGTTTGAGGAAGTTGCGCGCATCGAACCCCGCACCGGCGGTCATGTCATCAGCTCGCGGCCAGCAGATCCCGTACACGCGCAAACACGGCGCGGAACATATCGGCTGTGAGCCGACGGGTCTGGGTGTTGTAACGACTGCAGTGGTAGGAATCGATCAAACGCAGGCCGTTGCTCAGCTGATGCTCGGCGGCATGACCAAAGACATGATCGCGAGCGCGTTCATCCTGCGCACGCAAGACGGCATCGTGGGCAATACGTCCAAGGGCCAGAATCACTGCTCCTTTCGGCAATCCTGCCAGCTCTTGCTGCAGATAATGATTGCACTGGCGGATTTCACTGGTCTGCGGTTTGTTCTGCGGTGGCAGGCATTTTACGGCATTGGTGATACGGCAGTTTTTCAATACCAAGCCGTCTTCACGTGAACGTGATTCCGCAGCGCTAGCGAAACCGAAGTCGTATAGGGTCTGATACAGCAGAATGCCGGCATGATCGCCCGTAAAGGGTCGGCCGCTGGCGTTGGCGCCATGCATGCCCGGCGCGAGCCCGACAATCAGGAAACGCGTTTTAGGATCGCCAAAGGGTGGCACGGGCCGGGCGTAATAGGTCGGATAATCACGCCCTACATCATCCAGAAAATCCGCGAGTCGTTCACATTGGCGGCAATCCGCGTCGAAGACGGCCTTATTCACCTTCAGGTTGTCCAATGTCGAGTACCTGCACTTCACGATTGGGAATATTCACGCGCACTATTTCGTGCGCATTGGTGTTGGCAATATAAAGGTCATCACCCAAGATACTCAATCCACCGGGTTCATTCAGTGGATGGTAGATATTGAAATCAGTCACCCGATTATTGGTCAGGGACAGCGTTTTGATTTTAGAATTATAGGTGTCGGCGATCCATAACTGGCCACGTTTGCCGTCCATGGTCAAATCCATCGGGTGTTGCAGCTGCGCGGCGCGTCCAAGCCCCTCCTGATCACCAAAGTCGAACAGTCCCTGCCCTACCAAGGTTGCAACGGTCTGGGTCGGCATGCGGATAACCCGGATCGCGGAACTTTCAGCATCCGCGACAAACAGGTGTACATCAAACAAGGCAAGACCTGACGGCTGCGCAAAACTGGCCGTGCGCGCCGGGCCATCCTGCAGTAACTCCTGGCCATTGCCGGCATAGACCGAAAGTCCAGGCGCTGTGAAGGGCAGTTGCCAGATCTGATGCTGGCCGGCCATGGCGACGTACAGCACATTATTGTGGTAAGCCAGATCCCAAGGGGAATTCAGCGCAGTGCCTGCAGCGGTCTCATAACGCTCCGGCATCTTTCTGCCGTGTGCTCCAGTACCCGCTAGGGTTTCCACTTCACCACTCGTGAGGCGAATGCGGCGGATCGCATGATTACCGGCGTCCGCGACATACAGATTATCCTCGACCTTCACCAAACCCTGCGGGTTATTGAACGAGCAATATTCACCATCCACAAGCCCCGCGCTTCCGCTACCGAAGCTGCGTCGAATTCGACCGCTAAGATCACATTCCAATATTCGATTGCGACCGCTATCGCTGATGAACAATCGCCCTTCCGTTGCCAGCAGTTTGCCGGGGAAGCTCAACGTCGATGTAGGTTCTGTACTTGGTTTCGAGGGTAATCGTGCTGCGCGTGATGCATCCAGAGGATGCTCAGCAAGATACCCGGCAATCAGCTCGTCAAGCTGGCTGCGTTTACCTTCACCACGTGAAACACCGACGATGTATCCCTCCGGATCAATCACCACCACACTTGGCCAGGCCTTCACCGCGTACAGGCTGGTCATCTGCAGCTCGGGATCATGCACAACGGGATGCTGGACGAACTGGCGATTGATGGCCTTCTGTAGCTGCGCGGGGATTTTTTCATTGGGGAATTTCGGTGAATGCACGCCGATGACCACCAGACCGTCGGGATATTTCTGTTCCAGGTAACGCAGGTCCGGCTGGATATGCTGGCAGTTAATGCAGCCGTAGGTCCAGAAATCCAGCAGCACCACCTTGCCGCGCAGGTCTGCCAGCCAGAGTGGTTCTTCGATATTGAACCATTGCAGGGAACGGGGAATTTCCGGGGCGCGCACGCGGGCTTTATTCATAAGACGATCATTTCGTGAACTGAGCGAGGGATCAAGTGGGCGTCGGATCGATAGAGATCATGCCATGGCGCATGGCCAAGTGCGTCAGTTCGACATCGTTATCCACGCCGAGTTTTTCATACAGACGATAACGATAGGTGCTGACTGTTTTGGGACTCAGACACAAGCGGTCTGAAATATCCTGAATGCTATGGCCTTGGGTGACCATGAGCATGACCTGCATTTCGCGTTGCGAAAGCTTCTCGAACAACGAGCGCTTGCCACCGGGCAGCATGGACAGGGCCACTTGGCGTGCGATATCTGCCCCGATATAACGCTCGCCCTTGGCGACGGTGTGGATCGCCGCGACAATCTCATCCACGGCGCAGGACTTGGTCAGATAACCCGCGGCACCGGCTTCGAGCAAACGTGTGGGATAGGGTTCATCGACGTGGACGGTGACAATGATCACCTTGATGTCAGGACTGATTTGCATCAGTTTACGGGTGGTTTCCAGGCCGCCGATGCCGGGCATATTCACATCCATGATGATGACGTCCGGCCGCCGTTGCCGGACCATCTGGATGGCCTCTTCGCCGGTGCTGGCCTCTGCAATAACCTTTATGCCTTTCGCATCCTCAAGTATTCGCTTGAGACCTGCACGGACCAATTCGTGGTCATCGACAAGCATGAGCTGGATCATTCCGTCCCCCATCGCAAACCTCCAAATTCCATTTGTTGTTGCGTTGTTTCTAACGGCTCCAATCTATCACTCGGCGCCAAAGGCTAATGCAATGATCGGCAAGACTACAGGGACTTTTCAGCCCGGGTAAGGATTATTGGCGGAGAGGGTGGGATTACTCGCGCTACGCGCTCGCCCTGCGGGCCGGCCTGCGGCCGTTCTCCGCGGCCAAACGGCCGCTGCGTCGAACCGTTGGCTTCTCATCAAATCCACCCTAACCACAACTATCCTTACCCGGACTTTCAGCCCGGGTAAGGATAGTTGGCGGAGAGGGTGGGATTCGAACCCACGGAAGGTCGCCCTTCAACGGTTTTCAAGACCGTCGCTTTCGGCCGCTCAGCCACCTCTCCAGCGCCGCATACGATACCCGATTTTCGTAAATTTGTCTCAGGCATCAGCCGGTTCCGCGGTGTTGCCCTGCCGCCCAGTCATGTTATGCTGAACTCTGTTGCAAATTCGCAGTCCTAGTGCGTAACCGATTAACCTGGAGGCTTTATCTTATGAGTACATTTGATCGTGTTCTGGCACCTCAACAGGACGCCGTCATTGCCACCAACAAGCTCATCCGCAACACCTATATGTTGCTGTCGATGACCTTGCTGTTCAGTGTCGTCACCGCTGGCGCCGGTATGGCTATGGGGATTTCCCCCGCCATTTCCATGATCGCCACGCTCGGCGCCATTGGACTGTTGTGGCTGGTCCTGCCGCGCACTGAAAATTCTGCAGCAGGCCTTGCTGTGGTGTTCGGTATCACCGGCTTGCTGGGTCTGGGCCTCGGCCCGTTGCTCACCCACTATCTGGCTATTCCCGGTGGCGGTAAACTGGTCGCAACCGCCTTGGGCGGTACAGGTGTTATCTTCCTGGGCCTGTCCGGTTATGCCCTTACCACACGCCGTGATTTCAACTTCATGGGTGGCTTTCTGTTCGTCGGTCTGGTCGTGGCACTGATTGCTATGATCGCCAATCTGTTTATGGAAATTCCAGCCCTGTCGTTGGCGATCTCCGGTGTAATCGTGCTGCTGATGAGTGGCATGATCCTGTATGACACCAGCCGCATCGTTAACGGTGGCGAAACCAATTATCTGCGCGCCACGGTGTCGCTGTATCTGGACTTCTATAATCTGTTTATCCACCTGCTGCACTTGCTGACAGCCTTTGCTGGCGGCGACGACTGATAACAGTTAGTCGGGCACACCTAAGGCAGGTCATGAAAATGACCTGCCTTTTTCATTTCAGGACATAGGACAGATTCATGGACATGTGGATGAAAATCGCCCTGGCAGTCGTCCTCGGCATTATGGTGATACGCCTCTGGCCCGCTGCCATGCACATGATGAAACACGGGCCCGAAGGTTCCAACGAGGATTGGCGTGCGGCGCTCCTGCCGATAGCCGCAGTGGTGGGTTTTATTATTCTGCTGATTCTGATGGTGCGCGGGAACTAGGGAGCCTCTGATTAATTTGATCAAGCGAGCAGCTGCCAGGCGCAGACGGGCGAAAAAGCGGAGTTTACACGCAGTAAATCAGCATTTTGAGCCCGGATGCAACGCAGCAGATGCCGCTTCAGTGAATTAATCAGAGGTTACCTAGGTGATTCAACCTGCCTGCGCACTTGTCACCTCAATCGACTCAAAGCTCTCCTTCAACCACCGATAGGCAAGATGGCTGGCCCACTTTGCGATGCTGTCCTGTTGGGCGCTTTTCTGGAAGGAACTTGCCTCTAGCACCAGTTTTACGCGATCCGGCGTGTAATGGCGGATCAGCTCCTGTTGGGCATTGGGCTGCTGCGGCCGCACCGTTGGCATGGTGAAGGCCTGCGATTGAATGGATTGGAATTTCAGGCTGGCGAAGATAGGCCGTAACTTGCGTTCAATCTCACCGCGCACCTGACTGCAGCTGAACCAGGCGATATGGTCAGCGGCCTCTAATAGATCCTGCTCCACCGCCCCGGTGTGATCTTTGAAATAATCCAGAGCCGGGTAATATCCCAAGTGTTCGGCCTGTACATACTGTCCGATTTGCTCCGCCAACGCGGTACCGACCACCACAGGTGAGGCCGACAGATGCCGGGTGAACACATGCTCTGGTAACTGCACCAACAGTGTCAGTACCGCCTTGTTGAGATGGATGCTCACAAGGTCAGCCGGCTCCGCGCAGTATCGCGATCTGCTCAAGCAAGGGGCCGGTGATGGGTTCAAGTTTGCGGCGCATGACCGTGCCGATGGCATCGGTACGGGCGAAAATCGGGGAGACAAGCTGCTCGCCAATGGCCGATAAAATCAGCATGGCTTGGATCGCCGGGGCGAGCTCAGGGAGCTTTGATAATAACAGTGTCAACTCCGGGTCTTCATTATCAGCGCCGTTGCAACGCGCCTTGGCCTGAACCAGGATCGAGTCTATATCCGGCAGACGTTCTCCCGGATCAGCGACACTTCTAAAGAAGGCCTGTATGGCATCCAGTAACGCGACCACGACATCTTGGTTATTTGGCTTGCTCATAACGGTTTCGACGGTCGTCAAATAAGCCTGACCGGATTCGCATAACACGCGCTGGAGTTGCAGGGCATAGACATTACCCGCAGCAACCAATGTGCCGAGCGCGTCAGAGGAACGCTCCCACGCTGGATGTGGCGCTGCGGTTTCCGGCAACGCATCCGGTGTTGCCAGCAGGAAGCCCACACAGTAGGTATTTTTGATACGCGCCTTTTTCCAGATCTTATCGCGCGCTTCCGCATCGATAAGGCCCGGTTGCAGGACCAGGCGCACACTCTCGATCATGGCGTGATGATCTTCTTCAAAGGGGAGATAGTCGATCAGATATTCGGCCAGCACCTGCCCCATGGCGCCCTTGCAGATACACTCACGGGTGAGCATCTTGCGGGCGTTGTCCGCGGTCGGCATGGCCCACCAGGCACGTCGCGCCAGTTCATCCGTCAGGCCTGTGGCATGTACGACTGCTACAACCGCTTCCGGTTCACCCAATAACAGCAGCTTTTCCAGACTGTCGTCACGCGCCTGGCCCATGCGTGTCCAGCGCCTGAGATAGATGGGATAGCCGCCGGGGGAACCCAACACATGACTGGACAGCATTTCCCGTACACTGCGAATGTACTTCTCATCACGGCAGGTCGGGTTGAGGCGAATCTTCGATTCACCCTGGCCGGAAAAACCATAGAGCATCATCGCCGACTCATCGATCCGCACCGCGTGCAGATCATTGGCCAACATGACGTTCAGTCGCAGCGCGTCTTCAGCTGACAAATCCATTCCGATCTCGTCGATTCTACCGCCTCAGCGATCGAACCCTGCCAGTTTGTAGAGGCGTTTGGCCTCTTCAAGGTCTTGCGGTATCCCATTACCCTGCTCATACATCATTGCCAGGGTGGTCAATGAACCGGCCAGCCCTTGTTCGGCGGCCTGCTTGAACCAATGCACCGCCTGCTCACCGTCTTTGGCGACACACTCACCTTCGAGATACATGAACCCAAGGCCGTGCTGCGCCAAGGCATGTCCCTGTTCCGCGGCTGCGCGCATCCATTTCAACGCGGCATCCGGATTGCGGACCGTACCCAGACCATTCTGATACATGATCGCCATCCGATGTTGCGCATCGGCATTACCCTGGTTGGCGAAGGGTGAGAACAATTGCATGGCGCGGGAAAAATGCTTGGCCTCAAAGGCCGCCAGCGCACTGGAAAAATCCATATCGTCGTTATCAGACATACTCATCTCCGGGGTGGCGCTCAGTGATCGGTTACCGCGCGCATGGAATGGTTTTATATTGAATAACAGTATCTTAGTTGATTAAGTTCAGCGGGTGTATATCCCAGGTGGGCGATGCAGTTCAGCTCAGATCTGAGCCCTTTAAGGTCTATAAAGATCTGCATAAAACCCACCTCTATAGGGATATACAGGGTCTGCATGGCGGACCTGTATACTCGCGGATCGAATAACTGCCCGTTTTTGCGCGGAGTATTGCGTCGCGTCGCTGTCAAACTGATATCGCGACAGCGACCATGGTATCGAATATGAACGCACTGAACGACACTGCAAACCTGATCACGCTTAGATCCTGCATTCAGAAGGTCGCCACTGGACCGGAATACAGTAAGGACCTCTCCTTTGAAGAGGCCCACACGGCTATGCGTGCAATTCTCGCAGACAGTGCAGACCCCGTACAGGCCGCCGTTTTCCTCATCGCCCTGCGCATGAAGCGCGAGACTAATGAAGAAAACCGGGGAGTACTGCAAGGCATTATCGATGCAGCAACCGCTGTCGAAGCACCGGTCGATGAACTGGTCGATGTCGCGGATCCCTATGATGGCTATTCGCGCGGACTGCCTGCTTCACCGTTTCTACCCGCAGTGCTCGCGGCCTGCGGTATCCCGGCGATCTCACATGGCCTTGAGACTGTAGGTCCAAAGTTCGGGATAACCCATCGTAAAGTATTGCGTTCTGCAGGAATCAATGTCGATCTATCGCCGACGGCCGCAGCCAATCAGTTGGCTAACCCGGATATCAGGTGGGCCTACGTCGACCAGCACAGCTACTGCGCCCCGCTGCATGATTTGATTGGTCTGCGCCAGCGTATTGTCAAGCGCCAGGTGATTACCACGGTTGAGGTGCTGGTGCGCCCCATTCGCGGCCGCAACAAGACCCATTTGCTGACCGGCTATGTACACAAGGCTTACCCGCCGATTTATGCCGATCTGGCCCGCTTTGCCGGGTTTGATTCCGCACTGATTGTGCGTGGCGTGGAAGGTGGCATCATCCCTTCACTGCAGCAGCCGGGTAAAGTTTTCTACTATCACGACAAGGGCACTGAGCAGTTCATCGAGGTGGAACCGGGCGCACTGGGCATTCAGCAGAAAACCCGTGCGGTACCCATCCCCAAAGATGCACCGGGCGCCGTACTGGCCGAAGACAATATCGCAACAGCCGTCGACAGTGATGCCATGGCTCAACTGGCTGCCGAGTTAGGTCTTGATGCCCTCCAGGGCAAATCGGGGCCGACCTATGACAGCCTGGTCTATGCCGGGGCGATTACCCTCGCCCACCTCAAACGGTATAGTTCGCTGCAGGACGCAGCCAATGCAGTACGCAAGGCGCTGGACTCCGGTGCCGCTGCTGCGCATTTCAATGCGGGTCGCTGAGACCTGAGGTATTCGTGCCGGCGTCTGAACCAACGCTCAGAGTCGGTGCGCGTGTTAACGTAAACTTTGACGAAAAGCTCTTTTGAGAAGGAGAGGTATCATGAGTAACCCTTACTACGAAGCGATCGACAAGATGGAAAAGGCCGGCGTTGACGGTGAATATATCCAGGGCTGGGCAAGCGCCTACTACCAGAACCCGATGCGTGAAGAACAGCGCCTCAATGATGCCTACAAAGCCGGCTACGAAAAAGGCAAGGAAAAGGACGCCACCGGTTTCGAGGCTTGGAAGAAGAAGTAAGCGTCACACTTCACTTCCGAATAAAAAAGGCGGGTATTCCCGCCTTTTTTATTGCTGGTAGATAACCGTCAACTCGCCGGCTGTTGCTCCGGGAGGAGGCTACTGATGGCACGTCGCAAGGTTTTAACGGCTTCGGGGGCTTCGATATCGATAACCTGGGTACCTACCCATTTGCGTTGCCGCTCGCCCAATACCGCTGTCATCCGGTCACCAAAAAAGCGCAGCAGCTGGAAACTCGGCTCGTGATCGATCACGGTAAAATCCGAGTACTCATCCATGCATGAATTCAAGCGATCGATATAGGGCTTACGGTAATCCCCATTGCCCAGGACATCCCGCATATTGTCCTGCACATAATCAGACACCTTGCGTGCCAACGCCGTAATGAATTCGGCACGTTCCTCATCATCCATGCGCTCATAGGCGATACGGTCGACCATATGGATCAGGAAGATCGTGAATTCCTCCATAACCTGCACACGTTGCAGCTGAGTATCGGTCTGAAAGCCTTCATTTTCCAGATTGAGCAAGGCACCCTGACCTATGCGCCAAAGGGTAAAACTCAGGGCGCTGACGATCTCCTGAATGGAGCGCACCTTATCGACGTTGTTCCAACGGGTCTTGATTCGCACACCGAACTCCACAGTTACAGACGAGATTTCACATACAATATTTGTACGTTTTCAGAAAACATCACACTGGTAAGCGACATATTACGCTGCCGCAGCCCGCGTGCTAGGATGCAATAGTATACAAGCTCGCTAGGGATTTATCCTCGGCTTAATGACCGATTACAAAGCGATTATGCGTATGGATCATAGCTTCCAGCCATTGCTCGCGGCAGTTCAGAAGAACTGCAACATCTCCGATGCCCTGCATGCCGGTGACTATACCCTGTGTGTCTACCTGCTCAAGATGCGCGAGTATTTTCGCTGGGAGAAAGGCTACCCCTTTTCCGAGCCCCTTTCCCATTCCGACATCGGCAGCTGGTTGAAGGAGCGCGAGAAACTCTGGGAAACCCTGGAAAACGAACCCTTCACCACGCTTCCGGTCGAGAACCGTGATCACGACCCGTTTGATGCTCAGCGCATCAACAAGGTTTTGAATCCACATGGGTTGGTCTACAGCGCCGGACTCGGCCAGAACGGCCGCCCGCACTTCTTTCTGGGCAGGCTTGAACAACGGCAGGAACATGAGAATTTCACCGTACTCATCGCAGCAAACGAATTCGCGCGTGACTTGACTGCACCACCGGCCATGTCGCTGGGCAATACTATTTTTGTACGCCGGGAATCGTTGCGCCGGATGATTTGGGAGAAAATCGAAGAGTGGAACTGGAATAAGCTCGACAATCCCATGGGGCGTGCCATTCAATGCTACGACTTCGATCTGGATACCGAGCGCGCCCTCAATCTAATGACCGACGACCAGATATCAACACTGCTCTTGCACGAAATCGGCGAAGTCATGGCCAGCGACCATCTCGGTTCAGCTTGGGAGGAAATGCTTGCGGACCTGCCTAGATCACGAATCGAACTCATGCTGCGCGCCATTCGCGACCATCTCGCCGACAGCCTGTCCACGCTGCCCGCATTGCTCACAGAGAATTCGCCATCCAAAATCCATTTTTATTTCGCGATGCTGACTCCTCTCCGCAAATCATTGGCGCCGGGATTGATATCTGCCTATGACGAATGGCGCACAACCCGGTCCCACACCGTCTTTAGGCAGTATGTCCTGACGGCTCAATCGCATTGGAAAAACCTCACCTCGGAGGTATTACAACTACATACCTGCGGGGCCTCTCTGGAATCCCTTCAAAACTTGATCGACAGTCGTCCACTGTAAGACAATCCCTCCTTAATTCATTCCTCAACGCAGGCTGTCTGTCTCATGTCGTCCATCACGTCTACTCTTCCCGGACTGCAAAGCATCCAGGAGATCAAGCCACATACCTTCATCTTTGAGAAACGCCAGGCACTTCCGGATTTCCTGTGTCGCGATATGATTCAGCGTTTCGAAGCCCACCAGGATGAGCAGTATCAAGGGCGCATCGGACAGATCGCTTACGAAGACAGCAGCATAAAAAAATCGACCGATCTGGTCGTCAGCGGCAAGGAACACTGGAAGGACGTGGACAACAATCTGTTTCGTTCACTCGGCCTGGCGCTGAAAGAATTCCGCGAAGCCTATCCCTATTTCAAAGGCCCTTTTAAAGATATGGGCTACGCCATTCAGCGCACCAATCCAGGCGAGCATTACCACTGGCACATCGATGGTGGCAGTCATGACTTCAGTCAGCGGCAATTAGTAGCGGTGTGGTATCTGAACGATGTCGAAGGCCCGGGCGGCGAAACCGAATTCCTGTTCCAGGATGTCAAAGTGAAACCTGAGGAAGGCAAGCTGCTGCTTTTCCCGCCTTTCTGGACCCATGAACATCGCGGCGTAACCTTGGAAAAGGGCGTTAAATATATCGCCACCACCTGGGTTATCTTCGCTTGAATCTGAAGATGGCCTCAGATTCCATACAGATCCTCATTCCGGAATCGGCACAAGATTTCGAATATTACTATGATTTACGCTGGCGTATCCTGCGAGAACCCTGGCAGCAACCGCGCGGCAGTGAGCAAGATGAATTAGAGTCGGCGAGCTGGCATCGTATGGCCTGTGCGGAGGGACGCATTCCGATCGGTGTTGCGCGTCTGCATCTCAACTCCCCTGAGCAGGCCCAGATCCGCTATATGGCCGTTGAGGCAACGCATCGCCAGCAAGGTGTCGGAACAGCATTGGTACGATCGCTGGAGGATCAGGCCTTGCGATCAGGTGCGCAGGAGATCCTGCTGCACGCCCGCGACGAAACTCTCGGGTTCTATACGCAGCTGGGCTACCAAATCCTGGGGCCATCCCACACGCTGTTTAAATCAATTCATCACCATGCGCTGTCCAAACAGCTGGTGTGAATTACTGAATTAGTGCGCCTGATTCTCGAGCTAAGGCTAAAATGGCTTCTGGCGTCGGATAACCCGGTGCACCTTGCCGCAGGTAGGATTGCCACTCGGCATAAGCTGAAGCCAGCTCAGGATCGGTACCCTGACAGCCGAGCACACTGATAACGCTGTCAGTAATTTTCCAGGGCCCATCACCCTGAGTCGGGCCGGTGATGAGATGAATCGCCTGGCTTGCGGGACGCTGTAGATGCCAGAATATTTCGAAGTAAACCAGCCCTTCCTCATGCGCCAAAGGAAAACATTCGGCGATGATGTGCCGCTCGCCATTCTTATGCCGTATCAGTAGCGGTGCCGTCATGCTGAATAGATCGGCCATAATGGTTAGGGAACCTCTGATTAATTTGATCAAGCGAGCATATGCAAGGCGCAGACGGGCGAAAAAACGGAGTTTACACGCAGTAAATGAGTATTTTGAGCCCGGCTGTAACGCAGCAGATGCCGCTTCAGTGAATTAATCAGGGGTTCCCTAGCTCAGGATAAGCTCATGTTCCAGCATATCGCCTTCTGAACTCAGGCGTACCCCAGTGGCATTTGGCATACGGGATATAATGTACGCCGCCATCATGATACTGAGCTGCTGATTCTCCCGATGAATCGCGTCCAGAATTTTATCCGCGGCAATCTGGCAGCGCATCATGCGGTCGGGATTGTCCACCCAGGTGCGGCTCATCTGGTAGCCACCATCCATATCCAGGTCCAGCTTGGCGAAAAACTCCTCCGCCTCATCGATAATGAATTGCGGTACTTCGAAAGGATATGTCTGGTCATCGATCATTACGTTAAAGCGCATTGGGTATCCCCTGCTGGTTGATGTGCATCGACATAACGTCGGTATCCGGCTATTTTACCTGCAGCCTGACAGCCATGGAAAATACACATGTTATTAACGATTCCGGGAGTCATCCCCAAGCCGCAGCTGGAACGCATCGGCCAGTTGTTAGTGCGTGGTGAGTTCAAGGACGGAAAACTCTCCGCCGGACGCGAAGCACAGCGTGTGAAAAGCAATCAAGAGCTGGTCCAGGAGCCGGATCTCTATACTGCCCTGAACAATCTGCTGATGGGCTGTCTTATACAGAACCCCATCTATCAACAGGCGGTATTACCACGCCGCATCGCTGCACCCTATTATGCTCGCTACACGGCTGGCATGCGTTATGGCGATCATATTGATGATCCCATCATGGGTGCTGGTGCTGATCAATATCGCTCAGATGTTTCAATCACTGTTTTCCTGAGTGATCCTGGCGACTATGAAGGCGGTGAACTGGTGATCCGCAGCAGTTACGGCGAACAATGCATCAAACTCAATGCAGGTGATGCAGTCCTATACCCATCCTCCAGTCTGCATCACATCAATGAAGTGACGCAAGGCGAGCGCCGTGTCGCAGTCACCTGGGCGCAAAGTCTGGTGCGTGATCCAGGACAACGCGAATTGCTCTATCAACTTTGTCAGGCGCGCGAAAAGCTATTAGTGGAGCGACCTGATAGTGAAGAAACAGCTTGGATCAGTAACAGCTATGCGAATCTGGTGCGTATGTGGTCAGAGCTCTAACGATCCACCCTGTGAGTCAGCTTGATCAACTGTGTTGCTCTCAGCAACAAAAAAGGCCGCAATCGCGGCCTTTTTTGCGCCCCGAACTGCCGGGGTAAGGGATACCGCGGTTAGCGATGTGAACCCTTGTCGGCATGCGCCATATCGACAACTTTCATGGCCAATTCCGCATATTTCTGGCGGTAGCCATCGAGAACAGCACCGGAAGCAGGAACAAAATATTCTTCCTGAGACACGCCTTGCTTGTGCTCAAGCTCCATAAATTTCTTCTGCATTTCCAGCATCTCTTTGATCAACTTTGCCTTTTCGCTCATGTTCTATGCCTCCAGCACTGTCAAGTGCCTCTGGATTCAGTGAATTGCTACCGCCTGGGCTGACGGGACTATATTACCCCACCCGTCTGGTTTCTATATCCCTAACGGGCAAGCCAGGTTAAAGATCGGGTATTAATAACCGCCCTTACGCGCGATGTACGGCAATCCGGCAATCCGATTACCCTGCTTGCTGGGCGCACCAGGAAACAACTCATAGAGCTCTTTACTGGTGACTTTGGTACCCCAGATGTCGGACATGCCCTTATTAATGGCCCGCTCCATCGGCTGTTCACCATTCTCATCGATGTACTGCGCGCGCAGGAAATTCAGAACATCAAAGTGTTTCTCTGTCAATTCGATCCCGTCCACAGCGGCGAGTGCTTTGGCAACATCTTCATCCCACACAGTGTAATCAGTGAGATTGCCGTTGTCGTCAAGCTCGATGGACGTGCCATTTACATCTAGTGCCATTGCTATGCTCCTGATTCAACTTTAAAAAAGATCTTGAGGTTCAGAATATATAAAATTTGCGGTGCAGAATTGTATTGTAAAGTGACCCTCTTCGGAAGGGGATTGAAGCATGTGGATTAAGGACAATAATCATGATGCCGCATGCTCGTGCCACCTTCCTGCAGGGTGCTGTCTACTCGTGCTGGCTGATTTGCAGCTAAAATACCGGCCAAGCGACAACTACACTCTGATAATGACATGCTTTTTCAAGAACTAACGCTGGAAATCCCGCACCAACTCAATGCCGGCCTGTATGTCCGTTACATGGAATTGGCCGGAACAGACCGAATCCGCCAGACGCATTTTTTCTCGGGCCGTTTCGAGAATAGTTATATCGACATGGCCGACATCCCAGATATCACCTCTGTACTCGCACTCGTGAAAGAGCACGCCGGATGCCATCTGGGCAGGGCCGCTGAGACATTGAAGATCGGATACTGGTTCAATGCCATGGGGCCAGGACAGCGGACAGCTCCACATCACCATGATGAAAACGACGAACTGCTCTCAGCGGTGTATTACATTCGCGTGCCGGAAAACTCCGGCAATCTTATCCTGCAGGATGCGGATAATAACAACATCAGTATCTGCCCTCAGGAAGGCAAGCTGGTGATGTTTGCGCCTGCGGTATTACACGAGGTGACAACCAATCTCAGCGCGGATCTTCGCCTGTCTGTCGCGATGAATATCGGGCCGCTGGAAGGATAGTCCGCAAACTAGTGCGTATCCTTGACCGCTTTAATTCCCTTATGTGGCAGAAACAGTCCGCAACCCATTTTCCGGTGCGAGCCAATCCCTTTCTGCTGCAACAGTACGGACATTTCAGGCTCTAGATCGGCAACCATGACGCTCTGCGTATGCACAACGCTGTCCGGCGTATGCAGGTCGTGAGCCCGGCCACATAATACTTTGCTGATACGCTTGAAACCCAACTCGCGCATTTCTCCCACGACTTGTTCGAGAAATGCCTCTTCGTCCATTGTCGGATCATTCATGACCACGTGACGGGCGAACAGCGTGGACAGTGCGGACAACGGTTTAATCACGCCCTCTCCCACGGCCAATGAAAACCCAGCGACGTCCAGCACCGCACCATCAAGCGCACGCGCATCATCAACGCGCGTTTTCGGAACGCGCAGCATCATGCGTGTGCGGCGAGAAAGCTGCAGCAGCGCGTTGCCTGTTTCCTGCGGACGAAACCAGCCATTACCGGATTCGGCGACGTGGATCAGATGCACACCGGATGCGGTATCCTGACCCAACCAGGGCAAGGCGGCCTGTAATGCCTGGGACAGCGCGTAGGCATGATCCAAAGGCAGTGACTTACAGTCGATAGCAAAACTCAGATCGACTATGTCGTCCGGCACTTTGAATTCTTTGTCCGCCTCACTTTCATCGTTCCAGTACATGGTCAACCTCGATACAGTCCTTAGTTTGCGGAAGAGAATGCCGCTTCCAGACGTTCTTCCCAATCGTTAGGCGTGTCTTGAAAAGGAGGCTTCACATCAATACGAAAAAACATCGCACCGTTTCGAGCACGCACTTTCACGCTCTCGATAAGTTGATCGAACGACACCAGATCGTGCTCTTGTAAAAGTATTTCACTCAACCATAGCATGCTGATATTACCTCCAGGCCCGGGATGCTCGGTTGAACACCCTAGGCCGAAACCCGAGCGCGCTCGCGATCTGACACATCTGTGCCGGCAATGCGATCATAGTAGCGGGCACGATACATGAGCCGATTCCGACCTGTCGCCGGATCATCCTGAAATGCGGTCCGGCTATGTAATACATTATTGCAGATGATGCCCTGCCCCGGCATTAGCCGATAGTGATAGATATAGGGATTCCCTTCTTGATCCCATAGATTCTGCAGGAATTCTGCCGCCGCCAGTGTCAGTGGATCATCCCGCCAGACAATATTGCGCGTGCGCGCGCTGTAGCGCATATGCAGATTACCGGTCACGATATCCTGATAAAACACCGGGCCTGTCTGAGCGGGGCGTATTTCAATTCCCTGCTCAATATTCGCCGGTATCGTCATAGCCTGCGGGTGCATCATAGCCTCTATAAAACGCGGGTCTGCGTCACGCAGCAGTATATAGGCAATCTCATGGTCAAGGAGTTGGTTCTCACCACCCTCTGCGGCATCCCGTACACAGAACATCATGAAGGCTTTGATCTGCTGCTCCGGTGAATTGTAGTAGCCATCGGTATGCCAGTTGAGGCGACGATTGGTATAGGGGATGTAATCGCGCTTTCGATCGACCTCTGATACCTGCAGTGCGGTGATACCATCATCATCGGCATAGAGATTTGCATCCAAGCGGTTCAAGCCTAACTTCTGGCCGAACGCGCGAAGGTCTGACTTAGCTACCGCGGCTGTGCCTGAAGTAAAAATGGCGAAATTCGCACGGCGGCATACCGACACCAGCGCCTCCTGCTCTGTTGTATCCAGGTGCGCCAAATTGGTGACCGGAACCATTAATTCACTCAATGACGTTGGATAATCTGCCAGCTTGCGCGCGCGCCATTCGCTGTAATGCTGTTGGCTAGCCAGATGAAATAGATGGTCGCGACGTTGAGTCATAAGTGATGAAAATAGATTTCGTTAGATAGACAGGAAGTTGTACACATGCCATCTTTGCGCAGGCTGTTGAGAAAAAATCACCCGACCCATGGCATCTGCATTCGTACGAAGCGTGTAAGCATATAATAAAACGCTAATTATTTCGACCTTTCGGCTCGCAAGCATTAGCGTTTGTGGGTGAATCAGTGAAAAACGGTTATTGCTGTACTACCCCATTTGGGATAGTCTACCGGCCGCGAAACACCCCATGGGTAGGGTATTCTCTTTAGGGTCAGACCCCTAGACTGCCTCGCACGGGTAACTGGGGTGTAGCGACATATTGATATGCCCTACTTTCTAGCTGCTGATTAGTTTGCGAAGCGGCATTACAATGATTTTCGATTGAAGCGGGTACTCAGAGATAACACTGTGTACTTATTTAGTTGCATAACCTGCCATTCCTAAGAATCTTAAGGAGACAGACATGGCCGATAAACACCATGAAACTCCGATGCTGGACGAGCTTGAAAACGGTCCATGGCCGAGCTTCATCTCCGGCATCAAGCGGTTACGTGATCAGCATCCGGAGAAACGTATCCGTGACGTGACCAACTCCCTGCTTGGCCAGTTGGAACACTCCTATGAAACCCGCAAGGGTTACTGGAAAGGCGGCACGGTCTCCGTGTTCGGTTACGGCGGTGGTATCATTCCCCGCTTCTCCGAAGTCGCCAGCGCCTTCCCCGAGTCCAAAGAATTCCACACCATCCGCGTTCAGCCGCCCGCCGGCAACTTCTACACCACCGATATGCTGCGTCAGCTCGGTGATAGCTGGGAGAAACACGGCTCGGGTCTGGTAACCTTCCACGGCCAAACCGGTAACATCATGTTCATCGGTACCACCAGCGAAGGCACCCAGCACTTCTTCGATGACATCAACGAATATGGTTGGGACTTAGGTGGTGCGGGCCCATGCGTGCGTACCGGTATGTCCTGCGTCGGTGCCGCCCGTTGCGAACAGAGCTGCTGCTCCGAGCACAACATTCATCGCAAGCTGCTCAACCGCTTTACCGATGACGTGCATCGTCCGGCCCTGCCGTACAAGTTCAAGTTCAAAGTTTCCGGTTGCCCGAATGACTGCCAGAACGCCATTGAGCGTTCCGACTTCGCCGTCATTGGTACCTGGCGCGATGACATGAAGGTTGATCAAGCCGAAGTGAAGGCTTTCGTTGCCAAGAAAGGTCGTCAGTATGTGATCGACAACGTGACCACCCGTTGCCCGACACAGGCTATGACCCTGAATGATGACGACACCCTGACCATCGACAACCGCAACTGCGTTCGGTGCATGCATTGCCTGAACGTCATGACCAAGGCCCTGAGCCCGGGTGACGACAAAGGCGTGACCATCCTGATCGGTGGTAAGCGTACCCTGAAGATCGGTGATCTCATGGGCACCGTCGTGATCCCCTTCATGAAGATGGAATCTGAAGAAGACTACGATCGCATCACTGAGCTGGGCGAAACCATCATCGACTTCTGGGCCGAAAATGGTCTGGAGCATGAACGCTGCGGCGAAATGGTCGAGCGTATCGGCCTGGTGAACTTCCTCGAAGGCATCGGCATCGATGTTGACCCGAACATGGTCAGCAGCCCACGCCAGAGTTCCTATGTCCGTATGGACGGCTGGGACGAAGAAGCCGAGAAGTGGTTTGCTCGCAAGCAGGAAGAGAAACGCGCCCGCGCCTAAGCGGATCAGTGCGGGTCACTTTCCGACCCGCGTGGCATGAGGATCCGGGGTAGTGAAACACTACCCCGGTCCGCACAAAGAATTGCTAAAGATTTCAGGAGACGAAGATGGCATTAGCAGACATGCGTCCGCCAATCGAATCCGGATGCCCAGATGGTTTCCAGTACATGCATCCGGTAATGGTCAAAAATTACGGCAACTGGCATTACCATGAGCATCCCCGCCCCGGCGTGCTGCTCCATGTCGCCCACAGCGGAGACAAGATCTGGACTGTAAAAGCCGGTACCCAGCGTATTCTCGACGTTTTCACGCTGCGTAAACTGTGCCAGATCGGTGATGAGCAGGGCGAAGGTTTTGTGCGTTTCACCCTGCGTTCGAATATCGAATATATGGTGGCCGACGAAGCCAAGGTCGAGCCGCTGATCAAGGCCCTCGAAGATGCCGGCTTCGTGGTCGGCGGGACCGCCAACTCCATCTCCACCCTGTCGCATACCCAGGGCTGGCTGCACTGCGACATCCCGGGCACCGACGCCTCGGGTGTTGTGAAGGCCATGATGGACGAGCTGATCGACGACTTCAAAAACTGCCGCATGCCCAACCGCGTGCATATCACCACCTCCTGCTGCCAGATCAACTGCGGTGGTCAGGGTGATATCGCGATCAACGTGCAGCACACCAAGCCGCCGAAGATTAACCACAACCTGGTCTCCAACGTCTGTGAACGTCCGTCCGTTGTTGCCCGTTGTCCGGTTGCCGCGATTCGTCCGGCCATGGTGAACGGCAAGCCCTCGCTGGAAGTGGACGAGAAGAAATGCATTTGCTGCGGCGCCTGCTACCCGCCCTGCCCGCCGATGCAGATCAACGACGCCGAGCACACCAAGCTGGCCGTGTGGGTCGGTGGTAACCACTCCAACGCACGTGGCAAGCCGACCTTCCAGAAGCTGGTGGCTGCCGGTATCCCCAACAACCCGCCGCGTTGGCCGGAAGCGACTGCTATCGTCAAGCAGATCCTCAAGGCCTACCGTGAAGGCGCGCGTGACTGGGAGCGTATCAACGACTGGATCGAGCGTATCGGCTGGCCGCGCTTCTTCGAAGTCACCGGTCTGCCCTTCACGAAGTACCACGTTGATAACTGGCGCGGTGCTCGTCACAGCCTGAACGCTTCGACCCACATCCGCTTCTGATCTATATCAAGGCGAGACAAGCGAAATCACGTCAGGATTGCGTCAGTACAAAGTTTGCGGCCGGTGACCCCGGCCGCACATTTTCATCCGGCATTCATTTACGGCACACACTGTTTTAAGGACAGTCGCGCAATGAAACTTGCATTATTAGTCAACGAAGGACCTTATCAGCATCAAGCTGCTGACAGCGCCCTGCAATTCGTTAAGGCCGCTGTGGCCAAGGGACACGAGATATTCCGCGTGTTCTTCTACCATGACGGCGTCAATAACGGCACGCGTTTCGCTGTTCCGCCCCAGGACGACCGTAACATCACGGTTGAATGGAGCAAGCTGGCTGAAGAGCACAAAATCGATCTGGTCGTGTGTATTGCAGCAGCTCAACGCCGCGGCATCCTCGACGAGAATGAAGCCAAGCGCCAAGGCAAAAGCGGCGACAACATCGCTCCGGGCTTCCGCATCTCTGGTCTCGGCCAGTTGATCGAAGCCGGTATCCAGGCTGAACGCCTGGTCGTGTTTGGAGACTGAGGAAGGTTATTGACATGGCAGAACCCTGGGAAGAAGAAGAAGGCCCTGTAAAGAAGTTCATGTTCGTGAACCGCAAGGCTCCGTACGGAACCATTTACGCGCTGGAATCCCTCGAAGTGGTCTTGATATCCGCTGCGTTCGATCAGGACGTGAGCCTGGTATTCATGGATGACGGTGTTTACCAGATCAAGAAGGGGCAGGATAGCAAAGGTATCGGCATGAAGAATTTCTCGCCGACCTACCGTGCCCTCGAAGGCTACGACATTGAAAAGCTCTTTGTTGAAAAAGAATCTATGGAATCGCGCGGCCTGACTGCCGAGGACATGATTGTTCCGGTTGAAATACTCAGCAAAGACGAACTGACTTCCTTGATGGAAGAGCAAGACGTCATTCTGACATTCTAATCGGAGAGAGAATCACGATGGCAATGCTACACACAGTAAACAAATCTCCCTTCGAGAAACGCTCGTTGGATGGCGCACTCAGCCATGCAGTAAACGGCGCAGCAATACTGATGATCGAAGACGGCATCTACGGTGCACTGAAAGGCACTGCGATCTCCGGCAAGATTGAAAAATCGCTCGCCACGCTGAAGGTTTATGTACTTGGTCCCGACCTTAAAGCCCGGGGCATGACCGAAGACCAAGTGATCGATGGCGTCACCGTTGTCGATTACGCCGGCTTTGTCGATCTGGTGACAGAATACGACAAAGTTCAGGCTTGGCTTTAAATTTCACAAACACACGCTCCATTCCTAATTGAGGAGAATGACCATGGGCATCGAAGTAAACGGCAAGACACTTGAAGTGGATGAAGAAGGCTATCTGGCTGACCTCAATCAATGGGAGCCAGGTGTCGCCGACATCATGGCTAAACTGGACGATACCACTTTGACTGACGCCCACTGGGAAGTAATCAACTTCCTGCGTGAGTACTATGAAGAGTACCAGATCGCACCGGCGGTCCGCGTCCTGACCAAGGCCATCGGCAAGAAACTCGGCGCCGACAAGGGCAACAGCAAATACCTGTATGAACTGTTCCCCTACGGTCCTGCCAAGCAGGCTTGTAAGTACGCCGGCCTGCCGAAGCCGACCGGCTGCGTCTAATCGCAGACTGTTAGCTGAAATGCAGGGGGGGATTTCTCCCCCCCTTTTTGCTAGGTACTTTGGAGGAGATGACGGTGTCTTTGAGTGCTGCTTACACCGCCCTATTCTACGTCGCGATTGTGATTTTCGTTGTCGGCCTGGGTCTGCGTATATCCAAATACGCAAAAACCCCTGCACCGCTGAAAATCCCGACCACCCCGGCCCCGGTTACCCAAGGCGGCGTGGTTTTGCGTATGTTCCGTGAAGTAGTTTTCTTCCAGAGCCTGTTCAAAGGCAATAAATGGACTTGGATCTTTGGCTGGATTTTCCATGCCTCCCTATTACTCGCCTTCTTCCGTCACCTGCGCTATGCGATGAGCCCGGATAACATCCTGTGGCCGCTGGTCAGCCTGGAAGTCGTGCAAAGCTTTGGTAAGTACGCTGGCTTCGCCATGTTAGTCGGCTTGATCGGTCTGTTCGGTCGCCGCATTTTTGTTGATCGCGTTCGCTACATCTCCAGTCCCTCGGACTACCTGATGTTGATCCTGATCTTCGCGATTGCCGCGAGCGGTCTGGGCATGAGTTTCGTCGCGCACACGGACATCGTCTCATTGAAGGCGTTTGTACTGGGCTTGATCTATTTCAACCCGCAGCCACTGCCAAGTGACCCGCTGGTCCTGATCCATTTAGGACTGGTTGCGCTATTGATGATCATTTTTCCGGTCAGCAAATTGCTGCATGCGCCCGGGGTGTTTTTTAGTCCAACCCGTAATCAGATCGACAATCCTCGTGAGAAGCGTCACCTCTCACCCTGGGCGGCAAAACTGGAAACCAACGAGCGGTCCTGATCCGGACTGGGTCCTGAGAGCAACAGCATAGAGTTTTAGGATTTCGAGGAACGCAACGTGGCTAATTTCGAAACGCCGGAAATCAAAGAATATCCAACCATCCCGCTTATCAAAGAAGGCGTGATGGCGCATAGCAAGCCGTTTATTTCCAAAGATGCCTTCCAGCAGCCATTGGGCTTCCCGGGTGAGTTGCTGGACAACTGGCAGGATGTCGCCATCGAAAAGATGGGCGAGATGCTGGGTAAATACCGCGGTCTGCAGGTGTTCCTGGATTCCTGCGTCAAATGCGGCGCCTGTACTGACAAGTGCCACTATTTCCTCGGCACCTCCGATCCCAAGAACATGCCGGTCGCGCGTCAGGATCTGCTGCGCAAGGTTTATCGCCGCTATTTCACCTTCGCCGGTAAATATTTCCCGAAACTGGTTGGCGCCGTCGACATGACCAAAGAGGTCCTGGACGATTGGTACAGCTACTTCCACCAGTGTTCCCAGTGCCGTCGTTGCTCGGTGTACTGCCCGTATGGTATCGACACCGCCGAAATCTCCATGGCGGCGCGCGAAATCATGGACGCGGTCGGCGTGGGCCAGAAGTACTGCAACGAAATTATTGCCAAGGTTTATAAAATCGGTAACAACCTGGGTCTGCCGGAACCGGCGCTGCGCGACACACTGGAAGGTCTTGAGGAAGACGTTTTGGAGGATACCGGCGTCGCCGTGAAATATCCGCTCGACGTCAAGGGCGCCGATATCCTGCTGGTCACCCCGTCCGCCGACTTTTTTGCCGAACCGCACGTTGATGGCCTGATCGGTTATGGCAAGGTATTCCACGCAGCCGGCGCCAGCTGGACTATCAGTTCACACGCCTCCGAGGCGGCCAACTTCGGCATGTTCATCGGTTCCTACGAGAACATGCGCAAAGTCGCCCTGCGTATTCGTGAAGCCGCATTGGATCTGGGAGTCAAGCGCATCATCTTTGGTGAATGCGGTCATGCCTGGCGCGTCGCCTACAGCTTCCTGAACACCCTGGCCGGTCCGTTCGATTTCCTGGACCCGCGTTATCCGGTGCCGCAGCACATCTGCGAATACACCTATGATCTGCTAAAGCGCGGCGCCCTGACCATGGACAAGTCCGCCAACGATCACATGCGTCTGACCTTCCACGATTCCTGCAACGTGGCACGTGCCTCGCGCATGGGTGATCTGCCCGGTGGTCAGTTCGTGATTCCGCGTGAGGTCATCAAGGCCAGCTGCAACCATTTCTACGATATGAACGCTGACACCATCCATGAAGGCACATTCTGCTGTGGTGGTGGCGGTGGTTTGTTGACCGACGACCTGATGGAAATCCGCGTGAAGGGCGCACTGCCCCGCATGTCGGCCCTGAAGCAAGTGGTCGAAGAGCATGGCGTGACCCATCTGGCGGCTATTTGCGCAATCTGCAAGAGCCAGTTCAGTAAAGTCATGCCCTACTACGGCTTCCAGATGAGCCAGATTGTCAGCGTCCATCAGTTGGTCAGTAATGCCATCGTGTTGAACGACAAGCAGTAACCAACGATTTTGTGCGCTAAACGAATTAACTAGATATCTAGTCGAATCCGGGATGACCGGATTCACCTAACAGGAGAAAAGGCATGGCAACTTCTCGCGACGACATGCAGAAATTAACCTTCCGCAAGTTTAAGGACGGCAACCATACGTGGAGCAATTGGCAAGATGCCATTTTTGAAGCCGATCATTCGCATAAGTGCCCGACTTATGTGCATCGCACCCCGCCTTGCCAGGGCAGCTGCCCGTCCGGCGAAGATATCCGTGGCTGGTTGCAGATCGTGCGCGGTATGGAAAAACCACCGAAAGACGTGAGCTGGCAGGAGTATGCCTTCCGTCGTTCCACGGCCGCCAACCCCTTCCCGTCCATGATGGGCCGCGTGTGCCCGGCGCCTTGTGAAGATGGCTGTAACCGTAACGAAGTGGAAGATTTCGTCGGCATCAACGCTGTCGAGCAATACATTGGTGACACCGCATTCCAGGAAGGTTTCAAGTTCGAAACCCCTGCGCTGACCACCAAGAAGAAAGTTGCGATTATCGGTGGCGGCCCGGCCGGTATGGCAGCGGCCTATCATCTGCGCCGTCGCGGTATCGCCAGTTGCATCTTCGACGATCATGCCGAGCTCGGTGGCATGATGTTCTATGGTATTCCTGGCTATCGTACCCCGCGTGATGTGCTGCGCCATGAAATCCAGCGCATCGTCGACATGGGCGACATCGAAGTCCGCCTGAACACCCGCGTTGGTAAAGACGTTCAGCTTGATGCCATCGAAAAAGAATTCGGCGCCGTTCTGTGGGCCATCGGTTGTAAAACCGGTCGCGGCCTGCCGGTTGAAGGTTGGGATGGCACCCCGAACTGCGTCAGCGGCGTCGCCTTCCTGGAAGCCTTCAATAAGGGCGACCTGAAAGTGACCGCCGACCGCGTGGTCTGCGTGGGTGGTGGTGATACCTCTATCGACGTGGTGTCCGTTGCTCGTCGTCTCGGCAAAATCACCAACCTCAATCCGAAGGATCGTCCGGAAGAAATCATCGGCGGCTATACTGCCCATGATTCCGCGGTTGTGGCTGCTCGTGAAGGCGCGATCGTTACGCTGACTGCGCTGTTTCCGCAAGAGAAGATGACTGCCGCCGAACATGAAGTGCATGATGCACTGCATGAAGGTGTGACCATCCTTAACGAAGTCATGCCGGTTGCATTGATCAAAGATGCCAACGGTCGTGCGACTGCGCTACGCATGGCCAAATGCACTCTGGACAAGGGTCGCCCGGTCAAGATCGACGGCACCGAGTTCGACATCGAGTGCGATCTGGTCGTGTCCGCCATCGGTCAGGGTGGTGACTTGGGTGGCCTGGACGAGTTCAACAATGGCAAGGGACTGATCGACGCTGACAAGTTCTACCAGGTGCCTGGCAAACCCGGCCACTTCGTTGCAGGCGACATCATTCGTCCGCATCTGCTGACCACCGCCATCGGTCAGGCCTCGATTGCGGCTGAGAGCATTCAGCACTACCTAAACAATGAAGAGCAAGCCAAGCGTCCGAAGGTCGACAAGCATCACTTCAAGCTACTAGACAAGCTGCGTGAAACAGGTCATGCCCCGGAAGAGTTCAAGCCCGAAGAAAAGGGTGATCTGCGCGGCACCGACCATAACAAATGGGCGATCCATAACTACGAAGATCGTTCCGCTGCGGAAATCATCCCGCACAACAAGCTGTTCCTGGGTCACTTCGGCTTTACCCCGCGCATCAAGCGTGAGGAATACGGCCCGAGCGCCGAAGAAGTGCTGAGCCATTTCGATGAGCGTCGTAGGAATCTGCCGGAAGCCGATGCCATCGCTGAAGCCAAGCGTTGCATGAGCTGCGGTATGTGCTTCGAATGTGACAACTGCGTTATTTATTGCCCGCAGGATGCCATCTTCCGCGTGAAGAAGAGCGATTATACGACTGGCCGTTATGTGGATACCGACTACAACAAGTGCATCGGCTGTCATATCTGCTCGGACGTGTGCCCGACCGGTTACATCGATATGGCGCTGGGCGACTAAACTGATCTTTAAGGAACGGACATGGCCGTGATGTACAACTATGTGCGGTCTCTGATCCTGCTGGCAGGGATGGCCCTTTTGGGCCTCCCGCTGGTAGCTCAGAGCGAAACCCCGCTCCCTGTGATCCCTGAAGCCAGTTCACGCTTCAGTGCTGAGCAGGCGTGCGTGGAACCGACGGAAGAAATGCGCAAGAACCACATGAACTACATTCTGCATCAGCGGGATGAAACCATGCATAAAGGTATCCGCACCCGTCAGCACAGTTTGGAAGAATGCATCAACTGCCATGTCCCTGTTGAAGACAAGGATGGCCAGCCGATGCGCATCACCAATAAGGATCATTTTTGCAGCAGCTGCCACACCTATGCTGCCGTCAAAGTCGATTGCTTCCAATGCCATGCTGACCGTCCCGTGAAAACAACCGCCTTCCATCCTTTGACCAGTCAAGCGTCTGAGAAGACCGCTTTTCATCACAGTGATGCCGGTGAGACAGTTTCCGCCGACACCCTGGAAGTTCTGGCTGAAGAGGGCAAGCTGCAATGACCCACAAAAGCGAGATCAATAGCTCACGTCGTCAATTCCTGAATGGCTCCGCCATCGCTGCCGGTCTGGCCATTGCCCCCGGTGTGATGTTGCACCAGGTTGCACAGGCCAAGCCGGCCGATCAGGCTGTCACCAGCGACAAGCGCTGGGGAATGCTGATCGACACCAATAAGTGCTCGAAAGGTTGCGACGCCTGCGTGCGCGGTTGTCAGACCGAGAACGGTTGGGGGGAGAACGAAACCAAATCCGGTCCCAATCAAGTGGCTCAGTGGATCCGGAAAGTGGAACTGCGTGATACCTCGACCGGTTTTACCAAGTCGCTGCCACTGATGTGTCAGCACTGCGAACATCCGCCTTGCGTGGATGTCTGCCCGACGGGCGCCTCCTTCAAACGTGCCGACGGCATCGTGCTGGTCGACAAGCACATCTGTATCGGCTGCCGCTACTGCATGATGGCTTGCCCGTACAAGGCGCGCTCATTCATTCATGAAGACCTGCAGGATCAGTTGCCGGTTGCGCCACGTGGTAAAGGCACCGTCGAAAGCTGCACCCTGTGTGTGCACCGCGTCGACAAAGATGGCGAGAACGCCATCCCCGCCTGCGCCGAGGCCTGTAACGCTGAGGGTCATGAAGCCTTTGTGTTCGGTGATCTGAAGAATCCGAACAGTCGGATTTCGCAAGAACTCGCCAAGCATGGCGGCACGCAGATTCGCGCCGATCTCGGTCTGAATGTGGGCATCCGCTATCGCGGCATTTAAACAGTACTCGTCCAGTCACTGAAGCACGAACACAGGAACGACAGTAGCGATGAAAGCAAACGTACACTTTCGCGAAGTTCTGAATAATGGCACCGGCTACTATGGCCTGTTGGCACTGCTCGGCGCCATCGTCCTGATCGGACTGGGCGCGGCCTATTTCATGGAACACAACGGCCATTTCGTCACCGGTATGAACAACGAGATCGTCTGGGGCATGCCGCACGTGTTCGCGGTGTTCCTGATCGTGGCCGCCTCGGGTGCGTTGAACGTCGCCTCGATCGGATCAGTGTTCGGTAAATCCCAATATAAGCCACTGGCGCCCTTGTCGGGTTTGCTGGCTATTGCCCTGCTCGCCGGTGGTCTCGCCGTGCTGGTGCTGGATCTGGGCCATCCCGATCGTTTGATCGTGGCCATGACCTATTACAACTTCAAATCCATCTTTGCGTGGAACGTGATGCTCTATACCGGCTTCATGGCCGTGG
The DNA here is from genome assembly GCA_018819175.1 of Gammaproteobacteria bacterium. Taxonomy (GTDB): domain Bacteria; phylum Pseudomonadota; class Gammaproteobacteria; order Thiohalobacterales; family Thiohalobacteraceae; genus JAHJQQ01. The sequence goes on from JAHJQQ010000002.1 coordinate 55,740, forward strand.
TCGTCGTCTATCTGTGGATGATGATGGAACGCAAGATGAACAAATACACCAAGCCCGCCGGCTTCTTCGCTTTTATCTGGCGTCTGGCGCTGACCACTGGTACCGGTTCCATCTTCGGCTTCATCGTAGCTCGCGAGGCCTATGACGCCGCCATCATGGCGCCGATGTTTGTCATCATGTCGTTCTCCTTCGGCCTGGCAGCTTACATTCTGGTCTTGATGGCCTCTTTCAAGTGGACTGAACGCGAACTCGGCGACAAGATCCTTTACCGCCTCAAGAACCTGCTGGGCATTTTCGTCGGTGCCGTGCTGTACTTTGTGCTGGCCTATCACCTCACCAATCTGTACGCCGCGGAACATCACAGCGTTGAGCGTTTCATCCTTCTGGATGGCGGCATCTACACCAAGCTGTTCTGGATCGGTCAGATCCTGATCGGCGGCCTGATCCCCCTGGCCATGCTCTATCATCCGACACTCGGCAAATCCCGCGCCGTGATCGGCTGGGCCTGTGCCCTGGTGATCCTGGGTGGCATGGCTCAGATGTACGTTATCATTATCGGCGGTCAGGCCTTTCCGCTGGTGCTGTTCCCTGGCATGGAAGTGAGCAGCAGCTTTGCCGATGGTATTGTTGCCAGCTACACACCTAAGTTGCCTGAATATCTGCTCGGAATCGGTGGTGTCGCAATTGCGTTGCTCCTGGTCACCATTGCGGTCAAGGTCCTGCGTTTCCTTCCGGAAAGCCTGGCCGATGCAATCGTCGATCCGCATACCGCAAGTGACGCCAAAGGTACTGCTAAAAAAGCCGCGTAATTCATATGTAGTTCTATGTCGAGCTGGCAATATCGCCGCTTCGAACACGAGAGCAACCCGACACGGCAATCCCACTCGGATTGCCGTGTCCGTTTAAGGCCCCCTTTATTCAGGAAGGAAGAGCCTGAAGGCTAACGTCATGGCCCATCTGCTCATCTCTGCTGCTCATAAGTCATCCGGCAAGACCACGGTCACGCTGGGGCTGTGTGCTGCCCTGCGCGCGCAGAATTTGCAGATTCAGCCGTTCAAGAAAGGGCCGGACTATATTGACCCGATGTGGCTTGGACAAGCGGCGGGAAATCCCTGTCACAATCTCGATTTCTACACCATGCAGCCAGATGAGATTCAGGCCACGGTCGGATACTACTCAGCACAGGCCGATCTCGCCTTAATTGAAGGTAACAAGGGCCTGTACGACGGTTTGGATCTGGATGGCAGTAATAGCAATGCCGCACTCGCCAAATTGCTGAAGGCGCCGGTCATCCTGGTCATCGATGCGCGGGGCATGACCCGTGGCATCGCCCCGCTCATCCTCGGTTATCAGGCCTTCGATCCCGATGTAAACATCGCCGGGGTGATTCTCAACCAACTTGGCGGCAGCCGGCACGAATCAAAACTGCGCGCGGTCATCGAGCATTACACCGATGTGCCTGTGGTAGGCGCGGTGGCGCGCGAAGATAGCCTGGAAATTGTTGAGCGACATCTGGGACTGATTCCCAGCAATGAGCACGAAGCCGCGGTTGCGCGTATTCAGCATATCGGCGAGACCATTGGTCGGCAGGTGGATCTGGCCCGCATACGCGCCATTGCCGCGAGTGCTGACAAACTGCCAGATACTCCACCCTTTAATATCCCTACTGCGTCCGAAAAAAACATCCGGTTGGGAATTGCGCGCGATGAGGCCTTTGGGTTTTATTATCCCGACGATCTGGCGGCGCTGGAGCGTGCCGGTGCCGAGCTGATATCCATCAACATGCTGCGTGACAGCATCCTGCCCGACATTGATGGTTTATTCATCGGCGGTGGATTCCCGGAGACGTGCATGGATGAGTTGGCTGCAAATCAGCGGCTACGTAACGCTATCCGAAACGCCATTGAGAGCGGCCTGCCGACCTATGCCGAATGTGGTGGCCTGATGTATCTGGCCCGCAGTCTGTACTGGAACGGCAAACGCGCCGAGATGGTGGGAGTCATTCCCGGCGATATTGAAATGCACCCCCGTCCACAGGGGCGTGGCTATGTTCGTCTCGAGGAGACCGACGCCATGCCCTGGCCGGACAGTGCAGATACAGACAAGCAGGTCGCGGCGCATGAATTCCACTACTCCGGTCTGACCAATCTGGATCCGCAGGCCCGGTTCGCCTTCAAGGTATTACGCGGGGCAGGTATCGACGGCCAGCACGATGGGTTCGTGTATAAGAATCTGCTGGCCTGCTATACCCACCAGCGCGACACTCGGCATCACCGCTGGGCCGCCCGCTTTGTCGCCTTCGTGCGCCAACACCAGTTTAAGACCGCCAAGCCTGGACAACCACAGGGCTGACCTGCTTACTTCAATTAACACTGCAACAGGAATCTAAACCATGATGACCATCACTCCCAACGCCGCCGCGCAAATCAAAGCCGCCGCCAAACAGAGCCGCATGGAAGGCATGGCCTTGCGCGTCGCCGCCCAGCGCGATGCCGATGGCGCCATTCAGTACGCTATGGGCTTTGACGACAGCAGCCGTGCCGATGATGTGCGTATCACCAGTGAAGGCGTCGATCTGGTGGTCGCCTCTACTAGTACCATTCTGCTGGAAGGCACCACCCTGGACTTCGTCGAGCTCGAACCAGGCAAGCAGGAATTCATCTTCTTGAACCCCAATGACCCCAATTATCGCCCGCCGGAGGGTGGTACCGCCTGATACTTTCAGTTATCCGAGATATTTCCTACAACCACTGTAGGTTATGAGGCTCTAGCGCATTGATGCTATAGTGCCTGACGGCATCCGCAACACGCTGTAAAGGTAATTAAAAGCGTCCCATGGCTACAGCACCCGACAACACCCGCCTTGAGCAAACGCCAGTCGACACAGGGACTGACAGCGCGCGCGTCAGCTGGACATTGCCACCGCTGGGTGAACATTGGCAGCGCCGACTTGGCCCACGCTGCAATTGCATTTTCATCGCCCTTTTCGGGCTTGCCTCCGTGCTGCTACTGCTCGGGATACTGCCCTGGCTGATACCGTCCCAAGGGCAGCTCGCCACCCTGCTCCACGGCGTATTACTCGGCCTGGGCCTGCTGTTCCTGGGTGGATTGTATTACCTCGTCAAACAGAATCTTCTTCAACCTCTGTTTTTGCTTCGGCAGTGGGCCGACCATGTCGGCACCGGTGAACTCGCGGCGCGTATCCCGGTACCCGAACAGGGTGATTTCCAGAACCTGGCCTCGGACATCAACAGCATCAGCGACCGACTGCAGGGGCTGTCGCTCGACATGGAAGCGCAGGTCCGTAAACAGACCGAGCACATCAAGCATAAGACCCGTTCACTGGAAATCCTCTATGACGTGGCTGCCAGCATCAACAGTTCCCGTGATCTGGATGACCTGCTCACGCGTTTTCTGCACACCCTGAAAGATGTCGTGCATGCCCGTGCCGCAACCGTGCGGCTACTGACGAACGACAAACGTATGCGACTGGTCGCCAGTATCGGCTTGAATGATGAAGTGGTAGCGCGTGAGCAATTCATGCCTTCGCACCAGTGCCTGTGCGGCTTTGCCGCGTCGGAAGGTGTCATCCGCAGCGACGATAATCTGCACAAATGCGATGCCTTGATCGGCACCCCTTTCTTCGCGGAAGACGAAGTGGAGATGATGGCGGTACCGCTCCAATACCGCGGCCGCACACTCGGTGTTTATAACCTGTTCGTGGACCGAGATATGCGCTTCAGCTCCGACTACGACAGCGAATTGCTGATCAGTATCGGTCGCCATCTGGGCATGGCCATTGAAAAGGCCAGCGTCGATGAGGAAGCCAACCGGCTTACCATCATTGAAGAACGCACCCGCATCGCTCATGAGCTTCACGATTCACTTGCGCAGACGCTGGCGAGTCTGCGTTTTCAGGTACGCGTGTTAGACGAGACGCTGCACCAGGGTGATGAGTCTGCGTTGTGGTCGGAACTGGAGCGTATCGAAAACAGCCTTGATGAGGCCTATATCGAACTCCGCGGGCTGATAGAGCATTTCCGCGCGCCCATCGACCGGCGCGGATTCCTGCCGGCTATAGAGAAAGTCGTTGAACGTTTCCGCAACGAATCCAAAATTCAGATCTTCCTGCAGAAGGAATGGAAAGGTCCGAGTCTACCCGAAGACATGGAAATTCAGGTCCTGCGCATCGTCCAAGAAGCCCTGTGCAATGTCCGTAAACACAGTCAGGCGCATACCGTGCGCGTCCTACTACGCGGCCAGAATGATGGCGCCTTCCGTGTATTGATCGAAGATGACGGCACCGGCATCTCCCCACGTACCTCGGCCGGGGCCCCGGGCGAGCATGTCGGCCTTTCCATTATGGAAGAACGTGCACGCCGACTCGGCGGTAAGATTCGCTTCGAGAGTGAACCCGGTGAAGGGACGCGTATTCAGCTGACCTTCCGCGCACCTGCACAACGGATTGATAACGAAATCCCTCTACCCTCACCGACTTTTAATAAGACGAGCTCATGAGCCTACGCATACTGGTAATCGACGACCACACGCTGTTCCGGGTGGGTCTGCAGGGACTGCTTGAACATCGCGGCATCGAAGTGGTTGCTGCGGTCGGTGATGGCCAGGAAGGTTTGGAGTTGGCTGAGCAACTACGCCCCGATGTGGTGCTGTTGGACATGCGCATGCCGGGCATGGATGGGCTTGGGGTGTTACGGCATCTGCGCCAGACCGGCCTGAAAATGCCCATTGCCATGCTAACTACCAGCAGTAACGAGCAGGACCTCGTCGAAGCTCTGCGCAGCGGCGCCCAGGGTTATCTGATCAAAGACATGGAGCCGGATGAACTCGTCGTGGCGCTGCGTGACATCGTCGCTGGCAAGACCGTGGTCGCCCCCGATCTTGCCCCCGTGCTTGCAAAAGTCGTCCAGGGAGAAAGTGTCAAGGCTCGCGATCCCAGTCCGTTTTCTGATCTGACGCCACGCGAAAGTGAAATCCTCGGGTTACTTGCGGAAGGACAGAGTAACAAGGCCATCGCGCGCAATCTCGGCATCTCCGATGGCACCGTCAAATTGCACGTCAAAGCCATTCTCCGCAAACTCGGCGTGCATTCCCGCGTTGAGGCCGCCGTTATCGCCGTGGAACAAGGTATGCGCACCAACCGCGCTGAAAATTCCCGCAATGTTGATTAATGTAGTTGACCGATGAAACGATTTGTTGACCTGATTGCCGAATGCCTGCCGAAAATCAAAGAGGTTATGCCCTGGGATATAGATCAACTCCGCCAGGAAGATCCGAACTTATTGATATTGGACATCCGTGAGCCCTATGAATACGAGACCGCACGCATCGATAATTCGCTGAATGTCCCACGCGGAATTCTGGAAACCGCCTGCGAATATGGCTATGAAGAGACTATTCCCGAGTTGGTCAAAGCACGCGAGCGCCCGGTATTGGTGATCTGCCGTTCCGGTAATCGCAGTGCATTGGCCGCTTATGTCATGCAACAACTTGGTTATAGAAACGTAGCGTCCCTAAAGACTGGCTTGCGTGGCTGGAACGATTATGAATTACCTTTAATCAAGGCCGATGGCCAGCCTCTGGACATGGATGATGCAGATGAATATTTCACGCCGAAGGTGAAGCCGGAGCAGATGCCACCGAAGTATTGATCCATATACTGCGCACGAACGACTCTGATGCGCATACACGTAACCATTCCATCTTCAGACGTAGTGCTTGCGATCCTTCCGACGGGTACCGGCCTTCTGCACGATGACACCGGCAATCGGTTTGATATTGGCGATTTCAATCGTCTCGTAACTGGATTTCATCGGCTTGAGATAATAACGATCTTCCTGCACCAGTAATTGCCGGAAGATGTGTTCGCCGTTCACCTCGGCAAGCACGAAGCTACCATTCTGAATGACACCCGCCGGATCAATCACGATAATGCAGCCGTCCTGAAATTCCGGCGCCATGCTGTCGCCCAGGACCTGCAGGGCAAACAACTCGTCAGAGGTGCAGGCTCCGCCGTCGATATCAATTTTCGGTTCACTCATCATGTATCTCCCGTTTGGATACACAGCGTGTTGTTAGCCATGCTCGTCTGGTCAGATTAGTTACTTTTCGGTACTACTGAATTCGGTTTCGTAGACATGATCAGCAGGCTTGTACCACTCCAGCTTCGTGTGGAGGTTAACCACCTCGCCGATAATGGTCAGCGTAGGTGCCCGTACATCGGCCTCGGCAACTAGCGCAGATAGAGTCGCTACCGTCCCTATATGCACACGCTGATTACGTGTCGTGCCCTGCTCGACCAGCGCGGCCGGCATGCTTGGCGACATGCCATGCGCAATCAGCTGATCACAGATGATCCCGATGGCAGTCAGTCCCATATAGAACACCACGGTCTGACGCGGCTGAACCAGCTGAGCCCAATTGATATCCAGGCTACCTTCCTTGAGGTGTCCGGTAACAAAGGTGCAGGACTGGGCATAGTCACGGTGCGTCAGCGGTATTCCGGAATAGGAGGCACAACCGGCTGCTGCTGTGATACCTGGAACCACCTGGAAGGGTATGCCCTCTTGAGCCAGGGTTTCGATCTCCTCACCGCCACGGCCAAAGATGAATGGATCACCGCCCTTCAGGCGTAATACGCGTTTACCCTGCCGGGCCAAATCCACCAGCAGCTGGTTGATCCCCTCCTGGGGGACAGCGTGGTTGTTCTTTTCCTTACCGACATAAATGCGCTCGGCATCGCGGCGTGCCAGATCCAGGATCGGCGCAGACACTAGCCGATCGTAAACCATGACGTCAGCCTGCTGCATCAGGCGTACAGCGCGGAAGGTCAGTAAATCTGGGTCACCAGGTCCTGCACCGACCAGATACACCTCACCAACACTCTGCTTGGCGCTACCCTTGGCCAGTGCTTGCTCAATGCGTTGGCGCGCCTCGGCCTCGCGTCCGGCCAACACCAGTTCTGTGATCGGCCCTTCTAATACATCTTCCCAGAACCGACGGCGGTCATCCGGGTCGCTGAAACGTTCTTTCACAACTTCACGAAATTCCTCAACCATTGAGGCTAACCGGCCGTAAGCAGAGGGAATTAACGTTTCCAGACGGCTGCGCAATTGACGCGCCAGGACTGGAGATGCCCCGCCTGTGGACACAGCGATCATCACCGGAGACCGGTCAAGTATGGACGGTACGATGAAACTACACAGTTCCGGATTGTCCACGACGTTGACAGGGATGGAACTCGACTGTGCCAACTGAGATATCTCAGCATTGACGGCAACATCATCCGTCGCAGCGATGACGAGACTTACCCCATCGAGATCCTCAGCCAGGAAGCGCCGGGCATGATGCCGTATGGCACCTGCTGAAGCCTGCTCAGCCAGGTCTGAAGTCAATTCCGGGGCAACCACGAGCACGCTGCCACCGGCCTTACGCAGCAGGGCAACCTTACGAGAAGCCACGGCTCCGCCACCAACGACCAAGCAATGCTGGGCATCCAGTTTGAAAAATATGGGCAAATACTGCATGAGCGATCTACGCTGATTTTGGCAAACGCGCCATGATACATGGAGCGGTCAGGATAGGAATATCCTAACCGTGGTAGAAAGGGATAATGCCAGACCTCAAAAGGTCATTTCAACCCATTGAGTAAAGAGGATTTCTAAGTAACCTTAGCGTAGCGGCTTGGAAATACTGCCCATCACGCGTAGATCTTCCTCACCACCGAACATTTGTCCGCCACCGTCGATAAGGCGCAGACCCAGCCCATATCCGCGCATCTGCGTACTGGCACCCAGGCTGAGGCTAGGCTGGTCACTGTTGTAGCCTTGGATGGAACTGTAACCGCTGCTGTATTGACCCAGACGTAATGAGAGAGAGAGTTTTTCTGTAACGGGTTGAAGCCACCCGGCCTCGTAATACATTGATGGCTCGTCAGTGAAAGCGGTTTCAGGCAGATACCAGACCTTGCCTTCTACCGCCCCAAACCTCAGCCCAAGAAAATAGTCACGGTAGTTTATGGTTTCTGCGTTTTGAGTATCCGTCGCATGCGACAGCGACATGCCAAGCCCCAGACTCAAGCCATTATCGAATTGTTGAGTAACACCTGCCGCCCTATCCAACACGGGGGCTGCTGTGTCCCAAGACCAACTGGCCGGCGGTCGTAACAGTGAGGCACCTTGCGCAGCAGTGAATTGGGATTGATCACTGGTGGCACCCCAGAAGCTCATTCCGGAATCGAAGACCGACTCTTCTGCCAGAACCGGGCCCGCGGCACAGACGCACAGCATCGCCACAACGCGAGCAGCTTGATGAGATAAGCAGATTTGCTTGTGTTTGGAATACATTTTCATAGCGGCATCCCTCGTCTGCGCAGCACCGGAGTCGCAACTGTGAATTCCGGTAGGTTATTGGTTGTTAGCTTACACCCAGATCCAATTCTAAACTGCCCATATGCTCACAGTTTATGAAGCACCGGATTAATCCAGCGCTTTATTAACTATTTCATATAGATCCTTAGATATTCTCGAGTTATCTCTCAGATCTATCAGGGTGTTTTTCAGCATCCCCTGATGATTATCGTCATACCTTCGCCAATCATTGAACACGGATACCAGCCGTGCGGCGACCTGAGGATTGATCAGGTCCAACTCGTCGATCTTCCCACCTATGAATCTATAACCCGAACCGTCAGCCGCATGGAAACGCGCGGGATTACCCTGGCTGAAGCCTCGCAGCAACGCATACACCTTATTGGGATTTTTCAGGCTGAAGGCGGGATGTTCGGTCAGTGCTTGAACTCGGATCAGGGTATCTGGCCGGCGCGACAGTGCCTGCACCGATAGCCATTTATCGACTACCAAAGGTTCTTGCTGCCAGCGATCATAAAACTCCGCCAGACACTGGTCGGCGATGGGCTCATCACGCTGCGCCAAGCTGGCGAGGGCCGCCATCACGTCGGTCATATTTTGACCTGTGCGGAATTGTTCCACACACAGCCCCATTGTCTCCGTATCAGCATCCAGTTCCATTAGATAAGCCAAACAGAGATTACGCAGGCTGCGCTTGCCCACGGATTGCGCGTCGATGCGATAAGGTCCTGGATTGGTCAGGTCATGATAAGTCCGCAGCCAGCTTGCTCTTAACTGCCTCGCTAAATGCCGGCGCAGAAATTGTCGAGCTTCATGCAGCGCCTGTACATCAATAACAGGCATGAATTCCGCCAGATAGGTTTCACCCGGCAAGCTCAGCGCCAATGCCTTGAAGGCCGGATCGATATCCTTGGCATTGAGTACTGCTGCAATCGCATCAACGAACATGGCCGGAACCTGCATCTCACGCTGAGAACGCCAGGCATCCGCTAATGTCAGTATCAGCCGCACGGCCAAGCGCTGCCCCGCTTCCCAGCGACTGTAAGGATCCGTGTCGTGCGCCAGCAAGAAGCTCAATTCCGTATCGGTGTAGTCCAGTTCCAGGCGGATTGGCGCTGAGAAGCCTCGCAGTAGCGAGGGCACCGGCTCAGCAGTGATGTTCTGGAAGACGAAACTGTCCTGTTCCTGGCAAAGTTGCAGCACCTGCTCCGTGCCATGCGCCTGGCTCTCACCATACAATTGCAGCGGTAGGGCCTGTCCCTGGGCATCGAATAAGGACGTTGCGATAGGAATATGGAAAGGCAGCTTTTCCTTTTGACCCGGGGTGGCCGGACAACGCTGTTGAAGGGTCAGCGCATACGTCTGTGCGACCGGATTATAGTGTCGCTCAACTCGCACTACTGGCGTACCCGCCTGACTGTACCAGTGTCTGAATTGCTGTAACTGCACGCCGTTGGCATCCTCCAGGGCGCGCACAAAATCCTCAGTCGTAACTGCCTGACCATCATGCCGTTCGAAATACAGATCGGTTCCGTGCCGGAATCCCTCCGCACCCAGCAGGGTGTGCAGCATACGCACGACTTCCGCGCCTTTGTTGTAGACCGTCGAGGTGTAGAAATTATTGATTTCGACATAGCTGTCCGGGCGCACCGGGTGCGCCATGGGGCCTGCATCTTCGCGGAATTGATAGGTGCGTAGCTGATTCACATCCTGGATGCGTTTGACCCCGCGCGAGGTCATGTCGGCGGAGAATTCCTGATCGCGGAAAACCGTAAACCCCTCTTTCAGACTCAACTGGAACCAGTCACGGCAGGTAACCCGATTGCCAGACCAGTTGTGGAAATATTCGTGACCGATCACGCCCTCGATATTCTGATAATCCATATCGGTAGCGGTATCGGGACGCGCGAGGACAAACTTGGAATTGAAGACATTCAGTCCCTTGTTTTCCATCGCGCCCATATTGAAGTCATCCACGGCGACAATCATGTAACAGTCGAGATCGTATTCCCGCCCGTAGACTTCTTCATCCCAGCGCATGGCCTTTTTCAGCGACTGCATCGCGTGATCGCACATGTCGAGGTTATGCGGTTGTACATAGACAGTCAGTTGTACCTTTCGCCCTGAGAGCGTGACAAAATGATCATCGACCCTGGCCAGCGCGCCGGCGACCAGCGCAAACAGGTAACTGGGCTTGGGAAAGGGGTCCTCCCAGCGCGCCCAGTGACGGCCATCCTCCGCCTCCCCCTTCTCCACCAGATTGCCATTGGACAGCAGGACGGGATAGCGCTGACGATCTGCACTGATTCGGGTGGAATAACGGGCCATCACATCCGGGCGATCCAGAAAATAGGTAATACGGCGAAATCCTTCTGCCTCACACTGGGAGCAGAAATTTCCGCTGGATTTGTAGAGACCCGACAGTTCGGTATTGTCTTGTGGCTTGATCCGAGTGGCGATGATCAACACGAAACGATCCGGGACCGATGTGACAGTCAGGCTGTCTTTATCTACCTGGTAGTCCGATGCTGAGAGCCGCCGGCCATCCAGGGTGATAGACTCCAGGACAAGCTTCTCCCCCTGAAGAATTAATGGCGCATCCGCTGCGGTGTCTGTTGCCCGGACCACAAACAGCCGGGATTCAACCCGGGTGTCCACTTCGCCTAACTCGAAATTCAACTCAACCTTTTCAATCATAAAGGCCGGTGGCTGGTAGTCTCGTAGATGGATGGCACTGGGGCGAGTGGAATCGGGCGTGTGATCCATAACTGTACTCATTCGACGGTGGATAAGAACTGCCGAGTATAACCAAAGCCTGTCCTGTATATGGACTTAAAGGCTGCCACAGGTGCGTCGATACCCTTGAGAAGGGTTTCACCCATGTTGCTAGCCGAGAAAGGCGATCATACTGCGACATCAGGTTGTATCTCATACCATCCATAGGACTAACTAAGCCTTACTGCAAAGGATCACATCGTATATGGACTTACTGCATTCATTGCTCAGCAGGATGCGCCGTGTGGGTGCATCAGACCTGCTTCTCAGCACCGATACCCCACCCGCTTTCCGTATTGATGGCAAACTCTCACCACGCAGCGGCGACAACCTGACGCCGAAACATATCGATCAGATAATCGCCAGTCTGTTGGCGGATGAACAACGCCGGGAATTCCTGCAGGCCTGCGAATACAATCTCGCCAGCAGCTTCGGTGAACTGGGGCGTTTCAGGTTCAATTTGTTCCGTCAACGTGGCAACACTGCGGTGGCAATCCGCGCTGTACCCCCGGAAGTCCCCTCAATGGATCAGTTGGGACTGCCGGCTCCACTCAAAGAGGTCGCACTACTGCGCCGCGGACTGGTGCTATTCGTCGGCGCCTGCGGTTCCGGTAAATCCACCGCGCTGGCGTCCATGCTGGAACACCGCAATCACAATGATTCCGGCCATATCATCACGGTGGAAGACCCCATCGAATACCTGCTGCCGCACCGGCAGTGCATGGTCAATCAGCGCGAGGTCGGAATCGACACACATTCGTTTCATCAGGCCCTGGTAAATGCGTTGCGCCAGTCACCCGATGTCCTGGTCATCGGCGAAATCCGCACCCGTGAAGCCATGGAAAAGGCCATTGAATTCTGTTCGACCGGTCACCTCTGTCTGAGTACATTACACGCCAACAATGCCAATGAGGCCTTCGACCGGATTATTAATCTATTCGAGGAAAGCGAGCGCGAGCAGATCCTCATCAGCCTGGCGCAGAACACCCGTGCTGTACTCTCTCAACGGCTGATACCTACCCCGAAAGGTGGGCGCACCGCCGCTTGCGAACTGCTGCTGCACTCCCCCTTAGTCAGTGAAAACATCCGTCGGAATGAATTCGTCAAACTGAAAGAGGTGATGGAAAAATCCAGCAGTAATGGCATGTGTACTTTTGATCAGAGTTTGTACAACCTCTACCGCTCCGGGACCATCAGTGCCGAGACGGCACTCGAATATGCGGATTCTGCCAGCAACCTGCGTTTGCGCATGAAACTTGCAGCGCATGAGGATAAGCCCGTATCCGCCTAAGCAAGCGCCACAAAACCGGCATTGCCGACATAGAGGACTAAGCATCATGAGCGAACTCCAAGCCGTTGCCGATCAGGTCAAGCCTGTGACCCAAAAGGCATCCGATCTGTTTGTGCGCTGCCTGGAGGCGGAAGGTGTGACCCACATCTTTGGGGTGCCCGGCGAAGAAAATGCCGATCTGATGATTTCCCTGATGGATAGCAATATCGAGTTCGTCCTCTGCCGGCATGAACAGGCTGCCGCCTTCATCGCCGATGTCTATGGTCGTCTCACCGGCAAGGCGGGTGTCTGCCTGGCGACACTCGGCCCAGGCGCCACCAACCTGGTCACCGGACTCGCCGACGCCAATATGGATCGCGCCCCGGTAGTCGCCATTATCGGTCAGGGTTCGACCAAGCGTCTGCACAAAGAAAGCCACCAGAACATGGATGCCATCGCCATGGTCAAGCCTATTACCAAGTGGGCACATTCCATTGTCGATGAAGAGACCATCCCGGAAGTGGTCCGCAAGGCTTTCAAACTGGCCGAGGCGGAAAAACCCGGCGTCTGCGTTATCGAGCTTCCTGAAGATGTCGCCAAGCCTCAGGTCGTGGGCCGCCCCATGAATACCTACAAAACCCGTCGCCCGGCCGCCGATCACAAGGCCATTGCGCAGGCGATCGACATTATCACCCGTGCCAAACGTCCCATAATCCTCGCCGGCAACGGTGCCGTGCGCAAACGTGCGGCCAAACAGTTGCAACGCCTTGCTCAGAAGACCGGTATACCCGTCGTGAACTCCTTTATGGGTAAGGGCTCCGTGCCCATGGATGATGAGCACTGCCTGTTTACAATGGGCCTGCAAAGCAAAGACCATATCAACCACGCCATGGATAAATGCGACGTGGTGATCACCGTCGGCTATGACCTGGTTGAGTACAGCCCTTCTTTCTGGAATGCGAATCTGGACAAGGCCATTGTCCATATTGACTTCCTGCCCGCCGAAGTCGACATACACTACACAGTCGCTGTCGATGTTGTCGGAGATATTGCCGATGCCTTATGGCAGCTCAATATGGAACTGGAACGGAATCACTCCGGCAAGATGCCCTTGTTCGATATCGGCAGTTGGAAAAAGCTACGCCAAACCATCCAGGATGATTTCGCGCATGAAAAAGGCGACACCAGCTTTCCGATGAAGCCACAGAAAGTCCTGTGGGAGGTTCGTGAATTCCTGGGCGCGGAGGATTACCTACTGTCGGATGTGGGCGCTCACAAGATGTGGATCTCGCGCTACTATCAATGCCTGACACCCAACACCTGCCTGATCTCCAACGGCTTCTGTTCCATGGGCTTCGCCCTTCCCGGCGCCATCGGCGCCAAACTCGCCTGCCCGGACAAACAGGTACTCGCCATCTGTGGCGATGCCGGCTTCATGATGAATGTGCAGGATCTGGAAACGGCAGTTCGCCTGAAAATGAATGTCGTCTTCATGGTGTGGGAAGACGGTGAGTACGGTCTCATCAAATGGAAACAGCAGAATCACTTCGGTGGCCGTCACAGCAAACTGGATTTCGGGAATCCGGACTGGGAACTCTTGGCCCGCGCATTCGGCATGTGGGGTAAAACTCTCACATCATCAGACGAATTACGTCCAACGCTGGAAGAGGCCTTCCGCCAGCCTGGGCCAGCCCTGATTGGTGTGCCGATCGATTACCGGGAAAACCTAAAACTCACGGAACGCTTGGGAAAGATAGTCGTTTCGATTTGATCGGCCGTAATAATTGATAACCGTTTACATACCCAGCATCAGCAAATCGCAGACATAAAAAACCCTCCCCCCGTTAGGGGGGAGGGAATGCTACACCCCTCGAAAAAACAGTATTCGTCAGCCGTCGATACAACCTTGTGGCTCCGGCAGGCCGGCGATGCGTGAGCCTTGGCGTGAAGGTCCCTTCGGGAACAGCTTATAAAGATATTCGCGATTTACATGCTCAACGCCGACTTCATTGGCCATGTGCTTCATCAGGATTTTCACCATCGGCGTAACGCCGAATTCGAAATAGAAGCTGCGCAGGAATGTCAGAATTTCCCAATGATTCGCCGTCAGTGTGATTCCTTCCTTCTGTGCCAGAAACTCCGCCAGCTCTTCATTCCAGAGATGCAGATCCAGTAAGTTCCCCATGCAAGTAACCGCATAGGATTTACCTTTGAATTCAAATTTATCGACGAAATGCGTCGCGTCAGGCGCTGCAGGTTTACCGCAGTTACTACGCTCAAGCTCAGCATCCAAAAGCGGCATGGGCACACCGGCTATACGTGACGCCTGCATCATCACCCCGCCGGGGAATAACTCATCCAATGCAGCGTCACTGGTCAGCGCAGCAGCACCGGCTTCCTTAAGGGCACGTTTGAGGAGCTTTTTGACCGGGGTAACGTTGTAAGATGCATAATAATCTCGCATCGCGTTAAGAACCTTCCAATGCTGAACAACCAGGACCAAACCTTCTTTGGCTGCCAAGGCTTGCGCCACATCCGGCGTCCAGTCTGTAAGATTTACCAGCCAACCATCGGGCCGTAATGCGATATGCTGCTCTCCGACTTGGAGAGAATGTCCGCTTGGAAATGTGACGATATTGTGAGAGGTAGTCTGTGTCATGTAGTTAGCCCTGTATTATCTATTGACGGATTTCCTGGCGAGATGCGTCCTCAAATCAGCCGTCAGGCGACACACCATCGACGGTAAGTCCCTTTAACCCAATAGGCTCCTGCTGTACGACGATCGCTAGGTAAATTAACGGGTCATCAGGGCAAAACTTGAGGCGCTGGAGCCCTTCTAGCCTCCTGAAATCAAATCGATATAAGCGATATCACGGTGTACTGCGGAGTCTTTATGGGAAAACGAATAGATGTATTCTGCACCTTGGAAATTAAAGATATATTTGTATCCGCTTTGCGCAATTACACAGAAGTTGCCTTTCCCGAGGGCAGTGCAGACTGTGTATTAGTTGCCCGTGAGGCACTCTTCGATGCCCTCACAGAATTCGAGTCTGAATATGCTAAAAATCAAGATCACCACGCGAGTTACAACAAACGCCTTCGGGCCATGATCAAGGAGGGAATCCGCCTGCATTACCAACTCGCCGCGGCTGATCGGGGACATGAGTGCCCGCAAGAGTGCGCGCTGATGTTAGAAGTAGCGGACGGGATTGCTCACACGGACGAGGAATTGGCCGCAGCACGTATGGCCGATCAGGCAAGCTGACCTAGACAGCCCGCACCTTGGCGACAGGCAAGTGAAAAAAGAAGGTGCTGCCTCTACCTGGATCACTCACAAAATCCACCCTACCACCGTGAGCCTCAACCAGAGCCTTTGCGATGGCTAAGCCCAAGCCAGTACCGCTGACCTGACGCGTATTGCCCCCATCCAATTGGGTAAATTTATGGAATAACTGACTACGAAATTGAGGATCGATTCCAGGCCCATTATCGCGTATGGCAATCTCAATCTGATCCCCTGCCACTTTACGGACCAAAATATCGACAACTTCACCTGGTGGCGAGAATTTAGCGGCATTGGACAGTAGATTGCCCATTACCTGGTTAATCCGGAATGCGTCTGCGACTATTTCCACCCCTTCGGTTGTTTCTCGAATGGCAAAACGCACATCGAACCGCAGGGCATAGCCCTGATTCTGCTCCACGCATTTACGTACCAGATCCATGACATCAATGCGTTGCAATTCGAGTTCCAGCCGACCTGCCTCAATCTTGCGGATATCCAGCAAATCATCCACTAAGATACGCAGCCGATCGCTGTTGTTCAACGCGATAGTCAGCAATTTTCGGCCCTCGTCGGATACCTCGCCGCAGACGCCGCCTGCCATGAGGGAGAGCGATCCCTGAATTGACGTTAGAGGTGTCCGCAGCTCATGACTGACCACCGAAACAAACTCATCCCTGACACGTTCCGCTTGCGCCCTACTGACATTAGTTCTATGCAAGACAACCCAGATGGCCAGACAAAAAATACCAAATAACAGTATCAAACTCGCTGACTGTATAACCATCTCACGTCGATGATTGTCTAAGAATTCGTACTCAATGTAATCGGACAGCACCCATCTTGATCGAGGAATATCCGCCGAAAAAAGCATACGCGTTTGCACATCGCTGGGTAATCTATAGTCCTCCATAGGCGTGCTATCGCGTGCGCCTTTGGAGGTTATTTCCAATAAATTATTCTCGCCGGGAAATATAATCATCAATTGATGGCCAGGCGCTTCGCTGGCACGCAGGAGAGCACTCATATCTGCAGCCGGAAAGCTGACCAGCAGAACATCATTATTATCGCCCCATTTAGCCATCACATCGTAATGGTAGACTGACGCATTAGGGTGGACACGTACTTTATTAATGCCACTTTGCGCATAGGTGCGCACATCATCAAGGCACAAATCACCCACATAACCATCAAAATCCTGGGTCAGCGGGTTCCCATTTTTGTCCGCCAGCGTGAAGGTGAAATAATTCGGGAACAGGCGTTTGATCCGGCTGCTGAGCTGCGTCTGAAAGCTTTCCTCATCCGGATTGTTTGCAGTGGCGCGGATAAGGTCGAGATGATCTTCAACAAATAGAGCAACTAAACGATGTCGTTCCGTGATCGTAGACTCGATCACATGGGCAAGCTCTCCAACAGAACCTGCCGCAATAGCACGGTGATAATTCACGAAGTCCTGGTAACGCAGCATCGCCGTCCAAGCAACAACTGCCGCAACCAAGCAGAAAGAAACGACCGTAAGCAGGGTCCTGTAGGTTTGGTAGCTAAGTTTTGGTTTGACGGCAATCATCGTCTGTACTTCATTATGATCGACCATAGAGATTTTGGCTTGGTCCCGCTATCGTCGGCCAGATTGAAGATAGATAAAGCCCGCGAATGTAAATAATTGGTAAATTCTCCTAATTGAATATCAGCGGTACTTTATTTCAATGCAGGCACCAAACACACAGAGTCCAAATTAGCATGGGGTCCCGGGGTATACTTAGCCTACATCCTTACCCAGGCTACCCCATGAAACTCAGCTTCAGCCCCTATCCCGGCGCCCATGAGCGTCAACTTATCCGTCGAGCCAATAACCCGTTATTCCCTAGGGATAAACAGCACGTCCTTCAGGTTGAGATTAATCTTGCTCAACGACACGATGCCGATGAGGCATTGGCCTTCCAGGAAGATTTCCGTGCACTGGTCCAACGTGCCATTGACCTATCCCCACAAGAAGACAGCGAAGTCATCCTGAAGCTCAAAGAAGATCTGGATCAGGGTTATGAGCGTTGTTGTGGATTGGCCGGAGATACAGAGCAACTCAAGAGCGCACTGAAAAAATTGCTCGGTATTGTCATGCAGGCCGTCTGGCGTGGCGCCGCCGATGATGTGGCCGCTCATAGCAATCTACGTGAAGAGGAAATCGCGCGCGAGACCCACTTCCAGCTTCTAGAGCAACCGTTGATTGCCGATTTGATACGCCCGGGCTCGCTTATTGAAGCCGATGAATTGGTACCAACGCTTTTAAGCGAATCTGAAGCCGCTGTCACGGCAGCTTTGGGAATCTTCGATACCAATCAGCTAGCCGAAATCTGCGAGGAAGGCCGCAACTTATTGCAGTCCCTGGATAAATCCAGCGAGTGCGAAATAGCCTTCTCAAGATTGGCGCTACTCGAAAGACATCTGCAACAGCTATAACAGACCTGAAAGCGGGTTAAGAAACTGCAATATTGCATGGTTTTGGCATTTGGGCTAACGTGCCTGACTTCAGTCTGGATCCCTGCATATAGGGACATAGAATTCCGATAAGTAGCTGGCAAAATAATCTGCATGGACATATTCAGGCCACGATCTACTTCAATGCAGCGGCGTTTCGGTGATCAGCCGCAAAGCGCTGAGCGCCGTTCACGTCCGGATCGGCGTTTCCATGCGGAGGGCGCGACACAGCTGCGCTCTCCCGGCTGGCCGGAACAGATGTTTCAGTTTCTGACACGCTATTTGTTCGTTGTCCTGGGCATACTGTTTTTCAATTTCACCAGCGGCATCGAACCCACCTGGATGACGCTGGCACAACTGAATACCGCCTACGCCGTCTATATCATCACCAACAGCGCTTTATTCTGGCATGCAAGTCGTGAGCACATCTCACCAGCACGCTATCGTCTTGCCATGTGGATCGATATTTTCATTGTGTCCATTTCGGTGCTCAATGACCCCTATCCAATCCCACCATCGCTCCTGGTTTTCATCATGGTCGTGCTGGGCAATGGCATGCGCTATGGCATGGGACTGTTCCGTGAATCACTCATCGGCTGCTTCTCAGCGGCCATGCTGGTCCTGAGCCTACGCTACGCCTACAGTAACGCCAGTGTTTCACCAGGACTGTTATTCCTGAATCTGTTTGGCGGCATTATCCTGGTCTATGCCTATATCCTGATGGGACGGATTGAGCACTCGCGCGCCCAACTGGAACACCGCAGTCGCATCGACTCCCTTACCGGACTGATGAACCGTCGCAGCCTGTTGGAGACGGCCGATCATCTGTTCGTACAACGACAGCAGCGTCAGGACCAGTTGGTGGTGATGTTCGCTGATTTGGACAAATTCAAACGCATTAACGACACCCACGGCCATGCAACAGGTGACGAAGTACTGAAGCGCTTCTCTTGCATCCTACGCGACACCATTCGGAGTACGGACATCGCTGCCCGCATGGGTGGAGATGAGTTCGTATTGATTCTTTCCGGAACGGGTGTAGATCAAGCGGAAACAGTGGCCCAGCGGATACAGCAGCAGGTTGCCCGGTGCGCCCAGGAGCACGCCTTGGAATACAGTGTCACCATCGGCCTGGGTGAGGCGCCCACCCATGGCGATTCACTGGACGATATCCTGGCCCAGGTTGATCGCGCGCTGTACCACGCCAAGGCGCATGAGGGCTGCGGCGGGATCATGCGCGCCTGCAACGTTTAAATCTCACACTGACAGATGCCACGTCACAAAGCCACGCGCGAACTCGCCATTCTGCGTCATGCCAAATCCGATTGGGATCAGACCTGCAGTGATTTCGATCGCCCGCTCAATGCGCGTGGCCGACGCGATGCGGCGAGTATCGGCGCATGGCTGCGGACACAGTCGTTTACACCGGATGTCATTTACAGTTCACCGGCCCAGCGTGCCGCCGAAACCGCACGTGCAATTGTTACGGGTGCTGGGTTCAGTTCAGAAATAGTGCACTGGGACAAACAACTTTATCTGGCGTCACTCGACATCCTGCTGCAGTTCATCGCAGATATACCTGCCACACAGCAACATGTCCTGTTGATCGGTCACAACCCTGGTTTGGAAGAATTACTGTTATATCTGGCGGATGATGCCGAAGGCTATGTCCAGCGCGGAAAACTCCTGACCACGGCCAATTTCGTCCGACTGGCTCTACCAAAAGACTGGGCAGATCTGGCACAGCACTGCGCCAGGATCAGTCAATTCATCCGGCCACGCGACCTGCCTACCGACGCCAACAGCTGATCAGCCGGCTCTAATGACGTCCACACCACCCATGTAACCACGCAAGGCCTCAGGCACGTTCACCGAACCATCGGCCTGCTGATAATTTTCCATTATCGCCACCAGCGTGCGACCGACCGCCAGACCTGATCCATTCAAGGTATGCAACAGTTCGGGCTTGCCGGTTTCAGGATTACGCCAGCGCGCCTGCATACGCCGCGCCTGGAAATCCTCGAAATTGCTGCAAGACGAAATTTCACGGTATTTCTGCTGCCCAGGTAACCAGACTTCCAGGTCATAGGTCTTGGCTGATGAGAAACCCATATCACCCGTACAGAGCGCCATGACGCGATAAGGCAGTCCAAGGTTTTGCAGAATCGTCTCGGCATGACCGGTCAGCTCCTCCAAGGCCTGATAGGAATCCTGTGGACGCACCGCCTGCACCATCTCGATTTTCTCAAACTGGTGCTGACGGATCATGCCGCGCGTGTCTTTACCGTAGGAACCCGCTTCGGAACGGAAACAGGGCGTGTGACAGACATATTTGCGGGGCATGTACTCGGCGTCGACGATCACATCGCGGAGGATATTGGTGACCGGAACTTCCGCGGTAGGTATCAGATAGTAGGTCTGCTCACCTTTGAGGGCGAACAGATCCGCCTCGAATTTCGGCAATTGCCCGGTTCCACGCAGGCTGTCGGCATTCACCAGATAGGGCACATAGGTTTCCGTATAGCCATGCTTCGCACTGTGCGTATCCAGCATGAATTGAATCAAAGCGCGGTGCATACGCGCCAGTGACCCGTTCATTACCGCGAAGCGTGTGCCGGTGATCTTGGTGGCCGTCTCGAAATCCAACTGCCCCAGTGCCTCACCGATATCGACGTGATCCTTGGGCTCGAAATCGAACTGACGCGGCTCGCCCCAGCGCCGCACTTCCACATTCTCGTCCTCGCCCTTACCGTTCGGCACCGAGCTGTGGGGAATATTCGGAATCGCCATCAACACTGCATCGAAATCTGTCTGTAGCTGATCCAGTTTCAACTTGGCCGTATCGAGTTCCTCACCCAGACCCGCCACCTGCTCCAGTAAGGGCGCGACATCTTCTCCCTTGGCCTTGGCCTGGCCAATGGCCTTGGAACGGCTGTTGCGTTCAGCCTGCAATTCCTGGGTGTGCACTTGTATGATCTTGCGCTCCTCCTCGAGCGCCTGAATGCGCGCGACATCCAGCGTATAACCACGGCGTGCGAGTTCAGCCGCGACCTGTGCAAGTTCCGTGCGTAAGCGTTTTGGGTCCAGCATGTCAGTATTCCAATCTGATTAATGAATTCATTGTTATGGAACCGCAAAGGCGCTAAGGCGCAAAGAAAAACGATTTATCGTTAATGCTTTACAAAATGTATGCTTCAGAATCAACCAAAAGTGGTAATAGTCTTTTCCAGATTCACTAAGTATTCTTTGCGCCTTGGCGCCTTTGCGGTTCAAAAAGAATATTTAAACTTCCAACTGCGCCGTCCAGCTCAGTATATGCCCCGGCGGCAACATATCACGCAGATGATCAATAATCGTCTCGACCCGATCCGGTGCATCAAAAAACTCGATGACAATGGGCAGGTCCAATGCGCTGTCGATAAGCTGCGCCGAATGCAGATGACCGGATTGTCCGAAACCGCTGATGCCGCGGAACACTGTCACTCCGCGCACTTTCTCGACATCATGCAACTGCGCCAGCAGGCGCTGATACTTGTCGTGCTCGGTCAGATATAGGCGTACGCAACGCACCTCGATCCTGCTCATAACTGCCTCCCGATCACTACGCCTACTGCTGCGGCCCCAATGCAGAGACTCGCGCTCAACAGCACATTGGCCATCGCCTTTACGCCCTCCCCTGCCTCAATCAGATTGACTGTCTCGATTGAGAACGTCGAGAAGGTGGTGAAGGCCCCCAACAAGCCGACCAGCAGGAACGCGCGCCAGGGTAGTCCACCGTCAAAGCGTTCCAACAGCAACACGTAAAGAAAGCCCATCACTAGACTGCCACTGACATTGATGATCAGCGTCCCATAGGGGAAATCCCGACCCAGCCAGGCGGCCACGCCATTCGCGGTCCAAAAACGCAACAGCGCCCCGAGGGCACCGCCGGCGGCAATGGCGAGTAGCTGATTCACTGAAACCTGCGGCAGTTCGAACTCATAGGGAGCAATGGTACAACAGCCTGATGTCCATTGGGCATGTGTGAGCTCTGATTTAGATACCGTGGATTCGGCGGGTAGACACAGGCATTCGGCGCATGACGACCTTCGGTCTAGCCCGGATTTCTCAGTGGCTAACCTAGCGAGAGTGCCGAGGTGCCGGAAGATGCCAGCAGATCGGCGACCGCAGTAGATAGCCGGTGAGAAATGCGGGCTAGTGCGCCCTACGACGATTTCTTGCCTGCCTTGCGGTCCAGCTCGCGCAGATGCGCAAGCTTTTCGGCAATCTTGATCTCCAGGCCGCGTGGCACTGGCTGGTAATACTGCCGTTCCGGCATCTCCTCCGGAAAGTAACGCTCGCCGGCCGCATAGCCCTCCGGTTCGTCATGGGCATAGCGGTAACGATCACCGTAGCCCAGTTCCTTCATCAGCTTGGTCGGTGCATTGCGCAGATGCAGCGGCACGTCCAGCGAACCGTATGCCTGGGCATCGCTGCGCGCCTGCTTATAGGCGGTATACACGGCATTGCTCTTGGGCGCACAGGCGAGATACAGCACGCATTGCGCCAAGGCAAGTTCACCCTCCGGACTGCCCAGACGCTCCTGCACATCCCAGGCACTCATGGTCAACGCCAAGGCACGCGGATCGGCATTGCCGATATCCTCACTGGCCATGCGCACAATACGTCGCGCCAGATACAGTGGATCACAACCCCCGTCGAGCATGCGGGTCAGCCAGTACAGCGCCGCATCCGGATCGGAACCGCGCACTGATTTATGCAACGCGGAAATCTGATCGTAGAAGGCCTCGCCGCCTTTATCGAAACGGCGCACACCGCCGACTATGACCTCGTTGATGACCGATTCCGGTATCGTTTCACCGCCCTGTTCATCGGGCTCGGCCAGATCGGCGGCGATCTCTAGCAGATTCAATAGGCGGCGCGCATCGCCGTCGGCAGCCTGCACCAGGCGCTGTCGCGGATCGTCGGCGAGTTGCAGATGTCTTGTACCCAGGCCGCGCTGAGGATCGTCCAATGCATGTTCAAGCAACTGCAGCAGATCATGCTCCTCAAGCCGTTTGAGTACATAAGTACGGGCACGCGACAACAATGCGTTGTTGAGTTCGAATGAGGGATTCTCAGTGGTCGCACCTACGAACAGCAGGGTGCCATCCTCAATATGCGGCAGAAATGCGTCCTGCTGCGCCTTGTTGAAGCGGTGCACCTCGTCGACGAACAGGATGGTCTGGCGCCCATAGGCATCGCGCAAGGTGTGTGCCTGGTCGACCGCCGCGCGGATATCCTTCACACCAGCGAGCACGGCGGACAGCGTCACAAACTCTGCGCCGGCAGTATGTGCCAGCAGACGCGCAAGTGTGGTTTTGCCAGTGCCGGGCGGCCCCCACAACACCATGGAATGCAAGCGGCCATTCTCGATGGCCAGCCGCAAGGGTTTACCGGTGCTGAGCAGATGTTGCTGGCCGACGAATTCGTCCAGCGTCTGCGGCCGCAGTCGGTCGGCGAGAGGACGGTAGGGATCGGCGGCGGCTGTGGGCATGGCGGGAATTAAACGCGCTGCAGGCTCATGGATAGAAACCATTTAGCGATATCCGCATCAGGGCGCATCGCCGATGACATCCACGCCCTTCGGCGGCACGAACCGGAATATCTGCGCCGACACCGGGCCATTGACCTGCAGATCATTGAAGCGGAACTGGGTCAGCTGATCAAAGCCATCGACCAATTCCATCGCGACCAGCTGATCATTCAGGAAACCCAGCCGTATTTGATTGAACTGCGTGTCCTGGGCATGTGGCGTCAGTTCAAACCATTCCTCATCGTCGCGCATAGGCAGCGGTGCAACCTTGAACAAGGTACGCGGCTGTTCTTTAGCGCTCAGTAGCAACGCCGGGGTACCTGCCAAGGCATCCTGCTGAGGTTTGACCGTGGCTTGTTCGAGATCAACGTCATAGGTCCAGAGTTTCTGTCCATCGCCCAGTACCAGCTGCTTATAGGGCGTATCGTAATCCCAGCGGAATCTCCCCGGACGCTGAATGGACAAACGACCATTCGCAGTCTGAGTAACCTTACCCTGCGCATCGCTGATGGTTTGCTCGAAGCTCGCGGTAAGATTATCCAGGTCACGGAAGAATCGGTCCAGAGACGTGCTGGTGGGTTCGGCAGACAAAACTGTTCCTGCCATTACGCAAAGTGACAGTAGCGCGATGAACTTGCCTAGCAAGGTCGTTGCCTGATGTGTGCTCGACATTTTAGATGTATCCATTTCTCTGAACGGCCATGGCCAACATTAAGGCAGCCTCCCTGAACGTAAACTGAATTGATGCTTGCCATGCACGGCGCTTTGACATTCTCCCATCAGCAGCTCAATCCTTTGGCGGCGGTGGCGCCAATACCTCGCGACTGCCGTTGGATTGCAGCGGCCCGACGATACCCGCATTTTCCATTGTCTCGATCATGCGCGCGGCGCGGTTGTAACCGATCTTCAAGCGCCGCTGAACTCCCGAAATTGAGGCGCGCCGCGATTCGGTGACGATACGCACGGCCTGGTCATACAGCTCATCAGATTCACTGTCCGAACCGCCCCCACCCATTTCCGTGAAGCCATCGCCCGCGGACGAATCGCCCTGCAGGATTTCATCAAGATAATCCGGCTCGGAATTGCCTTTGAGATGATTGACGACGCGATGCACTTCCTGATCCGAGACAAAGGCGCCATGAATTCGAGTCGGCACACCGGTACCCGGCGCGAGATACAGCATATCGCCATGACCCAGCAGCGACTCCGCGCCCATCTGATCAAGGATGGTGCGTGAATCGATCTTGCTCGATACCTGGAAGGCTATGCGCGTCGGAATGTTCGCCTTGATCAGGCCGGTGATCACATCCACCGAGGGTCGCTGGGTCGCAAGGATCAGATGAATGCCCGAGGCGCGCGCCTTTTGCGCGAGGCGTGCGATCAGCTCTTCGACCTTCTTGCCGACCACCATCATCATGTCGGCCAGTTCGTCGATCAACACCACGATATAAGGCAAATGTTGCAGCGGCGGTGCCGGCTGAGTGGGATCGAGTTGCTCCTCCGGCTTGTAGAGCGGGTCGGGAATCGGTTCGCCTTTGTCTTCGGCCTCTTTCACCTTGCGGTTATAACTGGCGATATTGCGCACGCCCAGCGCGGCCATGAGTTTGTAACGGCGCTCCATCTCGCCGACACACCAACGCAGTGCATTGGCGGCATCCTTCATGTCGGTAACCACCGGTGTGAGCAGGTGCGGAATGCCCTCGTAGATCGACAGCTCCAGCATTTTCGGATCGATCATGATCAACCGCACATCGGTCGGCAGAGTCTTGTACAACAGGCTCAGAATCATCGCATTGACGGCCACGGATTTACCCGAACCCGTGGTACCGGCGACCAGCAGATGCGGCATGCGGCCCAGATCCACTACCGTCGGGTGTCCGGCGATATCTTTACCCAATGCCAGGGTCAGCGGCGAACCCGCCTCTTCATAGTCAGGTGATTTGATAATCTCAGACAGTGAAACGATTTCACGCTTCTCGTTGGGAATTTCCAGACCGACCACCGACTTGCCCGGGATCACCTCCACCACGCGCACACTGATCGCCGACAGCGCCCGCGCAAGATCCTTGGCGAGATTACTGATCTGACTGACCTTCACGCCGGAGCCGGGTTGCATCTCGAAACGTGTGATAACCGGACCTGGGCTGACCGCAACGACCTCGACCTCTACACCGAAGTCGGCCAGCTTCATCTCCACCAGCCGCGACATGGCCTCCAGCGCAGACTCGGAATAGCCGCCTTCGCTGGGCCGAGGAGGATCTAATAAAGCCAGCGGCGGCAGTTCCGAGTCCGAGGGCGCATCAAACAGCTTGACCTGACGCTCCTTCTCTTCACGCTGACTGACCTCAACCCGCTTGATGATCGGTTCGATGCGCGGTGGCGGGCGGTTTTCGATCTTCTTCTTTTCTTCCTGTACCACTTCCTGTCGTTCCAGGCGCACTTTACGACTGGCCAGATAGTCCTGCAGCTGGTCAAAGCGTTCACGCGCCCAGACCATGAAACGCAATGTCCAGCGCCCGGTGCGGTCCATCAGGCTCAGCCAGGACAGACCGGTAAACAGGGTCACTCCGGCCAGAAACAACGCCAACAGGAACAGCGTTGCACCAACTGTATTGAATGAGCCACTGAAGCCACCGGCGAGTTTTTCGCCCAGAATGCCGCCTGCGGAGGCCAACGGCAGCACACCCTGTGAAAGCGTGAAATACAGGGCGGCGAGCGCACAGCCCGAACCCACCGTGCAGAGGAAACCCAACCAACGCAGCCCCAAGGTCTTGTAGTCGATATCCCCGTCCGAGGTGCGGCCGCGAAACACCAACCAGCCGCTATAACCCACCATGACCGGGAACAGGTAGGCGAGGTAACCGATCAGATACAGGAAGACGTCCGCGAACCAGGCGCCGACCCGACCACCGACATTCTGCACATCGGCATAGGAGCCGGTATGCGACCAGCCGGGGTCGTTGTAGTGGTAGCTCATCAGCGAGACCAGCAGAAACACTGCCAGCGCCGAGAGGACGATCAACGCGCCTTCGCGCACGCCACGGCTGACATGGTGCGTGAGCGGGGCCGCACTGAGGTTTTTCTTGCGTGCTTGTGCCAAGTGAAGACTCTAAGTAATGAAATTATTCACGGGATTGTATGTTCGATACCGTTTCAAGACCACCCGCACACGAGCTCATCAGGCGAATGCGGCCTGTACGGCTGGATGACACAAGGTCCCCGCTTCGACATTGATGCCTTTCACCAGCGCCGCATTCTGACGCCAGGCGCTGCCTCCGGCCAGTTGCAGCACATAGGGTAAAACCGCCGCCGACAGGGCCTGAGACGCGCTGTGGGGTACTGCCCCCGGCATATTCGTCACACAGAAGTGCAGAACACCACCAACGTCATAGGTGGGAGCGGCATAGGTTGTCGGCCGAGTTGTTTCAATGCAGCCCCCCTGATCGACGGAAATATCCACGATGACACTGCCCGGAGACATGCTGCGTACTTGAGCAGCGCTGACCACATGCGTCGCCTTGGCACCGGGGATCAGTACGGCACCCACCAGCAGATCGGCCTCACGCACGGCCTGTTCCAGTGCATCGGCATAGGGATACAGCGCGGTCACATTAGAGCCCAGCGCCCGCATCACTTCCAACCGGTCGCGCTTACGATCAAACACCGTCACCTCCGCGCCCAGGGCGGCCGCCAGCGCCGCTGCGTTGCCGCCTGCCTGTCCGGCGCCAATAACGGTGACCTTGCCGCGCTCAACGCCCGGCAGGCCACCCAGCAACACGCCTTTACCGCCTTGTGGCTGATGCAACAGATGCGTGCCAACTTGAATGGCCAAGCGTCCGGCGATATCACTCATGGGCGCCAGCAGCGGCAAGGTACCGTCCTGTTCGACTGTCTCGAAGGCAATGGCCGTCAAGCCGATGGCCTGCAGGCGCTCGGTCAGTGCGCGACTCGCTGCAAGATGCAGGTAGCAGAACAAAATATGCTCAGCGCGCAATAAACGCAGATCAGCTTCAATAGGCTCTTTGACCTTGACGATGAACTCGGCCTTGGCATAAAGCTGCTCAGCGTCTGGCACTACTGTGACGCCAAGGGCGCTGTAGGCCGCATCGGGATAGCCCGATTTCAGGCCAGCGCCTTGCTCGACAAACAGGCTATGACCGGCGCGCACCAGATCCGCGCAGGCGGCAGGTATCAGCCCGACCCGGCCTTCCAGTGGTTTGATTTCCTTGGGTACACCAATACGCATGCCTGCTCCTTTACCCCTGTTACCAAAGCCCTTAGGATACCCACGCTGCCGGAGGCGCCCCGGGGTCCATCAGCGGCCCATCAGCCCGCTTCAAAAGCCGCACCCAACCATTTGTTATCACTGTGATTTATATAGGGGCCATCACCCCTGTGCACGTCGGAGCCATTATACATGAGCACACCCAAGCACTGTCGCCTGCTGATACTCGGGTCAGGCCCGGCCGGCTATACCGCCGCCATTTATGCCGCACGCGCAAACCTGAAGCCGGTCCTGGTCACCGGCCTGGAACAGGGCGGCCAGCTGATGACCACCACCGAGGTCGAGAACTGGCCCGGCGGTACGCACGATTTGCAGGGGCCGCAGCTGATGGAGGCCATGCGTGAACACACCGCCCGCTTCGACTGCGAGATCATCTTCGATCACATTCACACCGTGGATATCAAAAATCGCCCGTTCACGCTGACGGGCGATTCCGGCGTATACACCTGCGATGGCCTGATTATCGCCACAGGCGCCTCGGCGCAGTATCTGGGTCTGCCCTCCGAAGAAGCCTTCAAGGGCAAAGGCGTATCCGCCTGCGCGACCTGCGATGGTTTCTTCTACCGCGGCCAGAAGGTTGCCGTGATCGGTGGCGGCAACACCGCTGTTGAAGAGGCACTCTATCTGTCCAACATCGCCGAGCATGTGACCGTCGTGCATCGCCGTGATGCCTTGCGTTCTGAAAAGATTCTGCAAGATCGCCTGTTCAAGAAAGTCGAGGAAGGCAAGGTCAGCATTGAATGGAATCATGTGCTGGACGAGGTATTGGGCGACAAGACCGGTGTGACCGGCATGCGCATCAAACACGTTAAAGAGGGTACGACGAAGGATGTTGACCTGATGGGCGTGTTCATCGCCATCGGCCATAAACCCAACACCCAGATCTTCGATGGGCAGCTCGACATGGCGCATGGCTACATCCGTGTGAAAAGCGGCAATGATGGCGACGCCACCGCCACCAGTGTGCCCGGTGTATTCGCCGCCGGCGATGTTGCCGACCATATCTACCGTCAAGCCATCACCTCGGCCGGCTCCGGCTGTATGGCAGCCCTGGATGCGGAACGCTACCTCGATGCACTCGCCGAAAAGAAAGCTTAAATCGCACATGCCGCGTTGAATGCCATGCAACTGCGCATCGTCGATAACCTCGACGCCATCCCGGCCAAGGACTGGAACGTCCTGGCCGGAGACAGTAATCCGTTTCTCGCCCATGAATTCCTGAGCGCACTGGAACATCACCAGTGCGTCGGCGAGAAATACGGCTGGCTGCCGCGACATATTGTCGTCTATCAAAATGATCTTCTGGTGGGCGCCGTTCCACTTTATCTCAAGGACAATTCCTACGGCGAGCTGGTGTTTGATTGGGCTTGGGCGGATGCCTATCAACGCGCTGGGCTGCGTTACTACCCCAAGGCCGTCGTCGCTATTCCCTACACACCCGCGACTGGCCCGCGCTTGCTGCTGCATCCAAGTGCGGATGCGGAACAGGTCAGTCAATTATTGATTGATGCCGCACTCGAATTAAGTCACGAACTGGAATTGTCGTCCCTACATTGGTTGTTCCCTAATGCCACCGACACCGCCCGCTTGCAGGCGCGAGGTTTCCTGCTACGCAAGGGTGTGCAGTTCCATTGGCAGAATCACGCCTACCGCGACTTCGATGATTTCCTGGCGCGTTTCACCGCCCAGAAGCGCAAGAAGCTCAAACGCGAACGCCGTCGCGTTGTGGAACAGGGTATCGAGCTGCGCACGATTCACGGCCATGAGGCCAGTGAACAGGAATGGGAAATCGCGCACCGGTTCTATGCCTCCACCTTCGACCGCAAATCCGGTACCGCCACGCTGAGCCTGGGATTTTTTCGCGAGATCGGCCGGACCATGGGGGACCGGGTGGTGCTGGTTTTTGCCTACGACAAGGGCCGGCCGGTCGCCTGCGCCATCAATCTGCGCGGCCGTGACGCCCTGTACGGCCGCCATTGGGGCTGTAATGCGGAATATCACAGCCTGCACTTCGAGGCCTGCTACTATCAGGGTATCGAGTATTGCATCCGC
This sequence comes from Gammaproteobacteria bacterium, assembly GCA_018819175.1. Taxonomy (GTDB): domain Bacteria; phylum Pseudomonadota; class Gammaproteobacteria; order Thiohalobacterales; family Thiohalobacteraceae; genus JAHJQQ01. Next base: position 85,842 of record JAHJQQ010000002.1, read on the forward strand.
CAGGGGCTGCAGTTGTTCGAACCCGGCGCCCAGGGGGAACACAAGATCAGTCGCGGTTTTCTACCGACCACCACCTGGTCGGCACACTGGATTGCCAATCCGCAATTCCGCACCGCGATCGCTGACTATCTGCAACGTGAGGAGCGCGCCATGGTCGATTACGCTGATGAACTCTGCGAGCACAGTCCTTATCGTGCCGACGCCTTTGCAAGTGCATCAGACTCCCCATGAGCGGACAGGCCCCCTATTGGCTCGACCCTAACGATCCCCAGGCCCCCTTTCCGCCAGTGGACATGGCCTTGCGGAATCCGGATGGGCTGCTTGCCCTGGGTGGGGATCTCGCGCCTGAACGCCTGCTGCGCGCCTACCGCCAGGGTATCTTCCCTTGGTACAGCGCCGGGCAACCGATTCTGTGGTGGTCACCCGATCCACGCATGGTCCTGCGGCCAAGCGAGCTGAAACTATCCCGAAGCCTGCGCAAAACGCTGCGTAAGGGGTTGTTCACCATCACCCTGGATCAGGATTTCAACGCGGTCACCGCAGGGTGTGCGGAACCCCGACATGATGGGCGCGGCACCTGGCTATCGCCGGAAATGCGACGCGCTTACGGGCAGCTTCACCGCTTGGGATATGCCCATTCGGTCGAGGCTTGGCAGGGCGAGCATCTGGTTGGTGGTCTGTACGGCGTCGCGCTCGGCAGAGTGTTTTTCGGCGAATCCATGTTTGCACGTGTTACCGACGCCTCCAAAGTGGCATTTGTCCATCTGGTCCGGCAACTCGCACGCTGGGATTTTGAGTTGATAGATTGCCAAGTACATACCAACCATCTGGCCAGTTTAGGGGCAACTGCCATGAGGCGGCGTGCCTTTACCGATCAGCTCGCTCAGTTTTGCTCGGCCTCCAGCCATTCCGGAGCCTGGCTACTCGCCCCGGACCTTGCCGCAGAGTAGTGGGTCCTGCTGATGCTTCTTGCAGACTGATTCAGCGACCTGGCTAGCCTCCATTCATCAGGTATATTTGTGCCATGAATGCACCCCGCCATCTCCAGTTCTTCGCGACACCACCGCACCCCTGCCCCTATCTGCCGGAGCAGGAAGCCATCAGTCTCTTTGCTGAACCCTCGCTGATGGACAACAGACTCTACAGCCGTTTAGCCCTGCTGGGCTTCCGGCGCAGCGGCAGCCACGTCTATCGTCCCGCCTGTGCGAAATGTCAGGCCTGCGTGCCCGTCCGCATCCCCGTCGCGGATTTTCTCCCTCAGCGCCGCGACCGCCGCTGTTTGTCCCGCAACGCCGATCTGACGTCAGATTGGGTGCTGGCCCGTTTCAGCCCGGAACACTTCCAGCTCTACAGCGATTATTTGTCGGCGCGGCATCCGGCTGGCGGCATGGACAAACCTACGCCGGAACATTACCGTCAGTTTCTAATGGGAAACTGGAGCGACACCTGGTTCCTGGAACTGCGTCTGGATGGCCACCTGATTGCGGTTGCGGTTGCCGACCTGCTCGCGGATGGATTATCAGCTGTGTACAGTTTCTATACCCCTGACCTGGATCAGCGCGGCCTGGGCAACTATTGCATTCTGAGGCTGATCGAGCATACCCAGGCGCGAGGATTACCTTACCTCTATCTTGGATACTGGATCCAAGACTGTACAAAAATGGCTTATAAAGGCCGTTTCCGTCCCCTCGAAACCCTGATCAATGATAGCTGGATAGCCTTGCCTTAACGCACCGCGCAGTCTCTAAAGCAGTATTTCAGTACGGTCGCTACGCCTCTGAACCCAACGCCAACCATTGCGGCCGGGGAAATTCGGAGGCAAAACCCTATGTTGAGCTTCATTTATCGTCTGGCCACGTAATTCGAGCAGCGCCATCAGATCCGTCCCAACCTGCTTTATCTGCATCCAGACCACGTCAGTCAGCTGCGGGAGTCCTTCTCAGACCCTGCAAATCTAGCTCAGATCCTCCAGATGCTGCAGATGGAGTTGATAATCGACCGAGAGGTCGTGCATCCCCATGTGGGCTGGGGCCCGGCGCTAACCCGTCGGGCAGGCTGATCCACTGCAATATTTACCTTACTCGAAGGCATTCCGGAATCCAGACTCTTTCGGCTATAATGGTCGGATCATTCCACTACCATTAGGTTATACATGTCGAAGGAAGACCAGATTGAGATGCAGGGCAAGGTTGTAGATACCCTGCCTAATACGATGTTCCGCGTTGAATTGGAAAACGGACACGTTGTCACTGCGCATATCTCCGGGAAGATGCGCAAGCATTACATTCGAATCCTCACCGGTGACAAAGTGACGGTTGAATTAACGCCTTACGACCTCAGCAAGGGCCGTATCACCTACCGGGCTCGCTGATCATTCAGCTTCAATCACTTCTTGTTCTTTCGGCCATTAGCCGAAACCCCAAACCTCCGCTGACCGTTCGATGCATGCGCGCATGGCTTGACAAGCAACAGTACCCATCTATTGTTTAAGCTGGATTCACCCTCTGCAAGACTCTGCATCCGCTGCTGATTTTGCACCCTTAAACTGCGCAAACTTCACCCAAGATGCAGACTGCACTCCAATGATGACGATGGAGGAAGAGTCATGAATGTACGGGACATAATGGCGAAAACCGTCAGTTGCTGTAGCCCACAGGATGATCTTGAATCTGTCGCATTGCAGATGATGGACAACGACTGCGGATCAATCCCAATCACAAATGAGCATGGTCAACCCATCGGTATGATCACGGACCGTGATATCGCCATTGCGGCTGCGGCGCGTCACAAGGCGTTGTGGCAACTCATGGCACAGGATTTTCTGACTGACATGCCGATTTCGGTTTGCAGCGTCGATGAGGATATCCGTTCTGCACTCGCGACGATGCAGCATGCCCGTGTTCACCGCTTGCCTGTCGTAAACGGACAGGGTGAAGTGCTCGGAATGCTGTCAATGGATGATGTGGTCAGTTGCGCGGAACGTGGCGTACGCGGTTTGGGCGCGCCTGAATTATCCTACGACGATGCGCTCATGGCATTGAAAGCTATCTGCAAACATCACTGAGATAGCCAGTACATCAGAATCAGTTTCCCGGCAGGCACATCCTGCCGGGAAGCAATTCAGGCGTTTTCCTCTTCAGTCACGATCTCGACGGCCAGTGTGTCGTCCTCGACACGCACTTCGACATGGCCTCCGCCGACCAGACGGCCGAACAGCAGTTCATCGGCCAGTGGTCGCTTGATGAATTCCTGCACCACACGCGCCATAGGACGTGCGCCCATCTTGGGATCGTAGCCCTTTTCTGCCAGCCACAGGCGTGCGGCCTCATCGATGTCGATGGTCACATTCCGATCGGTGAGCTGTGCTTCGAGTTCATAAATAAATTTATTGACGACCTGTGCAACCACGGTTGGCGCCAATGGCTTGAATTGAATAATGGCATCAAGCCGATTGCGGAACTCAGGCGAGAACAGTCGTTTGATCGCCTCCATGCCATCACTGCTATTATCCTGTGCAGTGAAGCCGATGGATGGACGATCCATCTCCTGGGCACCGGCATTCGTGGTCATAATGATAATCACACTGCGGAAATCAGCTTTGCGGCCGTTGTTATCGGTCAGTGTCCCGTGATCCATAACCTGCAATAAGAGGTTGAACACCTCAGGATGTGCCTTCTCAATTTCATCAAGCAGCAACACGGCGTGAGGGTGCTTGAGAATTGAATCTGTCAGCAGACCGCCCTGATCGAAACCTACATAGCCAGGTGGCGCGCCAATAAGCCTCGAGACCGTATGCCGTTCCATATACTCGGACATATCGAAACGGATGAGTTCAATCCCCAGCGTCAGTGACAGCTGTCGGCTGACCTCTGTTTTACCAACACCGGTAGGCCCGGAAAACAGAAATGAGCCAATCGGTTTCTGTTCATTGCCTAGCCCCGAGCGTGCCATTTTGATCGCAGAGGCAAGTGCCTCAATCGGTTCATCCTGACCGAAGACCACCATTTTCAAATCACGCGACAGAGTCCGTAGTTTGTCTTTATCCGAAGAGGAAATGCTCTTGGGCGGTATGCGGGCGATCTTCGCCACTATGGATTCGATATCACCTGTACTGATGGTTTTCTTACGCTTGGACGGGGGCTGCATGCGTTGATTCGCACCTGCCTCATCGATAACGTCGATAGCCTTATCGGGTAAATGCCGATCGTTGATATAACGCTCTGATAATTCCGCAGCCGCACGCAATGCCTTGGGCGAATAACGAACATTATGATGATCCTCGAATACGGATTTTAGCCCTCTGAGAATCTGCACTGTTTCTTCAACGGTAGGTTCGCGCACATCGATTTTCTGGAAACGACGTGCCAATGCCCGGTCTTTTTCAAATATGCCGCGATATTCCTGATAGGTGGTCGAACCTATACATTTGAGCTCACCGGAAGCCAACATCGGCTTGATAAGATTTGAGGCATCCATGACACCCCCGGATGCCGCTCCAGCTCCAATAATGGTGTGGATTTCGTCGATGAAGAGTATAGAGCCGGCTTCTTTCTTCAACTGTGAGAGCACACCTTTAAGTCGCTTTTCGAAATCACCGCGGTACTTGGTACCCGCCACAAGGGCGCCAAGATCCAGCGAATAGATTGTCGCATCCTGCAATATTTCGGGCACTTCGCCATCGACGATCATGCGCGCCAAGCCTTCCGCAAGCGCCGTTTTACCTACCCCGGCTTCGCCAACAAACAAAGGGTTGTTCTTCCGGCGTCGGCAGAGTATCTGCACGGTGCGCTCGATCTCCTCGCGCCGTCCCACCAAGGGATCGATCTTGCCGCGTTTGGCCATTTCATTAAGATTGGTCGCAAAGCTTTCCAAGGGTTTACGCGGGCCCGCGTCTGCGCCTTCGGCCCCCTCTTCAGTGACACCTGTGGAAAGCTCGTCGTTTTGCTCACCAGCAATCTTGGAAATGCCATGAGAGATATAATTGACCACATCCAGGCGAGAGACATTCAGTTTATTGAGGAAATAAACCGCCTGTGATTCCTGCTCGCTATAAATGGCCACCAGCACATTGGCGCCGGTAACTTCCTTCTTGCCGGATGACTGCACATGGAATACAGCCCGCTGCAAAACCCGCTGAAAACCCAGGGTCGGTTGAGTTTCGCGCGAATCCTGAATCGGAAGAATAGGCGTCGTTTCATCCAAAAAACTGATGAGATCGCGTTTCAACGCCTGCATATCCGCACCGCACGCGCGCAACACTTCGGTAGCGGCCGGGTTGTCGAGCAATGCCAAGAGCAAGTGCTCAACCGTCATAAACTCGTGGCGTTTCTCGCGCGCTTCCTTGAAAGCGAGATTGAGAGTGAATTCTAGTTCCTTGCTTAACATAGGACCTACCTCACATGCCCACAAATAAGGGCATTGAAACAACTAAAATCAGAAGATGCATGCTCACTACATCATTGTGAAACATCGAAGTAGTCAAAACAATTTCTACGCCTCTTCCAACGTGCATAGCAAGGGATGCTGATTACGTTGTGAGAATTCATTGACCTGCGCAACCTTGGTTTCGGCTATGTCGCGTGTAAAGACACCACAGACCCCTTTACCACGAGTATGCACATGTAGCATAACTTGGGTCGCTTTCTCACGATTCAAGCCGAAAATCGTTTCCAGAACCTGCACAACAAACTCCATCGGCGTGTAATCGTCGTTGAGCAGGATAACTTTGTAGAGCGGCGGCGGCTTAAGCTTGGGTTTCGCCTCTTGTACGGCGAGCCCGCCATCATCACCGCGCTTGGTAAATTCCTCTGTCATATCTCAAATCTTAACTGATCCGTGCATCTGTATCGCTGTGAGCTGTAAATATAACCAGTCTCAGTTTAACAGCTAACGCCGGCATATAGCTTATCGGGCGAAATTTGGGACGCCTGAACTCCCACTCGGGGCTAGAGCCCGCACCAACCGGCAACTGACCGTCAAAGCCCCTGAATACTTGACTATTTTACTCTGCTGGATAAAAGTTGTAACCGGCAAGCTAAAAAATACGCCACCAAAAGGAGGAGGATGCCGGCCTCATCCCTTGCAAATGGGATGCTGGTATCCACACAAAAACAAGCGGATCAACATAATCCGCAGTAGTAAATGAGGTAGTCGCTATGTCAACGGGAACGGTCAAATGGTTCAGTAACGCCAAGGGATACGGGTTTATCTCTCCTGACGGCGGTGGTGAGGATGTATTCGCACATTTTTCCGCTATCGAAGCGGAAGGGTATCGAACATTGAAGGAAGGCCAGAAGGTCGAGTTTGATGTCAACGAAGGACCCAAAGGTCTTCAGGCATCACGAATTCGCGCCTCGGCTGAATAGTACCCCTCTACATCACTCTGTGCGTGAAAGCCATCCTCATGGTGTCAACCCATGAGGATGGGTGTGCTATTGATTCAGTCATAAACGGGATAATCAGTCGATTCGGCACAGTCAGATTATTACCCAAGCCGACCGAATACGCTCGCCCTCACCCGGGACCAGGATAGTAGAACTACCCAGCCATGCAATCGTCGCTGATACTAGGGCCTGTTAACACTATCCGCGCCATGGCGTTGCAGCCCCCTTTTGGACATCTATGGGGGACGGGGCCCGTTTGCCGCGATCCTGCGTTGCACCTCGCTTATGTACGTCGAGTACACCGCGCTCAGTACGCCTTGGCTCGCGGCAAACGGGCCTCCGTCGCCACGGCGCGGATAGTGTTAACAGGCCCTA
>JAHJQQ010000031.1 GCA_018819175.1 Gammaproteobacteria bacterium
TGGTAGCGAAACCGCGACGAGCACCAGTTCGCCGATCACCGTGACCGGTCTGACTAACGGCACCACTTACACCTGCACGGTGAGAGCGATCACCAGCGTGGGCAATAGCCCGTCGTCGGCAGAATCGAATCCGGTGACGCCCTCTGCATCGGCACCGTAAGGCGCAAGAAATATACCTCTAATGCTTCAGTGCGGTTCAGTTTTGAGGGTGTCTGGATTTGGTGTTGGTGAGCAGCGAATTTTACTATCGAATGCAGCCGTTCATAGAATGTACTTTTCGTATCTACCGAAAGGCGGCTTTTGGCACACAGCAGGCTTTGCGTAATCAAGCAATTGGTCTGCGCTATAAGACCGAGAAAGGTCGAAATCAGGCATTAAGAGATTTCCAAGACTTCACAGTGCAACTTCTGCTTTGGTCGGTTTGCATCTCCTGGAGTATGGGCTGCTTCAGATTTCTAGATAGTCTCTGTTTTCACGCTACCGAACCGGCCCTGAACTACGCAGCTCTCGCATTAAAGTTTTAAGGAGCTTTGTAACGTCCGAGTGCTCGGATGGCCCCGATTCGGCTAGGCTATGGATAATCTCACCCTGCCGCCGACTTCCGACCTCACCGTAGCTGTAGAAAGTTGTCAGGACTCCCTCATGCCCTAGGTTCTGGCTCAATGCCTTAAATTGTTCGGGCGTTAGGCATAACGCCTCTCCGAAGTGGGCTAGCGTGTCCCGCAGGCTATGCGGGTTGAAGTAGGGCAGACCGGCTGCTTGAAATGCTTCACGAAAAATCGTTCGAATGGGCGCAGCACTGCTCCAGTGTTCGCGTTTTAGGCCGGCGACCTCAAAATGTCGATCTGAACCAACGATTATCTGTGTGGAGGGGAAAAGCGGATCGTCGTTGCCCCAAAGCTTAACCTCTCGGAGGTAAATCACCCATTCGGAGACGATCTGATGAATCTCGTCCCCTACCGGGAAGAAGAAGGTAGTGAAGGTCTTGCTGTACTTGGTGTTTACCTCGCGAGCGTCCTGGTAGACGCTGCCGACCGCCAGGTCCACATGCTTCAATCTCACGGATGCTATGGCGCTGTCCCGTGCCCCTGTCAGGAGGGTGAATGCGATAAGGGCGCGATTTCGCCGTTCGATGTCTGAGCCTCCTGGCATTTTCGCGATTACGTGCTTGACCTGTTCGATGGTCGGGAAGGTCTTCTCGCGTCGGGCTGTCGCGACACGTGTGTCCTTATCGGACAAATTGAAGTAGTCCGCGTCGGAGTACCGGAGGCGGGACTTGTAACCTGGCTGCCCGGATAGCCATTGGAAGAACCGTTTGAGGTGCGCGAGTGTGGCGTGCAGGGTCGCCTTGCTCAATTTTTCTCCGGTCGTTTTACTGTTCTGTTCGGCGAGGCGCTTCTTGAAGGCGATTGCCTGTTCGAAATGAAAGGTCCGGAAATCGCGTAATTTGGTATCCGCCTCGAACCTAGCCATCGCCTTGGCGACAGCATCCAGTGTTGCTTCGCTGTGGCGCTTCGCCTCCTTCAAAAAGATAAGATATTGCCGCTTGATCCGCTCGTTATTTGGGCTGTGCGTTTGCATGGGTTGAATACTCCTGTTTCAAGTCACTGTTCACGGAGGGGTGTGTGCTCTCGTTTATGTGTGACAGTGCTTGCGGCATCGTGATGTCTAATTGACCTCGAATCTGCTCAAGTTTGGCCGAGTTGACGTGCCGGTACATCATGGACTCACAGCATGGGCAGATGCCGACCAGGCTGCCTAAACTCGCCGTTCTGGATAGATAATCGACCATGCCTCCTGCCGGATTTCGAGGAGCGCGGCAGCGGACACAATAGATTTCACCTGGCTGACAGGGCCGCTTGTTTTTCGTACGTCGTGCCTGGAGGAAAGCAGCGAGGTCGCGACCAAGAATAAGCATGGGCCGCTTGCTGTCGATTGTTGGCAGGCCACGCTTGATCCACTCGCGCACGGTGTTGCGGTGTACCCCGTAGAGCGTAGCGACATCTTCCACCGTGTAGTTGCGGTGAATCTTGGCGAGCCGGTAATTGGGGATTGCCATCGGGCCCCCTAAGCCGCCGTCTTCCGTTCCGCTTCGAGCTTCACGACCAGGGCGCGGATCTCCTCGTCGGATTTTCCGGCGATGCGCGCTGCATTAAGTGAGGCGACTTCACTGGAGGGCCACCCCACGGCGCGCATGCCGAGCCTGACGGGCCGAGTCCAGAGGCCCCGCGAGATGAGCAGGTACAGCATGGACCGAGAGTAGCCGGATTCAAATTTGACGGTGGGAAGTCTGAGGATGGTGTTGGCCATGTTTACGCCTCCTTAGGCTGTGTTGAACATGGCCTTAGTAGAACTGGGCAATAAATTAGGCGGAACTGTTTGTGGGTCGCCTAAACCTTTTTGAAACAGGTACTTATTTAGGCGACCACAAATAGTTAGGCAATCGATCCTATTTCCACTGTTTCCTTATCCGTCGTTCAATTGATGCTGCATCCAATAATGGAAACTGCTTCGCTAGCCTTTGCGCGACTTTCCCACGCGTTATAGATCGGCCTGTCGCCGCCCTGTGGTCAGCGGCGATTTGGTTGGCTTTGGCTTGCAACGCTGGATCGTAATTCAGATATCCGTGAGGTTTTTCGGGTCGTGTAGGCAGATCGTGGTCGAAATCTTCGTGCTCGATCGCTTCCACATGCGATAGATCGAATAGCGCCATTGCTAACGGAGGATACGAAGTGTCGTCGGGATTTGACCCTTGGGTAAGGCCGTAGATTGGATGTACGTCCACCAACCGGGATTCGGCAATCTTGGCTTGGATGAACGCTTCGGGCTGAATATGTGGCTTGTCTCGCCACCTTTCGACCAATGCTTGGCCGGTGATATAGCGTTCTGTTGGTTCGAAGTCGAGTATTTCATCCTCTTTAAACCAACAAGCCATGAGGGGAGAGAGATAGTCGAAGTCATCATTTCTATGTCCAATGCCATAGTGAAATCGACGGGGCGTATCAAGTTCGTTCACGTTCAGGAAAGCAGAAAGGCCACCATCTTCTGCGCCCATGAAAACCCACATGGCCATTTCTTCGACAGTGGCACCTAGCCTAGCCAGTAGGGCCATCGCCTTTGGGTACGCAATATACTTGGCTCCATCCTTGATAGTGATGGGGTTCACTTTCGGGAAGTAGTTCTGCAAACTCCTATTCTGATCATGTTCCATGCGAGCAAGCGATTCTCGCAGTTCCTTAAGCTTGGTTTCCTTCATCGCCAGATCGCTCGTCGTTGGGCTAGCGGCCGCCTCCCATTTGCCAATTTGCCTTTTCAGCTCCAGCTTCTGTTCTTCAAAGTCAAACCATCGCTCCCGATCTTGCTCGGTATCCGGATCATTTTGATAATCCCATTGGAACGCTGCTACCCGTCGCTGATTGGCAGAAAGTTCATTCCAAGGAAGGGGAAATAGATCCTGTTCCACCCGTTGTCGCAGGGGGACAGGCAAATCGTCCAATTGAGAAGCGAACAAGCCTTCTAGGGCAAGGGTGAGGGAGTTAAAAGTGCTCATGGTTTCGCCGTTTGTTGTGTGTGCTGTAATACCTTGGATTGTATAGGAGTTTACTGTACATTCCAGGGCACTCCCAGCATTGCCCTAAGCGCAGAAATTCGCGATCGCACATCATTGGCGATGGTAATCAGATACGAAAAACGCGTTTTAGAGGTTTGAGAATTACATGGAAGCACTGAAAACCAACGACAGCACGACACTATCCAATTTCATCTGGAAGATCGCCAACGTTCTTTGGGGCGACTTCAAGCACACCGACTTCGCCCGCATCATCATCCCGTTGTTGCTGTTGCGTCGTCTGGAGTGCGTGCTGGAGCCCACCAAGGCCAAGGTGCTGGCGGAGTACGAGAAGGAGAAGGGCTCCGGCATCGACCTGGACCAGCTCCTGCCGTCGTTCTCCGGCCTGCCGTTCTACAACACCAGCCAGTACACCTTGGAGACCCTGGGTGGCACCAAGACGGCCCCGAACCTGGAGGATTACGTCAGCAAGTTCAGCGGTAACGTGCGGGTGATCTTCGAGGAGTTCGGCTTTGCCAACACCATCCACGAACTCAAGCAGGCGCGGCTGCTCTATCGCCTCACCAGTGAGTTTGCCGCCATCGACCTGCACCCCGAGGTGGTTACCGACCGGGTCATGTCGAACACCTACGAACAATTGATCCGCGACTTTGCTGCCAGCATCAATGAGAAGGCGGGGGAGTTCATGACCCCCAAAGACGTGGTTCACCTCGCCACCAAGCTGGTGCTGGCCCCCGACGAGGAAGTGTTCCGCGACTCCGGCATCATCCGCACCGTCTACGACCCCGCCTGCGGCCTGTTGGGATTCATCACCGACGCCATCGATGTCATACAGAATATGGGCTCCACGGCGGAGATCGTCCCCTTCGGCCAGGAACTGGACCCCAAGACCCATGCCATGGCACTCACCGCCATGCTGATCCGTGGCTACAAATCGGAAAACATCAAACAGGGCAGCAGCCTCTCCAACGATCAACTGGCTGACAAGAAATTCCACTACGGCCTCGCCAATCCCCCCTTTGGCATCAAATGGGAAAAAGACAAGGGAGTGGTAGAGAAGGAGCATAAGGAGCTGGGCTACGCCGGTCGCTTCGGCCCCGGCCTGCCGCGTGTCAGCGATGGCTCGATGCTGTTTCTCCTGCACCTGGTAAGCAAAATGGAGCGCCCCCAAAACGGCGGTGGGCGCGTCGGTATCGTTCTCTCCGGCTCGCCGCTGTTCACTGGCGATGCCGGTTCCGGCGAAAGCGAGATCCGCCGCTGGCTGCTGGAGCAGGATTGGGTCGAGGCGATCATCGCTCTGCCTACCGACATGTTCTTCAACACCGGCATCGGCACCTACGTCTGGATTCTCTCCAACCACAAGGAGAAGCGGCGCAAAGGCAAGGTGCAGCTTATCAACCTGGCTGACACCTGGACCTCGATGCGCAAGTCCGAGGGCACAAAGCGCCGCTACCTGTCAGAACAACAGATCGACGATGTGGTGCGCGAGTACGAAGCGTTCAAGGAAACCGAACGCGGCAAGATCTTCAAAACCACCGACTTCGCTTATCGCAAAGTGGCCATCAAGCGCCCGCTGCGTGCCAAGCTAGTTATCACGAAGCAACGCATCAAGGGCCTCTACGAAAACGGCGCCTTCCAGAAGTTGGACGAGTCCCAACAGGCGGCGTGGATGGACTTCCTGCGCGAGGAGCTGAAAGAGAAAGGGGGCGACCACGACTACCACTGGGCCTCCCGCATTGTGAAGGAGAAACATAAGGCCGAAGGCTTCGGCAAGACCACCAAGGCGTTGGCTAATGCGCTGCTCGCCGCCTTTATGGAGCGCGACGAAAATGCCGAGCCAGTGCTAGATGACGATGGCCAGGTGATTCCCGATACCTCGCTCAACGACACCGAAAGTGTCCCCTTCGGCACGAGCATAGAAGAATACTTCGCAAACGAGGTTCTGCCTCACGTGCCGGACGCCTTCATCGACTACTCGGTGCGCGATGCGAAGGACGGCGAGGTGGGCATTGTCGGCTACGAGATCAACTTTAACCGCTACTTCTACAAATATGTGCCGCCGAGGCCATTGCAATCGATCGATGCCGACCTGAAAGCCAGCGAAGCGCGCATTCAGGCGCTGTTGCAGGAGGTGGCAGAGTGACCGCCTCAGCTCCTAAAAAACTCAGCGGAGCGCGAGTCGAAGACGAGAAATGCCCGATTTTTCGGGCGTACCCGGAATACAAAGAATCAGGTGTGGCGTGGATAGGACTAATACCTGCGCATTGGAGCGTAAAGAGAGCTAAGTATCTATTCTCGCTTGCAAAGCGGCCTGTTTCAGATGACGACGGAATTGTCACCGCATTCCGAGATGGACAGGTCACACTTCGTAGTAATCGACGCGCCGACGGTTTTACTAATGCGCTGAAGGAGATTGGGTATCAGGGTGTAAGAAAAGGCGATTTAGTTATCCATGCAATGGATGCTTTCGCCGGTGCTGTTGGTGTTTCTGAGTCTGATGGTAAATGCAGCCCTGTATATTCCTGTTGTATTCCTGCCCAAAAAAGCGACAGTGAATTTTATGCGCGACTGGTAAGGACGATGTCCACTACAGGTTTTATTGAAAGCCTCGCAAAGGGTATTCGCGAACGATCTACCGACTTTAGGTGGGGCGATTTCTACGTGCAGTACCTCCCACATCCACCATTATCCGAACAGGTCACCATCAGGGAATATCTAAAACGCGAAACCGCCCGCATCGACAACCTGATTTCCGAAAAGCAGAACTTCATCAACCTGCTTAAGGAAAAGCGACAGGCCCTCATCAGCCACGTCGTCACCAAAGGGCTGGACCCCAAGGCGAAGATGAAGGACTCGGGGATCGAGTGGATTGGCGAGGTGCCGGAGCATTGGGAGGTAATTTCTGTTCGTCACTTAATCATGGGTCGGAAGATCGAGTTGCAAGACGGAAACCATGGTGAACTACATCCGACGGCCGACGAATATGTGGACGATGGAATCCCTTTCTTGATGGCAAATAATGTCAGAAATGGTTGGGTGGATATAGATGGCAGCAAGAAAATATCGAAGGAGCGCGCTGATAAGTTGCGGATTGGATTCGCGAGGGCTGGCGACGTTTTACTCACTCACAAAGGCACCGTTGGTGAAGTAGGCATCGTTCCCGACAAAATTGAACAGCCATATTGGATGCTTACGCCCCAAGTCACCTATTACAGATGCCTCACTGATGAGTTGCTAAGCGAGTTCTTGATGTACTCTTTCATGTCAAAAGGATTTCTTACGCAGCTGGAATTGATCGGTGGTAAACAGTCCACTCGCTCATATGTTGGGATATTGGCGCAGAGGAGCTTGATGGCCGCAGTTCCACCAAGGCACGAACAAGAAAAGATATGCGATTACCTGGAAGAGCAAATCGGGAAACTGGATGAGTTGATTTCAGAGGTAAATAGGTCGGTGGAATTTCTTAAGGAACACCGCACCACCCTGATCAGCGCCGCTGTCACCGGCAAGATCGACGTGCGAGAGTAGTAATAACAACAAAAGGAATTGCCCATGGCCGCCCATCACGAAGTCCACTTGGAGAGCTACGTTGTCCAAAAGCTGGTCGAGAACGGCTGGGTGGAAGGCAACAACAGCCATTACGACCCGGTGCGGGCGCTCTATCCCGAGGACGTGATCGCCTGGGTGCAGGCCACGCAGCCTGAAGTATGGAACAAGCTGGAGCGGCTGAACGGCGCCTCCACTCGCACTGTATTACTCGACCGGTTGGAGAAGGAACTGGCGGCCAAAAGCGGCGGCACCATGAAGCTTCTGCGCCAGGGCTTTGCCGTGGCAGGCGCGGGCACCATCACGATGACCCAGTCGGCACCGGAGGATGCGCGCAACAGCAAGGAGGTGGCGAAGTACCAAGCCAACATCCTGCGCGTGGTGCGTCAGCTGAAGTACAACCCCAATCGCGAATGGGCCATCGACCTCGGCTTTTTCATCAACGGCATTCCCGTGGCGACGGTGGAACTGAAGACCGACTTCACTCAATCCATCGACGATGCCATCTGGCAGTACAAGAAAGACCGCCTGCCGGTCGATCCCGCCACCAAACGCAAGGAGCCATTGCTCACTTTCCGCCGTGGCGCGGTGGTCCACTTCGCCATGAGCGACAGCGAAATCGCCATGACCACGAAGCTCAACGGCAACAAGACCTTCTTCCTGCCCTTCAATAAAGGTAACAACGGCCACGCGGGCAACAAGGCGCGTGACGACGATGACGAATACCCGGTGGCCTACTTCTGGGAAGAGATCTGTCAGCGCGATGCCTGGCTGCGCATCTTCCACAGCTTTGTCTATGTGGAGACCATGGACAAGCTGGACAAGAAAGGCATGCCCTACAAGGCGGAGACACTGATCTTCCCGCGCTACCACCAGTTCGAGGCGGTGAACCAGATGATTGCCGACGCCAAGGACAATGGGGTAGGTCAGCAGTATCTGTGCGAACACTCCGCCGGTTCCGGCAAGACCAGCACCATTGCCTGGACCGCCCATGATCTGATCAAGCTACGCCACCCCGACGGCAAGGCATATTTCAACTCGGTGATTATCGTCACCGACCGTACCGTGCTGGACGCCCAGTTGCAGGATGCGGTGAAGCAGATCGACCACCAGTTCGGTGTCATCGAAACCATTGATGCCAACACGATCGGCGGAGAATCTAAGAGCAAACGGCTGGCCGAGGCGTTGAAGAAAGGCGTGCCAATCATCGTCGTCACCATTCAGACCTTCCCTTATGCCATGGAGGCGATCATCACCGAGCAGTCGCTCAAGACGCGTAACTTCGCGGTGATCATCGACGAGGCGCACACCTCGCAGACCGGCTCCACCGCACAGGGGCTGCGTGCCGCCCTGGCGCTGGACACCAAGGCGAAGCTGGAAGAGATGACCCTGGAAGAGGTGTTGCTGGAGATCCAAAAATCCCGCGTGCGCCCGACAAACGTCAGCCACTTCGCTTTTACCGCCACACCCAAACACAGCACCCTGACCCTCTTTGGTCGGCCAAAAAATCCGAGCCAGCCCGTCTCTGACGACAACAAGCCGGAATCCTTCCACCGCTATACCCAGCGTCAGGCCATCGAGGAGGGTTTCATCCTCGATGTGCTGCGCAACTACACCAATTATCAGCAGGCGGTGAAACTGGGCGACCAGGCCATTAACGACAAACGGGTGGACAAGAAATTCGCCCGTCGTGCTTTGGCGCGCTGGAAGTCGCTGCACCCGACCATCGTGTCGCAAAAGGTGGAATTCATCATTGACCACTTCACCAAAAACATTGCCGCGCTGCTGAACGGCGAGGCCAAGGCGATGGTGGTGACCGGCGGACGGCCGCAGGCGGTGAAATACAAACTGGCCTTCGACCTATACCTCAAAAAGCAGGACATCACAGGTATCAAGGCCCTGGTGGCTTTTTCCGGCAAGGTCCCCGGCAAGGACCTCGGTGACGACGATGAAGAGTGGCCACTGGGCATTGACCCCGAGAAGGAGTACAGCGAATACAACCTCAACCCGGACGCCAGCAGCGACCTGCGCAAAGAGTTCGAGCGTGCCGAGAACCGGGTGATGATCGTCGCCAACAAGTTCCAGACTGGCTTCAATCAGCCCAAGCTGGTGGCCATGTACCTGGATAAGAAAGTCAGTGGCGTTGAGGCGGTGCAGACCTTGTCACGTCTCAACCGCACTTATCCCGGCAAGGATGAAACCTACGTCATCGACTTCGTAAACGATTCGCAGACCATCCTCGACGCTTTCAAAATGTATGACGACGGGGCCGAACTGGAGAGCGTGCAAGATCCGCATGTCGTGTATGACATGAAGAACCTCCTCGACGAAGCCAACATCTATGTGAAGGCGGATCTGGAAGCCTTCAAGCAAGCGCGGGGCCGTTTTGTGCTGGGTACCGACACCCCGGAACATTTGCACAAGAAACTCTACAGCGCCACCCAACGCCCCACCGATGTCTTCAATACCAAGTTGAAGGCTCTGACTGATGCCATCGATAAATGGGATCACGCCATAGACAAGGCGGTAAGTGAAAAGGACAAGAAGGCACAGGACTATGCTGAATCCAAACGCAGCGAGTTTGCCAAGGAACGGGAAGCATTGTTGCGATTCAGGACGGATCTGAGCCGCTTTGGGCGCACTTATAATTACATTGCCCAACTGATCGAACTGGGCGATGCCGAGTTAGAGAACTTCGCTGCCTTTGCCAAGCTGTTCAGCAAACGCTTGAAAGGTGTTTCACCGGAACAGATCGACCTGACGGGCCTAGCACTGGCCGGTTTCAAGCTGCGTAAACAACATGACGCAGAAGTGGAGGGTGAGAAGTACACCCTCAAGCCCATCGAGGTTAACGAATCCGAACCCAGCGACCGGGAAAAGGAATTTCTCCACCAGATCATCGCCCGCATGAACAACCTGTTTGGTGATGTGGCTGACGACATGGGGCAGCGCCACTTCACCGCGCAGGTGGTGAATATCGCCCGGAACAATCCCCGTGTTGTTGAGCAGATGGAAAAGAACACTAAAGAACAGGCTTTACAAGGAGCTTTGCCAGGAGTGGTCAGGCAGGCGACAGTGGACGCTCGGAAGTCTCACAATGATCTGGCGAATTCTCTCCTGAAGGATACACAAAACATGGCTGCATTCTTCAGCTTGGTTTACGACATTCTGAAGAATGGTGATGCAAGTAGCTTGGTGGACTCAAAATAGACGGCGATCACGGCTGCTTATCTGTCCATGCGCGAGGTCTGGCAAATAGCAGGAAGGAATGGAAACGACAGAGTTACGTAGCGGCCTGATCACTCTGTTCCAAATCCGCCGTCGGTCACCTATTATGGTGGGTCAGAACGTCTATGCGTAGTGTGACGACATGCAGAAGAGCATTCTGAAATGGACGCGATGCAGACGGTGGCGTGAGGGGTGGATTTGGAGCGCTAAAGACATCTGTTCCTGCGTCACTCTATCTAATGCTGCTCGCGGACTGCTCGCAGACGATCGGATCGATGGTTAATAGGTAGGCTAATTCGAGTTCTTGATGAGCACATTAACTGTAAAACGCGATAGCAATCTAAAAGACATCGAGGAGATGCTCTACAAAATTGAGCGTGCCGAGACTGATATTGCGCTCCGGCTGCCAAACTCCTTGAAATACGCTGGTTCGTTGGGAATAGAGGCAACCGTTATTCAGCTCATATCAACGTGGCTACGGAAGCACGAAGGAAGAGCGGTCTATCATAGCTACATAAAAGAAGGCGATTCCCCTTCTGAATATTCGGAGCTGTGTTCAAAGATGTATGGGATACAAATTTTGTCCTTGGCAGACAAATTGATGACCGAGAAATTGTTAAAGATAAAAAGAAGAGTGGCTTTGCAGCAGGCAGTGCAACGTATAGACGATATAAGAAGTCTTAACTTTTCAAATGCGTTTAAGGGGCCATATCTTGGATTCCCGCTGATCAAAGCGCCAGGAAATACAAGCGAGCTAAATTCGCCTTTTTATAACAAGGGTGCAGTAGTAGATAGGAATAGATTTCTTAGAATAACGGAGGACGCGATACGTTCTGTTCTTAAAAAGAATAGTTACGATAAGGCAATAAATCGCGACGTGCTTTCCAATATAACGTCGATAATTTATGAGTTGTTCACAAACACGGATAAGCATGCGCGGCGCGACGAGCTTGGAAATATATTGCCGACAAATTTTAGATGCGTGTTATTCAGTTCCATAAGCCTCACTGAAGGTCGATTAGATGATTGGGTTAGCTCATGGACCGATGTGATGTTTGCTGCCAACTGGAAGGAAAGGCTAAAAGTAAAGCCACAGCGCGTTCTAGAAATTTCAGTTATTGATTCTGGCCCTGGATTTGCTCGCAGGTGGAAGGGGGTAGGTAAGGAGGCGTTAACCATAGAAGATCAAAAGGAAGCGGTCTTGTCCTGCTTTAAGAAATACCGAACGACCGATATTAATTCTGCTGCTGGGTCAGGACTTTCAAATGTCCTTTGGGATCTCCGAAAGCTTAAGGGCTGGTTTAGGTTGAGAACCGGTAATTTGGTGGTTGAGAAGTGGTTTCACGGAGAGGCGCCGACTATAACGACCGATGTGACGAAAGAAGACTTGTGGGAAAAGAAGGCGTTTGCCGAGGGTGCAGCAATTACGTTCCTGATACCGCTGGTGGAATGAGATAGGGGGCTGAATGTATCTGTTTGAGGCGTCTCTCAGTGCAACCGACGGTTCTATTGGTGAGTACCTAGTAATATTTTCGGGGCAGCTAGAAGGGGATGGTCGAGACTATGCGAATATTTTTGAAAAGCAGTTCAGGGGTTTTTTAAAGCCGGACGCGATTCTTTTTGTATACCCTCAGTACCTCAGTCATGTGATCAATGACTTTTGGTATGAAGACAATCCATTTTTTCAAAACATAACTAGATACGGGGAGAACATCCCGGTATACGCGACGAGTTTCGGGCCATTCGGCGAACTTAAGCTTGAGAAAGAGCATAACGCGGGCGAACAGTCAATTGACTTATGTGCTGCGAGTGTCTCGATAGTAGAGGCGGGATTGTATTGCCTGGCGAAGGCGAGCAGAGATGAAGTGATATTGGAGGCGCCACCAGGGACCATTTTCAGTAAACCCTCCGGGGAAGCGTCGGAGGAGTTCATAAAAGCCTCTGGCTTGGCAAGAAACTATTCTCAGCAACAATTCGTTGCATACTGCCTGCTTACGAAGCGACCACGAGCCGATATTAGAGAGATACTTATTGATACGGCTGGGATAGCGCTATTTGCAGACGCAGTGTGCTATTACATTTCGCGTTTTTCGGGAGATATATGTAAGCGGGTACGCTATGAAAGCTTTGGGTCTTATGGCGGTATTGAAAAATGCAAGGTAGATAATCCAGAGAGTATTTGGGTAATCATTTCTGCCTCGCACAATAATAGTCTTTATGCTTCCTTGGTGGATAAGTGGTCTTTGCCGCTTGATCACGCGGTGACGATTCTTACCTTCACGGATAAGCACAGGCGCCTAGTAAACATATCTGCGCTATCAAGGCATATCCACGCGAAAGAAAAAAATGGCTCAGCTGTAAAAGTGCAAATTATGGGCGAGAACTTTACTGCGGAAGTCTCGGAGCCAAAAAGGGTTGTGATAAAAAAGACGGCGAAGCCAGCTTTGCTAGAGAGAGTGCTAAAGGATTTTTATGACAAGGGTGTTTTTAAGTGTAACAAGGTGGTGATGGGCGCGGTGAAGCCAAAGCCGATATATTTCGAGTTTAACGAGGCCGTGGCCGAGCATCCCGGCTTCAAAGCTTGGCTCGAAAGGGTTGTTACGTGGTATCTGCCTAGGGAGCTAGAATGGATCGTTGTTGGCGACGATTCGGCTAGTCAGCTGCTGTTCAACGCATTTAAAGATATGCTGGGCAAATTGAGTATCGACGCTGCGAGCATGAAAGCCGATTTTCGGTCAGCTGGTAACAGGATAACAGGCGATAAGGCTGTTGTCGTGTTAGTCCCAGTTATAAGCAGTGGCCGCACTCTGCTTGATTTGAACCGAGAAATGCGGTTATCGGGTCACAAGGGGAACAGAATTTTTATAGTTCCCTTCGGTTTTCCTGCTACCGATCAGGAGTACGAGACCTTTAAGAAAAGTGTTCTGCTTGGTCCAGAGAACTTCAAATACCAGTTGTTTAATTACTGTCATATTGCAATCGGGAATTCGGATCAGGAGAGCTCCTGGGAGTTAGAGGAGCGCCTTGTCGGGCGTTTCGCAGGGATTAGCTCCCTTTTCCGGGCTCGTCTTGATCGCCTCGAAAAGCAGGGCGAAGGACTGGAAGGCTTTATAGGATGCGCTCCGTCGAATGCAATCCAAAAGCTGAGTTTTAGTCGCGATTTCGCCTTCTGGGACGGGTGGGGTGCAAATCATGAGCATGCAGATCACGAAGCAGTATATGTGACAATATCAGCGATCTTGCAGTCGCTTAGGCAAAAGGAAGGGCTAGATGGCGAAGACTCGCTGCGAAGTCACGTTTATCAGAACGCTGTAATTGATCCGGAGAACTTTGCGCGCTTTAACGATTCTCTTCTGCAATCTTGTCTCTGGAGGGCGGCTAATTCGACAGAGCTGGATTATCGTCGGTCAGATGATCTCAGCTATGCTATGACAAGCATTATCTATCGACTGATTGATGACTTGAGTTCAAAAAAGTCGGAATCCGCGATAGATTTGCTAATTGGCATAGCAACCGGAAAGATCAGTTTGTCGAAAAAGGCATTGCTTGACTTGGTTGAGAAAGCGAAGCCAAAGTTTCGCGGGAATAAGGACGCGATCTACTTGCTGAACTATGTGAAGACCTGCTATGTCAATAAGCCAAAGGTGAAAAAGGGAGGTCCCCGGACTTAAATGTAGCCAAGTGATTCGACCGTATCGGCGTTTGGCGGCTTGCACCATCTGTAGTAGCAATACGCACACAACATTTTGCGGGTATGACGGTCGACGATCATCCAAAGTCCGTGTGTAAGAGAGCCTAACGCGAAGATTCAAACCGAGAGCCGAGTTTTTCCGGGAAGGTCGCCATGCAAGGATTGGCGCGGGCTGTATTCTTCATGCCGTGTGACCGTGCAATGGAATAATCTCGGCGCCAGCTTTGCACTTGTCGAGGTAGTCCGCCCATTGCTGCATCATGGTGCGGCGTTCCTTGAGGAACTTCGTGCGGTTGTAAGCGGTGCCAAGCGCGTCCGGTACGCGGTGGGCGAGTTGGTGTTCGATGACCTCCGGTTTTACGTCCAATTCCTGATGCAGGATGGTACGCGCCATGGCGCGGAAACCGTGGCCAGTGATTTCCGTCTTCGTGTCATAACCCATGCGGCGTAGGGCGGCATTGATGGCCGCTTCGCTCATGGGTTTTTTGGGGGCGCGCCCAGGAAATACATATTGCCGGGTTCCAGTTAGAGCCTGGAGTTCTTTCAGAATCGCCACCGCCTGGGTTGCTAGTGGCACGAGGTGTTCGCTCTTAGTCTTGGTTACAAAATAGCGCCATTCGCCTTTATCAAGATCGAATTGAGCCCATTCAGCTTTGCGTAATTCACCAGGGCGAACAAAGAAGAGTGGCGCCAGTTTCAAAGCAGATTGCACAACAAGGGTGCCGTTGAATCCGTCGATGGCCCGCAGCAATCCACCGACGGCGGCGGGTTCTGTGATGGAAGCGAAATTCTTATGTTTGGCCGGTGCTAATGCGCCACGTAGATCGCTCGATGGGTCGCGATCGCAGCGGCCTGTGGCGACGCCATAGCGGAATACTTGCCCGCAGTTTTGATGCGCTCGGTGAACAGTATCCAGTGCACCTCGATTTTCTATCCGGCGTAGCACCGTCAGTAGTTCGGGTGATGTGATCTCTGCAATGGGTTTGCCCCCGATCCACGGGAATACATCTTTTTCCAGCCGCTGGATGATTTTGCTGGCATGTGAGGATGCCCAGTTGGGGGAATGCTTAGCGAACCACTCCCGTGCTACCACCTCGAAACTGTTTGCCGCCCGGTCAGTGCGGGCTGATTTCTGAGCCTTTCGGTTTTCGCTGGGGTCGATGCCATTGGCCAGCAACTTGCGAGCGGCATCCCGCCGGTCGCGTGCTTCTTTCAAATTCACGTCGGAATAAACACCCAACGAGAGTCGCTTTTCCTTGCCATTAAATCGGTACTTAAATCGCCACCATTTGCCGCCGCTTGGGGCTACTTCCAGATACAGTCCGCGCTCATCGAATAGCTTGATGGACTTCTCGCCCGGCTTGGCGTTGCGAATAGCGGTATCGGTAAGGGGCATGGGGGCAACTCCTTTTGGGGCAACTCACTTGCCCCTAATGTTGCCCCCACTTATTCGCGGATGTCAATGAATGGCTCTGCCCCATGCTGGACGCTAACCCAATGAAAAAGCCCGCGATTAAGCGGGCCTTTGGACGTTGCTGGAAGTTATTGGACGTTCAATTGGTGGAGCGGAGGAGGATCGAACTCCCGACCTCTGCATTGCGAACGCAGCGCTCTCCCAGCTGAGCTACCGCCCCATGTTCTTCCACTCGACCTGGGATGGCCCGAGTGCGGCGTATTCTAGCATCGCTTTCCAGTTTCTTGCTACAAGGCCATACGGGAATTAGATGCTTGCCTTGCGTCGGAGCATTTCCCGTTCCAAATGAGTAACAAAACGCCGGATACGATTTTTCTGTTGCGGATTGAGGTGGAGAAAGGCGGCGCCGATGCGCTGGGTACGATGCGCTTCGTCTAAACGGACAAAGCGAATTTCGAGTTCTGCCTGGATAGTTTCGTTATTCGGTAAATGGATAACGCAGGTTTCTATGATCTGGCCGCGTTTGAGCGCAGGCTCCATCGGCAGATTGGCGCCGAGTCCACCTATCGACAGGTCAAACAACTGCCCCTCGATGTTGGTCTGATTTACTTCCGACGGGAGTACGACAGGAACATTCACGCTCATGCCGACGCGTACGCGATAGCTGCCGCGACGTTGCATGTAGCTGATGGAATCCGGTATGGCGGCTCGGTATATCGAAATGCCGCTTTTGTCTTTTGCCACGTCCACAGAGCAGACGAACCCGAGTTCGATCCCCTGGCATTGGCATTGAACGCGTATTTTCTTCTCTTCCTTAACCAGTTCGTGACCAGACGTGGGGTTAAGTTCATCGAGCAAGATGATATTTTTCTCGGGATCGACTTCCAGCAACAGACTGTTGAAGGTGCCGTCATGACCGGGAACCCGCACACTCAGCAACACGCGCTGATCGCGTATACGCCGCAGCAGCCCGATGATTTGCGGGAGATGGGTGACCTTCTCGGTTTTCCCCTCGTATTGGGAAGCTTGATTCGCTGCCGGTGGTTCTGCCATTGCCTGGCTAAGCTCCGGATTATTTTACTATGACAGCAGCGGATGATACCTACTCACAACGGTATTGAACACATCATGTTGCGGGTTTTTTTCGCGTGCGCTCAGGCCTTGGCCAGCGAGCGTCCGGCGAGATGATTCACGCCAGTGTTACCCGTGGGATTGTAGAGCGGGGATTCAGGCGATTGACCACGGAGCAGGGCCAGCGCCTGCTGTGCATGGGAACGAGTAGCTTCCAGGGTTGCGCCATTGACGCGATTTTTCTGCTGGGCAAGCTGGATACGTTCCAAGAGTAGGCGCCAGCCTTTTTTCAGTCGGCCATTGGTGTCACACCAGCTGATACAGGCCTCGACATCCGTGCGCGCAGTGCCAAAACCCGCTGACTGCAGTAATCGCTGCATGCGCTCTTCCAGTTGGCCGAATGTCTGAAGAAGTTCATGCTTGTCTTTGACGAGCTGTTCCAGGGTATCCACATCACGGGCTATGAGCGCCTCCGACTCGGCGCCCAGCAAGGTATTCAGCTTTCCGGTACAGACATACTCTGCGTGTAGCAGGCTATCTAACTCGGTGTGGCAGCTTTGTCGGTCGGTCATCGTTTAGCCCATATCGCCCAGAGCCTTTTCCAGGCTCATCATTTTGCCGGCAATACGCTCGGCATTAATGTCGAAGCTGCCATTGGCCAGGGCATCTCTGGCGGCATTGACCCGCTGGGTGTCGACGACCGGCTGTGCGGCAACCTGTTCTTCCAGACTGCGCAGTTGCTGGGCGGTGGGGGTCAGGCTGACCTGATCGCCACGGTTGGCGGGGACGCTTGATGTATCCGCGGCCTTGTTGGTTGCCGGCTGCGCTGCCTCGCGGTGGTGTCCGCTCAGCTCGGAAATTTGGCCAGACGAATGAGAAACATTGTTGATTTCAATAGCCATTACTCGACTCTCCTAGGAAACATGCTACTGGTACTGTTTCCTGTATCGTCTGTTACTTCAATAACTTTAGCGGCTTTTTCGCGCGGCCCGTTCAAAGCGTCATTTTTACGACGCTTGCCGAAACGACCCATCCCTCGACAACCCGTTTAGAGTTCAGCGCGCGTACCCGCACCCGATCACCACGGGCCGCGGCCTCGATGGCCTCTCCCAGCATTTCGACCTGAATCGGCCCCTCGCCACTGACGAGACGGACCCGATCACCCCGTTTTACCAACAAGGGGGCTTTGACTATAGCCGATGACAGCACGCTGCCTGCGGCAACCGGGCGCCGGGTGACCAGCCCATCAATGTCGGCGGGCGTGGTTAAGTAGCCCTGACTCATGCCGGATACATTGGTTTCAACCAGCGTGACATCGTCTGGGGTCAGGCCGACACCCTTGGCCAAAGGCCGTGCGGCCACCAGCGCTTTTGCAAAAACGCTAATCTCAGCAGGAACGTAGATAGTCCATCCGGAGACGTCTGGACAACGGACGCCGACGCTGGTGCGGCCGCTGTTGCGTGCGCCCGAGGGTTGGAAGGCCTGCAGATCCTGCGCGCATTGGGTTAGGCGTAGGCGCGGATCCAGGTGTCCCA
This sequence comes from Gammaproteobacteria bacterium, assembly GCA_018819175.1. Lineage (GTDB taxonomy): Bacteria > Pseudomonadota > Gammaproteobacteria > Thiohalobacterales > Thiohalobacteraceae > JAHJQQ01. The sequence goes on from JAHJQQ010000031.1 coordinate 18,054, forward strand.
TGGTTACTTCGATGCGGCCACTGTGTTGATCCTGCACGACGTCTTGCAGGTAGTTTTTGGCACTCGACAAAATAGAGTCGCGCGATTGGATTTCAATCCCGCTTGCGGCCAGGACCGGATTCAGTATGCACAGGCCCAGCAACAGCAGGGACAGGGCGTAGGGGCGGATTTCAGTCATGAGCATGCCGGATTCCTCGGAGGTGTCTGTAAGTAAAATGCAAATGCCATGCCGACGCTGAAATCGATAAAGGTATAGGCAGTTACGCCGATAGCGGTGCAGGGCGTCACGTACCTACTTGTTACCTGGAGATCGAACGATGAGCAGCGTATTGGCCAGTGTTGACCAGCGTACCCAGCTTGCTGGGCACAACCGCTTGGAAATCCTGATGTTTAAATTGGACAACGGGCAACGCTTCGGGCTTAACGTGTTTAAAATCCAGGAAGTTATTCAATGCCCCCCGCTCACAGTGCTGCCGCACTCACATCCCGTGGTCCGCGGTGTGGCCAGCATGCGCGGCAAGACTATTCCGGTCCTGGATCTGGCTAAGGCCGTCGGCCGCCGCCCGCTGGCTGAAACGGTAGGCAATTTTGTCATCGTCACGGAATTCAACCGTACTGTGCAGGGCTTCCTGGTCAAGATGGTGGATCGCATTGTCAACATGAACTGGGAACAAATCCTGCCGCCGCCCAAGGGTGCGGGCCAGGACCACTATTTGACCGCGGTGACCGAGGTCGAAGGTGAGATGGTTGAAATCATCGATGTGGAAAAGGTGTTGTCGGAAGTGATCGGGATGTCCGAAACGATTTCCAGCAGTATTTTGGCGGATGCCGCTGCATCGCATGAAGGTAAGGAGACGCGGCCGCATATTCTGGTCGCCGACGATTCCATGGTGGCGCGCAATCAGATCAGACGTACTCTCGACCAACTGGGAATAGAATCGACGCTGGCCCCTGATGGCAGAAAGGCGTTGGATATGCTGCAGCAATGGGCGGAAACAGATCCCGCGCGGCTGGCGAGTTTGACCATGCTGATCTCCGATGTGGAAATGCCGGAAATGGACGGCTATACCTTGACGACGAAATTGCGCGGAGACCCACGGCTGAAAGACGTCTATGTCTTGCTGCATACCTCGTTGAGTGGCGTGTTCAATAACGCCATGGTCGAGAAGGTGGGCGCCAACCAATTCATTGCGAAATTCAAGCCCGACCTGCTTGCCGAGGCGGTTATGAAACAGGTCAAGATTAAGCATCAACACGTGGCTTGAACTGACTTCGGTAATGAGTTTTATCCATGTATTTTGGCTGCATGCGCTTGCGTGATGCTCAGTGAGTGGTGAGCCGCTTGAGTAGGGCGGCGGGAAAAAGGAATAGCAGTTTGACGCGCGCGGCACTCTCCAACCAAGACTACGAATCATTTCGCACGTTCCTTGAGAGCGCCTGCGGCATCGTGCTGGGTGAGAATAAGCATTATCTGGTGGTCAGCCGGCTTAGCCGATTGATGGCCGACGAAGGTGTTGAAACCCTGGCCGACCTTGTTGCGCATCTGAAAGACGATCGTAAACGCCAGTTGCGCGAACGCATTGTCGAGGCGATGACCACCAACGAAACCTTCTGGTTCCGCGATACCTTCCCGTTCGACATTCTTAAAGAGACGATCTTTCCCGATTTAGCCGATCGTCGGGTGCGCAGCCCACGCATCTGGTCCTCAGCCTGTTCCTCAGGTCAGGAGCCTTATTCCATCAGCATGACCATTCAGGAGTATCAGGCGAGTCGTCCGGGTAGCCTGACGGATGTGCAAATCATGGCGACGGATATCTCGCCGACCATCCTCCTCGATGCCAAAGAGGCCAGTTACGATGCCCTGGCCCTGGCCCGCGGCCTATCGAATGAACGCAAACAGAAATTTTTCACGCCATTACGCGATGGCCGTTGGCAGGCGCGTCCGGAAATCCGCAATCGGGTCCGTTTCAGTCAGGCCAATCTGTTGCAGAGCTATAGCCTGTTGGGGCGTTTCGATGTGATTTTCTGCCGCAACGTTCTTATCTATTTTTCCAGCGAATCCAAGTCGGACATCCTGGCACGCATGGCGCGGGTGCTGAACCCTGGCGGCTATCTGTTCCTCGGTTCATCGGAGTCAATTACCCAGTACTCGGACGAATTCGAGATGGTGCGTTGCCCGCGCGGCTCTGTATACCGGGTCAAGAGTGGCTTGGTACTCAAGCCAACTGCGCCAATACCACGTCCGATTGTGCGGCCCGCAGGTAACGGCAAACGCTAGAGCCTCATTTGCCGTCGAGCGGCGGATTGTTGCCGCTTACGGATCTGTTGTAACCCCCTAATCCCTTGTCTACCTATATATAGCGCGGGTCCGTGACGCTCTGGCACGGCCGTTGCTTAGAGGATGGCTAAAGACTCTTAAGTAAGAGGTTGCCATGCCGCTAAGCATCGATTCCGCGTTGGGCCCACTCCCCGATGCCCTGGTACTCCGGGGACGTCGTTCGGAAGTTCTTGCTTCCAATCTGGCCAATGCCGACACGCCGAATTTCAAAGCACGCGATGTCGACTTCCACGCCATGATGGATCAGGCGCAAAGCGGCCACCAGCTGGCCATGCAGACCACCTCGGCCAAACATATCGCCTTTACCGAAGACAATGGTTTTGGCGGCATGCCAGTTCAATATCGCGTACCCAATCAACCCTCACTCGACGGCAACACTGTTGACGGTCAGGTCGAACAAGCTGCCTTCGCGGAAAATTCCGTGAACTATCAGGCGACGCTGACCTTTCTGAGCGGGCGTATCCGCGGCCTGATGACGGCCATCAAGGGAGAATAATCATGTCCATGTTCAAGGTCTTTGATATCGCCGCTTCGGCCATGAGTGCGCAGAGCGTGCGGTTGAACACCACGGCCAGCAATCTTGCCAATGCCGAGAGCGTCGGTAGTTCGGAAGAAACAACGTATAAAGCCAGACATCCGGTGTTCGCGGCCATGCTCAATGCCATGCATGGCGGCCCTAAAGAGGGTGTTGGCGTGCGCGTGCTGGGCGTAGTCGAGAGTCAGGAGCCGGTACAGCAGCGCTATGCGCCCGAGAATCCCATGGCGAATGACGAAGGTTATGTTTTTCAGCCCAACGTCAATCCCGTCGACGAAATGGTGAATATGATTTCGGCCTCGCGCAGTTATCAGAACAATGTCGAAGTCATGAATACATCCAAGCAGATGCTGCTCGCCACGCTGCGCTTGGGTCAATAGGGCAAGGAGGTAAGCCAAGATGGCAACCGCAATGACAAGTGATGTGCTCTCCGGCCTAGGCCTGCGTTCGCTGGAAGGAACGCAGACCAAAACCAATGACACGAACAAACTGAGCTCGGACAACTTCATGGAGCTGCTGATTGCGCAGATTCAGAATCAGGATCCCATGAAGCCGATGGACAATGCCGAGTTCATTTCCCAGATCGCGACCATCAATCAGGTGACGGGCATTCAGGAATTGAAGACGTCTTTCGATGATTTGAGCAAGTCGCTGGTGTCGAATCAGGCTCTCCAAGCCGCGGGCCTGATCGGCCGCGAAGTCCTGGCGCCGACCGGGCTGGGGGTATTGCAGCAGAATGGTTCGATCCGCGGCAGTGTCGAATTGCCGAATGCGAGTGCCAAGGTCTCCGTAACAATTTATGACAGTGCAGGACAGATGGTTCGCCGACTCGAACTCGGTAGTCAGGCCGCCGGTGATGTGGCCTTCAAGTGGGACGGCCTGCGCGAAGACGGAACCTATGCCGCACCCGGTACCTATCTGGTTTCGGCCGATGCGGAATTCAGCGGCAAGAATGAGGCCGTTGAGGCCTATGTCGCAAATCAGGTCAGTGGCGTGACGCTCGGCTCCAGTGGCGGTCTGCTGCTGGATCTGAACGGTGTCGGCCTCATGGACTTCAATCAAGTTAAACAGATTCTCTGACGGGGAGGGCTAACCATGCCATTTCGTATTGCTTTAAGTGGTCTGAACGCGGCGTCATCCGATTTAAAAGTTACCGGCAATAATATTGCCAACGCCGGCACCAACGGTTTCAAATCATCGCGCGCGGAGTTCGCCGATGTGTACGCAACCTCCCTGGGTGGCGTGAGCAACACCGCTGTCGGTGGCGGTGTGCGCCTGGCGCAGGTGGCGCAGCAGTTCGCGCAAGGCAACATCGAGTTCACCAACAACAATCTCGATCTGGCCATCAATGGCGAAGGCTTCTATGTCCTCGATGATGGCGGTTCCAGTGTCTATACGCGCGCCGGTGCATTCAAAGTCGACCGCGACGGGTATGTCGTCAACAGCTCGAGTCAGCGACTGCAGGTGTTCTCGCCGATTGCCGGCAGTTCCACGAACTTCAATACCGGTTCGCTCAACGATCTGCAGATCTCACTGACAGAAGGCGCGCCGAACGCGACCAGCAGCGTTAATATGTCGATTAACCTGAATGCCAGTGACACCAGTGCCGGGGCCATCGGTGCTTTCGATCCTGCCTCGCCCGCCACTTACGATTATTCGACCTCTTACACCATCTATGACTCGCTGGGCGCACAGCACACGGCGACCATGTATTTCCTCAAGGACAATGCTACCAACAATACCTGGCATACCTGGCTGTATGCGGATAACGGTACCGCCAGCACCAATGTGACCCAGGGTGGTGGTACGGCCTCCAGCACACTGACGTTCGCCAGCGATGGCTCGCTGGCAACTGTCAATGGTGGAGTGGCAACCTCTCTGACGTATGACAATCTGGCCATGACCAATGGCGCAGCGCCGCTCGCGATGACCTTGGACTACTCCGCGCTGACGCAATTCGGCGGTGATTTCGCGGTGAATGGATTGTCCCAGGATGGCTTCGCCACCGGTCGTTTGACCGGCCTTGATCTCGATTCCACGGGTGTGGTTTCGGCGCGTTATACCAATGGTCAGTCGACCGCGTTGGGTAAAGTGGCGCTGGCGAACTTCGCCAACGTGCAGGGCCTGCGTCAGTTGGGTGAAACCAACTGGGCGGAAACCTTCGGCTCCGGCGGCGCTCTTGTCGGTGAAGCAGGTACTGCCAGCTTCGGTCTGATTCAATCGGGTGCTCTGGAATCCTCCAACGTCGACATCGCCGAACAGTTGATCAACCTGATCACAGCGCAGCGTAACTTTCAGGCCAACTCGCAGGTCATCAGCACGGCTGACACCGTGACCCAGACTATTATCAACATCCGTTAAGGATAGGACGAGACCATGGATCGCATGCTGTATATCGCCGCTGACGGGGCGCGCCAGATTCAAACGGCGCAGGCTGTCAACGCGAATAACCTGGCCAACGCCAGCACCACGGGCTTCAAGGCGCAGTTCGAGGCCATGCGGGCGCTGCCGGTGTATGGGCCAGGGCATGCCAGCCGGGTGTATACGCAAAGCGAGACAACCGGTGTTGACTACAACCCCGGTTCGTTGATGGCCACGGGAAAAAATTTGGACATTGCCATCAACGGTAAGGGTTGGATTGCGGTGCAGGCCCCCGATGGCGGCGAGGCCTATACGCGCGCTGGCGATCTCCGCGTGTCGGCCACCGGCATTCTGGAAACCGGTGCGGGCCATCCGGTCATGGGGGATGGCGGCCCGATCTCGATTCCGGATGCGCAGGAACTGGAAATCGCCGCGGACGGGACGGTCTCGGTGTTACCGGTGGGCCAGGCGCTTTCGACGATCGCAGTGGTTGGACGTATCAAACTGATCAATCCTCCGGACGGTGATCTGGTCATTGGCAATGACGGGCTATTGCGTACTCAGGATGGCAGCAACGCCATTGCAGATGCGAATGTGCGTGTGGCCAGTGGCATGCTGGAATCATCCAATGTCAACACCATTGAGGCGTTGACCACCATGATCCATCTGGCACGCCAGTTCGAGACCCAGGTCAAACTGATGAAGACCGCGGAAGAGGCTGACGCCGCGTCTACAAAATTGATGAGTATTAGTTAAAGGCTTGTCCGATCAACGGACGGGTAAGGAGAGACGAATATGAACAAAGCAATGTGGATCGCGATGACCGGCCTGGAGGCGCAGCAGACTCGTCTGAGCGTCATCTCCAATAATCTGGCCAACGTCAACACGACCGGTTTCAAACGCGACCGCGCGGTGTTCGAGGATTTGCTCTATCAGACCATCCGTCAACCCGGCGCACAGTCCTCGCAGGATACCCAGCTGCCCACAGGCATGATGCTGGGTACCGGCGTGCGCACCGTGGCGACCGAGAAGTCGCACACTCAGGGCAATATCGTGCAGACCAACAATAGTTTGGATATAGCCGTGCAGGGTCGAGGCTATTTGCAGGTACTGATGCCGGATGGGTCTCTCGCCTATAGCCGCGATGGTTCTTTTAAGACCGATTCCAGCGGTCAGTTGGTGACCTCATCCGGTTATTTGATCCAGCCGGCCATTACCATTCCCGACAATGCGCAGAGCATTACCATCGGATCGGATGGCACCGTCTCGATAGCGGTGCAGGGTCAGGCATCACCGTCGCAGGTAGGTACCTTGCAACTGGCGGATTTCATCAATCCCACGGGTCTGCAGCCTATTGGCCAGAATCTGTTTCTGGAAACGGCCTCCAGCGGTTCGCCTTCCGCGGGCAATCCTGGTCTGAACGGTCTAGGCACCTTGGTGCAGGGCGCCTTGGAAACCTCGAATGTGAATTCGGTGGAAGAGCTGGTGAACATGATCGAGGCGCAACGTGCCTACGAAATGAACTCCAAGGCGATATCGACCGCGGACCGCATGTTGCAGTTCGTAACCAGTAACCTCTAATCATCACAGTGTCGGTGAGTAATGACCATGAATAGATACGGGCTAGGCGATGGGTTTCTGAATCTAATGAAGATACTTGCGCCGTTACTCCTGTTGAGTGGCTGCGCAACCATGCAGGCCCCAAGAGAGAGTTATCGGCCGACTTATCCGCCAGTCCCGGCGCCGCCACCTCAAGCCAATGGTGCGATTTATCAGACCGGTTACAGTATGGCGCTGTTTGAGGATCTCAAGGCGCGTCGTGTCGGCGATACCATCACTGTTGTGTTGCAAGAGAGGACGCAGGCCAGCAAAGACGCCAAGACCGAAACCTCCAAGGAAAACGACATAACAATCCCCAATCCGACATTGCTGGGTTCAATGCCACAGTTCAATGTTCCCGGCATAGTGCCTTTGGCAAGTAATCGCAATAACAGTTTGGAAACGGGCATGTCATCCAATCAGGAATTCACCGGCGAAGGCAGCAGCAGTCAGGGCAACAGCCTGACCGGCAATATCACCGTGACCATTGCCGAGGTGTTACCCAACGGCAATCTGGTGGTGCGCGGAGAGAAATGGCTGACCCTGAATCAGGGTGACGAATATATTCAGATTTCCGGCATTGTTCGGCCCTTCGACATCAAATCTGACAACACTATCTTATCGAGCCAAGTGGCGGATGCGCGCATTACCTACAGTGGCGAGGGCATGGTCGCGGATTCCAATAAAATGGGTTGGATGTCGCGCTTTTTCGCCAGTGTGATATGGCCTTTCTAGGAGATACAAGATGCAAGACACAAAATACAAGAAAAGGCGTGCTCGCAAGGGGGTAATGATTTTTGTCTCTTGCCTCTTGTGTCTTGTCTCTGCCGTACCGGCCAACGCCGAACGCGTCAAGGATCTCGCTGCCGTTGCGGGTGTGCGTTCCAATCAACTGGTAGGTTATGGTTTGATTGTCGGTCTCGACGGTACCGGTGACCAGACCAGTCAGACCCCGTTCACGGTACAGAGCTTGAAAAACATGCTCAACCAATTCGGTATTACCGTGCCGCCGGATGTGGATCCACAGCTCAAGAATGTTGCCGCAGTGGCCTTGAGCGCAACGCTGCCGGCCTTTATCAAGCCCGGTCAGACCATTGATGTGACCGCCTCTTCGATCGGTAATTCCAAGAGCCTGCGCGGTGGCACGTTACTGATGGCGCCGTTGCGTGGTGCCGATGGTCAAGTCTATGCAGTCGCTCAGGGTAGTTTGGTGGTAAGTGGTTTGAGTGCCGATGGCAATGACGGTTCCAAGGTGACGGTGAATATCCCCAGCGTGGGTCGCATTCCCAACGGTGCGACAGTCGAACGTGCCGTGGTCAGTGAATTCCTGGCGCGTGATTTTCTGGTGTTGAATCTGCATGCCTCGGATTTCACGACCGCCACACGTCTTTCAGAATCCATCAACAACACCATGGGCCCGGGCACGGCGCAGCCTGTCGATGCCACGAGTGTGCAAGTGAGTGCGCCGCGTGATGCCGCGCAACGGGTGGCCTATGTTTCTATGCTGGAGAATTTAGAGGTGGAGCCTGGTGAAGGCCCGGCACGCGTCGTCATAAATTCACGTACCGGTACGATTGTGATCGGTGCGAATGTGCGGATACTGCCGGCCGCCGTTGCGCATGGCAATTTGACGGTGACGATTACGGAAAATGTGCAGGTCAGTCAACCAAACGCCTATTCGATAGGCGGGCAGACAGCGGTCACGCCGTCCAGTTCGATCGATGTCGGCCAGGATAATGCGCGTATGTTCCTGTTACGTCCGGATATCACGCTCAACGATATCGTGACGTCTGTAAACCGTGTAGGTGCTGCGCCTAGTGACTTGGTCGCCATTCTGGAAGCGCTCAAAGAGGCCGGTGCCTTGCGCGCTGAACTGATTATATTGTGATGCAGAGTTGATCGAGCGGACTTCGTTATGACCATGTCCACTGACCCCGTTGCTTTTGCCGATCTGCAGGGCCTTGCCAAGCTGCGCAGTGAAGTGCGGGCGGAAGGCAATGACCGCTCGCCGGAGACGCTACGTAAGGTCGCGGGTCAGTTCGAGGCCCTGTTCGTGCAGATGATGTTGAAGAATATGCGCGAATCCAGTCTCAACGAAGGTTTGCTCGATAGTGATCAGGGCAAGCTCTATCAGGGCATGTTCGATCAACAGATCGCCGGAGAAATCACCAAAGGCAAGGGCCTGGGTCTGGCCGATATGCTGATCCGGCAGTTGGGTGGCGATAGCGCGGCAACAGCGGTGAGTCGACCGGAAGGATCCGCTACCCCGTTTTTGGACGCCAGCGTCATGCGCCAGCGCGAGGCGATAGCGCGCTACGTGCCGCATACATCGACGCTGGATGCCACGATGACCGAAGCGGCGAAGGCTTTGGGTTACGGCAGGGAGAACAATTGGAAACCGGATAGCCGCGACGCATTTGTTTCAGAACTTTGGCCGCATGCGCAACGCGCTGCTCAGCGCCTGGGCGTCGATCCACGGGTGCTGGTGGCACAGGCCGCCCTGGAATCTGGTTGGGGTCAGCATGTGATGCAGCATGACAATGGCCGCAGCAGCAACAATCTGTTCGGTATCAAGGCCGATGCGCGTTGGGATGGCGAGCAGGTGCGGGCGAAGACAATGGAATTCCGGAATGGCGTATTGCAGCGCGAACAGGCGGCGTTCCGCGCCTATGCCTCACCCGCGGAGAGCATGGCCGATTATGCCGAGTTCATTAGCGCTAATCCGCGCTATCAGGACGCCATTGGGAGCGCAGATCCACGCCGCTATGCACAGGAATTGCAACGTGCTGGCTACGCTACTGATCCGGCCTATGCCTACAAAATCGTTAGTATTTTAGGTAATGAGAAATTCCAGGATGCGATTTCACGCGCTCAATATCGGGATCAGCCTGCCGCTACAAAGGCACAGGAGGTCTCCGCTGTGACTCAATCCTCAAACAGTTTGAATGATGCTGCGCCCAATCGCGCTGAGGGGATGTAAACATGGCCAGCGGCGTTCTTGGTACAGCGACATCCGGGCTACTGGCCTTCCAACGTGCCCTGAGCACGACCGGCCATAACATCGCGAATGCGAACACCCCCGGATTCAGTCGACAACGGGTCGAGATGTATACCCAAACCCCGCAGACCAGCGGCTCGGGTTATATCGGTACCGGTGTCGTCGCCAACTCCGTGGTGCGTTACTACGATCAATTCTTATCCGAGCGGGTGCGCAGCAATACTTCATCCAGTAACACGCTGGATACCTATTATCAGTACTCCAGTCGTATTGCCAATCTCATGGGTGATGCCAACGCCGGCTTGAATGGCGCTTTGGAAAGCTTTTTCAACTCCGCGCAGACCTTGGCAAACGATCCAACATCGGTTGCGTCCCGCCAGTTATTGATGTCGGAGGGAGAATCACTGGCCTCACGTTTCCAGTATCTGGATAAACAGCTCAGCGCGACCCGTGCCGAAGTCAATGGCCAGCTGGATAGCACCGTTCAGGACATGAACAGTCTCAGCAACTCCATTGCCGACATGAACCGTCAGATTGTCGTGGCGACCGGCCGCTCAGGTGGCCAGCCGCCCAATGATCTGCTGGATAAACGTGACGAGTTGCTGGTGCAGTTATCCAAGTTGGTTTCGGTGACGACCCTTGAGCAGGATGATGGTTCGCTCAATGTGTTCATCGGTAATGGTCAGTCGCTGGTGACCGGCTATGATGCGGCGACACTCGGTTTGACGGGGAGTCCCTACGATGCGACGGAAAAGGATATAACTTATACAGTCGGCGGCGTGCCGGCCGTCATCACCGGTAATATCAGCGGTGGCAAGCTCGGTGGTCTGCTGGCGTTTCGCGACGAGATACTTGATGTCGCGCAGAACAGCCTGGGTCGCATCGCCGTGCTTCTGGGTAACGAATTCAATCGCCAGCAAGCCTTGGGTCTGGATCTGGACGGCAATCTGGGGGCGGCGTTTTTCAGTTTGGGTACACCCCAGGCCAGCGGTAATATCGGCAATACGGGCACAGGGACGGTAACTGCCAGCTTCGACACGGCGAATATCAGCGCCTTGACCACCAAGGATTACCTCATTAGTTACAACGGTGCGACCTGGGACCTGACTGACACCGATGGCAATGCCGTGACCATGACCGGCGCGGGAACCGTGGGTTCACCGTTTTTAGCCCAAGGATTAAGCATTGTGGTCGGCGGTGCAGCCGCGGCCGGTGATCAGTTTCAGATACGCCCGACCCGCGATTCCGCAAGACTGATCAATATGGCAATGACTTCCACGCGCGGCATTGCCGCCGCCGCCCCCGTGCGGATGACCGAAGCGACCAACGCCAACGGTTTACCAACCAATGGCGGCACGGGCGAGTTCAGTTATTCCGGGGTGAATAACGGATATACAGCGCTCGCCGCCAACGTTACCTTCACCTTCAATTCCGGCACTAATCAACTCGTCTATACCGACGGTGGTGCGGTGAATGGCACGCTGGCCTATAACCCTGCCACTGATAGCGGTAACAGCTTCAGCGTGGCGGGCGTGAATTTCAAAGTGACGGGAACGCCGGCGAATGGCGACGCCTTTGTGCTTGGCAACAATACCAATGGCGCGGGCGATAATGGGAACGCATTGCTGTTGGCCGGGTTGCAGACTTCACTTACTGTTGAAAATGGCACTGCCAATTTTCAGGGCGCTTACGCACAGCTCATTTCGGATGTCGGTACCCGGACCCGCCAGGCAGACATCAGCGGGACGGCACAACGCGCCTCGCTGAGCCAGGCGCAACTGGATCGGGATGCATTATCAGGCGTGAACCTGGATGAAGAAGCGGCCAATCTGGTGCGTTTTCAACAGGCGTATCAAGCTATGGCACAGGTCATTAATGTCGCTGATAGCATGTTTCAAACCTTGCTGAACTCGATCGGTAGGTAAATTCCATGCGCATTTCCACACAGCAGATCTATCAACGTGGCGTAGACGCGATGCTTGAGCAGCAGAGCAAGCTGTTAAAGACGCAATTGCAGCTGGCCAGCAACCTGCGATTTTTGTCACCCGCCGACGATCCTGTCGCAGCGGCTCAGGTGCTGGGGCTGAGTGAATCCATTTCGATTACCGAACAATATCGTAGTAACTCGGCCGCGGCTACGGCGCGTCTCAATATTGAGGAGAGTACGCTGGGTGGCGTGGCGAACGCGTTGCAGCGCGCCCGCGAACTCGCTGTGCGTGGCAATAACGACACGATGAGTGCGCAGGAGCGTAATGCCCTTGCCCTGGAATTGCGCCAGATCATCGATGAAGTACAAAGTCTGGCCAATACCAAGGACTCCAGCGGCGAATATATCTTCGGGGGTTACCAATCCCTGACCGCACCCTTCAGTAATAATGGATCGGGCACTTTTACCTATGCCGGTGATCAGGGTCAGCGTCAGCTCCAGATCAGTCCCACCCGCCAGGTTGCCGTGAGTGATTCCGGGCTGGATGTGTTCATGAAGATCGATAATGCCGCGGGCACCGGCTACCAGGACGTATTTACCACACTGTATACCCTTGCGACGGATCTGGAAGCCAACGCCCCCAACAGCAGCAGTATCACCGAGATCGATAATGCCCTCGACAATATGCTCGGGACACAGGCCCGCATTGGTGCGCGTTTAAATACTATTGACCGCGAAGAACAGGTGAACTCGGCTTATTCCCTGCAACTGGAAACCAGCCGGTCTTCAATACGTGATCTGGATGTGGCCCAGGCCGCAACCGATCTCAGTCGTCAGTCGGCGGTGCTGGAGGCGGCACAGCTGTCGTTCATCAGGATTCAGGGATTGTCGCTGTTCAATTATCTGTAATTTCCAATCTCCCCTCAGCGGACCATGGAACTCACAGTCCGCTGATTGCCGCTGCTCGACCTCTCTGGCCCGTTAATTCCTGACGGCGCCTTGCCACACAGCGCCGAGATTTTGTCGATAGTGCTGGCCCTCAAAACAGTAGCGTCCGTAACTCATTGTTGTTAATTATATTTATGTCTGTGGCATAAGCCTTGCTCTTTCTCTATAGCCAGACGTGCGCGTTGACCGTCTCGGTAGCGGCGAGCTGTTCCGGGGTGTCGGTCAAAGTTGGTTTCCAGGCACGCGGGCGCAGCGACTATGAGAGGGTAGGAATCACTATGTTCGATAACAAAGCCATCTTAATCACGGGTGGAACCGGGTCGTTCGGCAGGCACTGCACACGAACACTGCTTACGCAGTATCGCCCACGGAGGATCGTCATCCTCTCGCGTGACGAGTACAAGCAGTTCGAAATGCAGCAGGAATTCAACGCGCCGGAGATGCGGTATTTCATCGGCGACGTGCGTGATCGGGAGCGCCTGACTCAGGCCTTCCGCGGGATTGATTATGTGATTCACGCGGCGGCAATGAAGCAAGTGCCCGCCGCGGAATACAATCCCATGGAATGCATCAAAACGAATATCTATGGCGCCGAGAATGTGATCAAGGCGGCGCTGGATAATAATGTCGAAAAGGTTATCGCTCTGTCCACCGACAAGGCCGCCAACCCCATCAATCTGTATGGTGCAACCAAACTGGCCTCGGACAAATTGTTTGTTGCGGCCAACAATATCGTTGGCGGGCAGCGCACGCGCTTTTCGGTGGTACGTTATGGCAACGTAGTCGGTTCGCGCGGCTCGGTGCTGCCGTTTTTCCGGAAACTGCTGGCCGAAAATGCCCCCGAATTACCTATAACCGATCCGCGCATGACGCGCTTCTGGATCACCCTGGACGAGGGTGTCAATTTTGTCCTGAAGAGTTATCAGCGCATGCATGGCGGTGAGATCTTCGTGCCCAAGCTGGCCTCGGTACGGATTACCGATCTGGCCGTATCCCTGGCACCGGACCGACCAACCAAGATCGTCGGTATTCGTCCCGGTGAAAAATTGCATGAGGTCATGTGTCCCCCGGACGATTCACACTTAACCCTGGAGTTCGACGATCATTATGTGATCCGTCCGAGCATCCGTTTCTATTACCACGTCGACTACAGCACCAATCGTCTAGGTGAACAGGGTCGGTCTGTGGATCAGGGATTCGACTACAATTCCGGAACCAATCCTGAATTCCTCAATGTGGAACAGTTGCAGTCCCTGCACGCAATGGTTGGCACATGATCCCGTATGGACACCAGTCGATCACACAGGACGATATCGATGCGGTGATCGAGGTGATGCGCTCTGACTGGCTGACACAGGGTCCGGCAGTGGAGCGGTTTGAACAGGCGATTGCCGAATACTGTGGCGCCAGCCATGCGGTCGCAGTCAGCAACGCCACAGCAGGATTGCACTTGGCGTGTCGCGCACTTGGATTAGGGGCAGGCGACGTGCTGTGGACCACGCCTATCACCTTTGTGGCTTCCGCCAACTGTGCGCGCTTCTGCGGTGCCGATGTCGACTTTGTTGATATAGACCCAAGGACCTATAACCTCAGCCCCGCTGCACTGGAAGCCAAGCTCGAACAGGCCGAGGCATCCGGGCGGTTACCGAAGATCGTGATTGTGACGCACTTTGCCGGACAGTCATGTGACATGCAGGCACTCGGGCAACTTGCGCAGCGTTATGGTTTTGCACTGGTGGAAGATGCCGCCCATGCTTTAGGCGGGCGCTATCGTGGTACTGCGATCGGCAGCTGTCGTTATTCGGATGTGACCGTGTTCAGTTTTCATCCGGTTAAATCCATCACCACCGGTGAAGGTGGCATGGTGTTGTTCAATAGTGACGATCTCAATCCACCTCTGCGCGAACTGCGCAGCCACGGCATCACGCGCGACCCTGCGCGGATGGATGGTAGCTGTGAGGGCGATTGGTATTACCAGCAAACCGATCTGGGCTGCAATTATCGCCTCAGTGATTTACAAGCGGGCCTGGGCCTGAGTCAAATGCGCCGGCTTGATGAGTTTGTCAGTCGTCGTGCTCAATTGGCAGCAGGTTACGATGCGGCCCTGGCAGACCTCCCGGTGCGACGCCCCTGGCAGGAACCGATGACCGGATCAGCCTGGCATCTGTATGTCATACGCCTGCAGCTTGATCTTATCGGTATGTCGCGAGGCGCCGTGTTCGCGGCACTGCGCAAGTCTGGTATCGGCGTGAACGTGCATTACATTCCAGTGCATCTGCAGCCTTATTATCAGCGACTGGGTTTCCGTGTTGGTGATTTTCCTGTTGCGGAAGCCTATTACGCGGAAGCGCTTACACTGCCTTTATATCCGGATATGACCGAGGCTCAGCAGGTCAGGGTGATCGAATGTCTGCGTGAGATTCTGCAATGAAGGTTCAGTTTATTCATGGTGTAACCGGTGTTATGCGCGTTTCAGCGGCCATTCAACTATCGCCGCTGTGTTGGAATGGATAATCAGTATGCGACCCATACGTGTTGTCATCCAAGCCCGTATCACTTCCACAAGGCTACCAGCCAAAGCGCTGCTGCCGTTGGGTGCTATGGCGTCCGTCGTTCTCTGTGCGCGCCGCGCCGCTAACACTGGGCTCGATGTGGTGGTCGCGATACCGGCGGCACAAACCGACGATGCCCTTGCGGATGAGTTGGAACGTAACGCCATAACCCACATTCGAGGCGATCTGGAGGATGTGCTGGGACGATTTCTGGGTGCTACTCAGGATCTTCCCAGTGGCGCAGTGGTCGTGCGGCTGACGGCCGATAATATGTTTCCCGACGGCGCCTTTGTGCAGCGCGTTGTCGATGAATTCCTGTCACGAGAGCTGGACTATCTCGGTACGCATTCGCCACTCGACGGACTACCTTATGGCTTAAGTGCTGAAGTGTTCAGCGTTGACGTGCTGCGTGCAGCCGCTCAGTCAGCGAGCACTGCACACGAGCGCGAACATGTCACACCCTGGATTCGACACAACTGCACAACGGCATTGTTCAGCCATGAAAACCTTGGCATTGAGGCGCAAAGCCATCTCCGTTGCACCCTCGACAGCCTCCCGGATTATCTGTGCTTGCAGCAGGTCTTCGCGGGTATTGATGATCCGATCAACATTACCTGGGCAGATCTGATCGCGAGGTTGAGAACTTTACCGAATACACCTGTCGCGGCAGTGCCCTGGTCAATCGTCCAAGGCAAGGTGCAGAGGCGCATGGTGTTGGGCACTGTCCAGCTCGGTCTGGCTTACGGTGCGGCCAACCGCACCGGTCAGCCGTCGCTGGAGGCGGCAGCGGAGATCGTGCAGCAGGCCATCGGGCATGGCGTGACCTGCATCGACACAGCACGTGTTTACGGCGATGCCGAACAGCGCCTCGGTCTATGTCTTCAAGGTCTATGCGATAGAGTCACGCTGATCACAAAGCTTGAGCTTCCGGAGTTTCCTGTCGGACAGGTTGATCGCCAATCAGTGCGTAGTGCTGTTGATGCCAGTGTATTCGCATCTTGCCATGCCTTGCGCGTGCAGCAGTTGGATGTATTGATGCTGCACCGCTGGGCACATCGATATCAGTACAATGGCGCCGTCTGGGAACGACTGCTTGAGTTGCGTGACAGTGGTGTGATCGGACAACTCGGCGCGTCACTCTATACGCCTGTCGAAGCGCTTGAGGCTGCACGCGATCCGGATATCGCCTGCATACAAATTCCGTTCAATCTGCTGGACTGGCGCTGGCGAGACGCCGGCTTGCAACAGGCCTTGCGGGTGCGTACCGATTTGGTCGTACATGCGCGCAGTGCGCTGTTGCAGGGCATACTCGCGGGTGGTGTTGAATGCTGGCCGAACATCGCGGGGTTGCGCGCTCAGGATATCATTGATCAATTGGATAGCCTGGTTGTGCAACTGAACAGACAGGATAGGGCCGATCTGTGTCTGGCATATGTGCGTGCGCATACCTGGATTACCAGCACGGTGGTGGGTGTCGAAACACAGCGACAGTTGTTGCGTAATATTGACCTGTTCCAGCAACCGATGTTGACGCAGGATGAATGCGCACGGGTTGAAAAAACGCTGGTGAATCTACCTGAGGATTTACTCAACCCAAGCCGCTGGCCCTTGATTCAGACACGGCGAGCTGCATCATGACGCAGACATCATATAAAGAAACTGCCGGCTCTCATCCTGAACGGCTATTCCGTTTGGACGGCGCCGTGATACTCCTGACTGGCGCAACGGGACATCTCGGTACCGTACTGGCTCACGGCTTGGCTGCCGCGGGAGCGCATGTGCTCGTCAATGCGCGTCATGCCGAAACAGTCGAACCTCTGGTGCAAGCCTTGCGGGATGCTGGTCATGCAGCGACGTCTTTGGTATTCGATATCAGTGACGAGCACGCCTGTCATACGGCGATGGCGCAGATCGAGCAAGCCCACGGCACGCTGCATGGCATCGTCAACAATGCCTTCAATGGGCGTGCCGCAACCGTCGAGAGCGCGAACGCCAGGGATTTTGATGCCAGTCTGCGCCTCAATGTCACCGCGCCATTCATGCTGGTGCAAACGGCCTTGCCGATGTTGAAGCACGCAGCGCGCAGTTATCAGGGTGGGGCGTCGATCGTCAATATCGCCTCGATGTATGGCATGGTGAGTCCCGATCCGCGCATCTACGGCGATAGTGGCGCCAACAATCCACCTTTCTATGGTGCCGCCAAGGCCGGCATGATTCAGCTCACCCGTTATCTGTCTTGTCATCTCGGCCCGGATAACATCCGTGTCAACAGTATCAGCCCCGGTGCCTTTCCGCGTCCGGCGATTGCGCAGGATAAACCTGAGTTCCATAAGCACCTCTGTGACAAAACACCGCTGGGACGTATCGGGCAGGCACAGGAGTTGGTAGGGCCTGTGTTGTTTCTGCTGTCGTCGGCATCCTCCTATATCACCGGTGCAAACCTGCCGGTGGATGGAGGCTGGACCGCATGGTGAACAGTCAAGCTCATGCTGGCCTGGCAGTGTTTCGCGCCGATGCTTCGCCGGCACTGGGCAGTGGCCATGTCATGCGCTGCCTGGCCTTGGCGGATGCCCTGATTACACGGGGATGGCGGATTGGTTTCGCGTGTAGTCCTGAAACACTGACAACGGTTCCGCAACTTGGTATGGCGACACTGGATATTTTGGTAATAGATGCATCAGTCGAGCAGGAACCCGTGCAGCTTGCGCGACACTGGGCGCATGCCGACTGGTTGGTTGTCGATCATTATCGGCGTGACGCGGATTTCGAAACGGCCTGCCGGCCTTGGGCCAGCCACATATTTGTGATTGACGATCTGGCCAACCGAGCCCATAACGCGGATTGCTTGTTGGATATGACCCTGGGCCGGGATGCGGCTGACTACGCGCAGCTTGTCAGTGGTACCTGTCAGTTCTTGCTGGGTACTGACTATGCGCTGACCCGCCCGCAGTTCGTGCAGGCGCGCGCGGACTCACTGAGTCGACGGCTGAACAAGACCGCTGTGCAGCGTCTGCTGATCAGTCTTGGCGCGACCGACCCGGTGAATGCAACGGGTTTTGTTCTGGAGGCGTTGGCTGAGTCCGATGGCGCGTTCGAGATTGATGTTGTTTTGAGTTCGGCAGCAGCCTGCCTGGATCAGGTCCGTGAACAGGCGGCACGCCTGTCGCAAGTGACGCGCCTGCAGATCGATGTTGCGGACATGTCTGGCTTGATGCAGCAGGCCGATCTGTCGATTGGCGCCTGCGGCACGACCGCCTGGGAACGCTGTATCCTGGGTTTACCGACGGTTGCGATTGTCACCGGTGACGATCAGCGCCGAATTGCCGCAGCCCTTCAACAGGCAGGTGCCGCGCATGTCTGCGGTTGGCACGCCGACCTGGACCAAGCTGCATTGCGCGCAGCCATAGAACAGCTGTGCACGCATCCGGAAGAGCTGAATGAAATGAGCGTGCGCGCGGCCATGGTCTGCGATGGGCGCGGCGCGCAGCGTGTGGCGGAGTATCTGGCATCATGAGCGACATGCCACGTTGGTGGGCCAAACCCAGAATCATCTCGGTGGTGGTGGATAACCCCAGTTGGATTCTGCCCTATGCCGAGCAACTGGTGCGGCAGTTAGCTGAGGCTGGCGATACGGTTCGTTTGTGTCGATCTCATGCCGAGGTTGCCACTGGCGCCGTCGCGTTCTATCTCGGTTGCATGCAACTGACACCGCCTGAGGTTCTGGCGCGCAATCAACGCAACCTGATTGTGCATGAAAGCGACTTGCCACAGGGGCGCGGGTTTTCGCCTCTGAGCTGGCAGATACTCGAGGGCCGAAATGACATTCCCGTTTGCATGCTGGAGGCTGCCGCGGAAGCGGATGCCGGCCCGGTAGTTTACCGTGAGATGTTGCATTTCAAGGGTCATGAACTCATTGATGAATTGCGCTCGGCGTTGGGTCGGTTGACCGTGGAGCTCTGCCAACGCTATCTGGATGAGAAATCGCCGCCGATTGGACAGGCGCAGAGCGGTCAGCCAACACACTATTCACGTCGACGTCCAGAAGACAGCCGCCTAGACCCTGAGCGAAGCCTGGCCGAACAGTTCAATCTTCTTCGGGTCGTGGACAATAGCCGTTATCCTGCATTCTTCGAACTGCATGGACAGCGCTACACACTCTGCATCGAAAAAATGCCGGCATCTGGCAATGAGGGAGAATCGCCATAATGTCCGCGATGGATAGTTCGACCATAGCGCGCATCAAGCTCGGCGACCGGTTTATCGGGCCGAGTGAGCCGGTGTATGTGATTGCGGAGATTGGTTCCAATCACCGCCAGGACCTGCAACTGGCCAAAGAGTTGATCGATGCGGCCAGTGAGGCGGGCGCCGATGCCGCGAAATTCCAGTCATTGAAGTTCGATGCGCTGTATCTGGAAGATCGCACCACCCCTGAGTTCCGGGAATTCTTTCGTCAGATCGAATTGTCCGAGGCGTGGTATGGCGAATTGGCGGAACACTGCCGCAAACGTAACATCCATTTCCTGTCGGCACCGACCTATCCTGATGCCGTAGCCTTGTTGCTGCGACAACAGGTGCCTGCCTTCAAGATTGCCTCGGCGCAGTTTCATCTGTATCCGGAAGTGGTGGCGGCTGCGGCAGCAACAGGCCGGCCGATGTTCATGTCGACCGGTATCTCCGGTTATAGTGAAATCGACGCGACACTGCGTTTATGCCGGGAGCAGGGCAACCATAATCTGGTGTTGCTGCATTGCGTTTCCCAATATCCAACGCCGGCGGATCAGACCAATCTGCGGCTGATAGATACTTACCGCCGCGCCTTCGGATGTCTGACAGGTTTTTCCGATCATTCGCTGGGTATCCATATGCCGTGTGCGGCCGTGGCGCTGGGCGCCGTCGTGATTGAGAAACACATAACCTTGGATCGTTCGGCACCCGGACCCGATCATCATTTTGCCATTGAACCGACAGAATTCACTGCCATGGTGAAGGCCGTACACGCGGTCGAGCAGGGATTGGGCGATGGCGTGCGTGCGCCGCTGAATGCGGAAGAATCCGATTTCCGTGATGCGATTACCTTTAAATGGATTGCCGGTAAAGATATAGACATTGGCGAGCCGGTGACGCGCGCCCATTTGGAGCTGCGCCGCGCCGAGGGTGGCATTCCGCGAGACATGCTCGAACATCTGCTGCGGCATCGGCTGCGGGTTGCCAAGACCGCGGGTGAATTGTTGACCTGGAAGGATCTGGACTATGCCGGCGACATCTAAAACGGTTCTGGTCATTAATCTGGGCTGGGAACAGGAGCCGCTGGTCGAAAGTGTATTGCGTCAGGGCTACTCCGTCGTTGGTATTCATCATGATCAGCGTTTCAACAGCGCATTGAAGGTCGATAATGTCGAGATTGCTGCCTATCGCGATCTCGCTGGAATTCTGGACATTGCCAAGCGGTTGAATCCGATTGCTGTCGTCGCCGACGAATGTGATTACGCGTACTACGCCATGGCCACTGTAGCGAACCAGCTGGGCTTGCCTGGGCCGGGCATGTCCGCGGCGCAGATATCGACCAATAAATGGTTGCAGCGTAAGGCCGCGGAACAACAGGGCCTGCTGCAGCCACGCTATATGCTCTGTGCCAATCTTGATGAGGCACGGAATGCCGCACGGGAAATCGGTTATCCGGTGGTCATGAAGCCCATCGATAATCGAGGCAGCTTTGGTGTCAACCGTGTCGAGGGCGAGCAGGATCTGGAAGCGGCGTACTACGATGCCTTGATCAATGCGCATTCCCGATTGGTTCTGGTGGAGGAATTCATTCAGGGCGTGCATATCACGATTGATGGTTATTGTTTCCCCCAGGCGGGTCATCGTTCATTGGGGCTGGCGACCAAAGGCATGCTGGGTGGCAAACGCCAGGTCGCCATCGACATTATCTATCCTGGCGAATTGCCTGGCGCGGTATGTCAGGCTGCGTTGGACAACAATGATCGTGTCGTTGCAGCCATGGGTTATCGCTATGGCATGACACATGCGGAATATATGGTCGACAACAGCGGCCAGGCCTATCTGATCGAAATCGCCAATCGGGGCGGCGGGGTCTACACCTCGGCCAAGATTGTTCCCGCCGTGTGCGGTATTGATGTCACCAAGCAGCTGGTTCTGGACAGTCTGGGCAGCGCGCAGGATCTCTTCCTGTCGCGTGATGAGTTCGCCATGGGCGCGGCGTATCTGAAATTCTTTGTCTTTAAACCGGGGCATATCCAGGCCATTAACGGGTTAGAGACGGCGCATTCACTGGCCGGTGTGGAGGCGTTGCGTCTGCAGGTCGGTGCAGGCGATGTTGTGCCGGATACCACGACGGATGCCAATCGGCATGGCTTTGTGATTACGCGGGGGCGGACGCTGGATGATGTGCGGTCACTGGCCGAAAAAGTCGAACAAACACTCAAGGTCAGTTACGCATGAGCGCCGCACCAAACGATAATCTCTTCGAACAGATCGATGCATCAACCAACGAACGCTATCAGACGCGTTTCACACAGCATGGTGAGTCTCACCTCACGCTGGGCTGGGGCAGTCGCGAACAGCAGGCCTATCGTTTTTCGCAGCTGCTGTACTGTGCGGATTTCACGAATCGCTCTGTGCTGGATATTGGCTGTGGTTTCGGTGATCTACTCGGCTATCTGCATCAGCGTAATATTCCGCTCAAACATTATGTCGGTATCGATGTGAATCCGGAGTTTATCCGCGTCGCTGCCGAGACCTATCCCGAGGCGGAGTTCCATGCCGTCAGCCTGACGAGTCTTACCGACGCTGCCTTGAGCTGCGACCTGGTGGTGATGCTGGGTCTGCTGAATTTCCGCCAGCAAGCCTTGGATAATCCCAGCTATGCATGGGAAATGGTTCGGCGGGCTTATGCCCTGAGCCAGGAGGCGCTGCTCTGTGATTTTTTGAGCAGCCAGCGGGAACAGAATTATCCGCCGGAGGATTTCGTTTACTACTACGATCCGGCATTCGTTCTGGAATTAGGCTTGGAGTGCACGCCCAATGTGCAGTTGAAGCATGATTACCGACCCATACCGCAGCGTGAAATGTTGCTGACCCTGAGACGCTGACGATGCGCATTACCGATTCCAATATCCACCTGCCTCCGGTGCCTGATTTGTCACATGAACTCGATCTGACCGCCTTTGATGCGGCCAGGAGTCTGGTAAATATCGGCGCCGAAATGCGTCGCACTGGTGTCGATGGCGGAAATGTCATGATCCTGGACAGTAATTTTTTACGTCAGGGTGATCATGCGTTGGTGGCAACGGCCCGGAATTTGGGCATGAGCTGTACCGTCATGGTTGATCCCCGCGATGCCGATGCCTGTGACCTGATTGACGTCGGCGTGCAGCTGGGTATTGTCGGCGTGAAACTGCACCCGTATCTCCTGAAGTTGTACGATCAGGATTTCCCGAAGGCGGTCAATGTCGCCAAACATGCCTCCGCCCAGGGCTTACTCATTGCCATCGACTGCAGTTACGGTACCCGCCGGATGTACGACATCAGCGGTGTACGCCTGGCGATTGCCCTCGCGGACTGTATCAAGACCCCGATCATCGCCCTGCACGGCGGCGGTACCCGGGTGCTGGACGTGATGTCCCTGGTACTGGATTCAACCAACGTCTATCTGGATACCTCGTTTTCGATTCCCTACTGGTTGGGCAGCAGCGTCGAAACGGATTTTGCCTTTGCCATCCGCAAGGTGGGGGTCGAGCGTTGCCTGTTCGGCTCGGATCGACCCTATATCCCCCAACAGGAAGCCATTGAGCAGACCCTAGGCTTTTTACAGCGGCATGGTTTTGACGCCCAGGATCAGGCCCAACTCATGTCAGCTACGGCACGACAATTGCTTCGTCTGGCGTAACACTGCAAACGGGTTACCACGAGGCTGAGCTGACGCAATAGGCCCGTCCAGAGGGATCTCCATGACGGATATCGCGCAAAGAATTATCCAGGCAATACGCCGCAACCGAATATCCACCCCAGAAGTGTCAGATTGCCTGGGCAAAACCGGGGCTATCAAGGGTGTAACTGCCCTGAATTCCGGGCATTTCCAAGTTGGGCCATTGCGCTATGTCTATGCCTACAACCGTAGCAACTGGGAACTGCATGAGCAATTGGAGCAGGTGCAACCCGGCGAGATCGTGCTGGTGGAGGCCATTGAGTGCGAAGATTACGCCCTGTTCGGCGCCCTGGCGGCAAAATTCTGTCTGTTATACAGCGGGGTTGCGGCCATGGTCGTCAAAGGATTGGTCCGCGATGCGCATATTCTGCGCAAGGACAATTATCCGATCTGGTGTCAGGGCGTCACGCCCGTCGGTTGTTTCAACCAGAAAAATGCCTCGTTGCCGAGTGCGGACCATTTACAGCGGCTGCGTGATCCCTATGAGGGCGGGATTGCTGTTTGTGATGACAGCGGCGTAGTGGTTATCCCCCGCGATAGGCTCCAGGAGGATTTTCTGGAGAAGCTGCGTCTCATCGAACTGCAGGAAGACGCCTGGTTCCATTCCATCGATACCGACCACTACACAACCTATCAAGCCGTTTGTCTGAAGAAATATCTGGACGAAGGCAGCGTGTTCCATAAATACGACGAACTGAAAGAGACTTTGTGAGCGGATGAGTACGCATGAGCGATAACGTTTTGGTCGTTGCGGCGCATCCCGATGATGAAGTCCTCGGTTGCGGGGCGACTATCGCACGCCACACGGCCGCCGGTGATCGGGTGCATATCCTGATACTCGCGGATGGTGTTGGCGCTCGCCAGGGAAATCACGGTAATACATCGCAGACACGCGTGCGGGCCGCAGAGGCTGCGGCTGCGATCCTGCGCGCGGAACAGCCACGTCTGCTTGATCTGCCTGATAACCGGCTCGATAGCATGCCGCTCTTGAACATTGTGCAGCGGGTTGAAGCGGTGATGACTGAGGTCCAACCAAAGATTCTGTACACACACCATGCCGGTGATCTGAATATTGATCACCGTATAACGCATCAAGCGGTGATGACGGCCTGCAGACCTGTGCCGGGTGCCAGCTGGCGGCGGATATTGTGTTTTGAAGTCGTCTCCAGCACCGAGTGGCAGACGCCCAGTGCAGCAGATGCCTTTCTGCCGAACTGGTTTGTTGATGCCACGGATACGTTATCGCGCAAGCTGGATGCATTGCAGGCCTATGCTGCCGAACTCAGGCCCTGGCCACATCCGCGGTCGTTGCAGGCTCTTGAGCATCTGGCCCGTTGGCGCGGTGCCACGGTCGGTCTTGACGCTGCCGAGGCGTTCATGCTGGCCCGCGCCATTGATTAACCCAGGGATATTATTTCTGCTTACTTGCGGTAAAGCTTATGCACAACTCCGAGACTGATGGCCACTACCAACGCTATTTGAAGCAGAATCGTGAATTCTGGCAGGCGTTCGCACCTGCTGCACGACAGGATTCACAACATGCAATCCTGGTTGATTTGATGTCCGATCATTTCAACTATTGCATAGGCAACGCCATCATCGGCAAGTATCTGCAGCGCAAGACCGGTGCAAAGCTGATTGGTCTGCTGCATGCGTCACCGACGCCAGACCAGATCGCCTTGGCTGAATCTTTTTTACTGGACGAGGTCATCATTGACGATGTCCATAGCCTACCCGTGCCGAATTTGAATCTGGATGGCATGTTGGAGAGTGCCAATCCTGCGCTGCGTCGTAAAGCCCTGCTGGCATTCAGCTACGAGGGTGTCTGTCTGGGTGATCTCGCCTACGACACTTATCTACGCAACACCGGCATGGGTACTGTCGAAGATCTCAACGAAGACGTGCTCGACCTGCTCAAGCAGTCAGTGCGATATTTTGTAGGCTATCGCGAGTTGATTCGGAAGAAAAAAATAATCGCGACGGTCCAGGGCCACACGGTTTACAGCAGTTTTGGCGCGCTGGCACGTGCCGCTGTTCAATGTGGTGCAACAGTTTACAGCCGGAAATTCGCCTCAGGTCCGCTCACAATACGTCGTTACACGGCAATGGATGATTTGCGCAACCACGAATTCAGAGTGATGCGCCCCGAGTTTGATCAGGCTTGGAAACACAACAGAATAGAATTCAGCGCTAAGGCCCGGCGCTATATCCAAGAGCGCTTTGCAGGCGTTGCCATCAATGGCGAGACGGGCAATCATGAGGCCTATGGTACGCATAAAAAATGCTATGAGAGGGATGAGCTGCAACAGATATTAGGCCTGGATCCCAACAAGCCGACCGCGTGTATCATGTCGCATGTGTTCCCGGATGCGCCACACAGCTTTCCATCCATGTTGTACGATGACTACTATCAATGGTTGGTTGAAACTCTGGAAATCGTCAAAGATATTCCTGGTGTTAATTGGCTGGTGAAGCCGCATCCCGATAACAAGCATTACAACGCCAAGCACTCCGCCGAGCTTGAAGCGCAGAAATACACGGATCGTTATCCCCATATCCACCTGCTTCCCGATACCATTAATACGGCAAGTTTGTTTGGAACGGTTGATGCAATCGTCACGGTTTCCGGAACCGCCGGCCTGGAATTTTCCGCACTGGGCATCCCCTGTATCCAGGCAGGACAAAGCCTGTATTCCGGCCTTGGATTCACGATCGAGCCTAAGTCTGTCCAGGAATATGCGCAGGTGTTGTCCGATGTTGGTAAGTTGGAACGCCTGACGACCGAGCAGACCGAACGCGCTCTAGTCGCCATCCATCTGCTTTTCACTCATCTGCGGGTGAAATGCGCATTACTCCCCGACATGCCAGTGGTGTTCTGGAATAAACCCAATTTCGATCAAGTATATGAGGCGGCGACCTCTGCGCTTGGAAACTACAGCATCGAAACCGACCCGTTATATCGGAATTTTATGCTGCAGATCGATACCCAGGCTATGCACCTGATGAATACATTGCCAAGTAGTGACGTGCAGGGCGAATCAAGTGTCGAAAAAGAAAGTTATTGTGCAACGCAGGAAATCGCCATGGAAAAATTTGATGAGGATGGTTCCAATCTTATATTCCTGATCTCGCTACCACGTTCTGGTTCTACGCTGTTGCAAAGAATACTTGGCGGACATATGGATGTCGCCACGCTCGCGGAGCCCTGGATTATGTTGCATCCGCTTTATGCGCTTAAGCGGGTTGGCATTGACAGTGAATACGACACTGATCTTGCTCGTCAGGCGCTGGATGATTTTCTGGACAATATCGACGGCGGTGAAGAAGCCTACATACAGGGGATTCGCCGCTTCGCAGGTGATTTATATGCCCGGGCCATTGCGCGGCAGAGCCGGCGTGTCTTCCTGGATAAAACGCCGCGCTATTATCGAATCATCCCGGAACTGCGGCGGGTGTTTCCTCAAGCAAAATTTGTCATCCTGCTGCGCAACCCGCTGGCTGTGTTGGCATCTACCTTACATACTTGGTTTGATGACGACCCTGAGCGCCTGCGGGATACGAGTAATCATAAGGATCTTCTTCAGGGGCCTGAATTACTGCTCGAGGGCATTGCTGAGCTTGGCAATGATGCCGTCGTCGTGCGATATGAGGAACTGGTGACTGATCCAGGCAAAGTGATCGCCGGGCTATGCGCGCGTTTGGGGCTGGGTTTTGATGCCGACATGCTCGATTACGGTCAGCATCCAGCACCATCGGGGCGCCTGGGTGATCAAGTCGGTATCATGCAGCATCAGCACGCCACCACCTCATTCCGTGACAAATGGGTCGGGTATCTGGCTGCTGAGGGTGCACATGCCTGTGCGCTGGACTATTTGGATCAACTGGGCGATGAAACGATTGCGGCGCTTGGCTATGATGTGTCGGTTCTACGGCAGACTCTCGATGCGGCACGGCTTGCGGTAATAAATGCGGCAGGCAATGAACCAGTCCATGATGCCGATCGTCTTAATGCCGAAGGTGAGTCATTGTATGCTCAAGGTGATATCGAGGCGGCACGTGAGTGCTTTGAAAAGGCACGTATTGCAGATCCGGCATTCACTACATCCTATAACAATCTTCTCGTGTTGTTCTGGGAGTCCGGGCAGACTGATCTGGCGCTGAATATTCTTGCCGATGCGCTTGATCATGCGCCGAATGATCGTGATCTGGTTATCAATAGTGCGCAGATCCTTGCTGCTCTTGGGATGATGGACGAGGCGAATGGATTGTGCGATCGGTATCTGACCGAAAATCCGGATGATGAGTCGGTGCGTTCATTATTATCGCCGCAGACTGCGCAGGCTGTTCAGGAAATACCCCCTACGAATCCGATAACGACTACAGCCGCGGCGAAGCTGCATTCTGGACACAGTCACGGTGTTATTACCGTTGCGACCAGTATTGCGCCGAAAGGTATCGAGAAGCAGCAGCGTGCTATTGCCAGCTGGCTGGCGTTGGGTTTTCGTGCGGTCTCACTGAATACTGCAGACGAGATCGCTCAGCTTCAAGTTCACTTCCCACAGGTGGAGTTCATTACGGTAGGACGCGATGGCACGCAATTGGCGGGAAAACCCTATGTGTTCCTGGACGATGTGCTTGGTTATTTGCGAAATGCATCGAGCGACCGGATCTGCGGTATTGTCAATTCCGATATTATTTTACGGGCGTCAGCAGATCTGATTTCGTATATATGGCATGAAGCTGATGGTGCACTTGTTTATGGCTCGCGTGTGGATATTCAGAGCGCGGATGATGCGGAAGGTTCTTTATACCATCGTGGATTTGATTTCTTCTTTTTTGACCGCAATGCGATCGGCAAATTGCCGAAGACGAATTTTATGCTGGGTGTCCCCTGGTGGGATTATTGGGTGCCTGTTGGTTTTCAGCTCGCGGGGGTTCCGATCAAGCGCCTCGACAGCCGAATTGCCTATCATGTTTGGCATACCACAAACTACAGTACTGAGATACTTCTTAAATTTGGTCGAGAATTTGTTGAGCACTGCAAGGCTGCGCCGTTTTTGTCGCTCTATACGCAGTGTCATGAGGGCAAGCTTGGTGACGCATCGCAAAGTGTTCTCTCGGATGCGGTGCTTGATTATATCAATCGTAATACCGCCAAGATTGCTATCCCGGGTTTGACGAGTACCGAGCCTGCATCAGTTGAAAGGCCGCGTGTATCGGCCATTGTCTCTACCTATAAATCGGCTGAGTTTATTGGAGAGTGCCTGGCTGATCTCACCGGGCAGACCATTGCCGACCGACTGGAAATTATTGTAATCGATGCTGCTTCGCCGGAAAACGAACATAGTATTGTTGCAGAGTATCAACAGCGTTTCCCACAGATACCGATTCGTTACCAGCGTACAGAGAGCCGGATCGGCGTCTATGCTGCGTGGAACATGGCGGCACGCATGGCTCAAGGTGATTACCTTATCTCCTGCAGTACGAATGACCGATTACGCAAAGACGCTTGTGAGATTCTGGCGCGCACCCTTGATGAACAGCCGGATGTGGCATTGGTCTATGGCAATAGCCTAATGACTCAGAAGCCGCACCAGCGCTTCGATAACGCCGAGTTGTGTAGTTTGTATCTCTGGCCAGAATTCCGTTACGAAGATCTGATTGATCGCTGCATGGTGGGGCCGCATCCCATGTGGCGCCGCAGCGTGCATGTGGATTCCGGATATTTCAACGAGGCCTATGTTGCACTAGGCGATCAGGATTTCTGGTTGCGCCTTGGCGACACCGTCAAGTTGAAGAATATTCCCGATTTTACCGGGTTGTATTATGTCAGCGAAGATTCGCTGACGGGTAATCGTGATATCGCTCAGCATGAGACAGATCTCGTGCATCAGCACTATCGATGTCGCTACAACTATGCGAAATGGCTCAAAATGTCCGGGACGCGCCGGCCCTCCTATGCTGCTGAAGAGGCGTTGCCCACAGTGCATGTGCTAGTGCTGATTCCGCCGGCCGGGTTGGCGCGCGCTGCGGATACGCTGGATGCGCTCGGTGTTCAACAATACCCGAACCTTCACGTCAGCATCCTCGCTGATCAGCCGCCACCGGATCCTGCGTTGATAGCTGAGACCGGATTGAACTGGTTCTGTTATCAATCCCTTGATCAGTTGCCCGCACTCGTCAATGAAGTCGGCGGCACTCAACCTGCAGGCTGGTTATGCCTGATTGACGCGGGCGCCTTGTTGGCCGATAGCGCGTTGAACGATGCGATCCGCTACGCGCAGCGTCACCAGGAATGGCAGCTGATGTACGTCGATGATGATTGTTTTGATGCCAATGCGGTGCAGCACTCGCCACGTTTTAAACCGGACTTTAATTTGAGTCTGCTTCGAAGTCAGCCTTATATCGGTGGCTGTGTATTCATTCGGCCGCTAGCCCTGCAGGCTGTGGGCGGTGTAACCACGTTGGCCGATTGGCGTGGGAGTGATCTAGCGTTACGTATGGCAGATCAATTTTCAGCGGCGTCGGTGGGTCATATCCCTCGTGTGCTAATTCATCTTCCGGAGGATAATTCGCGGATTTGGCCGCAGATTCCTGCTGCCTTGGAGTATAGGCAGGCGGTACAGGCGCATTTGCAGCGCCGTGGTTTGAACGCAGTGGTTGTCGATGGGCTTGCGAAAGCCACCTTGCATGTGCGTCATGTTGTGCAAGACAGGCCGCTCGTGAGTGTCATTGTGCAGGGGGTGGCTAAAAACGATCTATATGCGACGTTGCAGGCGCTACTATCGAAAACCAGCTATGCGAATTATGAAGTGCTCGTCCTCTCGCAGGGCGAGAGCAATCTCGATATCGCTTCGCTGCCTGGTGCGGAACGGATTCGGTTATTGCCGCAGTCCGACCCGCTGTCTGTAATGGAATTAAATGCGGCGGCAAAAGCCGCGCATGGTGAATATCTGTTATGGCTGGATGGGCGCTGCCAGGTTTTGCAGCAGGACTGGATAGATATAATGCTGTCGCAGTCGGCTGAGCCTGACGTGGGTATTGTCGGTGTACGCTTGATTGATCGCAGAAAGTCGATACTGGATACGGGCGTTACTCTCGGTATGGGTACTAATTGTGTTGGCTCACGGATGAACGTCGGCTTGCATATGAGTACGCCAGGTTATATGAGTCGCGCGCAGTGTGAGCAGAATCTATCGGCGGTTAATAGTCTATGCATGCTGGTACGTCGCGCGACCTTCGATGCAGCAGGTGGTTTTTCCGTGGATCTGACTACGGGGCTGTATCGCGATGTCGACTTCTGCCTGAAAGCGGAGAGCGCGGGCTGGCGTACCCTATGGACGCCGATGGTGACCTTGGTGTTTCTGGGAACCAACTTGGAGGCTGATCGCCCACCCAAAAGCAAACAGATCTTGGATGCTGAAAATTTTCGCGTACTTGACCGCTGGTTCAATCGGATCGCTCAGGAGTCGACGTTCAATCGTAACTTCAGCCACCTGCGTCAGGATTATCAAGTAGAACTCAATACGGTGCCTAATTGGGACCCAGTGGTTGACGCACTGCCGCGTGTCCTAGGTTTTGGTGTAGGGTCTTATGGTTCTTGGCAGTACCGCGTGGTGCAACCGTTGCTGGAACTCGATAGATCGGAGAGTGCGCAGTGCGTTAATGCGCCGTTCCCAACGCGCAATCTAATCGTGCTTCCGACGGCGGTGGATATTGCGCATATGCAGCCCAATACACTGCTGATGCATAATACCCTGCATGACCATCATATTGAAATGCTGGAGAAGTACAAAAAATACAATGATGTGTTTGTTGTGTTTGGCCAAGACGATCTGATGTTCGCCTTACCACCGAAAAACCCCTATAGCAAAACTGTCTATAAGGATATGAAAAAACGTATTCGCAGATGTGCGGACTTGGCTGATTGTCTGGTTGTGACAACAGAGCCATTGGCGCAGGCGTTGCGTGAGATGTCCGCCGACGTGCGTGTGATTCCGAACTATCTCAGTGGGGTATTATGGAATGATCTGCAGTCCAAGCGTCTGCAAGGTAGTAAACCGAGAGTCGGTTGGGCAGGGGCCCAACAACATGGCGGTGATTTGGAATTAATAGCGGAGGTTGTAGCTGCCACTGCAAATGAAGTTGATTGGATCTTTTTCGGTATGTGCCCGGATGTGCTGCGGCCTTATGTCGCCGAATATCACCAGGCAGTCTGTTTTGAAGATTATCCGGTGAAACTGGCCAGCCTCAATCTGGATCTGGCGATCGCGCCGCTGGAGCGTAATCGCTTCAATGAGGCCAAGAGCAACCTGCGTATTCTTGAATACGGTGTATTGGGCTGGCCGGTGATTGCTAGTGATATCCATCCTTATCAGGTCGGACCACTGTGTCGTGTGCCTAACAATGCGGCGGCCTGGGTTAGAGCAATCCGCGAACATATCTCGGATTTGGAGGCGTTGGCGCAAGCGGGTGATACGTTGCAACATTGGGTTAAAACCCACTGGATGCTGGAAGATCATTTGGATGAGTGGCTTGTTGCACTGCAACCTACAGGTGTGGTCCGGCCTGTTTCACGATCCGTAGGATGAATATAAGTATTTGAATATGAAAAACATATAGACATATGTTCGGCTTCAGCCCACCCCGCTCCGGCGGGTTTTTTGTGCCTTTAAAGTTTCCTCCGGTTAAACCGCTAACATTGTCGGAGGCGGTAAATACCAAACCGTTTGGTATATCTGCCAATCATAAATCGGGTCTTGACGCTACGCGCGCATCGCCCGCTAAGTATTAGGAGATTTTCCATGGCACTTTCTATTAACACCAATGTTGCTTCGTTGACCGCTCAGCGCAATCTGGCCGGTACCCAGGGTACCCTGAACACCTCGCTGCAGCGCTTGTCTTCAGGCCTGCGTGTGAATAGCGCCAAGGATGACGCAGCTGGCATGTTCAGTATTGAACGTATGACAGCCGATATTCGCGGTCTGAACCAGGCCGTTCGTAATGCCCAGGATGGTATCTCGCTGGCCCAGACCGGTGAAGGCAGTATGTCCCAGGTCCAGTCCGCTCTGCAGCGTATTCGTGAAATCGCTGTGCAGTCATCCAACGCCACGGTAGAAGACCGTACCGGTCTGCAGGCTGAGGTAGATCAGCTGACCCAGGAACTTTCCCGCATTATCGATACCACTGAGTTCAATGGCACCAAATTGCTTGACGGCACCAGCGGTTCCTTGACCTTCCAGATCGGTCAGGACGGCAATGCCGACCAGCAGATCACTGTCTCGGGTGTCGATCTGACCTCGATTGGTGGTTACAACACGACCTTGACCGCGACCGGTGTGGTTGATGTCAGCAGTGCATCCACGGCCTCAGCCGCTATCGCGACTATCGATACCGCCATTAACAGCGTGTCGACCAATCGTGCCACCTTCGGTGCCGTGCAGAACCGCTTCGAAGCGGTGGTTGTCAACTTGACCAACTATGCTGAAAACTTGTCCGGTGCACGTGGTCGCATCCAGGATGCGGATTTCGCGATGGAAACCGCGAGTCTGACCCGCGCGCAGATTCTGCAACAGGCAGGTACGGCCATGTTGGCACAGGCCAATACACTGCCGCAGGCTGCCCTGGCGTTGCTCCGGTAATCGGATCAATTGAAGCAGCGATGGATGCACGGGGCAGGAGGCCCCGTGCTTTCCACTAGCAGATGACAGCAGGTGATCTATATGTCAATCGATATGCTTAAAGTTATCGGTGCCGCGGACCTGCCTCGTGTGAATCAACCTTCTCCCGTCGGCAAACTTCAGGCCGTTTCTGAAACGGATAAGGGGAAGGAGGTTGCCGCGAATGGCGATTCCTTGCCGCAGGAAGAGTCCAATCAGACTACCAAGGTCGAACAGGCAGTGAATCAGATGAATCAATTTGTGCAGACGCTGAATCGCGATCTGCAGTTTAGTGTTGACGAGGACAGTGGTCGTACCGTAGTCAAAGTCCTTGATACAGAAACCAAGGAAGTTATCCGTCAGATCCCTTCTGAAGAACTGCTGCGGATGGCTACCTATCTAACAGACGGTGGTGGTCTACTACTCAAGGTGCAGGCCTGATCGTGGTTGGTACCTTTTTTGCTTTGTAGTAAATAAAGACCGAATGGCAGGAAGGTAGCTATGATTAGTGCACCAGGTGTTGGTTCAGGGTTAGACGTACAGTCTATCGTGTCCCAGCTCATGGCTGTGGAAAGACGCCCCCTGCAAGCCCTGCAAACTTCCCGTACGGCGCTGGATGCACAGATTAGCGCTTACGGTCGTTTCCGCAGTTCCCTGTCTACCTTCCAGACCGCTATCAAAGACCTGAAATCCCTTGATGCATTCAAGGTCTACGCTGTCGCATCCACGAATGCCGACGCGGTAACGGCGACCGGAACTTCTGCCGCCGCTACGGGCACCTTGGATGTGCAGGTCAATCGTCTGGCACAATCACATAAGCAAGGCTCTGTGAGTATTGCTGACACAGGTACCACTACGCTGGGTGCTGGCGGTGATCAGATGACGATCACCGTGGATGGTAATGCCGTTGCTTTGGATGTGGGCGGCATGACCCTAAGTCAGATCCGCTCTGCAATCAATGAAGCAGATGCCGGCGTAACGGCAACCATTGTTTCTGAATCGGCCAGCAGTCATCACCTGGTTCTGACCTCGAACGAGACCGGTTCGGCCAAAGCAATGACCCTTGGATTCACTGGGACCCTGGGTACCGACCTGGGCATGACGATGCTTAATAACGTCGCCACCCTTGCTGAGCTGGATTCCGAAGTCGTTATCGACAATACCTACACAGTAACCCGTGGTTCGAACAACATCAGTGATGCGGTTGACGGGCTGACATTGAATCTGAAGGCGGAGACAACAGCCGCAGCGAAACTGACTGTAACGCGTGACACTGAAGCGGTGGAAAAATCCGTTCAGACCTTTGTCGATGCTTATAACGCCTTGCGGACAACGATTACTAGCCTGCGCGGCAAAGAACTCAAGAACGACAGTACACTGCGCGGTATTGAGTCAGCTATACAGAACGTATTCAACACGCCGCCCTCGGGGTTGACGGGTGCTTATGAATACCTCTCCCAGGTTGGTGTATCCATCCAGAAGGATGGCACGATGAAAGTGGATGCTACGGCACTCACCAAGGCCATCGATACGGATTTCAGCAGTTTGGCAAACGTATTTGCCAACGACAGCCAGGGGTATATGTTTCGGCTGGATGTCTCGCTGACCGATCTCTTGAAAACCGACGGGATTATCAAGAGTCGCGAAGACGGTATTGAGTCCAGTAAGAAATCGTTGAACACACGAATCGAGAGCATGGAATATCGACTTGGCTTGGTTGAGCAGCGCTATCGATCGCAATTTAACGCTTTGGATACCATGCTGGGCCAGATGAGAACTACCAGTACTTATCTGACCCAGCAGTTTGGCTAAAGGTCGGAAGAGTTTCTTGGCCGTGAACGTTACACCTTAGTGGTGTGTGGCCCGGGCATGAAGCAGGGCCATTAACGTAACAAGTATTTTTAGAGGGAAGAAAAATGACGTACCCCAACGCACAGAACGCACTTGGCCAATACAGCAAAATGGCGGTGCATGCCGGTGTGGAGTCAGCAAGCCCACACCGACTTATTCTGATGCTCATGGATGGAGCTCTGGAAAAGATTGCTCGCGCAAAAGGATATATGCAGCGTAATGAAATACGTGCCAAGGGCCAGCAGATCGGTTGGGCAATCTCCATTCTCGAAGGACTCAAAGCGAGTCTCAACAAGGCAGAGGGTGGTGAAATCGCCAACAATCTGGAGGATCTGTACATCTACATGGAACGACGCCTGATTGATGCGAATCGTGATAACGATGTGGCTGTACTCGATGAGGTGACGGGTCTGATGCGCCAGCTCAAAGAAGGTTGGGAAGCCATTGGTGATCAGGTCAGTTCCCATCCGGCACCAGGCAAGGCTATTGGCGAGTGAATACGGCCGTTACAATGGCGCCTGTCGAAAGCGATCGGGTCGATAGGCTCAGGTCGCTTACCCAGGATTTGCTGAATGCTGCACGTGCAGGTGACTGGGATGCGACGACCCAACTCGAAGCCGAACGAAGACCGTTGCTGTACCAAATTTTCGGTGCAGTGACGCCTGGGCAGCACATTCGCTATCGCGCGTTACTGCAGGATATTCTCAGTGTCGATCGCGAGGTCATGCAGCTTGCTCAGTGTCGGCGGGATGAACTGGCGGGCTTGCTGCATCAGGTCGGGCACGGCCGCTCCGCACTCAAGGCCTATGAAAGCAATACACGCTGAACAACAGCGTAGATTTCCTCGCCAGCATTAAGAGCCGCGAGACTGAGCAGGTATGGCATAGCTGCCGTTAAGAATCGCGCTGAATCAGCCACTAAACCCCCGCGTTAAACATCCCTTCTGAACAGCCATTACCCTTGAAATCAACCGTGGGCGCTTGACTACGTGGCGTTTTCCATGCTCAATTAGCTACTTGCAGCGTAATACTCAGATGGCTTGCTAATGAACTGGCCTGACTGTAGGAGTTGTTGGTGTATTCGGTCTACCCAGGCTGCGAGCGGTGTTCGCAATATTAGCGAACCCTAAAGGAACGTCGGAATTTTGACATTTTACGCGTTCAGTGGTTAACTCTAACGCACCAACATAAAAATCCGGGCAGTACTGGCACAAAAATGCAGGCTACACCCCAGCCGCAGCCAGACTCCACCCGGTTGATGAGCAGTCCTGGAGGAATAACGCATGTCTGTAGAAGGCAAAGTGCTGATCATCGAGGCGGATGCCGAACGCGGCAACGAACTCAGCGCAGTCCTCAAATTTATCGATCGTCAACCGATCATGGTCACCGATTGCAATCAATGGAAGGAGGCGATCGAAGATCCCGAAGAATTTATTTCGGTGCTGATAGGTCAATGTAAATCGGATAAGGCGCTTGAAAAGCTCCTGAAAGAAATCCACGACATGGATCAGTATCTGCCTATTTTCTTGCTGGCACATAAAGGCAAGGAACCCACGGTGCAGATCGATGCGAGCTCCTGCATTCTCGGCCGGATCGAATTGCCCTGTCGCTACAGCCAAGTTACCAATGCGTTGCATCAGGCTGAAGTCTATCGCGAGGCGCATCAGGAATCCGGTCGGCAACGTCCGGTCGATCTGTTCCGTAGTTTGGTCGGTAGCAGTCGCGCTATCCAGCAAGTGCGTAAATATATCCAGCAGGTCGCCGACTCCGATGCCAATGTATTAATCCTGGGTGAGTCCGGGACTGGCAAAGAAGTAGTCGCCCGCAATCTGCATTACAATTCTTCGCGTCGCGAAAAAGCCTTTGTACCTATTAACTGCGGTGCAATTCCCAGCGAACTGCTCGAATCCGAATTGTTCGGCCATGAAAAAGGCGCCTTCACCGGTGCCATCAGTGCCCGCCAGGGCCGCTTTGAAATGGCCGAGGGTGGCACGCTGTTCCTGGACGAAATCGGTGATATGAGTCTGCCGATGCAGGTGAAGCTATTGCGTGTACTGCAGGAACGCACCTTTGAACGGGTCGGTAGCAACAAGAGCATCGAAGCCAATGTGCGCGTGGTTGCTGCAACGCATCGCAATCTGGAAGAAGCGCTGGCCGAGGGTAAATTCCGTGAAGATCTTTACTACCGCTTAAACGTGTTCCCGATCGGGATGCCGCCGTTGCGTGACCGCGCCGAAGATATCCCGATGCTGGTGAACGAACTGATCCGCCGTATCGAACATGAAAAACGCGGCTCGGTGCGTCTGACTTCCGCTGCCGTGATGGCGCTCTGCCATTATGCCTGGCCGGGTAATGTGCGTGAGCTGGCCAATCTGATCGAACGTTTGACCATTCTGCATCCCTTCGGTGTGGTGGACATCGGCGATCTGCCTGAGAAATTTCAGCTCGACGGAGAGTCCGTACCTCTGGCCAAATTGAGCGAGGAACTGGTGGTGAATCCTCAGCCCTTGGCGTTCGAAGAACCGCGCCTGCCGCGCGGTGGTATCGATCTGAAGGAGCATCTGAGTACCCTGGAACAGAACTTCATCAAACAGGCCCTGGATGATGCCGGTGGCGTGGTCGCCCATGCGGCCAAGCGTCTCGGTATGCGCCGCACGACCTTGGTCGAGAAACTGCGCAAGTACGGGTTGCAGCGCGGCGATGCGGCGGGACTTTGACGTCGATTGGAAGTGCTACTTCAACCTTCTGATCCTGAAGGTAAACTATAAAAATCCCGGCTCAGCCCGGGATTTTTTTTGGCCAAAATATCCGCTCTGCGGCGGTGAATCCGGGGCGGATCTGCAGGGGATCCCTCTGCATGTGACGTCAAATTGACGACGTCAAAGTCTAGCCGTTTTAACTTGTTGATCTGGATGTGTTTCATCTCCTGGGCATGCTTGTTGCTTTGAATCCGACACCGAGGGCAATTGCCCATAGTGATTCAGGAGTCAAATCGACATGAGCCTCGATCCCCGTAGCCAAGCACTGGTAGAAGCCTTTGAGGCCTTCAACCAGATGTCTGTGCAACTCGAACAGTCCTACCGGGAACTCGAACTGCGTGTCGCTGAGTTGAGTGGCGAGTTAGCCGAGGCCCGTTCCGAACGGGTTGAGCAGCTGGCCGAAAAGGCACGTTTGGTGGATCGCTTGCAGATTCTGCTGGAAACCCTGCCGGCGGGTGTCTTGGTACTGGATGGCGTCGAACGGGTCCGCGAATGCAATCGTGTCGCGGTCAACCAACTGGGTGAGCCGCTGATTGGCGAACATTGGTCGGTCATTACCGCACGTGCCTTCCGTATGCAGGAAAGCCGTGGTGCCGAAATCGCCTTGCGTGACGGTCGTCGCGTCAATATTGCCAGCCGCGCGCTGGA
Source organism: Gammaproteobacteria bacterium (assembly GCA_018819175.1). GTDB lineage: Bacteria > Pseudomonadota > Gammaproteobacteria > Thiohalobacterales > Thiohalobacteraceae > JAHJQQ01. The sequence goes on from JAHJQQ010000031.1 coordinate 56,176, forward strand.
TAGCGAACCAGGCCGCATCCTGGTGTTGCAGGATGTCACCGACACGCATGAGTTACACGAGCGCGCGTCACGCCAGCAGCGTTTGAGCGCCATGGGTGAAATGGCGGCGAGCCTGGCCCATCAGATCCGCACGCCGTTGTCAGCTGCGCTGTTGTATACATCGCATCTTGGAAAGGAACAGTTGCCCATCGGTGATCGGGCACGTTTCGCTGGTCGCCTGACAGATCGTCTGAGCCATCTGGAACGTCTGGTCAACGACATGCTGACTTTCGCACGTGGTGGCAGTGGTGGCGCAGAACGATTCAGTGTCAGCGAACTCGTTAATGCTTTCCAGCAAGCCATCGAGAGCCAATTACAACAAGCCGGTGCCCGTTGCTGGGTACAGAATGCCGCGCCCATGATGCAGCTGGTGGGTAATAAAGATGCCTTGGTGAGTGCGCTCGGCAATCTGGTGACCAACAGTCTGCAGGTCATGCCGCAGGGCGCTGAATTGGATTTCAATGTTCAGACCACCGAGACCGGTGAGATCGAACTGCGGCTGCGCGATAACGGCCCAGGCATACCCAAAGCTGCGCGGGAACGCATCTTTGATCCATTTTATACGACACGTGCCGGCGGTACCGGCTTAGGTCTCGCCGTCGTGCAGGCGACACTTCGCGCGCATCACGGTGATGTGCAGGTGGAGTCCCCGGAGAACGGTGGCACGGAGTTTGTCATGCATCTGCCGAACGCGCTGGCCTCGGCCAATCTGCCCGGTGGTTTACGCACCAGTTACCTCACTAGCACAATGCCGATTGCCACCGTGGTTTGTGGCATCAATTGAGGAGTTATTAATGAATCAAGCAACCGTCCTGATCGTTGAAGACGACCCGAGCTTACGTGAAGCCTTGTGCGACACGTTAAAGCTGGCGGGTTATGCGGTTAAGGCGGCCATGGATGGCCCGGCAGCATTGGAAGTCCTGGAGCGCGAGGCCATCAGTATGGTGGTGAGCGATGTGCAGATGCCGAAACTGGATGGCCACAGCCTGCTGAAACGTATTCGCAGTCGTAATCCGGATCTGCCGGTGGTGCTGATGACCGCTTATGGCACAGTACAGAAAGCCGTCGATGCCATGCGTTGCGGCGCGGCCGATTATCTGATGAAACCCTTTGATGCCGATGTGCTGGTGGATATGGTCAGTCGTTATCTGCCGCCGCCGCGTTCCAAAGAGACGGCCGTGGTGGCCGAAGATCCCCGCACCCGCGAACTGCTGGCCTTGGCCGGCCGTGTTGCAAAGACCGATGCAACGGTGATGATTACCGGTGAATCCGGCAGCGGCAAAGAGGTGTTTGCCTGTTACATACATGAACAATCCAAACGTGCGTCCGGTCCGTTCGTGGCCATCAATTGCGCGGCGATCCCGGAAAATATGCTGGAGGCCGTCCTGTTCGGTTACGAAAAGGGCGCCTTCACCGGTGCCTATCAGTCGCGCCCCGGTAAATTCGAACAGGCGCAGGGCGGCACACTTTTACTCGACGAAATTTCTGAAATGGATCTGGGTCTGCAGGCTAAATTGCTGCGGGTACTCCAGGAGCGTGAAGTCGAACGCCTGGGTGGTCGCGACATGATCGCTCTGGATGTGCGCGTGATTGCAACATCCAATCGGATCATGCGTGAAGAGGTGGCCGCCGGCCGTTTCCGTGAGGATCTGTTCTACCGCCTGAATGTCTTTCCCCTGCATCTCGCACCACTGCGTGACCGACCCAGCGATATCCTGCCGATTGCTCAACGCATGATTGAACGTCATTGCCCTGCGGGTAAACCGGTGCCGAGTTTGTGTCCGAATGCGGAACGTCAGGTGTTGTCCTATCCCTGGCCTGGCAATGTGCGCGAGCTCGAAAACGTCCTGCAGCGCGCCATTATTCTGATGTCTGGCGATTGCATCGAAGCGTCCGACCTGCATTTTGAAACCGTGTCTTCCACGGGTGTGACGACGGAGCCCGCTGGTCGGTTAGAAGCCAGGGCTGCCATTACCAATAACGATCGTCTGGACGATGACCTGAAAAATCACGAGCAGACCTTGATTCTGGAGGCGCTGGCCGCCGGCAAAGGCAGTCGCAAGGTGGCCGCTGAACGGCTAGGTATCAGCCCGCGGACGCTGCGCTACAAACTGGCCCGCATGCGCGAAGAAGGGATTGCCGTACCCGGCTGATACCGTGGCGCAAAATCTGCATACGACTCATTTCATAACTGGTATTGCATAGGTAGCGAGGAACAAATCATGGCAGACATCGATGTGAATCAGATCTTGATGCAAATGCGATCAATGGCCGCAGCAGCCCAGGGTGGCGCGGCCGCACAGCCGGCTGCCGCGACACAGGGTGCCGATTTTGCCTCGCTGCTGCAGTCGTCTGTGAATCAGGTCAACTCCACACAGAAGGCAGCAAGCAATATGGCCGAGGCTTTCGCCAAGGGTGATCCAAGCCTCGATCTTACCGAAGTGATGGTGGCGGTACAGAAATCCAGTGTGTCGTTCCAGGCCATGGTGCAGGTGCGTAACAAGCTGGTGCAGGCTTACCAAGACGTGATGAACATGCCGATATAAGGGCCGGGGGACGAGTTACTAGGGCAAAGGAAACAGCGTGTTCTTTTACCTCGGCCCTAGTCCCTGGAGACTAGAATCCGCCAAGCACAAAGAGTGAGAAGTCATGGCATTAGTATCAACACAAACAGCACAGGGTTTCGGGGGCTTGCCGGCAGTTCGGCAGATTGGTTTGATGATTGGCTTGGCGGCCAGTGTCGCCTTGGGTGTGGCGGTCGCGCTCTGGTCGCAGACACCGACCTACAGTCTGCTGTACGGCAACCTGTCACAGCGCGACGCCGCATCCGTGACCGAAGCGCTGCAGAAATCCGCAATCCCATTCAAGATCGACGAGACCACCGGTGCTGTCATGGTCGCTTCGGCGCAGCTACAGAACGCACGTATGAAGCTTGCGGCGGATGGTTTGCCCAAGGGTGGCAGCAACGGTTTCGAAATGCTCAGTGAGGATCAGGGTTTCGGCACCAGCCAGTTTGTCGAAGCTGCGCGTTATCAGCATGCCCTGGAAGGCGAGTTGGCGCAAACCATCAGCAGTATCCGAAATGTGGAGAGTGCGCGTGTACACTTGGCCATTCCAAAACGCTCGGTGTTCCTGCGCAAACAGGAAGAGCCGACCGCATCGATTGTGGTTAACCTGTATGGCGGCCGCAGTCTCGATGAAGGACAGGTTTCCTCCATTGTGCATCTGGTATCGTCCAGTGTGCCGCATCTGAATTCCAGCCAAGTCACGGTTGTTGATCAACACGGCAATCTGCTGACGACAGGTGGTGCCGCCTCTGAAGTGGGTATGACCTCTACCCAGTTTGCTTACACACGCAAGGTTGAGAACAGTTACGTCAAGCGTGTCGAAGATATGTTGAGCCCGCTGATCGGTGCCGGTAAGGTGCGTGCACAGGTCGCAGCCGAGCTGGATTTCACCACGACGGAAAAGACTCTCGAGAGTTTCAATCCGGATCTGCCGGCCTTGCGCAGCGAGCAGATCAGCGAAGACCAGTCTTCCTCGAATGCATCCGGTTTGGGAATTCCCGGAACGCTGTCGAATCAGCCGCCCGCCGGTGGAACAACGGACGCTGCTGTGGCTCCCGGGGCTCCCGGGGCTCCCGGCAGCAGTTCCGATAGCAGTGGTAACTCCAGTAAACGTAGCACCCGCAATTATGAATTGGACAAAACCATCAGCCATACACGATTGGCTACGGGTGAGATTCGACGCCTGTCGGTGGCCGTGGTGCTGGACGATAAACAAACGCTTGATGACAAAGGTGTCGCAACCCGCACGCCCTGGGCACCCGAAGACATCGCGAAATTCACTACGCTGGTCAAGGAATCCGTTGGCTTCAATGCGCAACGCGGTGACAGTGTGCAGGTTATCAATGCCGCGTTCCAACCCATCCCCGAAGTTGAACCCCTTCCCGAACAGCCGATTTGGGAAAAGCCCTGGGTATGGGATGTACTCAAGCAAGCCGCCGGTGCGATCGGTGTACTCATACTGATATTCGGTGTACTCAAACCAACCTTGCGTAGTCTGACTGAGAAGGGCGTCGCCCATACCGGTGCACTGGCCGCCGCGGGTGGAGGTGAGGCGGACATGGGAGAGGATCAGCTGACGCTGGGCGCGCCACGCGCGCAGGGTGGTCTGCCGGCACCACAGCAACACTATGAGCAACAGATCACTGCAGCCAAGGGCATGATCCAGCAGGATCCCAAACGGGTGGCGCAGGTGGTCAAGAACTGGGTGAATGAAGATGGCTGAGGCAGGGTCAACAGGTAAATTCACGGGTGCTGAACGCGCGGCGATTTTCCTGCTGTCGCTCGGTGAGAACGATGCTGCGCAGATCCTCAAGCATATGGGGCCGAAGGAAGTGCAAAAGGTCGGTTCCGCCATGGCGTCGATGGCGAATGTCTCGCGCGATCAGGTAGCGACTATCCTGGGTGATTTCATCGATACAGCGGATAATCAGACCGCATTGGGTGTTGGCTCCGAGGAATATATCCGCAAGGTCATGATCGATGCCTTGGGCGAAGATAAGGCAGGAGGCTTGATCGATCGCATCCTCATGGGCCACAACACCAAAGGTCTTGAGGCACTCAAATGGATGGATGGCCGTGCGGTTGCGGAAATCATTCGGCTTGAACATCCGCAAATCATGGCCATTGTACTGTCCTTCCTCGACCCCGATCACGCCGCTGAAGTGATTGGTTATCTGCCCGATCGCGTGCGCGTGGATGTGCTGTTGCGTATCGCCACGCTCGACGGTATTCAGCCGGCGGCGCTGGCGGAACTGGATGACATTATGGAACGTCAGTTCTCGGGCAACAGCAATAGTGTCAAGTCGGCTTCGGTGGGCGGTCTCAAAGCGGCGGCGAATATTCTGAACTTTGTCGGCGGTGCGATGGAAGGCGAGATCATGGAATTGATCAAGGATACTGATGCCGAATTGGGTCAGGAAATCCAGGATCTGATGTTCGTCTTTGACAATCTGGCCGATGTCGATGATCCAGGTATTCAGGCACTGATGCGCGAGGTGTCGTCCGATAATCTCATTATCGCCCTCAAGGGTGCCGACGAGGCCGTGCGCGAAAAAATCTTCAAGAACATGTCCAAGCGTGCGGCGGAAATGCTGCGCGACGATCTGGATGCGAAGGGACCGGTGCGGCTGTCCGAAGTCGAAGCGGCGCAGAAGGAAATTCTCGCCATTGCACGGCGCATGTCCGAGTCCGGCGATATTGTTCTGGGTGGCAGTGGCGCCGAACAGTACGTGTAATTTTTCTAGATACCAGGTGCTAGTTCCTGGCCCCTGACTATATTGGAGGTTTCGTGCAGCGCGGTTCAACGGTCATGAGCAAGATTATCCCCAAAGAAGAACTGAGCGGTATCGAGAATTGGTCACTTCCTGAAGTGAACATGACCGGGCGACCTGCGCCGGCGGCTCGCCCGGTAACCGCGCGCCAGCTTGAGGAACTGCAGCAAGAGGCGCGCGAAGAGGGCTTTCTGCAGGGCCGGCGTGAAGGCCTTGAAGCCGGAAAAAAAGACATCAAGGCGCGGGTGCATGAACTTGAAGCGTTGATGCATACCCTGGCGAAGCCACTGGAACAGTTGGATGCACAAGTCGAGCAGGAGTTGGTGCAGTTGGCCTTGGCCGTGGCGCGGCAACTCATCAGACGTGAACTCAAGACCGAGCCCGGTCAGGTATTGGCCGTCGTACGCGAGGCCATGGCGGCTTTGCCTGTCGCGGCGCGTAATGTGCGATTGCATATGCATCCTGAAGATGCCGCATTGGTCCGTGAAAGCCTGTCGCTCGGTGATAACGAGCGTGGCTGGACCATTGTGGAGGATCCGGCACTCACTCGCGGTGGCTGTAAAGTCAGCAGCGATACCTCGCAGATCGATGCCAGTATTGAACGGCGATTGCATACAGTCATTACCAACATACTGGGTGGCGAACGCGAGTCCGATGCCGAATGATTCCGGCGCTCGTATTTATCACGACAACGCAACCTAGGGCAGCTCCATGACCGGCATAGCGAATCGTTTACCGGACGCCAAACGCACCAGCATCTGGCAGCAGCGTATCGCAGCCTATGCGCAGCGTGCACAGCATCCGGTGGCGCTGGACGTGGAAGGGCGGCTGACGCGGATGGTGGGCCTGACCCTGGAGGCGGTGGGTTGTCCAGCCGCGATTGGCGGACGCTGCATGATCGTCAATCCCGATAACTCGCGCATCGAGGCCGAGGTAGTCGGTTTCTCGGGTGAAAGACTATTTCTCATGCCGATTGGTGATATCCAGGGGCTGGCACCGAATGCGCGCGTGATTCCGACCCGACGCATGTGCGAGGCGGCCGTCGGTCCGGGTTTGCTGGGCCGCGTTTTGGACGGTGCAGGGCAGCCCTTGGACGGCAAAGGGCCGTTGGCCAGTGTGACTCGCGTGCCGTTGACCGGGCGTTCCATCAATCCGCTGTCGCGCAAGCCGATCCGTGAACCCTTGGATGTGGGTGTGCGCACCATCAATGCGTTACTCAGTGTCGGTCGCGGCCAGCGTATGGGCCTGTTCGCCGGCAGTGGCGTCGGCAAGAGTGTATTGCTGGGCATGATGACCCGTTACACCAATGCCGATGTGATTGTGGTGGGTTTAATCGGTGAACGCGGCCGCGAGGTTGTGGAATTTGTACAAAACACCTTGGGTGATGAAGGTATGGCACGCGCCGTGGTGGTGGCCACACCGGCCGATACTTCACCCTTGATGCGCATGCATGGCGCCATGCTGGCGACCAGTATCGCCGAATATTTCCGCGATCAGGGTCTGAATGTTTTATTGCTCATGGATTCGTTGACGCGTTTCGCCCAGGCGCAGCGCGAAATCGCCCTGGCCATCGGCGAGCCGCCGGCCACCAAGGGTTATCCGCCGTCGGTGTTCGCGAAATTGCCGCAGCTGGTGGAACGCGCGGGTAATGGTGATGTCGGTGGTGGTTCGATTACCGCCTTCTATACCGTGCTGACCGAGGGCGATGATCAGCAGGACCCGATTGCCGACGCGGCGCGCGCGATCCTGGATGGCCATATTGTGCTGTCGCGTGATCTGGCCGAGGCCGGGCATTATCCGGCCATTGACGTCGAGGCGTCGATCAGCCGTGCCATGACGGAAATCACCGACGCCGGCCATCTCAATTCCGCGCGGCGCTTCAAACAGCTCTATTCGACCTATCGTCAGCACCGCGATCTGATCAGTGTTGGTGCCTATCAGAAGGGCGCCGATCCGCGTGTTGACGAGGCCATGGCCTATCAGCCGAGGATTATGGAATTCCTGCAACAGAACATGCATGAACCCGTCGCCCTGGTCGAAAGTCTGGATGATCTGGACAAACTCATTGTACGTAAGTCTGTGCCTGCCACCACGCCGGCAAAGCCCGCAGCTGCACACCATTAGAGTGGCCATTGAATTATGACGCGTAGCAAACGCATGCAGTCGGTTGTTGAAGTCACGGCCAGCAGCGAGCGTGAATCGGCGCGCGTCTTGGGCGAACTGCAAAAACGCGTGCAGGCGGCCGAACAGCGATATCAGGAACTGATTCGCTATCGTGAGGACTATACCCAGCAGTTCGCCAACGGTGGCAGTCTGACGGTGGCGCGGCTGCAGGATTACCGAATTTTTCTGAGCCGCCTCAATCAGGCCGTCGAACAACAGCAGCAGCTGGTGGAACGCGCCCAGCAGGATTGCGCCAAGCAGCGTCAGCGCTGGATGGAAATCCACACCCGGGTTCAGGCGCTGGGCAAGGTCGTCACTCGCTATCGTGATGAGGAGCGCAGCGATAATGATCGCCGTGAACAAAAGGACTCCGATGCCCAGTCGCAGCAGTGTCGACCGGGTGAGCGGGACGATGAATAGCATGTCCCGCGCGGGTGGCTGGCACGCCGCTTGCTCTTATCCCGTTATCGCTAACGCATCCAGCTCAGGAGAACCTAATGACCGATGTGATGCTGCCCCAGGTTTCCCCTCCCCAGGTCACGGCCAAGCCCGACAGGGCTGTCGCCAAGAGCCCGGAGCTCGCACAGAAATCCGAGTCTAATCAGGACTTTTCCAAGATGCTGAAAGACCGGATGCAGCCCGAAAAGAGTGGCGAGGCAAAGGCCAACGATAAGCCGAAGACTACGGAACCGACCGAATCCCGGTCTGGCGAAGCCGTGCCGGTGGAGATTGCCGACGGCAAGCAGCTGCCGGCATCCGGCAATGCCGAGGACAACCTGGTTGCCACCCTGACACCGGAGGCACCGGCACAGGATCTACCCATAGTACAAGCGTCAGAACCAGCGCCCACAGCGCCGGCATTGGCGTCTGAGGATAGCCAGGATAACGGTGTCGTCGCCGATCAAACATCGGTTGCGACCGTAGTGCCACTCGCTGTCATAACGACAGTCTCGGAAAAATCGCTTCGCCCGGTTAGCCCGGCTGGCGAGCACACAACACCTGTACCACCGGGGCCATTGACGACTGCGGTGAAAACAACGCTTCCGGAACCCGCTCACACGGCGGTAGCGCATGCTGTACGAACGGCCATCGCCGAGCTTGATGCGGCTGCATTGACGCAACAAACACAGCTACGCATGGGTGCCGAGGTGCGTGCCATGGCAGTGGCGCAACAGCGTGGACAAGGATTTGAGGCGCTCATGGATCGAACGGCACCGGTACAGCAGAGTCAATCGACGTCGGCACTGCCGCAAGGCCTGCAGGGCTTGCTGGCGCAAGATGCCAGCGCGACCGCAGCGGCCCGGCCGGTGTTACCGACCACGACCCTGCAGACGCCGTTTCGCCAGCCCGGTTGGGACCAGGCCTTGAGCGAACGGGTCATGTGGGCGGCGAGTCAGAAATTGCAAAGCGCGGAAATCAAATTGAATCCGCCCCATCTGGGTCCGATCGAGGTGCGCGTACAGATGCACCAGGATCAGGCGCAGGTCAGTTTTACGGCGCAGCACGCCGTGGTGCGCGAGGCATTGGAAGCCTCTATGCCGCGGCTGCGTGACATGTTCAATGCCAGTGGTTTTAACCTGCTCGACGTTAATGTGTCGCAGCATTCCTTTGCCGAACAGCAACGGCATACTCAGGGATTTGCGACGGTTTCCCGCACCCGGCAGGCCGATGAGGATGGCGCGACAATAAGCGGCGCGTCCCCCGTGGAAATCAGCCGCGTCGGGGAAATGTCACGCAGTGGAATAGACTTATTCGCATGATCTGAAATGGTCCCTGCGGATCATCGAATTGCGGCATGAAAATGCCCTGTGCAGTCCCAATCAAATATGTTACCGTCGCCTGCGTCGGTAATAAAAAAATAAATAAAACAATGGCTGGAGAAAAACGAGGCAGGCGGAATAATTCGCGGGGGGGCGGCTCATCGGCCACACCTCCCTCGCTTGCGCGTGAAATGCGTAAAGAATTCCTCTACGTCCTGCAACTCAGCAGCGACGATTCCCTCATTCTTCGCAAATACCATCAGCAGCTTTCGCAGGGCGCCGCGAATTTCGCGCAGGATTATTACAACTATCTATTCGATAACGCCGCCACCGCCGAGGTCTTGTATGCCTATGAGCGCAGCGGTGGCAACATCGGCGATCTGGTGCGTTCGCAATTGCAGCAAATGTTGCAGTTGTTGAATGCCGAACATGATGATGGTGTAGCGGATGTCGGTCATCGGCATTTTATCAAGGGCATAAAACCCGTATGGGTGATGGGTGCCTACCGGCTCTATCTCAATCATCTGCAGAAACTCATCGACACCTTGCCGGACATCAATCCCGACGATCGGCATCAGCTGGAAACCGCACTGGTCAAACGCATCTTCCTCGACATGGGCCTGATGTTGCAGGGCTACTGGGACAGCATGCGTTTGCAGTTGGATACGGCGCGCCTGGAATCCCAGACCGCTTATGCACGCGTGGAGGATTTGCTGACCAATATTCCGCAAATGCTCTGGTCATATGATGTGCGGTCACACGAACTGCTGTATGCCAGTCCAGCCCTGCGCGCGTTATGCATTCCGGGCAGCCAGGATCCCATCCCCTGTTTCGATCGCATTCATGCCGATGATCGCGAAAAGGTCGGTGCCGCCTGGCAGCTTGCGATGGAAGGCAAACCGACAGAAGTGCAGGCGCGCGTCCTGTTGCTGGCCGAAACCGAACGCTGGTGTCAATTGCGCTTTCATCCCAACAGCAGCGGTCGCCGCCGCGCCCAGCGCATTGATGGACTGCTGGAAGATATTACCGAGACACATAATGCGCTGGGGATTCTCGAGCATCAGGCGACCACGGATGAATTGACCGGACTTGCCAACCGCACACTGTGGTATGACCGCGTCAATCAGGCCTTGGCCAGTTCACGCCGGGAAGAGGGGCGCGAGGTCGTACTGATGTTGCTGGATCTTGATCATTTCAAACTGATCAATGATGAGCTTGGTCATCTGGTCGGTGATGATGTGCTGCGTCAGGTGGCCCGCCGTCTGCAAGGCGCACTGCGTGACTCCGACACCCTGGCCCGCTTGGGGGGTGATGAGTTCGCCATCCTGATGCCTGCCGTGCCGAGCGGCGAGCGTGCGGGTGAGCGGGTGGCGGCCAAGGTGCTGAACTGTTTCGAACATCCCTTCCACTGCGGGGACCGCGAACTGTTCCTGAATGCCTCCGTTGGTATTGCGCTGTACCCGGAACATGGCGACGACGTCAATGAATTACTCGGACATGCCGACGTTGCCATGTACACGGCAAAGCGCAGCGACGGCCATTACAGTTTCTATGATGCCGAGGGTCTGGCCGATAACGCCCGTCAGCTGCGCTTCTCCGGTCAGCTGCGTCATGCGCTGGACCGGAACGAATTCGAACTGTATTACCAACCCAAAGTCGGGATTCAAGATAAGACGGTGTGCGGCGTCGAAGCCTTGTTAAGGTGGCGGCATCCGCAACAGGGTCTGGTCAAACCCGGGCATTTCCTACCGATCGCCGAACAGATCGGCTTGATGACGCCCATCACCAGCTGGGTATTGGTGACCGCCTTGCGTCAATGCAAATCCTGGCGCGACGCAGGCATCAGCATGCCGGTCTCGGTGAACGTTTCGGCGCGCTCATTCCAGAATCCACGGCTGCTGGAACGCATCCAGTGGGCTCTGGAACAGGCCGGCGTAGAGGGCAGCTGCCTGGAAATAGAGATCACGGAAGACACCCTGATGGGGGATCTCGGCCGTGGCGCAGAAGTCCTGGCGCAACTGCACAGTCTGGGTGTGGCCGTTGCCGTGGATGATTTCGGCACCGGTTATTCCTCTCTGTCCTATCTCAAACGTTTACCCATCAACACCTTGAAAATCGACAAATCCTTCCTGGTCGATATGGCGCAAAGCGGCAACGATGCCATGATTGTCCGTTCCATTATCGATCTTGGCCATAATCTGGGTTTCCAGGTCATTGCCGAAGGTGTGGAGAACGCGCATTCCTGGGATCTCTTGAGCCAGCTGGGTTGTGATGCCGTGCAGGGTTACCACATCAGCCATCCACTCCCGGACATCCAGATTGCCGACTGGCTGCAGGCTTCGCCCTGGGACGGGCTGCGGAGTTAATCCTGCAATGACGTCCGCTGGGCTCGCCAACTTTCCGGCTGACCACCCCCATTATTCTGCGTCAACTCTCCGTCATTCCTCAGTAATCAAGATATAACCCCCCGTTTCAAAAGCCGATTTAAATTCCCGACGCCGTGGCATAGGTCTTGCTTTGTCCCTGTAAAGCCAATTTAAGGGGCCGTGCGACATGGCAAAAGAAGATCTGGATCTCGACGTCGAAGCTGCAGAACCCGAGAAAAAATCCGGTGGTATGAAAATGATCATCATCGCGGTGGTCGGCGTACTGGTGCTGATCGGTGCGACCCTGGGTGCTTTGTATTTCGCCGGCATCATCGGCGGAGACGAGTCTGCAGCGCCGGTTGCCGAGAGTGCTCCTGCCGCAGGCGCGGAGGGAGAGGCGGCCAAGCCGGGTGACAAAGCTGTCGCTGGTGTGGCCAAGGGGCCCATGAACTACCTGCCGATGGAACCGGCCTTTGTCGTTAATTTTGGCGCCGATGCCGATGTGCGTTTCATGCAGATCAATATCCAGGTGGGTTCTCGCGATTCGGCAGCCCTGGAGAACGTAAAGGTCCACACGCCGGCCATCCGCAATGGTTTGGTGATGCTCTATTCGAGCCAGGATCCGACGGTGCTGAACACGCGCGCCGGTAAAGAGGAATTGCTCAAGCAGACCCGGGAAGAGATTAACCGCGTTCTGAAAGAACAAACCGGTACATCCAGTATCGAGCAAGTCTATTTCACCAGCTTTGTGATGCAGTAAGGAAACCCTGTGAACGATCTGCTCTCACAAGAAGAAATTGATGCCCTGCTGCACGGTGTCGGCAGTGGCGATATCGACACCGACGGTGACGATGGTCTGATCGATGGCGAAGCGCAGAATTACGATTTCACCAGCCAGGATCGTATTGTGCGCGGGCGCATGCCCACGCTGGAAATGGTCAACGAGCGTTTCGCGCGTTACTTCCGCATCAGTCTGTTCAATATGCTGCGCCGCACGGCGGAAATCTCCGTCGGTGGCGTGCAAATGCTCAAGTTCGCTGAATACGTCCACAGCCTGTTCGTGCCCACCAGTCTCAATCTGGTAAAGGTCAATCCGTTGCGCGGAACCGGCCTGTTCGTGTTCGATCCCAAGCTGGTGTTCATTGTGGTGGATAACTATTTCGGCGGTGACGGACGTTTCCCGACCAAGATCGAAGGTCGTGAATTCACGCCTACCGAACAGCGTGTTATCCAACGTATTCTGCATCAGGCCTTCGCGGATTTGGTTCAGGCCTGGAAGCCGGTATTGCCGATTGAATTCGAATATCTGAATTCCGAAGTCAATCCGCAGTTCGCCAACATCGTGAGCCCCACCGAGGTCGTGGTGGTCTCCACTTTTCATATCGAGTTGGAAGGCGGTGGCGGTGCGCTGCATGTGACGTTGCCGTATTCGATGATCGAACCCATCCGTGATGTCCTCGATGCCGGTGTGCAGAGTGATCGCAGCGATGTCGATGACCGTTGGCGGATTGCGATTCGCGAAGAGATGAAGAGTGCTCCGATTGAATTATCCAGCATGCTGGCGGAGACCACGATCAGTATGCGTGACTTATTGAATCTCAAGGCCGGTGATGTCATCCCGATTGATTTCCCCGACAAGGTGACGCTGCGTGCAGAGGATATCCCGGTATTTCGCGGTCGCTTCGGAGTGTCGCATGGCAATAGTGCCATCAAGATTACGGATCCTGTCCAGCTGCGTGCGCTGGTCGCTTCCCAATCCAATCATTAAATCAGCAGGTATGTGCCATGAGTGACGATATCGAAAACCAGGACGATGGAATGGACGATTGGGGTGCCGCGTTGGCCGAACAGGCGGATGCCAAAGGCGGCAAAGCCGGCACAGCCGATGTTCATGTGGCCGAGCTGAATGATCTCGAAAGCGACAATATGCCGATAGCGCACGAGAATGAAACCAACCTCGACATGATTCTGGATATCCCGGTCACCATTGCGATGGAGATCGGTCGCACCAAAATCAGCATTCGCAATCTGCTGCAGTTGAATCAAGGATCGGTGGTGGAATTGGACCGCCTCGCGGGTGAGCCTATGGATGTGCTGGTCAATGGCACATTGGTAGCGCATGGCGAAGTGGTTGTCGTCAATGAGAAATTCGGCATTCGTCTCACCGATGTGGTGAGTCCGGCCGAACGCGTCAAGAAGCTCAAGTAAATGTTCTGCACTCTACAGGCGGTATCGCGCCGTCACCTGAGCGGTGTGCTGGCAGCTGGAGCATTGTCGGTATTCAGTACCGTGGTGCAGGCTGCCGAAACCGCCGTCAGTTCGAAAGTGCCCGCCTTGGAAATTGAGCCCATGGCCACGGGTAATCTGCTGCAGATGATCTTGGGATTGATCGCGGTATTGATGTTGATCGCCGGTCTCGCCTGGGTCATGCGCCGTATGGGTGGCGTGACAGGTACCACGGCAGGTTCACTGCGGATACTGGGCGGCCTGTCGATGGGCACACGTGAACGCATTGTGCTGGTGCAGGTAGGCGAACAGCAATTATTGCTTGGCGTGGCACCGGGACGCGTGCAGACCCTGCATGTGCTCGAGCATCCGATTCAGCCAGTTGAACAAGACAAGTCCGGGAAGGGCGCTTTCGCGGCCAGCCTGAGTGCAGCGCTGCAACGGGGAAAACAGAAATGAAATTCGTCGCTCGGCTGATGCTGTTGCTCGGTCTGCTGTTCCCGTTGGCGGCCTTGGCCGAACCGGGTTTTGCGGCATTGAAGGTGCAAAATGATGCTGACGGTGGTCAAACCTATTCCGTGAGCCTCCAGGTGCTCGCGTTCATGACGGCCATCAGCTTTTTGCCGGCCGCCCTGATCATGATGACTTCGTTTACCCGTATTACCATTGTGCTGGCGATTCTTCGTCAGGCCTTGGGAACCCAGTCGACGCCCTCCAATCAGATTCTGGTTGGCCTGTCGTTGATGCTGACCTTCTTCATCATGGCGCCGGTTTTTGATCAGGTCTATGACGAAGCACTGCATCCGTATCTCAATGAAGAGATGGCACCGCAAGAGGCTATTAATCGGGCCGCCAAGCCGTTCCGCGAATTCATGATGGCCCAGACCCGTGATGCGGATCTGGAAACGTTCGCGGATATTGCCCGCGCCGAGCCGATCAGCGGCATGGATGAGATTCCGTTTTCACTCCTGTTGCCGGCCTTCGTCACCAGCGAATTGAAGACGGCATTCCAGATCGGATTTTTAATCTTGATTCCGTTTCTCGTCATTGATCTGGTTGTCGCAAGCCTGTTGATGTCCATGGGCATGATGATGTTGTCACCCATGATCATTTCGATGCCCTTCAAGATCATGTTGTTTGTGCTCATCGATGGCTGGACGCTCATCATGGGTACGCTGGCTTCCAGCTTTTTTATATAGAGGAATAAACATGACGCCGGAAACCGTTATGAACATCGGTCGCCAGGCCATCGAGGTCACCGCCTTGCTGGCGGGTCCGTTGCTGATCGCATCGCTGATAGTCGGTTTGATCATTGCCATGTTTCAGGCCGCCACGCAGATCAACGAAATGACCCTGACCTTTATCCCCAAGCTCATTACGATTGGCGCGGTACTCATGATTGCCGGTCCCTGGCTGCTGCAGACCCTGATGGGTTTTACGGTACGTTTGATCCAAAGTATTCCTCAGTTGATAGGGTGATCTGTAAGCCCCATCGCCAGTTGACTGCAGAGAGATAGTAGATGTTGTTCACCACGGCACAGCTTACCGCCTGGATCGGGGAATTCCTCTGGCCACTGATGCGTGTCGGCATGGTGCTGTCGGTGGCGCCGATCTTCGGTGGCCGTCTGATGTCAGCAAAGTTCCGTTTGATTCTGGCGATTCTGATAACCCTGTTGCTAGTGCCGGTGATACCCGCGGCACCGGCGATCGATCCTTTGTCCGCGGCCGGTGTGTTGATCTCTCTGCAGCAGTTGCTTATCGGCTTGGTACTGGGCTTCATGCTGCAGATGGTTTTCACCGCCATGATGATCGGTGGGCACGTCATTGGTCTCGGCATGGGGCTTGGTTTCGCCTCCATGGTCGACCCGCAGAATGGCATCACGGTACCCGTCATTGGCCAATACTACGTGACCATTGCGACCTTGATGTTTCTTGTACTTAACGGTCATCTAGTATTGCTGAGCCTCTTGTCGGACAGCTTCTATAGTTTACCGATAGCAGTCGATGGTATTACCCGTCAGACCTTCTGGGACGTTATTTCCTGGGGCAGCCGGATGTTTGCCGGCGGACTTCTGGTTGCCATGCCGGCAGTGACCGCGCTGCTGTTGACGAACGTGGCCTTTGGCGTGATCACCCGCGCTGCACCGCAGCTGAATATTTTCGGTGTCGGTTTCCCGATGACGCTGACCTTTGGTTTCCTGATCATCATGGTGACGATTCCCGCGCTGCTTCCACAATTCACCGATCTTCTCACCGAGGCCTTCGAAGTGATGAAAGGCTTTGGGCCATTGCCGGGAGTGCCAAATGGCTGAGAATAAGGACGGTCAGGAACGCAGTGAAGACGCCAGTCAAAAGCGCCTGGATGAGGCGCGTGAGAAGGGCCAGATCCCGCGTTCAAGAGAATTCAACACCATGGTAATGATGGTGGCCGGTTCTGTGAGTCTGTTCATCATGGGTGATGACCTGATGCGGGATTTCGCGGATATGCTTCGCGATGGGTTGACCCTGGATCGGAACATAATCTTTGATCGTTTCGGCATCATCGACGGCATAGCGCGCATGTTCAAGGAAGCGGCAGCGATGTTGGCGCCGTTCATGCTGATATCGGTAGTAGCCGCGATCGTTTCTTCGGTGGTCATTGGTGGTTGGTCGTTCAGCCCGAAAGCGCTGGCGTTCAAAGCGGAAAAGCTTAATCCAATCTCCGGTTTGAAACGGATATTCGCGTTGCGTGGCCTGGTGGAATTACTCAAAGCGCTGGCGAAGTTCCTGTTGGTTGGTGGCGTGGCAGTGCTACTGATGCAGAGATTGAGCGATGAAATCCTGAGTCTCGGTTATCAGGAGACGGGGGCGGCATTGGGACATTCAGGTGAGATCCTGATTTTTTCTTTTCTGATATTGAGCCTGGTGCTGATTCTGATTGCGGCCGTCGATATCCCATTCCAGCTTTGGGATCACGCGCAGAATATGAAAATGACCAAGCAGGAAGTGCGTGACGAGTTCAAGGACACGGAAGGCAAACCGGAAGTGAAGAGTCGTGTGCGGCAGATGCAGCGTGAAATCGCCCAGCGGCGCATGATGGAAGCGGTGCCGGATGCCGACGTCATTATCACCAATCCGACGCACTATGCGGTCGCGCTCAAATATGACGGTCTCAATATGCGTGCACCGCGCGTAGTGGCCAAGGGTAAGAATCTGATTGCGGCACAGATCCGCGGTCGGGCCGAGGAACACAATGTGCCGATCTTCACGGCGCCGCCATTGGCGCGCGCGATCTTCTTCAGTACCGAGCTTGAACAGGAGATTCCGGCGGGTCTGTATTTCGCCGTCGCACAGGTACTGGCCTATATCTATCAGCTCAAAACCGCCCACAGCGGCGCCGGTTATGCGCCAGAGATTCCCAGCGAGCTGACCGTCCCCGATGAGTATTTTCACCCTGCAGAGGACTAGGCACCTGCTGGACTTGGGATTGATCCGTTGCGCTGGCGGGAGAGCGGAGCATTTTTCCCGATTTCTCCTTGTGTCGAATGACTATCCCCCTCGAAATCGTGACAATCTGTTCCCGCTCCACTCTGCTCGCCACGATCACCTAACCCCGACGTGGGCCTGGGCGGGACGACTGAATCACCGTCCAAACGCCAAAATCCTGCCGCTCTCCGGTTTGCGTTGCCAGCCTGATAAAAACCTCCCCAACGGCGCTTGCGCAACCCGCTGAATTCCCTTGCTGTCACCCGCGTCAGAAAAAAAAGTTCAATCCTGGCAAGCCTTTTGAATAGATATATTGAGCGTGTCGGCGAATTGACACCGATCCTGTTATGAGGCGGCTATGAACGGTAATGACCTGATGACCACCCTGCGCCAGCAAATCAGCAACGGCCTGGGTGCCCCCCTGATGATGATTCTCATGTTGGCCATGATGGTGGTGCCGCTGCCGCCAATGGCCCTGGATGTGTTGTTCACCTTCAACATTGCCTTGTCTCTGGTGGTCATGATGGTGGTGATCAATGCCTTGCGGCCGTTGGATTTCGGCATGTTCCCGACGGTTCTATTGGTAGCGACGCTGATGCGCCTGGCGCTGAATGTGGCCTCCACCCGTGTGGTGCTGATGGAAGGACATACCGGCACGGCGGCCGCCGGCAAGGTGATCGAGTCCTTCGGCGAATTCGTTATCGGCGGTAATTATGCCGTCGGTCTGGTGGTGTTCAGCATCCTGGTGATTATCAACTTCGTGGTGGTCACCAAGGGCGCCGGGCGCGTGTCCGAGGTGAGCGCGCGATTCACCTTGGATGCCATGCCCGGTAAGCAGATGGCCATCGATGCCGATCTCAACGCCGGTCTGATCACTCAGGATGAAGCCCGTATTCGCCGCGCCGACGTGACCAACGAGGCGGATTTCTACGGCTCCATGGACGGTGCCAGCAAGTTCGTGCGCGGCGACGCCATCGCCGGCATTCTGATCCTGTTCATCAATATCTTTGGCGGTCTGGGCATCGGCATGGGCCAGCATGGCCTGGATTTCGCCACGGCCATCCACAATTACACCCTGCTCACTATCGGCGACGGTCTGGTCGCGCAGATTCCGTCGCTGGTGCTGTCGACCGCCACCGCCATCATTGTCACCCGTGTGTCCAGTTCGCAGAACATGGGCAATGAGATGTTCAAGCAGATGCTCAGCCGCCCCAGTGCGCTGGGTGTGACGGCCGGCATTATCGGCATGCTCGGATTGATCCCCGGCATGCCCAATGTGGTCTTCCTGACCCTGGCCGGCATCGGTGGTTACGGCGCCTGGTGGCTGAGTCAGCGTCAGCAGCAACAGGCGCTCGCCGACGAACAGGCGGTCGAGGCACCCAAGGCGGTCAGCAATGAACCCCGTGATCTCAATTGGGACGATGTCGGGCCGGTCGACATCATTGGTTTGGAAGTAGGGTATCGCCTAATCCCGCTGGTTGACCGCAGTCGCGGTGGACCGCTGATGGATCGCATCAAGGGCGTGCGCAAAAAACTCTCGCAGGAACTCGGTTTTCTGGTTCAGCCGGTGCATATCCGCGACAACCTGGATCTGGCGCCGAATGCCTATCGTATTGCCTTGCTGGGCGTGCCGGTCGGTGAGGCCGAGGTCTACCCCGATCGCGAAATGGCCATCAATCCCGGTCAGGTTTACGGCACCGTACCGGGTATCAAGACCCAGGACCCGGCCTTCGGCTTGGAGGCGATCTGGATCGAATCCGATCAGCACGACAATGCCCAATCGATGGGTTACACCGTGGTCGATGCGAGCACCGTGGTCGCCACCCATCTCAGCAGTCTGCTGCAGGAACATGCCAACGAACTGCTCGGCCATGAAGAGGTTCAGCAGTTGTTGGAAACCCTCAAGAAGAGTCAGCCGAAGCTGGTGGAAGATCTGGTGCCGAAGGTGTTGTCGCTGGGCGTGGTGGTTAAGGTGCTGCAGAACCTGCTGGGCGAACGCATTCCGATTCGCGACATGCGCACCATAGCCGAGGCTTTGGCGGAACATGGCTCCCGCACTCAAGATGCCGGCAATTTGACAGCCGCTGCACGCGTCGCACTGGGTCGTTCGATCGTACAACATATCAATGGGATGGCGCCTGAACTTCCAGTGATTGCACTGGAGCCGGCGCTGGAACAGATATTGCTACAGTCCCTCCAGGGTGGTTCTGAAGGTGGCGCAGGCTTCGAGCCAGGGCTGGCGGATCAGATGCATAGAGCGCTTAGCGAACGCACTCAGCAGCAGGAAATGCAGGGCAAACCGGCCGTGTTGTTAGTCGCACCGCCGATTCGCCAATGGCTGGCACGGTTGGTACGTCACAGCATCCCGGCACTGCATGTCCTGGCCTACAACGAGGTGCCGGATAACAAGCAGATCAAGGTGGTTTCGACCGTGGGTCAGAGGCTGCCGGGATTGGGCCAAGCCGTTACGGCCTGATCGAAGAATGACAAGGGGATGGGTCGTGGGGACCCGGACACCTGAACAAATGCGTGAATTGAGGTGTAGGCCATGAAAATCAAACGCTACTTCGCCGCCGATATGCGCCAAGCGATCCGCAAGGTACGCGAGGAGCAGGGTCCGGATGCCGTGATCCTGTCCAACCGCAAGGTCGATGGCGGGATTGAAATCATTGCCGCCCTCGATTACGACGAGGCGCTGGTACATCAGGCCATGGGGCAGGCCAGCCCGAGTAATACCTCAACGTCCGCCTCAGCGGCGGAGCTGCCACAGCCAAGTGCAGCCAGCACAGCCAAGGCCGCCACCCGGTCCACAACCGGGATTGCCGACTCTGCCGCAGCACGTTACGAACGCCCGCATGCCGAAGCCGCTGCGACCCGCAACGAAACCAAAAAATCGTCCATTACCTGGTCGCAGGATCCGGCCCTGGTAGAAATGCGTAAAGAGATTCACGAACTGCGCGGCCTGCTTGAAAACCAACTTGCGCATCTGGCCTGGGGTGATCTGCAACGTCGTCAGCCGCACCAGACTGAATTACTGCGCCGCCTGGCCGATCTCGGCCTGACTACAGAACTTTGCCGAGTGTTGGTCGAACAGGTCGGTCCAGTCGATGACGAAGATCAGGCCTGGCGCCGTGCGCTGGGATTACTCGCTCATCAGTTGCCCGTGACCGACGATGACATTCTCAATACGGGTGGCGTCGTCGCCCTGGTGGGTTCCACCGGTGTCGGCAAGACCACCACCGTCGCCAAACTCGCCGCGCGCTATGCGCTACGGCACGGGCAACGCAGTGTCGCGCTGGTCACTACCGATTGCTATCGCATCGGTGCTCAGGAACAACTGCTCACCTATGGCCGCATCCTCGGCGTGCCGGTGCAGGTCGCCTCCAGTCATGAAGAGTTGCAGACCGCCTTGCGCAGTCTCGTCGACAAACGCCTGGTGTTGATTGATACCGCCGGCATGAGTCAACGCGATGTGCGCCTCTCCGAACAGTTTTCCACGTTGCGTGACAGCGGTTTCCCGCTGCACACCTACATGGTCATGAACGCCACCACTCAGTCGAGCGTACTGGAAGAAACGGTACGCGCCTTCGGCAATGCCAAGCTGGATGGTTGCATTCTGACCAAGACCGACGAGGCCGCCAGTCTGGGCGGCGCGCTCTCGGTGGTCGCCAAACACAAATTACCTCTGGCCTATGTAGGCGATGGTCAGCGGGTACCGGAAGACTTACACCCGGCGCGGGCTCATAACCTGGTTAACCGCGCCGTTTCTCTAATGCAGCAAGCTGGACAGGATTCCAATGACGAGACCCTTGCAGAACGGTTTGGTGGGATGGCGGCCAATGTACATGTCTAACGCAGGAGTGGATCAGGCCGCGGGGTTGCGGCATATGACCGCACCCCGACCGGTCAGAGTGATCGCGGTGACAAGTGGCAAAGGCGGCGTAGGTAAAACGAACGTATCAGTCAATCTGGGCGTGGCGCTGGCTGAGGAAGGCCAGAAGGTGATGTTGATGGATGCCGACCTGGGGTTGGGCAATGTCGACATCATGCTGGGACTGCAGCCTGAATATGATCTGTCGCACGTGATTGCCGGTGAACGCACGCTGGAAGAAATTATTGTCAATGGCCCGGCCGGTTTGCAGATTGTGCCGGCCTCCAGTGGCACCAAGGCGATGGCGGAACTGAGTCCCATGGAACACGCCGGAATGATCCGCGCCTTCAGTGAACTCAGTCAGCAGTTGGATGTATTAATCATCGATACCGCGGCCGGTGTCTCGGACAGCGTGGTGAGTTTTTCACGTGCTGCCCAAGAGGTCATTGTGGTGGTCTGTGACGAACCCGCCTCCATTACCGATGCCTACGCACTGATCAAATTGCTCAGCCGCGAATACGGTATCCAACGCTTCCGCGTGTTGGCCAATATGGCCCACAGCGCCCAGGAAGGTCGGGAACTGTTTGCCAAGATTTCACGTGTGACCGAACGCTATCTGGATGTGACCCTGGATTTCATCGGCGCCATTCCCTATGACGACTATCTGCGCAAGGCGATCAAACGCCAGAAGTCAGTGGTTGAGGCCTATCCGCGTGCACGCGCCTCGATGGCCTTTAAAACACTGGCTCAAAAGGCCGAGAAATGGCCGGTTCCGAACGGAGCAGCCGGTCATTTGGAGTTTTTCGTCGAACGTTTGATTCAGTCCTCTACGGCCCAACTGGAGGTGCTGTCATGAAGGGTGCTGCTGTTTACGCTGCCACAAAAGATAAATCGCAAGATGACCTGGTCGTTCAGCATGCGCCGCTGGTCAAGCGTATCGCTTATCACCTGATGAGCCGTTTACCGCCGAGCGTACAGGCCGACGATCTTATTCAAGCCGGCATGATCGGTCTGCTGGAGGCCTCGCGTAATTACGATCCCAGTCAGGGGGCGAGTTTCGAAACCTACGCCGGTATTCGTATCCGTGGTGCGATGCTCGATGAGATCCGGCGTACCGATTGGACGCCGCGTTCGGTACATCGCAAGGCCCGCCAGGTTGCCGAGGCGGTACGGACTATCGAAAACAAAAACGGCCGCGATGCACGCGATAACGAAGTCGCGGCCTTGATGGGTATCAGTCTCGACGAATATCACAAGATCCTGCAGGACGCGACCGGTTGCCGCGTGTTCAGTTTCGAAGACCCCGCTGCCCTGGGCAATGGAGGTGAGGACGGTGATTGCGCGGGTATCGAAGCGCCTAATCAGCCATTGGAAAATTTGCAGGTCGAAGATTTCCAGAAATCACTTGCCGAGGCGATTGCCGGGCTACCCGAACGGGAACGCCTGGTGATGGCGCTGTATTACGACGAAGATCTGAATCTGCGCGAGATCGGTGATGTATTGGGTGTGAGCGAGTCACGTGTTTGCCAGATCCATGGGCAGGCGTTGATCCGTTTGCGTGCACGGATGGGTGAGTGGATAACCGAGTGAAGCTAGGCAGTTACAGGCCGCTATTGAAAATCAGGTTCTAGGGCTGAGGTGCTAGGGCCAAGGTGCCGGAAGCAGGTTTTCCCCTAGCGCCTAGTCCCTGATATTAGGAGGTTGAGTTGGACAAGAACATGAAGATTCTCATTGTGGATGACTTCTCCACAATGCGACGGATTATCAAGAATCTGCTGCGCGACCTGGGTTTTAACAATACCCAGGAGGCGGATGATGGCAATACGGCATTGCCGATGTTGCAGTCGGGGAATTTCGATTTTCTGGTGACCGACTGGAATATGCCCGGCATGACCGGTATCGATCTGCTCAAGGCGGTACGCGCCGATGCCAAGCTGGCCAGCATGCCGGTGCTGTTGGTGACGGCCGAGGCCAAGAAAGATCAGATCATCGAAGCTGCGCAGGCCGGTGTGAATGGTTATATCGTAAAGCCCTTCACCGCCATCACTTTAAAAGAGAAGATCGATAAGATCTTCGAACGTCTGCAAGCCGCAGCCGGTTAACGGAGATCTCATGAGCCTACCTAAACAAGTCATGGATGATGAGTCCCTGGCACAGGCGCGCCAACTGGTCGCGGAACTGGAATCCGGAAATTCTGATGGCGCATCACAACTATTGGATGACCTTGCGCGGAGGCGTGACTCCGGACTGTTTCAGGAACTCGGAAAAATTACTCGAGAATTGCACAACACGCTGAATGGATTTCAGTTGGATTCGCGGATTGCGTCATTGACGGAGAATGATATTCCGGATGCCAAGGAACGCCTGAACTACGTTATCACCATGACCGAACAGGCAGCCCACCGCACGCTGAATGCCGTGGAGGAAAGTCTGCCGGTGGCTGAAGAATTGAAAAGCCGCTCGGAAGAGCTGCATACCAAGTGGCGGCGCTTCCGTCAGAAAGATATGGATGTGGGTGAATTCCGCGCATTGGTTCCCGAGCTGGATAGCTTTCTGGATCTGACCAGCGGACATGCGGTCAAGCTGCATGAGAGTCTTTCCGACGTGATGATGGCCCAGGATTTCCAGGACATCACTGGCCAGATTATCCGGCGGGTGATCAATCTGGTGAAGGATGTGGAAGATAACCTGGTTGGTCTGATCCGAATTTCAGGCCAACGCATGGTGCAGACAGAAAAGCCTGCGGCAAAGGCCAGCGACTTGTCCGATGAATTGTCGCGCGGTATCGGCCCGCAAGTTCCGGGTTTGGATCATGCAGACGTTGCGAAAAACCAAGACGATGTTGATGATTTACTGTCCAGTTTGGGATTCTGAACGGACTAGCGGAGTTTTTGAAGGACGGATGCCATGAGTTTTGATCCCAATGACGAGATCCTACAGGACTTCCTGGTCGAGGCCGGCGAGTTGCTGGAGCACCTGGGCGAACAACTGCTGGAGTTGGAGCAGTCGCCGCAGGACAGCAATCTGCTGAATGCGGTGTTCCGTAGTTTCCATACCATCAAGGGTGGTGCCAGCTTTCTGAGCCTGACACATCTGGTTGCGATTTGTCATCGCGCCGAGGATGTGTTCAATGTGTTGCGCAACGGCGACCGCATGGTCGATGCCGGCCTGATGGATGTGGTGTTGCGTGTGGTGGACGTGGTCAACAGCATGTTCGCCGAGATCCATTCCGGCGTAGAACCCAGCCCTTCGGATCCTGCCTTGCTGGAAGAGCTGTTGAGCTATACGGTGCCCGGGGGCGCGGCCCCCGTTGTTGCGGCTGCTGCACCTGAGGTACCGGCTGAGTCCGGAAGTAATGATGTCACGGATGACGAATTTGAAGCGATGCTGGATGCGGCCCAGGCGACTAAGCCAGTAGCGGCTGCACCCGCTGCGCCGGCTGCTGAGTCGCCCAAGCTGGGCGGTGATGAAATATCCGATGATGAATTCGAGGCCTTGTTGGATCAGCTGCAAGGCAATCCTGCGCCTGCGGCAGCGGCACCCGCCAAATCTGACGCGCCGGCAGAAACGCCACCGGCAGCCAGTGGTGGTGACAGCATCTCGGACGATGAGTTCGAAGCGTTACTGGATGAATTACACGGCAAGTCTGCATCAGCACCCGCCCAGCCTGCAGCGCCGAGCGCCCCGCTTGCAGCCAAACCCGTAGCCAAACCGACTCCGAAACCCGTCGATCAACCGGCCGCGGCGCCTGCCGCTGCCGTTGCGGCAGTTCAGGTAGCCCCGGCCGAAACGACCGTGCGCGTGGATACCAAGCGACTCGATGACATCATGAATCTGGTCGGTGAGCTGGTGCTGGTGCGCAACCGCTTGTCCACCTTGAAGGCGAGCATGGGCGAAAGCGATGTTGCCAAGGCGGTCGCCAATCTGGATGTGGTCACGGGTGATTTGCAGATGGCGGTGATGAAAACCCGCATGCAGCCCATCAAGAAAGTATTCGGCCGTTTCCCGCGCGTGGTACGCGACCTGGCGCGTGCGCTGAACAAAGAAGTCAATCTGGAAATGCAGGGCGAAGAGACCGATCTCGATAAGAATCTGGTTGAGGCATTGGCTGACCCGTTGGTGCATCTGGTGCGCAACGCGGTGGATCACGGTATTGAAAGTCCGGACGAACGCGAGCAGGCCGGTAAGTCGCGCATTGGTACAGTGATCCTCGCCGCCGAGCAGGAAGGCGATCACATCCTGCTGTCCATCGAGGATGACGGCAAGGGTATGGACCCGGATGTGCTGCGCCGCAAGGCGGTGGAGAAAGGCCTTATGGACGAAGAGGCCGCTGCGCGTCTGGATAATAAAGAATGCTACAACCTGATTTTCGCTGCCGGGTTCTCGACTAAAACCGAAATCTCCGATATCTCGGGGCGCGGAGTCGGCATGGACGTCGTCAAGACCCGCATTGCGCAGCTCAATGGCAGTGTCGATATTGATTCAAGGAAGGGCAAAGGCTCACGACTGTCTATCCGTGTACCACTGACACTCGCGATCATGCCGACCCTGATGGTCGTGTTGGGGGATCAGCCGTTCGCGCTGCCATTGGCCAGTGTCAGCGAGATCTTCGATATGGATCATGATCGCACCAACGTCATCGACGGCCAGCTGACCGTTCTGGTCCGCAATAAGGCATTGCCTTTGTTCTATCTCCGTAAGTGGTTGATACGGAATTCCGCAGCCAGTGAGCGCGGGTCTAAGGGACATGTGGTCATGGTGCAGGTCGGTAGCCAGAAAGTGGGTTTCGTGGTCGATCAGCTGATCGGTCAGGAAGAGGTCGTGATCAAGCCACTGGGTGCCATGCTTCAGGGTATGCCGGGTTTTGCCGGCGCAACGATCACGGGTGACGGTCGGATTGCCTTGATCCTCGATGTGCCAAGCCTGATGAAGAAATATGCGCGACGTATGTAATCGCGTTTAACTGCGTCGACGATGCATCCAGGCCGGGTGCCATGTGAAAAAAATATCATGAAGGGAATGTAACGTGATCCGGGTATTGGTAGTCGACGATTCTGGATTTTTTCGCCGTCGTATTGTGGAGATACTGGAGGCAGATCCCAGTTTGCAGGTAGTCGGTACGGCGGCTGATGGCAGGGAGGCCATTCAGAAAGTCATGGAACTCAAGCCAGATATCGTGACCATGGATATCGAGATGCCAGTGATGGATGGCATCACCGCGGTGCGGCGGATCATGAAGATTCAGCCGACGCCGATCCTGATGTTTTCCTCTCTGTCCTATGATGGCGCCCAGGCGACGCTGGATGCATTGGATGCCGGCGCGCTGGATTTTCTGCCCAAACGTTTCGATGAATTCTCGCAGGATCGCGAAGAGGCCAAGCGCATTTTGCGTGCGCGTGTTCGGCAGATCGGTTCGCGCGGTTTCGGTACGAAAACTAAAGCCTCGGCAGCCGCTCCAGCAACAGCGGGTGCGCGTACTGCCATTCCGCCGCGTCGCGCTACGGCTGCTGTACCGCAGCGGCGGGGTGATTTCCGCTTAGTCGCGATTGGCAGTTCCACGGGTGGTCCCGTGGCACTGCAGAAAGTGCTGATGCAATTACCGGTAGATTTTCCGTTGCCGATTCTATTGATTCAACACATGCCGGCAACCTTCACGCCAGCTTTTGCACAACGCCTGAATCAGCAATGTCAGATTCATGTGAAAGAGGCCGAGGATGGCGAGATGCTGGTGAAAGGCACGGCATATCTGGCCCCTGGCGGTCGTCAGATGGGGCTGGTGGATCGCGGTGGCAAAGTCCTGGTGCATATCTACGATGGTGATGCCAGTCAACATTACCGTCCCAGTGTCGACATGGCCTTCAATTCTGCGGCGACTGTCTTTCCGGGCAAGGTGCTATCGGTGGTGCTTACCGGCATGGGTGCCGATGGCCGTGAAGGTGCGCGTGCCTTGAAGAAGGGCGGCTCGACCGTGTGGGCGCAGGATGAAGACAGTTGCGTGATCTTTGGCATGCCGGGCGCCATCGTGGAAGCCAATCTCGCCGATCAGATTCTTCCACTGAGCGATATCGGACGCGAACTGGCGAAGGCTGTCTAAATGGATATCCTGTCGATCCTCGGTGTCATTGTCGCCCTGGGTGCCATCATCGGTGGCAATATCCTGGAAGGTGGCCACACTGATTCTCTGGTTCAATTGACCGCCTTTTTGATTGTCGGCGGTGGCACGGTCGGCGCCATTATGATTCAGGTGCCGCTCAACACGTTCATGCGTGCCATGCAGATCTCGTCCTGGGTATTCAAGCCGCCCGTGAACGCGCCAACGGAGGCGATAGAAAAGATTGTCAGTTGGAGCAATATCGCCCGTCGGGAAGGCTTGCTTGGACTGGAGAATATCGCCGAGCAGGAGGCTAATCTGTTTGCGCGCAAAGGCCTGCAATTGTTGGTTGATGGCAATGAGCCGGAGATTATCCGCGGCATTCTGGAGGTGGATATGGACAGCCAGGAATTTCGCGACATTCAGGCCGCCAAGGTTTTCGAAGGCATGGGCGGTTATGCCCCCACGATCGGCATCATTGGTGCTGTCATGGGTCTTATCCATGTGATGAACAATCTTGCCGATCCCGGTTTGTTGGGGGCTGGTATCGCCGTGGCCTTTGTCGCGACCATCTACGGTGTCGGCTTGGCGAATCTGTTTTTATTGCCCATGGCCAATAAGTTGAAAACGCATATCCACCTCCATACCCGTTACCGGGAAATGCTGCTGGAAGGCGTGGTATCGATTGCCGAGGGTGAGAATCCGCGCAATATCGAAACCAAGCTCAACGGGTATTTGCATTAAACATGAGATACGAGAGGCAAGAGGCAAGAGGCAAGAGGCAAGAGGCAAGAGGCAAGAGGCAAGAGGCAAGAGGCAAGAGGCAAGAGGCAAGAGGCAAGAGGCAAGAGGCAAGAGGCAAGAGGCAAGAGGCAAGAGGCAAGAGGCAA
>JAHJQQ010000032.1 GCA_018819175.1 Gammaproteobacteria bacterium
CCGGCCCAGTCCACCTGTTGGGGATGGGGGTTGTAGTGCACCGGGATGGCCCGGCCGTCCAGCACCAGGGAGACGCCGGCCGACTCCACCTGGACCGGGAAGGGTCCGTAGGTGGAGTCGGCGGCCAACAGGTATGCCAGATTCTCGGTGAGCACGCGGTTGTCGCGCCCGCCGGGATTGAGTTCGGCGACGGCCCGCACCTGGCCCAGCAGCCCCCGGGAGGCGAGAACGCGCAAGAGGCAGCGCCCCACTCTCCCCAGACCGATGATGCCTATGCCGGCCACGCCTACAGTCCTTGCTACTTAAGGGTCTTGGCCACGGTGGCCCCGAACTCGCCCAGGGCGCGCACCACGGTGATGCCCGCCGCTTCCATGGCGGCCAGTTTGTCCTGGGCCCGGCCCTTGGAGCCGCTGATGATGGCTCCGGCGTGGCCCATGCGCTTGCCCGGAGGGGCGGTGAGCCCGGCCACGAAGCCGAACACCGGCTTGGGATAACCGGCGGCCACCACCGCGGCGGCCTTCTCCTCGGCGTCGCCGCCGATCTCGCCGATGAGGCAGACCGCCTCGGTGCCGGGATCGTTGCGGAACAGCTCCAGGAGCTGCACGAAGTTGAGGCCGATGATGGGGTCGCCGCCGATGCCGATGCAGGTGCTCTGGCCCAGACCGGCGGAGGTGAGCTGGTGCACCACCTCATAGGTCAGGGTGCCGGAGCGGCTGACCAGGCCCACGGTGCCGGGCTTGTGGATGTAGCCGGGCTGGATGCCGATCTTGCACTCGCCGGGAGTGATGATGCCCGGGCAGTTGGGGCCCACCATCTTCACGCCGCGGGCATTCAGGAAGGCCTTGGCCCGGATCATGTCCATCACCGGGATATGCTCGGAGATGACCACCACCAGATCCACTCCGGCGTCGGCCGCTTCGCAGGCCGAGTCGGCCGCGAAGGCGGCGGGCACGAACACCAGGCTCACGTTGGCGCCGGTCTCCCTGACCGCTTCGGACACGGTGTTGAACACCGGCACGCCCAGGACGCTCTGGCCGCCCTTGCCGGGGGTGACGCCGGCCACCACATTGGTGCCGTAGGCGATCATCTGCTCGGCGTGGAACATGCCTTCCTTGCCGGTGAGGCCCTGCACCACCACGCGGGTGTCTTTGTTTACCAGGATGCTCATTTTTGACCTCCCAACACCGCAGCCACCTTGGCCGCCGCCTCGCTCATGGAGGCGGCCACCTCGAAGGCCAAGCCGCTCTCTTCCAGAATCTTGCGGCCCTCGGCCACGTTGGTGCCCTCCAGACGAACCACCAAGGGTACCTTGAGGTCGATCTTCTTGGCTGCGGCCACCACGCCTCCGGCCAGCACGTCGCAGCGCAGGATGCCGCCGAAGATGTTGATGAGGATGGCCTGCACGTTGGGGTCGGTGAGGATGATCTCAAAGCCCTTGCCGATCATCTCCTCGTTGGCTCCGCCCCCCACGTCCAGGAAGTTGGCCGCCCTGGCTCCGGCCATGTTGACCACGTCCATGGTGGCCATGGCCAGGCCCGCGCCGTTGACCATGGTGCCCACGTTGCCGTCCAGGCGGATGTAGTTCAGGCCCAGCTCGGTGGCGGTGAGCTCCAGGGGATCGGTCTCGGTGGGGTCCTTGAGGGCGGCGATGTCGGGATTACGCCTCAGGGCGCTGTCGTCGAAGTTGATTTTGCCGTCCAGGGCGATGAGGTTGCCCTCGCCGGTGATGGCCAGGGGGTTGATCTCCACCAGGGTGGCGTCCTTGGCCATGGCCATGGTTACCAGGGCCTGGAGCATCTTGGTGCCCTGGCGCACCTGCCCGGCGTCCAGGCCGCAGCCAAAGAGCAGCTGGCGGCACTGGAAGTCCCACAGGGGCTGTCCCGGCTCCATGCGGGAAAAGAAGATGAGCTCCGGGGTCTCGTCGGCCACCTTCTCTATGTCCATGCCCCCCGAGGGGCTGGCCATCACCGCCAGGCGCTCCGCGCCGCGGTCCAAAACCACCGCCACGTAGAGCTCGCGGGCGATGTCGGTGCCTTCCTCGACCCACACCTTGTGCACCAACTTGCCATCGGGGCCGGTTTGGTGGGTAACCAGGTGCATGCCCAGGATGGAGGCCGCAGCATTTTTTACTTCATCCAGGTTGCGGCATACCTTGACGCCGCCGCCCTTGCCACGCCCCCCGGCGTGGATTTGGGCCTTTACCACGAAGACATCGCCCGACAATCCACGGGCCACATCCACTGCTTCTTCAGTGGTTTGGGCCAGGCCGCCTTTGGGAACCGGGACCCCGAATTGGGCCATCAGTTCCTTGGCCTGATACTCGTGAACATTCATAATAAAACGTCCTTTGTTTAGTTAATGATATCTGTGCCGTGCGGGCGTTAGAATCCTATCCCAGCCCGGCGGCGGGTGCAACCCCGCTAAAAGGCGCCCTCGGTTGACAGGGATGGGGCCAACGGGTATATTCACATCCACATTTGTCGCGGGGTGGAGCAGTTCGGTAGCTCGTCGGGCTCATAACCCGAAGGTCACAGGTTCAAATCCTGTCCCCGCTACCACTATCAAAGGCGTTGATCCGCAAGGATCAGCGCCTTTTTTTATTTCAGTAGTTAGTGACCTGACCATCACATGATACCGCTGTCATGGATTGCCATTCGTCAGCTCGCCTGTATCCCGCGGGAGATTCCAAGAAACAAGGACTGTCGCTATCACTACCAGGAGTCCCAGCCAGAGCATTGTAATGACGGGGTCTATGCCAGCACCCGCGACGATGGCGTAGATACCTGAGGCCAGCAACATCGCCAGATTCTCGAAAAAATTCTGGATGGCGACGGCGCCGCCGCTGCCGATAGATCGATGGCCAATTTCCTGTAACGCGGCGTTGATGGGGACCACGAACAAGCCACCGCAGACACCCGCCATAAACAAGGCGACACGCGCAGACAGGACAGAATCCAGTGTGGCCAATAATACGATTACCATGCCCATGGCGTAGGCAGCTAGGCGGGCACGGCGCAAATAGGCGAGAGGTATAAGGCGCGGAACCAGAACAGAACCCACGGCAATACCCAGCGCAACAAACAGGGTTAGTTGAGCAATCTCCGTCGTTGTATGAATTAAAAGTACGGCTGGAGCCCAGGCCACCAGTAATACACGTAGTACGGTCGCCGCTGACCAGAACAGGCTGACGCCCAAGGTGGCGAAACGGGCACGAGGTGTCATCAACAGACTGCGCATCTGGCCTATGAAGTTACCCAGTGACGTACCGCGTGGTGGGACTGTCACCTTCCTATGTTTTATGGTCAGGGCAATGAGTGCCGAAATGCCATATAGGATGATGATGGTAAATAGTGCCAAGGAGACTGAGTATTCTGCCAAGGTCGCACCGACCAGCGTGCCACTGAGGATTGCCAGAATGGTTGATCCTTCGATCCAACCGTTGGCTTTCACGAGCGCCTTGGCATCGACCAATTCCGGCAAAATGCCATACTTGGCTGGACTGTAGGCGGCTGCACCCAGACCGATGATGGCATAGGCCAGCAGCGGTTCGATTTGAAATAACAACAGTGCCGCCCCCGTGGCCTTGATGGCATTGGCCGCAAACATCACCCGTGGTTTCGGACGACTATCGGCCAAGCGACCCACCCAGGGTGCACAGAACACGAAGGCGACCAGAAATGCCGCTTGGAGTGCTGGGATGTACCAGCTACCGATGGCCCCTTGCTGTAGTACCAGCGTGATGGCAGTAAATAGAACCGCATTATCGGCGAATGCGGTGATGAACTGAGTCGCCAGTACACGGTAAATATTTCCGTTCATGCTGGCGTCTCCACCAGTCGGCGTGCAGCAACGTAGTCGATCTTGCCCGTGCCCAGGACAGGGATTTCCTCGACATGCTGAAAGCGTCGCGGGACACCGATTTCCGCCATCCCATCGGCTTGTGCCTGTGTCAGCAGATCACTTCGGTCGGCGTCAGTCAGCGTTGTCAGTAAAACGATTTGCTCACCCTTGCGTTCATCCGAAATCGCAATGGCTGCGTGCTGGAATTCCGGCCATATCTTGCTGGCCAAGACTTCGACCGACGTGAGCGACACCATCTCACCCGCGATCTTGGCAAAGCGCTTGGCACGGCCACAAATGCGGATGAAACCGTCGCTATCGATCGTCACAATGTCACCAGTGTCATACCAGCCACGGCCGAGTTCTGTGGCCGGTGGTATCAAGACGCCCGGATTGTCATTCAACAGATAGCCCAGCATGACGTTCGGGCCGCGTACGTGCAGACGCTGACCTTCATTCAGCCCAGGTATGTTGATTAAACGGTATTCCATGCCAGGCATCAGACGGCCGACGCTGCCCGGGCGATTGGCCAGGGGCGTGTTACCGGCCAGAACCGGGCTGGTCTCCGTGGCGCCATATCCTTCGAAGATGCGAATGCCAAATTTGTCCTGCCAGGTACGTCGTACTTCGTCCTGCAGTTTCTCGGCACCGGCGAAGATATACCTCAGACTGTAGAAATCGTAAGGGTCGGCAAAGCGGGCATAACCGGCGAGAAAGGTGTTAGTGCCGAATAAAATGGTGGCGTTGATGTCATACGCCACTTCCGGCACAACGCGGTAGTGCAGTGGCGAGGGATAGAAGAATACGCGTACACCCGACGTGAGGGGCAGCAGCATGCCTGCTGTCATGCCGAACGAGTGGAAGAGCGGCAAGGCATTCAGCGCGATATCCTGGGCATTGAAGTCGATACGCGATACCAGTTGTTGAATATTAGACAGCAGATTGTGATGAGAGAGCACAACGCCCTTCGGTGTACCTTCGGAGCCGGACGTGAACAGAACCACGGCCGGACGTTGCGCGTCACGCTCAGCCAAACGTAATAGCGAGCTGTTAAATCGGCTTTTGAGTGCGCCGCGCACTTTGTCGAGCCAGCTGAGCGTGCTCGCGATGTCTTCCAGGTAGATCAGCTCTACGTGTTCTTTAAGTGCAGCAATGGCGCTGCCTAATTTGGCCTGTTCAACGAAGCGACGCGAGGTAATGACTCGGCGCAACTGGGCCGTCTCACAGGCCGATAACATACCTTGAGGGCCGACTGTGTAGTTGAGCATGGCCGGTACACGGCCGTACAACTGCAGCCCCCAGAAGGTGGCGACTGTTGCAAGCGTGCTCGGCAGCAGTACGCCGATGATCTCGGCCGGCTTACTGTATTTTGCCAGCTGTCGCCCGAGCACAGTGGAGCGCGCAAGCAGGGTGTTGTAGCGCAGCGGTGTGCGCTGGATATCCTCGGCGATGACATGTTCACCACCGTGGATACTGCGCGCTTCCAAGAGTCGTTCGACCAGCGTTTGGTTTTGATTGGCGGTTTCGAACATCATGTCCGCCATCAGTTCCGTCAACAAGCGGCCTGCCTTTTCGCGACGGGCACGGCCACGGTAGTGTTCATCCACGACAAGACAGCGTGGCGGTTGGACATACAGATTTATTTTCGGAAACCAGCTCAACCGTACCCGGCCTCGCAGTCGAGAGAAGGGCGTGTATTGCGCACCCTCAATCCGTATTGGTACGACAGTTGCGCGGGTGCGTTCGGCCACCAGGCCAGGGCCGTGATAGACCTTCATCAGGGAACCGGTGACCGTGATGCGACCCTCCGGAAAGATCACCACGCAACCACCCTGTTCGACCCGGCGGATCAAGGCGCGAATCGACAGTGGGTTGTTCGGATCAAGCGGAAACAGGCTGACGAACAACTTGCCAATGCGGCCCATCCAGCTACGGGCGACATAGGTATTGATGGCGAAGGTCGTCGGTACGGGGAGAAATGCGTAGAAGAGCAAGGCATCCAGATACGAGGTATGGTTCGCGACCACCAGGGTGCGTTCACCAAAGGTGTCCAGATATTCACTGCCGGTTATTTCGACGTGATAGAGGCGGCGGAGTATCCAGCGCAATATGGCCTTGAACATGTTGATCTCCCTGATGCGGTTGCTGTTGTTGTCAGTGAGTATTGGCGAGCAGGGAGAATAATTAAACTATTATGTGATAGTTATCGTTTTATTAGTCTAATAGCATATTAATGCGATACCTATTGGGTCGGGCCGCGCCGCAGGGGCTCAAACACGCCGAGTTCCCAGGGCCGCATGGCCAGCATGAGACCGATATTGTAACGTTTCTCCAGTGAGAGCTGGGCATCCTGTCGATGCAACTCGGCAAACTCTTTGCTCAGTAGCTGGAGCTTGTTCATCAAGACCTGGATGGAGGCGTCCCCAAGCAACCCAAACAGGAACAGCCGCTGTTCACGTTCACCGCTAAAGCCCGATTTTAAAAACTGGTTCTTGATTTGCTTTTCAAAGAAGCGGTCGATAGGCCCGTTCCGCAGCCAGCGAAAATCTTCGTCGATACGCAGCTTAATACGATTATTGGGGAGCAGGTCAATAATTTTGAGCCTGTCCAGGCGGGCCAGGCAACGGATGCACTCAGGCTCGGTTAGATGGTAATTGCGGATAATGTCATCAAACCCGAGCCGGTTGCGCACACTCACGGCAACCAGCAGGAGTTTTTCATCACTGACCAGTTCCTGTTCCTGTTCTTCTGTGAGCTGAGTGATGCGTTGGCGCGAGTCTTCGTAGAGCTGGAGCAGATCCGCCAAGTCTAATTGCATTAATCGACAGATCTCTTCAAGACGGTCCAGGGTGAAACGCTTCGCGGCGAACATCCGTTTCACGTTAGCTTCACTCATGCCCAAGCGACGAGCGACTTCCGCATAGGTCAGCCCGTGCTGTTTGAGTGCCTGTTTGAGTGTCTCGATTAACGCGGTTGCCTGTGACATGTCATCTCCCTCCCAGACTTAGTAGCGGCAAAGTATAGTGAATATAAACCAATAGGGGAGTAATTAGAGACAATTATTGTTTAAGTTTATTTTTATGATTCCGGTGGTACAAATGGCCTCGTCCCTAACGAACAAGAGGCCAAGACCATGTCCCATCGTCATCAACGCTCCATCCAGTTGCTTTGGACCATCATCGTCATCCTGGCCCTATCAGGCTGTGCCGGCCACGTAACCCGCCACAACAGCAGCAGTGTGGTCAGCTATCTGTACCCCGACAAAGATAAGCCGATCGAAGCTGCCAGCATTCCTCGGCTATCGCTGCCATTGCGTGTTGGGGTGGCCTTTGTACCCGGAAGTTCGGGGCGTGATACCGGCTTCACGGAAAAAGCCAAGACGGAGTTGCTAGGCAATGTCGCCAACCATTTCAAGCAACATAACTTCGTCAGTTCCCTGGAAATCATCCCCTCTGTTTATTTAAGTCCAGGTGGCAGTTTTGCGAACCTGGAACAGATCCGCAGCATGCATGGCATCGATGTCATCGTGCTGGTGTCCTACGACCAGACACAATTTACCGATGAGGGTTTGGCCTCTATCACGTACTGGACTTTGATCGGCGCCTACATCATTCCGGGTGAGAAAAACGACACACATACGATGGTCGATGCCGTGGTGTACGACATTCAGAGTCGCAAGATGTTGTTTCGTGCGCCGGGCATCAGCCACATCAAGGGCCATTCAACGCTCGTAAATCTGTCTGAAGAATTGCGACAGGACAGTCTGCAAGGCTTCCGGCTTGCCAGCGACGATTTGCTGGTGAAGCTCGATGATCAGCTGGCGTTGTTTAAACAACGTGTCAAGGAACGTCCCGAGGAATATCAGATCGTGCACAGCCCCGGTTATATCGGTGGCGGGAATGTGGATACCGGATTTTTGATGTTCTCAGGCTTGTTGTTTGGTGGTCTCGGTCTGGCACGGAGCAGGGCGGCATGAAAACGCGTTGGCCTCTGTGCACGCTGATGGTGCTTTCGATGAGCGTATTGGCCTCGATGTGGCCTGCCGCCGTGGAAGCGCTGATCTACGATCGGCAAGCCATCCAGGTGGGTGAAGTCTGGCGCCTGTTATCCGGCCACTTGGTGCATTTCTCATCAGCCCACCTGGTTGGAGACCTGCTGGTCTTCGGGATCGCCGGTTACCTGATTGAGCGACAGCTCGGACGACAGGTTGGCTGGTTGTACCTGGCGATGAGTGCGGTAATTGGATTGTCCTTATGGGTGCTGGACCCCGCGTTGGCCCGTTTTGGTGGGCTGTCCGGTTTGGCCTATGGCAACGTTTTCTACATGGTCGCCTCAATGGCTCATCAGCATACGCCAGCTCGTCCCGTTGCAGTTGCGTTACTAATAGTACTCCTGCTCAAGATATTCCGTGATTTTTGTGAACCCGCGTCGGTTCTAGATGTGTTGACGCCGCAACCTTTTGTCACCGTACCGCTCAGCCACCTCGTCGGTGTGTTGATGGCGGGTACGTTCTTCATCATCACCACAAAGGAGAATAACCATGTCCCTGCTTAAACGCCTTTCCGCCACACTGGTTTCACGTCTTGATCAGGTGGTGGGTGAAATCGAAAATCACGATGCCGTCATACAGGTGTCATTGAACGACATGCGCAAGAAGGTCGCCGAGACGCGGGTACGTCTTACCCAGTTACAACGTGAGAGAGAGCGACTGCAACGAGACGCTAACGAACAGCAACAGCTTGCAGAACGTTGGCGGTTACGCGCCATGGAATCCGCCAGTAGTGATGAGAAAAAGGCGCTGGAATGCGTGCGTCGTGCGCGTCACTGTGACCAGCAGTCGACGCGATTGGCCGAGGCGGGGATTCAATACGCGCAGACAGCGGATCGGTTGGTCCGGGATATCGATGCCAGCGAACAACGACTGCGCGAGTTGAAGCAGAAGCACACCTTGATGCGGGCGCGTCAGTCGTCCAGCTCAGCCGCTAACATGACGTGTGAATCCGAGAGTGATGTTCTCCGGCAGCTGGATAATAGTTTCGATCGCTGGGAGATAAAACTCAGTCAGCTCGATATGGTCGTCGATCATCTGGACCCCGTCGATTCACTGGAGCGTGATTTCATCAGCCACGAGCAGGAACTCGAACTGCGCGAAGAACTGGCCACCTTGCTGACTCGGGAGAAGAACTAATGGATGCCTTGACGACCGCTGAATATAGTCAATCGGGCCTGATGCGGAAATTACCGGCCCTGTTACGCATCCTCGGCGCCGCTGCCCTGGTCGTGGCCATGTACAGCTTTCTGGTCCGCGGCTGGCAAAGCGGCAATGATGTTTCACGTTATTTGATGATGTTAGGGCATACCGGATTACTCGCGGCAATCGGATTGGCCAGTGGGCACTGGTTGAAGGAGGGGAAGGGCGCACGTCTACTGCTGACGTTGTCGCTCGTCTCGATACCCGCAAACTTCGCGATCCTGGGTGCCTTTATCTATTCGCAGACAACCGCGATTGACGTCACCCATTACCCTCAGTATGTGGCCTGGGCCGTGGACAGTTTACCCACGGCCTTATTGACCACGGGCGGAGCATTACTGGTGCTGCTGCCCGTGATACTGCTCGGGTTTACCGTACTGGCGCGTGGCCTGGCGTATCGCCTGTCCGCGCTGTTCGTTCTAGGCAATCTGACCTTGCTGTTACCCTTGCGGGAACCACAGAGTATTGCCATCGTGGTGTCGTTATTGACCCTCGGCGTGTTGTGGTTCAATCGTCGCGTCGCACATAACCAGACGTCCGTTAAAACCCATGAAGGTATGACCGCCTTGGGGTTACAGATCTTGCCCATTGCTGTGCTCCTGGGACGGACGCTGTGGTTGTATGCCTTCGACCTGTTCCTCGCCACAGTGTTGGCGGTTACCCTGTTCTTTACCTTGCGCCAGATCAGCCTGTATCTGAAACCAGGATCCACATTGCGCAATTTGTTGGATTTACTTTCGCTGGCGCCGGCCTTGTCACTATTATCGTTGTTCAGTGATGCCCTGCAACAGACGGGCGTCATCGCGGAGGCGTGGGTATATCCCATCAGTACGTTGGCCTCGGCACTGCTGATCTATGACCTATCACAGCGTAATGAACGCTATGCAGGGCTGTATCTGCGGCTCGCCCTATTTATTCTTCTGGCGGGCATGATTGGCAATCTATTCTGGTTTCCCGGTGTGCTAGCGGCAATGGCTTGTGTCAGTGTGGGCGGTGCATTGACGGCCTATGGATATCAGGTACAAAAACTAAGTCTGTTCGCAAGCGGTGTGGTGTTGTTTTTGGCTGGACTGATTCATCAGTTTATCGATCTCATCCGACACTTTGATCTGGGCAGTTGGGCTAGCTTGGCGGTGTTTGGCATGGTGTCCATCGTGTTCGCCTCCGTGCTGGAATCTCAGAGCGGGAAGATTCGCCTACGATTCGAGGCGTGGCGAGTGCGGATGCAGGCTTGGAAGAAATAGTATGAACGCGATTAAAGGGGTCTGTGTCTTATTAGTTTCGTTAGGATGGTGCGTGTGTGCGGCTGACGCATCCGCTAAGGAAGGAGCGGAATGTGTGATTCTGCTGCATGGGTTGGCGCGCACTGATGCCTCGATGAGGAAAATGGAAGGCGATCTGAAGGCTAGCGGATATCGCGTCATTAACGTCGATTATCCTTCTCGAAAAGAAACGATTGAGATGTTAGCCGTTCAGTATATTGATCAGGCTATTGAACGTTGCCGGGACTCCCCAGTGGAGAAGATCCATTTTGTGACCCACTCCATGGGTGGGATCCTTATACGCTATTACCTGTCGAAAAAACCACTTGAAGAACTCGGCCGTGTTGTCATGCTCAGTCCACCTAATCAGGGTAGTGAAGTGGTGGATAAGGTGGGGAAGCTACCGGGGTTCTATGCCCTGAATGGCCCAGCGGGACAACAATTGGGTACAGATATGGGGAGCCTCCCGAATCAGCTAGGGTCCGTCAATTATCCTGTTGGTGTTATAACAGGCAATAAAACTATCAACCCGATTCTGTCACTGTTGATTCCGGGTGAGGATGATGGAAAGGTCGCCGTCGAGCGAGCCAGGCTTGCAGGCATGTCAGATTTTCTTGTGGCGCCATATACGCACCCGATGATTATGAAGCGCGATTGGGTAATAAATCAGACCCGGTATTTTTTGCGGCATGGTTATTTTGCGAAACAAATCAAATGAGATGCTAACTAGAATGAGGATTAGGTTAGCGTAAATGTAGGGTCTTGTACTGCGTGGGAATTACCTACTGTCATGCAGCCTCAACCTGCGCCTATGGAAACCAAATTCTGTCCCTGCTACCACTATTCAAAGGCGCTGATCCGCAAGGACCGGCGCCTTTTTTTATCCAGAGCGAGTCTAACGGGTTATGTCATGCCGCAGATCGCGATTGCCCCGGAAACTTCAAACATACATTTAAAAGTTTCCTCCCGAAATTCGCCACGAAAACTAAGCCGCTAGTCATATCGCGAGCGAGGTAATAGCGGATGTAAGGCGTTGGGGTCGGATTTTTACAGTGCGCGATGGACGCGTTTGACGGCAGGATCGCTCTGGCTGGTGTGCACGCTGAAGCCGAGTTCGCGCACCAGGTCGAGCATGCCCTGATTGCTGCCCAGAACTTCGCCTTCCATACTGCGGAAACCGCGGGCACGCGCTGCGTCCATGAGTGCCCGCATGAGTCGCGAACCGATGCCGCGATGCTGCCAGGCATCGGCCACGACCAAGGCGAATTCGCAACTGTCTCCGTCGGGATTCATCGCGTACCTTGCCACGCCGATTTCCTGTTCAGTGCCGGCCGTAATGACTGTGGCGATCAGTGCCAGATCGCGATGATAATCGAGCTGGGTGAGGCGGATCAGTTCCTCGCGGCTCAGTTCCTGAAGGCTTTGCATAAAGCGGAAATATTTGGCCTGCGGTGACAGTCCGCGGACAAAGGCCTGCTCTATTTGCGCATCCTCGGGACGTATCGGGCGGATGGTCAGATCGGTGCCGTCGGGCAGCTGTGACAGTGACACCAACTGCGCGGGGTAGGGGTGGATGGCCATATGCGCATAACGGTTCGGCCCCGGCGCGCGATAGCCGATGGCGATACGGGCATCCACTGCCAGTGCGCCATGTTCGTCCAGAATCAGCGGATTGATATCCAGCTCGTTGATCTCAGGGACCTCGCAGACCAGTTCCGATACTTTCAGCAGCACTTGTTCGAGGGCATCCAGGTCGGCGGCCGGCAGATTGCGAAATTCCTGCAACAGATGGAAAACGCGCGTTTGTCGCATCAGATCCTGGGCGACGTAACTGTTCAACGGCGGTAACGCGATGGCGCGGTCGCGCAACACTTCCACCGAGGTGCCGCCCGCGCCGAAGGTGATGGCCGGGCCGAAGGCGGGATCGCGCACCACGCCGATCAACAGTTCGCGGCCATGCGGCTTGTGGTGCATGGCCTCGACAGTCACGCCATTGATACGCGCATTGGGTCGCTCAAGTTGAACAGCCGTGACCAATTCCTGATAGCTGCGGCGGACATGCTCGGCGCTATTGATGTGCAGACGCACACCGTTGACATCCGATTTGTGGCTGATGTCGGGCGAGTCGATCTTGAGCGCAACCGGGAAGCCGATAGTTTCCGCCGCCACCAGTGCTTCGCCGGCGGTATGTGCGGCCACCGCGAAATTGGTCGGTATCCCGAACGCATGCAATACCGCCTTGGCTTCGTTGCCGTTGAGTTCTTTACGGTGTTCCGCGAGCGCCCCTTCGATGATTAGTCGTACGCCTTGCAGATCCGGTGCGCTACGCGCCGCCAGGGGTGCCGGCACCTGCAGCAGCAGTTGCTGGTTCTGCTGATAGCTGGCGAGATAGGCGAAGGCTTCTACGGCACCTTCCGGAAAGGCGAAGTTGGGGATATGGTGGTGTGAGAGAAGATCACGGGCGGACTCGACCTGAACCTCGCCCATCCAACAAGCCAATACCGGTTTGTCCTGACCGGCGGCAGCCTCGACCACGGCCTGTGCACAGGCCAGCGGATCGGTCATCGCCTGTGGTGTCAGCATGACCAGAAGACCGTTGATAGCCGGATCGGCGAGACACAGGCGTACCGCCTCGCCATACCGTTCCGCACCGGCGTCGCCAAGAATGTCGACGGGATTGGCCCGTGGCCATGTTGTTGGCAACAGTTTGTCGAGTGCCCGCAGTGTAGCGGGGGACAGCTCGGCCAGTTGCAGTCCCAGATCGGCGCTGCGGTCCACGGCCATCACCGCAGGCCCGCCGCCATTGGTCACGATGGCCAGCCGGTCACCGCGCATGCGGTGATGGCTGGAGAGCAACTGCGCTGCCGCAAACAGCTGTTCGATACTGTGCGCGCGCACCACGCCGGCGCGTCGCAGCGCGGCATCGAACACATCATCCGCTCCGACCAGCGCGGCGGTATGCGACTGAGCGGCGCGTGTGCCGGCGCCGTGCCGGCCGGATTTAACCACAATCACCGGCTTGACCCGCGCTGCGGAGCGCAAGCCGCTCATGAAGCGTCGCGCATGATTCATGCCTTCGACATACAGCAGAATGGCATGCGTCTCGGTATCCAGCGCGAGAAAATCCAGCAGGTCGCCGAAGTCGACATCGATCGCATCGCCCAGCGACACCACCGCGGAAAAACCGATCTCCCGCGCCTCCGCCCAGTCAAGAATCGCCGTGCACAGCGCACCGGATTGCGATACCAAGGCGAGATGGCCGGGTCGGGCATTGCCTTTGCTGAACGTGGCATTGAGGTTCAGGCGTGGACGTATCAGACCCAGACAATTGGGGCCGAGCACGCGCATACCATAAGGTTGCGCCGCCTGCAGCAGCAATGCCTGTGATGCGTGGCCATCCTTGCCCTCGAAACCGGCGGACAGCACGATGACCACATGTACACCATGTTCACCACAGTCGCGCATGATGTCCGGGATGGTGCGCGCCGGTGTGGCGATCACGGCAAGATCGACCGGTGCGCCGACCTCGCCGAGGGTGGCATAACAGGTCTGTTCGCCAAGAGAGCGGTGCTTGGGGTTGATCGGAAACACCGAGCCGTTGAATCCCGCGGCCAGCAGATTGGCATACACCCGTCCGCCCACCGATTCCGGGCGCTCGCTGGCGCCGAATACAGCGACGGCACGCGGGTGGAACAGCCGATCAAGATAATGTGCGCCCATGTGGTCACCTCAAGTCTTCACTTAATTGCGATCTTAACAGACTGCGGAAAAACCCGATCAAGTGATGCAGCAGGCTGTTAATATTACCGGAACCATTGAACAACATTATGACAATCACCTACATCTCACATCCAGACTGTTTCAAGCACGATACCGGGCCGGTACATCCGGAATCCGCCGCGCGCCTGTGGGCCATTGAGGATGCGCTGCGTAGTTCTGGGCTGGATCTGGCGCTGCGGCGTGTGGATGCGCCCTTGGCAACGCGCGAACAACTGTTGCGCGTGCACAGCGCCGAGCTTCTGGCTCAGCTTGCCGCCGCCGTACCTGAAGCCGGCATTCATTGGTTGGATTTTGACACCGCCATCGGACCGGCATCATTGGCGGCGGCCTATCGAGCTGCGGGCGCCTGCGTAGAGGGTGTGGAACTGTTACTGACTGGCGCGGCGCAAACGGTCTTCTGCGGTGTGCGACCACCGGGGCATCATGCCGAACGGAATCGCGCCATGGGCAGTTGCCTGTTCAATAATGTGGCCGTGGCGGCGGCTCATGCCTTGGAAGCGCATGGCCTGGAGCGCGTTGCCATCGTTGATTTTGACGCGCATTACGGTAATGGCACCGAAGACATTTTTGGCGCGGATCCGCGGGTGCTGTTCTGCTCAGTGTATCAACCGGACGCTTATCCGCAGACAGCAGCGGGTGCAAAGTCCAAACACATCATCAAGGTTCCTTTGGCGGCGAGCAGCGGTGGCGCCGAATTGGGCGCGGCCGTGGAAGAGCATTGGTTGCCGGCACTGGATGACTTCGCACCACAGCTGCTGTTCATCTCCGCGGGCTTCGATGGCCATGTGGAAGACGATCTTGCCCAATGGAATCTTGTAGAAGCCGACTACAGTTGGCTGACTGCTGTGTTACGCGGCGTCGCGGAGCGTCACGCCCAGGGCCGGATACTCTCGGTATTGGAAGGTGGGTATGCGCTACATGCCCTCGGGCGCAGCGTGGCCGCACATCTCAAGACATTGCTCGCATAGCAAATCAGTTGCATGAAGCACAACGCAACATCGATCCGACAGAATTGGCGTAAGTAAAGTGTCTAACTCCCAATCCGCTCGAATGGATTCACAAAACAACAAACGCAGTGCGTCGTCAATCTGACGAAACTGCCATTCGGGTAGGCCAGTCAGTCAGCCTTTTGCATGTAGATAGTCATCGATCTGGACCGGCAGATGGCTTGCGAGCCGCCCAGGATGCGCCTTGATGTACGCCTCCACAGGTTTGCGATACCATGGCCTCACAGTCTTGTGAATGCGTGCTTTTTCAAGGATAGAGAAATAGTTATGCCAAAAACGATCGACCAGAACAGCATCGGCTTCAGGACGCTTATCAGCCATTGTCATGCCCTCCCTGGCAAAGACAA
Source organism: Gammaproteobacteria bacterium (assembly GCA_018819175.1). Taxonomy (GTDB): domain Bacteria; phylum Pseudomonadota; class Gammaproteobacteria; order Thiohalobacterales; family Thiohalobacteraceae; genus JAHJQQ01. Next base: position 15,488 of record JAHJQQ010000032.1, read on the forward strand.
AGAAATGAAGAAACCGAACAATACAACAAACAGCGTTTACCGTGATAGACGGAGTCTGTCTATCTCGGAAAACATAGTCTCTGTCTAATTAGATGTTATGCATTAGAAAAATGAAACTGTGGAAATTTGTATTTTGGTTAATGGCGGTACTTTTCGGTATCCAGCTTCTTGGCGTACCTATAAGTGATGGTCAAAGTTTCGCTAGTTTAATTGGCTTGGTAATAGGTGGGCTTTCATTGATTCCGCTATATGGGTACGCATATGAGGTTGCTATCGGCTCTAAAAGAATTGCGATTGCTATCTTTTCATTCAATAGTTTTGTTTCGGTGTTTGGGATTATCTCGTTAGTTGTGGCTATATGGGAGCATTTCGGCGTAGTGCAGATGGTTGCCAGTAGTCTAGGTTTGGTGTTTGCGTGGCTGTATCTTTATCCGCAATTTGCATATGCATTTCGATCTAATGAGTTGTGGAGCGTAAATGCATAACCACAGCACCCAGTGCGCCCCTACGGGGCTCGGACCTCGCTTACGCTCGGCCGCTGGTGCTGGACGTTAGATTTAAGAGAAACCAAAAGGAAAAACATGAGAAACATAGCTTTATTAGCAGTAGTTGCATCACTTGTTGGCTGCTCATCAAATATTAACTACACCAAGTACGCCGCTCCAACTGACACTGAAACAGCTACGGTTAAGTTAAAAGCACTAGATAAATACAGAAATAACGATCGCGTTTCATTATCAATCGTCACAAGGCCGAGTTGCAAAGAAAAACTAAATTTCGCTGAGGCGGCAGCAGTCGAAAAAGCTGGTTTTTTCGGTGCTGACTCTTTCTATGAAATTGACACCAAATTGCCCTCAAATCAGTCATTAAACATTCATATTCGCAATATAAGCAGTGGAAGCCATGTAACCACGCACTGCCAAGCTTTAATAGGGCTAAAATTTGAACCAAACAAAAACTACACAATTGAAGTAAATAACTGGAGCACTGAGAAATCTGACCACAGTGGCTTTGGCTGCGCATTTAAAGCTCATGAATTAGACAATAATGGCAATAAGATAAAATTAGTAAAACCTCTGCTTCCCGTTTTACCTAGCTGTGAAAGTTAATTGACCGGTCGGGAAGATAGGTAACAATAAAGTCCGAGGACATGGGTTACACCCGATGTCTTCTACTCACAAAGGGTAGCCCGCTTAGTTGAGCAAGATGTTCTGGTAGCTGAGGGCAATCTAAGTTACATGCGTTACAGTGAAGTGAGGTTCCCGTAGCATGCAGAATTTAACAATTGCAGCCAACAGCGCCCCTACGGGGCTGAACCTCCATTTCGCAGCTTCGCGGCTACATTGCGGCCGTTGCTGAAAGCGTTATATGGCATAAGGCATGGATAGCGAGACAATAAATAGAATCGAACTTTTAAGCACCGGCGAATTATTGTTGGGTTTAGAAGGCAATGGAAAGCCGATGTATCAATACATTTATAGAGAAGCAGCAGGTGTGTACTGGGACGATAAACTTCACGGGTTTAAATCGACGGAATTAAAAGAATGGTCGTGCTCCAAGTAGTTTTCGCGCATCGTCAGTGCTGTTAAATCTGGTCTTGGTGTAGAACTTCAGTTAAGTAATAAAGCATCATGGAAAAATGTGCCCGAAGAAGATCAAGAAAAGATAATCGAAGAAAATGCCATATAACAATCACATCAAATTCGCTCCTTTCGGTCGCCGGACGCTTCTGACGTCGTGCCGTTTATGTGAGCGTTATGTGTAAAATAGTAAAGTTTAGATGATTAAAAAATATTTCAGTAATAGCAATGTGTGGTATGGCTTTCTAACCGTTGCAATAGGTATTTTCTTCTTAATCGAAGGGAGAGCTTGGAATGTATTGTTTAGAGAAAATGAAAAATATATTGTTGGCGGTGCATTTATAATTTACGGAATAGGCTCCCTAGTTTATGTATATATCTCAGCAAAAAAACAAAACACATAACAAGGCAATCAAGACCGTTCGCTTTGCTCTCTTGGACGAACAAAAGCTCCGCTTTTGTCCGCCCCTTATTTAAATCGGTAGCTGCAGAATGAACATCCGGATCCGCGTCGCAACGAACCAAGATCGTGATGATATTCGCGATATTCATTTGCAGTCTTTTCCAGAAGAGGAAGGCCATCTAATTGCGGAGTTCGCAGGCAATTTGCTGAGCGAAGAATCTGATCCGGCAACAGTCGCGTTGGTTGCCGAAATGGGCGGTGAGGTAGTGGGTCACGTTGCATTTAGTCCCGTATATGGGGGCGTTAATAGCAAGTGTCTCGGCTACATCTTGGCGCCACTTGCTGTAAAGCCGAGGTATCGCAATACGGGCATCGGCACGAAGCTCGTCGAAGGCGGAATAGCGCGGCTATCGGAAATGGGCGTCAACCTGTTCCTCGTCTATGGTGATCCGAAGTACTACGGTAGATTCGGGTTCGGAGCAGAAGCGGCTTCAAATTTCGTGCCGCCTTATGAATTGAAGTATCCGTTTGGGTGGCTCGCAATCCTACGGAGCCAGGAAGGTTCTAATGAACAAGCGGTCCAACTGTCGTGCGTGGAGTCGCTGCGCAATCCAGCTCTGTGGTAGCGAAGCAGCTAAAAGCGGGGGGGGGATTATTTTTTCACCATCGAGAACAAACGATCGAAAATTTAATCCCTCCGTCCCCTTTATTCACACATACCTCTATGCTTAACAATTCATGCTCGTTCCATTGATCATAAGCAGCAAGGATGGCGCGCGAACCGACCGGTCAGCTTCTATAGCACAGGGCTCATTCCTGGCTGTTGAAGGCACCGAACAGGTGCAGCAGGCTGGTGAACAGATTGTAAATTGAGACATACAGCGTCACGGTCGCCATGATGTAGTTCGTTTCACCGCCGTGAATGATGTTGCTGGTCTCATACAGTATCAGTCCGGACATCAGCAGTACGAACATCGCCGACACGGCCAGCGACAGCCCGGGCATCTCCAGGAAATATGCGCCCAATCCGGCCAGGAAGGCGACCAGGATGCCGATCATGAGGAACTGTCCCATGAAACTGAAATCCTTGCGCGAGACCAGGGCATAGCCTGACAGTGCAAGGAAGCTGGCTCCGGTAGCCCCGAGCGCAGACATCACCAGTGTGCCGCCGTTGGCCAGGCCAAGATAGGCATTCAGTACCGGCCCCAGGGTGTAACCCATGAAGCCGGTCAGGGCGAACACCATCGCCAGTCCCAGGCTGCTGTTACGAAAACGCGTCGTGAGATACAACAGTCCGAAATAGCCAACCAATGTAATGACCAGGCCGGGATGCGGCAGATTGAGCGCCATCGACACACCTGCGGTCGCGGCGCTGAACACCAGCGTCAGCGCGAGCAGGAAGTAGGTGTTGCGCAGTACCCGATGACCGCTGATGTCGGTTGCTTGGCTGGCCAAGGTAGGTGTTGCATAGGTATTCATATCTGGATGCCTCGACATGGTTTTAGTGTGTCTAATGGTACTGTGGTGTTAACACGCCGGGTCTTCACATTTCAGCAGACCGCTGATGCATCTGCAGCGCCTCGTCCGTCCGCCGTCTGTCGGTCTCAAGTGCCAGACGGCGCATGACCGTGCGCGCGGAGCGGCTTATAGCACGATCAATGGCGATATACATATCAGCCTGAATATCCTGCACGATGACGTTCGTCCTGCCATCAAGCCGTATTTCGATCAGGCAGCGCTTGTCGATGCCGCCGCGCGTTCCATTGATATCAGATAACTTGACGTCAATTCGGCGTATGCGGCTGGCGGTACGTGTCAACGTGAAGCTGATGCGTTTATGCACATAGTCGTTAAGTGCATCGGTTAATGTGAACCCCCTGGACTGAATGGAAATTTGCATGGTTGCATCCTCAATCTGCGGTAGATGACAGTGGAAGATACTGTAGCCGCTGGGACGTCATGGGTGAATTCGGAATATGCCGATTACACTTCGGAAAATACGATCCAATGCGCTTGGAGGCGGGACAGAATCCGGAGTGAGGCTGATCTATGCATTAGCGAGCCAGCCGTCAGGCTGTCGCTGTGCATAACTGTCAGACCTTGAGATCAGATGGGAGAGAATAGTGCGTTTCGAGCTGTTTCCGTGATCGCGGATACTGCCGGATGCTTGATGCGGCGTTCCGCGGAAATGGCGTAGAAGCTCTCCTTGATGTCCTGTGTGCGTCCAATCACGCGCACCCCGTATTTTTCGACGACATCGTTCTCCACCGCGGTGGGTGATGTGAAGATGCCGATATCCGCCTCGCCGAAGGCCTTCATCAATGCGCGATCCTCGAATTCCGCGACCACATGGGGTTTTATGCCTTGCCGCTCGAACCATTGTTCCAGCAGGCGCCGCAAGGCACTGCTGGTGGTCGGCATGAGCATGGGCGCACCGTGTAGCGATTTGGGGAATTTCGCGCTGAATTTCCGTGCTGATTTTGGCGTCGCGAAGAAACTGATGCCGGATTCACCGAGCAGATGATTGTAGGCGCGGATATTCAGCGTAGGACTCAATGGGGTATCGGCGAGGACAAGATCGAGTTTATGTACCGACAAGTCTGCAAGTAAATCGGATAACGGCGCTTCCGTACAGATCAGATGCACCGGGTCTTGCATCCGCATGGCGGGTTCCAACACCCGGTAGGCCACCAACTTGGGTACCACCATCGCGACACCGACCGTGAGTGTCAAGGCGGCTCCCGGTGTCCGGCCTGCCAGAATGTCCTGCAGTTCATCACTGAGGCGAAACATCTCATCGGCATAGGAAAAGACCACGCGACCGGTATCGGTCAGGGCGAGGTTACGGCCACTTTTCTGGAATAACTTGGCACCCATCTGCTCTTCGAGTTCCCGCAACTGACCACTGATGGTCTGTGGCGTAACGTGCAGAATCTCCGAGGCGCTGGCGATCGAGCCATGCGCGGCCACTGCCCAGAAATAGCGTAAATGTTTCAGATTCAGATTCGACATGAGGGTGTGTTTATCCTGACTTGGTCGCTGCAGTGGACTGTAAGCGAAAACCTATTCGGCGCATAGGCGCTGGAAACAGTTGTCATTATCCCGCCCATCCAATAGCTGTGTCGCAACAGCTATTGCACAGGAGAGGCAAAGGCGGGTGGCTTCACGGCCAGCACGGCGGTTTGCGTCTCCCGAAGGACATCCTCGGCGGTATTGCCGATCAGCAAACCAACGATGCCGACTCTGCCGAGTGTGCCCATCACGATGAGATCGACGTCGCGTTCCCGTGCGCAATTGGCAATGATCTGTGCGGGCCGACCTTTGAGTAAGTGCACATTATCCGCCGCGGTGTCCAGGCCATAGGGAGAGAGCAGGCTGTCCAGACCCTGTCTATGGTGTTTTTTCGTTGCCTCGAGTAGTTGTTCCAGATCAGCGCGCGGGATGCGTCCGCGACCGTTGGCCAGCATGGATTCACCTTGAAGTTCCCAGGCATGCACTACGTGCAGCTCGGCTCGCTCGCGCTCGGCAAACGACGTGGCGAGATCGAGAATCAAACGTTGCGAATCACCGGTCTCATCATCAAAGGGATCCACCGCAGCGAGAACCCGACGGTAGCCGCTCCGATCGCCCAACCGGTCAATCCAGACCGGGCAGGGACATTTGCGTAACAGATGCATATCACTGCTGCCAAACAGGGCGCGGGACAGGCTGGTGTCCTGTTGTGCCACCTTGATGACCAGATCATGGGCATTGCGCTGCACGGCGCGGATGACCTCAATGAACAGGATGCCGTTGGACACGGTGGTGTAGACGGGAATGCCGGCGTCGGCATACGGTTTTGTGAATTCTCCCAGCGCATGAAGTCTCTGTTCCCTTAACGCCATATTGAAATCCATGGCGTAGGTCCGCTTGATATAGTCGGCGACACCCGCGTCGGGAATAACATCCATGACGGTCAGACGCGCAGCATTGCTCTGGGACAGGGAAACCGCTCTGTCCAATGCGTCGGTCAATCCGTCCTGGCGATCCGCGATAAACAGAATATTCTTGAACCGATTCATGATTCACCTCCGATAGAGCGATGCTCAAGTCATCATCATTAACGCGCCCAGCAGTAACGCCCCGATCCCCAGCCAGAGGCTGCCGATCAAAGGCCAGCTGTCCGTACCTTTTTTGGATTGCAACTGCTGTCCTGGCTGCAGTGCGTCATGCATTGAATTCTCTATCACTCGCCGAGTGCTTCCCAACGTCCTGCTGCGGGTTTGCATGGCGCGCATCAGCAACACGATTCGATGCCAGCGAGCACGAAGATAACGCCGTGCCTTAGGGGAACGGCCCTGAGCTTTAGCCAGTTCCGGTAATCGTTGTTTGTTCTGTACCACCAGGGCGGCGGCAATGAGCCCCAACAACAGTGCTACGCCACCGCTGAACAGCTGACTTGCATCCGCTTGTGTGAAGGGCACCAATGCAATGAGCGCAAGCAACAGCAGCCAGGCAAGCATGGATAACATGGCATGTGGAGCAACAGGCTTCGCCGGTTGTTGCCAGAGCAGATACAGCAGACGTGCCATCAAGGCCACGGTAGTAAATGCCGCGACGCCGAGTACTGTCAGCAGGCTGTGCGCCTGATCCGGAAGACTCGTTGTCAGCATCGACTTGGCCAGGGCGCCGCTGGTCAACGGTGCGCCGGCCAAGGCGAGGGCGAGAAAGCCAAGACCCGCCCAGATCCACGGACGCAAGCCGCCGCGTTCGACCAGACCCAGGCCGAGAAACAGCGCGCCTTTGACCAGCGCATGATGCGCGGCATAGATCACCAGGGCGCTGATCAAAGCCGGTGCCGCGGCAGGCCAGGCCCATGCGGCACCTATGCCCAGCGTGAGCACGCCCATCTTGCTGATACTGGAATAGCCGAGCAGCAGGCGCGGATGCCGCTGTAACAAGCCGTTGATCGCACCGAAGAAGATGCCGATGACGCCAACGACCATCAGCACTTCTCCCCAACCGATGAGTGCGGCATCACCCGGTGGCAGGAAGCGCAACCAACCGAGCAGGCCGGCCTTGATCATGGCGCCGCTCAACACCGCCACCGCAGGTGCCGGTGCGACCGCATAGGCCTGCGGCAGCCAGAGATGCAGACCGGGCAGCGCGAGTTTGATACCGAAGCCGACGATCAGCAGCAACACCACCAGGTCACTCGGTGTCGTGGTTTTCAACATCTGAAAACTCAATCCACCGCTTTGCTGCGCGAGTATGACAATGGCGCTGAACAGGATCAGTTCACCGGCAATGGTCCAGGCGAGATAGCGGCGTGCAGCACGGCGTGCGCGCAGCGATGCCGGATGCGCGACGAGTCCATACGCGGCCAGCCCCATGAGCGTAAAGCCCAGATAGAAACTCAGCATATCCTGCGCCACGATCAGCCCAAGATTGCCCGCCATCGCCAATAGAAAGAACACGCGGAAACGCGTACTGTCGATGTTGCCCTTTGGGCTGCCTATCGCAAACAGGCTTGCCGCCAACCACAGCAGACTGCTGAACAACAGGAACAGGCGACCGGTCTTGTCCAGGCCGAGTTCGACACCGAGCAACAACCAGGGCAGGGAGACCGTGGTGCCGATCGGCACTGTCAGCGCTGCGATCAGTGCGGGCAGCACGGCGATCACCGTTAACCAGCGCGCGTACCGTTGGCCGGACAGCGCCGCCAACAGCAACGGCAGTAACCAGATCAGTAACAGCATCGCGGCGTTCACAGGCCATACTCCCGTTGGGCAATCAGACTCGCCCACTCAAGCGGGCTGTAAGGTGCGGCCGCGAACAGACCGGCCGCCAGCGCCAGCACCGCCGTGATGATCGGTGGCCATAACAAGGCGCCATGGGTTTCGAAACGCGCGGCGGGAATGTGTTCGTCCGGCCAGACCGCAGCGGGCGTGCGGAACCAGGCGCGATAGAGTATGGGAAGAAAATAGCCGGCATTGAGCAGACTGCTGAGGATCAGCACCGGCAAGACCCAGCCGGCCATACCGGCCTCGACAGCGCCGAGCCCCAGATACCATTTGCTGATGAAGCCCGCCACTGGCGGTATGCCGATCATGCCCAATGCCGCGATGCTGAACGCCAGTGTCGTGCCGGGCATGCGCCGGCCGACACCGTTCATCTCGCTGACCTTGTGGATGCCGAGTGTTTCGGCATAGTTGCCGGCGGCGAAGAACAGCGTGATCTTCATGATGCCCTGATGCACCAGATGAACAATACCGCCGATGGTCCCGATCGGTCCGAGGATCGCCGTACCCAATGCGATATAGGACACCTGACTGACCGTCGAATAGGCGAGGCGTTTTTTCAGACTGTCCTGGAACAGCGCCTTCACGGAACCGTAGACAATCGTGATGCCGGCCGCGATGCCCAGTGCCATGAGCACGCCCAACTCACTCGCAAAGGTGACGCCGTAGACGTCGTAGACCACGCGCACGATACCGAAGGCGCCGGCCTTGACCACGGCCACGGCATGCAGCAGTGCGCTCACCGGTGCCGGTGCGACCATCGCCTCGGGTAGCCAACCATGTAGTGGCACCAACGCCGCTTTGACGCCGAGGCCGGCAATCAGCAAGGCGAAGATCAGTATCAGCTGCGTATGATATTCACTCGACAATCCGCTCAGTACACCGCCTTCGACAAACGACGTCTGTCCGACGATGGCATACAACCACACCGTGCCGATCAGCAGCAGCATGCCACCGCTGAGCGTATAGGTGAGATAGATACGCGCGCCGCGTATCGCTTCAGGCGTGCCGCGATGCGCCACCAGCGGGTAGGTCGCCAGCGTCAGCAGCTCGTAGAAGATCACAAAGGTGAACAGATTGCCGGCCAGTGCCAGACCGACCGTCGCCGACACGCAGAGACTGAAGAAGCCGAAGAAGCGACTGCGATGTGGCGAGGTTTCCAGGTAACCGATGGCATAGATCGTCGTCACCAGCCAGAGCACCGAAGACAGACTGACGAACAGCAACGACAGTTTGTCCGCATGCAAGACCAGATCAAGCCCCGGCGCGAGTGCCCAGCGTGTCTCGTAGGATTGTCCATGAAACACGCCCCAGATCAGCACGCCGACCAGGAATATCTTGACGAAGGCGCCGGCCAGATTAAGCGTCGTGCGCAGCCGATGACTGCCTTCCGGTAAAAAGAAAATCACCAGACCCGGCAGCAGAGAACTCAGTATCACCAGTAACGGTAAACTGGTCGCGGAATTCATGAACCGTTCTCCAGCAGTGTCCAAACGTGGGCGCCGGCGAGGCCGAGTACCAGGGTGGCCGTGAGTGTAAGCAGCAACGCGGGCCATTCCTCACGCGCCACCGCGACGGCTTGATGCGGGTAGGGTTGATTGCCGAAGGCGTGTCCGAGTATGCGGAAGATATAGGCGGCGGCCAGTAGTGAACCGATCGCCGTCACCGCAACCCACAACCACTGACCGGTCGCGATAGCCGCGCTGATCAATTGCCATTTGCCGAGAAAAGTGCCGCTCGGTGGCAGACCGATCAAGGCCACACCGGCGAGTGCGATGGCGAAGGTCGTTAACGGTAGACGCTGCACCATGCCGCCGAGTTCTTGAATGTTGTCGTGACCGGAACGCTGCTGAACGATGCCGATGGCGAGAAACAGACCGGCCTTGGCAAAGCCGTGGGTCAAGGCGAGCATGACCAGACCGCCGGTGGCGACATCACGCGCCGGTCCGGGTGGCAATGCCAGCAACAGCGGAAAGAACAGAAACAGATAACCCAATTGCGCGACCGTGGAATAGGCAGCGAGCAGTTTGAGTCGTTCCGCCCGCAGGGCCTGCCAGGAACCCCAGAGCACTGCGCCTGCGCCCAGTACGCCGAGCAGGTTCGCCGCAGTCGGTGTGACTATGTCCGCGAATACATCCAACCAAAGGCGCAACACCAGATAGAAGGCCGCCTTCACTACCAGCGCCGACAACACCGCACTGACCGGTGCCGGCGCACTGCCATGCGCGGGCGGCAGCCAGAAGTGCAGCGGAAACAGCGCCGTCTTCAACAACAGTCCGAGGGTCATCAAGGTCAGTGCCGACCAGGCAATCGGTCCGGGCTTGACCACCTGCGTCAGGGTAGCGAGATCCAGCGTGGCATAACCGGCATAGAGCAGCGCCACGCCCACTAAAAACAGCATCGAACCGAGCAGGCCCACCAGCAGATAACGCAACGCCGCCTGCACCGCTGCGTGCTTGCCGCTGAGTGCGGCCAGCGCCACGGCACTCAGGCCGAGCAGTTCCAGCGTGACATACAGATTGAACAGATCACCGGACAGTAACAGTGCATTCAACGCCGTCCACAACAACAACCACAGCGGCCAGAACTGGGCGCGTTCAGACGCTTTTCCGAAATAGGCGCTGGCATAGACGCTCGCGGCAAACATCACCAGGGCGATCATCAGCAGCAGAATGGCGGACAGACCATCAGCACGCAGCGCGATCCCCAATCCTGCTGTCCAACCGCCGAGTTCGTAGTGCAAGGCACCTGCGGTGTTCACGCCATACAACAGCGCAATCGCGCTCGCCGTGATGGCGAGTCCCGAGAAGATGACCAGCGCCGTTGCAATGCGTGGCAGCAGCAGCGCCAACAGCGCGGCGGTCAACGGCAGCGCGACCAGTGCGATGAGCGCATCAGTCATGGGGCTGCTCCCGAGTCAGGCGTCGCGCCAATGCGAGTGCGAGTGCGGTGGCACTCACTGCAACCACGATCCCGGTCAATACCAGCGCATGCGGAATCGGGTCCGGTGGCATGCCGGGCCCGCGATAGGCGATGGCGATCAGCAGCATGAACACGCCCGACCCCATGACATTGATGGCCAGGATGCGCTGCAGCAGGGCAGGGTGCAGCAGCGCGCTGCGCAAACCGAGCGCCAGGAGAAGGCAGCCACTCAAGGCATACAACCATTGCGTGGTCAGCATCGCGTTTTCTCCTCAGTGGGTTGCCCGCCGATGAAGGCCGACACCAGAGTCGCGGCGATGGCGAGCATGGCTGCGGTTTCGATCAACAGGATCAGGGCGCCAGCCCAGGCCGGTGGATAGCCCAGGAACGGTCGTCCGAGGGCAAACAGTGCCAGACCGACCAGCAGAAACATGCCCACGCCGGCGCCAAGTGCGATGCGCAACGCATTGCCACGCGGCAAACCGATTTGGTCTCGGCCCGCCAGACGCAACACTACGCCGGCCGCCGCCAATGTCGCGCCGGCCTGAAAGGCGCCGCCCGGTGCATGCGCGCCAACCCACAATAAATAACCGGCGGTGAGTATCAGCAGCGGTGTCAGCCAGCGCGTCAGGCTGGTGAAGACCGGACCGGCGATCCGGTAGCCGGCCTGCGCCGGTCCCAGTGCGAAGATGCCCAGCACAGCCGTCAACAGCACCGCCAGTTCCAGCAGCGTGTCGTAGGCGCGGAAATTCAACAGCACCGCCGTCACCGGATTACTGACACCACTGGCATCAATGTTTGCGGCGACTGCATTGGCCAATGCATCTTTTGCCGTACCCGCGTCGATCTGCGTGAGTGACCAAGCCAGCATGCCGGCCAACGCGGCGCAGAGCAGCGTAACGAGCCAGCGAAAACCGGTTTCAAGAAGCGTATGCGTTGGCTGTTCGCTGTTGGTGGTGTCTGCAGTCTTGCGTGGTTGCCACTGCAGCGCGGCCAACAGCAATGCACCGGTTAAACCGGCACCAATCGCAGCCTCGGCCAGCGCGACGTCCGGTGCCAGCAAGCGGCCCCAGGCCACCGCCAGCAGCAGACCGAAGGCGATGAACAGAATCACGCTGCGGCGTGCATCAGCACTGGCCAGCGCGGCCCAGGCCAGACCTATGATCGAGGCCAGCAAGAGTGCATCGAAGATCAGGAGCATCGTTGCGTTCAAACGTGCTTCTCCCGGCGACGCGCATGGCGCGCGATCAAGTGCGCGCTGGTGGCGCCGGCGGCGAGCACGGCGAGCCAGATCAGCAGCAGCTTCAGCGCGATGAGCGGGTCTCGCAGGTGTAACGCCAAGCCGATGATCAACAAACCAAGCCCGAGGTTGTCGGCCTTGGTCAGCGCGTGCAGTCGCGAGTAGAGATCGGGGAAACGCAGCAGGCCGATGCTGCCGGCCATAAAGAAGAACAGTCCCGCCATGATCAGAAGGGATGCCAGGATGTCAGTCATGACCGCTCTCCCGCTGCTGGCCGGTGAAGGCTGCGGCGGCAACCGCGGCAAGCAAGGCCAGAATCAGCGCAACATCGATCAAGGCATACTGATCGAGCAGCAGACTCAACAGCAACAGCATAGCGACGCCGGTAGTGCCGATAAGTTGAGCAGCCAGCATACGGTTACCCGCGCCCGGACCGCGGAGTATGCGCAGCAGACCGAGAAACAGACTGAACATCAGGCCCAGGGTGACGATCGCGAGCAGCTCAGTCATCGTTCGTCTCCAACGGCACGTTGAACAAGCGGGCGATGGCCTGTTCCAATTGACGTATCTGTGGGTCGGGGTTGTTGTCGGCATCGAGCAGATGCAGCTCGGCAAAGTCGCCGTCAAGATCCGCGGCCAGCGTACCGGGCAGCAGACCTATGCAGTTGATCAGCAATACCCGCGCACGTGGATCCTGAATGCGCAGGCGATATGAACTGAAGCCCGGTGCGATGCGGAGTTTAGGTTCCAGTGTCCGGCGCGCGACATCGATACCGCCGCTCAGGGATTCACGCAGGAACAGACTCAGAAAACCGAACAAGCCAATAAGGGAAAGACGCGGCAGCGCTCCGCTGCTCAGCCGTTCACTCGCGAAGACGGCAAGCGCAACAGCGGGGACACCGACCAGCCAGGCATCCGCGCGGCCTTGAGTGATAAGCCACCAGAGGGCTGCAAACAGAACTGTTCTCGCCAGTATCCCGGCGGGCATTGAAATACGTTGTGCCATGTGCGTCGTTCCATGTTCATCGAGGCGCAAGTCAGACGTGAACGTCCAGCCTGCGATGCCTGGCGCGTGCCGGCGCTGCTGCGCGTTGACGATTGCGTTCCAGGATCGTGTGCACGATCAGTACGGCTGCAACGGCCAAGAGGATGACCTTGAAGGTGATGAGGCCGGCCAGAAAACCATTCAATAATGAATTGAGCGTGATCATGTCAGTTAACTCCTCAGGTCCATCTCATGTGAATCAGGCGGCGTTAAGCGCACCGCAGGCGCGGTTGGCCGGCACGGCAATATCCATCAGGCGTGGATCATCCAACTTCAGTCCGTTCATCAGATCGACGTAGGCCTGCTTGTCGCTGACCTGCAGACGCGGGTTGTAGTGCCGCTCCTCGCGGATGGTGCTCACCGTCATGCCGTTATAATCATGCGCGGGATAGACCAGCGTGTTCTCGGGCAGCTTAAGCAGCTTGCCGAACAGACTGTCGTATTGAGCGGCCGGATCACCGTTCTGGAAATCGGTGCGTCCGGTTCCGCGGATCAGCAGGGTATCGCCGGTGAAAACGCGATCGGGTAACAGAAAGCTGTAGGAATCGTCGGTGTGCCCCGGTGTATAGAGGACCTCAAGCTGCAGTTTGTCCGCGCGAAGTTTTTCGCCCTCATTGAAATGCACCGACACACATTCGGCCCGCGTCATTGCGCCCATCGCCGTGGCGCAGCCCGACTGCTCGCGTAACGCACCCAATGCAGTGACATGATCGGCATGGATATGCGTATCCACGGCCAGTACCAGTTTCAGATTCAGTTCCTCGATGAGCCGGACATACTGCTCGGTGTTTTCCAGAACCGGATCGATCAGCAGCGCCTCACCGCCTTGGCGTTCGGCCAGCAGATAGGTGTAGGTGCTTGAGGTCTTATCAAACAGTTGGCGAAAGATCATGGTGCTATCTCCTTTGTGTTTGTCTGCAGTTCAGGCTTTAGCCTGCCCAGAACACTCGGTGCCACGATTCCAGGGCATTTGCGCAATCAGTTTTGCCATGCCGCACCAGCGGGTAATGCCGGCAAAAATAAGCCCTGTGCCGATCAGTGCCGCGAACGCGAAAAACAACTCATGGATCGTGAAGCCGAGCAGGACTTTCATGACCAGCAGGCTACCGATCGTGATCTGCACCTGACGTTCCAGCGAAATCGCGTTACCACAGCGCTGCAGCGGCAGGCCAGCCTTTTCCCAGCCCTCCGTGCCACCCTCGACAAGGCTCAGATTGCTCAAACCCATTTCGCGAAGTTGTTCGACAGCTTTCAGGGCGCGCGGCCCGGCATGGCATGTGACATAAAGCGTTTCCTCATGTCCCAGCGAAGGGCGCTTGAAAAGTTCCCCCACTGCAGCGGGCGTCACTTCTTCGATGGGAATGAGCTGTGCGCCAGGTATATGCCCGGCGCGGTACTCGGCTGGCGTGCGCACATCGAGCAGTCCGGAATATTGTCCGCGTCGGCGTGCAGCATCCAGCTGCTGGGGGGTGATGGTCGATATTTGCGTTGACATGTTCTACTCCTCACAAGACTGAAGGGAACGTTTCCCTCAAGCACGGGACTATCCTAGTGCCTCTGCGAGTAGTATAAAATTCGAATAATAGGTGTTTATTAGACGGATAATCCGATGTATTGGACCTCTCCGGAATGGCCCTGAATACGACTCAGATCCTGGGGTGCAGATTCGCTGAATACCCTTCGTTATAGGGTTGGAGGGGTTATTATGAGTAAAAACCTGAACTGATCAGGTGTTATTTATCCCGTTCTCCTTAGTCTGTTCTCAGCGAAGCGAACGTCACTTTATACAAGCCAACCGAGGTTATGTGCAGAATCGACGGCATGAGTATCACAAGGCATCAAACGGACTTGGCACCGCCAAACCGCCGCGATTGAGCACATGCGTGTAGATCATCGTGGTACTGACATCCGCATGACCGAGTATTTCCTGCACCACGCGAATGTCTTTGCCACTCTCCAACAGGTGCGTAGCGAAGGAATGGCGCAGGGTATGACTGCTTACGCGCTTGTGAATACCGGCCTTATGAGCGGCAGCACGAATCGCCTTCTGCAGACTGGTCTCGTGAACATGATGCCGGCGCGTGACGCCGGTACTGTAATCCATCGCCAGACGCGTCGCCGGGAAAACATATTGCCAGGGCCAGCTACTGGCAGCCTTGCCCAACTTGCGAGCCAGCGATACCGGCAGCAACACCTCGCCGTAACCGGCGGCCAGATCACCCTCATGGATGCGCCTGACCTCTTCCAAGTAATGGCTAAGCTGTGGAACCAGTTTTTGCGGTAACGGCACGACGCGATCCTTGCCACCCTTGCCTGCGCGCACCGTGATCTGATGAAATGCAAAATCGATATCCTGAACGCGCAGCCTGACGCATTCCATGACCCGCATACCCGTGCCATACATCAGCGAGGCCATGAGTTGTGGTCGTCCCTGCATGACGGCTAGCAGTGATTTGACCTCTGCGCTGGATAACACACTGGGTATCCGCCGTGGCTTGCTTGCATGCGTATATGAAGCCGCTTCATCGACATTGCGACCAAGCACTTCGTGAAATAGAAAGACCAAGGCGTTCAGCGCGATTTTCTGCGTGGATTGTGAGACCTTGCGCTTGACCGCGAGATGTTCCAGGTAAGCCGCCAGTTCGGCGCTGCCGAGCTCATCTATGGATTTCCAGCGATGGAATTTTAGGAAGCGGGTTATCCAGTGCTCGTACGTCTGTTCCGTACGTATTGCCATAGCACGTACACGGATGGTTTTGACAAAGGCCGCGTGACAGTCCGCATAGTTATTACGAAAGCGCTCGATCAATGGATTGCTGCTCGGCGCAACCAAGAGCGCCGGATTGGCATCGCGCATCAACGTGGGGTGGTCCGGCTCCAATTGCCGGGCAAAGTCTCGCCACTGATACCAGTCATAGGCCTGCGCCCAATCCGCTCGAATGGATTCACAAAACAGCAAGCGCAGTGCGTCGACAATCTGGCGAAACTGCCATTCGGGTAGGCCAGTCAGTCTGCCTTTTGCATTGAGATAGTCATCGATTTGGACGGGTAGATGGCTAGCGATCCGTCGCCCAGGATGGGCCCTGATGTACGCCTCCACATGTTTGCGATACCATGGCCTAGCGGTCTTGTGAATGCGCTCTTTTTCAAGGATAGAGAAATAGTTATGCCAAAAACGATCGACCAGAACAGCATCGCCAACAGGCCGCTTATCAGTCATTGTCATGCCCTCCCTGGCAAAGACAAAGAAATGAAGAAACCGAACAATACAACAAACAGCGTTTACCGTGATAGACGGAGTCTGTCTATCTCGGAAAACATAGTCTCCGTCTAATTCACTGTTAGCCACAAAAGATGACAACCGAAGAAGACAAAGAAATATTGCATTTAATGCGAGAAGCGAGAAATAAAGCTCGCGGTTATGCCGATTTCTTCGGTTGGGGAACAGATCGTGATCTTGAAGAGTGGGGTGTTGTAACAAGTCTTTCCGAATCACTAGAATCCGAAGGTAAAAAGATATTCTCTTCGTTTAAAACGCGTGGTCGGCCAAACGATCCGCCTGATTGTGAAGCGCGCGATAACGATGATAATAGAGTAGCAATTGAAGTTACTGAGCTTGTTGATGGGAAAGCAATACAAGCCTATAAATCTGGGGCAGTTTATGAATGGGTCGATTGGGATAAAAATAAGTTTATTACTTCAATTGAGTCATTATTATCCCGTAAAGACAAAAGATACCCTGAATTAAAAGAGCCTCCTTATGACGGAGGTTATATTATAGTGATATTCACTGATGAGCCTATGCTAGATCGCTCAACAGTTGAATCTTATTTAGATGGCCACAAGTTTAAGAAACCTGAATATTTAACAAAAGCGTTTTTACTTGTGTCTTACGATCCAGGCGTTGAAAAGTGCCCACTTTATGAGCTGCGGTTTAGTGGCTAACAAGGCGCTCGTTCGGACGCAAACTACGCTGCGCTTCGTTTGCGCCGCACAGCTTTAACGTTATGTGCAATAAGAGTGAAGCATAATGCCTACGCTTGATTCGATAAATGGTCTACTTGATGATGCCGCGAAAACGCTGGATAAGGCAGCCCGAGAAATACGAGACACCCCGTTGGAGCCCTCAAAAGAGCATATACTTCGCATCGGGCAGGCTCTTTCTAATGTGTTCGAGATTCAGCATAAAATATACGAGTTACGGCCAGATCTAAAGCCTGCTTACCTGGATGAGAAATCGAAAAACCCAGAAGGAAACCGGGCTCTCGGTGAAGCTATAGTGAAGGCTGACGCGTTGGCAGATGCCGGTAAGCATGCGGATGCTATAAAAGTTCTCAAGAACTTTATTAATTCTTGTCCTGACTCAGAGCTGACTAGTATTGCCAAGCGAGAGATAGAAAGGCACAAAGGTGCAAGCACATAACCAATGCGCCCAGTGCGCCCCTGCGGGGCTCGGACCGCGCAAACTGCGCGCGGCCGCTGGCGCAAATCGTTAGCTGCATCAAAGCCTATGAGCACACTATTTGGAAGCGACGTACACGCGGGGCTATCCGGCATTGAACTAGTCGAGGAGTCCTACGACCTCGGGGAAGGCATTCTTCTTCGAAGAACCTTCGCTCACCTATTTGCTCCCTTCATGATGGCGTTCAAACCGGCTCCGCCCGGCAAGCATCATCCAGGTCCATGGAAAAGTGCATCCGGTGGATTTAGTTTTGATGTGAGTGCGGAGATACACATACCTGCTCGTATCGAATCCGAATTCGGATCGAAGATTGCGGTTGCCAGGACCTTGCTATTCCTTCTGAGACTCGGTGTAAATCCTGCAATCACGCTGCCGGTATTCGCGAATTATCCGTTTGATACGCTAGCCGAAATACCAGAGGCAGACGCATCGCTTTTTCCGTACGAAGTACAGCGGCGCCATTTCCCACTCGGTGTAGTCGGAGGGAGAGTCGATCCGGATGCAGTATCTTGGGTAAGCGAACGTTGGAAAACTACCCATAAACTTACGGAAAGCAGTCCGGAGTTTGCTCTTGCAGTCGAAGCAATCGACTATGGGCAGTTCATCGAGAACCATGCACTGACACTAATTTCCCTTTGGGGTGCTTTGGAAGCCCTGTTCTCTCCTGCAAAAGCAGAACTACGGTTCAGGGTTTCAGCGCTTATAGCATCATTTCTTGAAGAGCCGGGAGCAAAGCGCGCCGAGCGTCAGAAAGCAATCGCGAAACTGTATGACAAGCGATCGGCCGCTGCACATGGGACGCCAACACATGAACCAGAACACCTGTTGCAGACATTAACGCTTCTTCGAGAGGTGCTTTTCAAGATTATCGACATGGGTCGTGTGCCAAGTAAACCTGAACTCGAAGGCATGCTTTTTGGCGCGAACTAGTCCGAAAGCAGCTAACTCGGCGCTCCACCCGACCGCGTACCGCTACGCGGTCCGTGTCGGGTGAGCTTGGACGTTGGTCGGCTGGGACTTAAACGGTTTTCAGAGGCACCTTGCGCTCACTGACCAAAGCAAGGAATTCAGTTCCAGCGAACGCTGGATTTTATGGAAATGTCAACACAACCAAAGGAGAATCAAAATGACAATCAATCATCACGGTCTGCTGCCTTTCAAAGGACTTGAGCACCTTTGCACCCACAATCCGTTTCGGCCCGGTCGTTTCTCAAGACTTTTCGCGAATCTACCGCCGCTGTATGTCAACCCACTGATTCTCCATGAGGTCGGTAAGGTTGGCGGCAAGATGGAAGATAAGGGCGCCCCCAATCTAACCAACAATGTCCCTGCCGGCCTGATTTTCTTCGGGCAGTTCATTGACCACGATATTACCCTCGATGACAGCTCCTCTCTGACAGCCACGAATGATCCTGTAGGAACGGAGAATGTGCGTACACCGACGCTTGACCTGGACTGCGTGTATGGGGAGGGCCCAGGATCGCACCCCTATCTCTATGACGGGGCATCGAAACTGCTTACCGGGTCGGACTATGCGAACCCAAGCGATCCCAATGACTTACGGAATCACGATCTGCCGAGATCAGCAAAGGGCACAGCAATCATCGGCGACCCTCGAAACGACGAGAACCGAATTATCTCTCAGCTACAACTGGGGTTTCTGCGCTTCCACAACAGGGTCGTGGATGTGGTCGCCGCGAAGCCGAACGCCCCCACGGGCGGCGAGCTTTTCCAGGAAGCGCGCCGCATTGTGACCTGGCATTACCAATGGATCGTGGTGAATGATTTCTTGCGAACGATCTGCGGAAACTGGATCGTTGACGACATTCTTGCGAACGGTAGGAAGGTATACCGGCCTGAATGCCTAGGTATTCATGAAGCATTCATTCCCATCGAGTTTGCCACGGCCGCGTATCGCTTCGGTCACACCATGATCCCGCAAAAATTCAGCGTCAAACCAGGCGGGCCTCAACATGAGGTGTTCGGAACGATCCTTGGAACTGGGTTCAAGCCCGTTACCAGCCTTGACGAAGTGGTCGAGTGGGCTGCTTTACTCGATAGCGGCAATGGTCAATTTGAGCGCGCTGGCGAAGTGGATACGAAGCTGGCAAAAGTGCTACTCGATCTGCCATTCATGCCTCCGTCAGTTCCGGCATTCGAGCGATCACTCGCCGTACGCAACCTCCTTCGGGCACAAAGCTTCCTCATCCCCTCTGGGGAACAGATTGCCGGGGCGATGATTGCTTCCGGTGCAGATGAGATAACTGACCAGATGATCTCAACAGTTCGAGAGGCTGGTGACAAGCTTGGACTGCTGAAGGCAACGCCATTCTGGCTTTACATTCTTGCGGAAGGGAAAGCTATCGGACGGATGGACGAGGGCGCGCAAGGCCAGAAGAAGTTTACGAAAGGCGAAGGCCTGGGTCCGGTTGGCGCACGTTTTGTCGCGGAAGTCATTATTGGGCTTCTTGAGCATGATTCGCGGTCCTTCCTGGGCACGAATCGCAATTGGTCGCCAGCCGATGAAGCGGACAAGATCGGAGCAAACGGAGTCACAACTCTCTATCAGCTTCTAACTGCGTAAGAGGACGAAACCGCCCAACAACGGCATGCAGCGGACGGCGCTACGCGCCGCCGCTGATGCCAGGCGTTATGCGAAAAGAGACTGAGCAATGCCCAAAATAACAGAGGTAGACGACGTCATTGCGATTCGGGAACTGGAATTTCGTGCCAATGATGGGACGGTCGAAAAAGCCATTCTAAAAGTCGGTCGGCCATTTGAAGATAAAGAGGGCCTAAGTTGGTGCTGCCCCTATGAACTGAGTACCAAAAGTAGGAAGAAGGTATTCGGTATGCATGGCATCGATCCTCTGCAAGCCTTAGATCTCACCATGAAAACACTTCGAACTGAGGTTGAATATTGGGAGAGAACACAAAAGGGCAAGTTTTTCTTTCTTGATGAAGAAGGAGCAGAGGTGTGAGACTGTCTTCGGAGCAGACCACGCATAACAAGCGGGTCAAAAACGACGCGCAAAAAGTGCGGCTCACTTCAATCGTTAGAGTGCAAAAGAGATGGAGATCGAAGGCCAGCTATTTTTTCTTGTTTTTGCGGCCCTAGCGTTGTCGATGATTGCTATACCGACACAATGGGCGACATTTATGAAGATAATTTACAACCAAGATGTCGCTCCAAGAAATAATTTCGTTAGGGCGATGGGCGTCATATTTCTGCTTATCCTATGGCTAATCTATAAGGGGATAGGGGCTTAGTTCCTAAAATGCACTCTAACAATCACATCAAGATCGCTCGCACTCGCTCGCTGGGACGCCGCTACCGCGGCTAGCTTCAGCCGTTAGCTACCCAACTTTTCATCCGGTTCAATACCAAAGGAGACACAAAATGATAAAACGCACAAGACTCATCGCGCTGGGGTGCATCATAGCGCTGCTTGCGCTTCCACAGATCCAGGCTCACGCCCAAGACAAGATCAGCGCAGCGGAGGCACGCGCTATCGCCAAGGAAGCCTACATCTACGGTTATCCCATGGTGGACGGCTACCGCATCCAATACGGCTACTTCGTTGACAAGACCGACCCCGAATACAAGGGACAGTGGAATGAGATCCACAACATCCCGCGCGTCTACACCCCAGAGGACAAGGCCGTCCAGACGCCCAATTCCGACACGCCGTATTCCTTTCTCGGTGCAGACCTCCGGACCGAACCGCTCGTTCTGACGGTCCCGGAAATTCCAGAAGGCCGCTATTATTCGATTCAGTTCATCGACGCCTATACGTTCAACTTTGCTTATGCCGGCAGCCGAACCACCGGTAACGAAGCGGGTAGCATCATGCTGGCTGGTCCGAATTGGAAGGGCGAGAAACCGCAGGGAATCAAGAAGGTCATCCGGTCCGAGACCGAGATAAACACCCTTATCTACCGCACCCAGCTTTTCAATCCGGCCGACCTCGACAACGTGAAGAGAATCCAGTCGGAGTACAAGGTGCAGCCCTTGAGCCAGTTCCTCGGCCAGCCCGCGCCCCCCCCCGCACCGGCCATCGACTACATCAAGCCGCTCAGCCAGGAAGAGCAGAAAAGCTCTCTCGAGGTGTTCAATATCCTGAATTTCGTCCTGCAATTCAGTCCGACTGTTCCGTCCGAGAAGGAACTCATGGAGAGGTTCGCCGAGATTGGCATCGGCGCCGGAAAGACCTTTGATCCCACGAAGCTTTCCCCTGAAATGAAGAAAGCCTTCGAGGAAGGCATCGGCGACGCCTGGAAAGAATTTGCGGGCGGCGCGAAGTTAATGGGGGAAGGTAAAATTACCGCCGGCGATGTCTTCGGCACGCGCGCATTCTTGAAAAACAATTACCTCTACCGCTGGATCGCAACCTTGGGCATCTGGGGGAATTCAAAAGAGGAAGCGATGTACCCTATTTATTGGACTGACGCGAGCGGCCAAAAGCTCAACGGCGCTAACCGCTATACTCTGCATTTCCCCAAGGGAAAACTGCCACCCGCGCATGCGTTCTGGTCGCTCACCATGTATCAGCTACCGGAGAGCTTGCTGGTGGCCAATCCCATCGACCGCTACCTCATCAACTCGCCGATGCTGCCGAAGCTGAAAATGGATGCCGATGGCGGCCTCACGCTCTACATCCAGAACGAGTCACCCGGCAAGGACATGGAATCGAATTGGCTTCCTGCACCCAAGGGACCATTCTCATCTTACCTGCGCATCTATTGGCCAGAAGCAGCTGCTCTGGATGGTACGTGGACCGCTCCGAAACTGGAGATGGTGAAATAATCGATTCACCTCATGAAGAAAGGCGCCTTAGCGCCACCACCCGAGTTGCTGCCGGCAACGCGGGCAGGCTGGTTTGCCTAGCGCTGGGTTTTCACACTTCTCTACACGGCACAGCAACAGAAGGATAGGTTGCCTGGCGGCCTGTTGCCTGAACCAAGCCAGAAGGCCAGGGAGGCAGTGGAAGAGGGTGGATTCAGCCGGAAATCCTGGAGGTTGAATAGATTGAGGCCGGAAAGACGGATATTTCAGGCATATCCAGCCTCCAGTTCTCAGCCTTGATATAAGGGGTGTTGCGGTTATTCTCCTTATACTTGGAGCCGTTCAACCTGACCATGCGTCTCTACGCCCCGACGCCCGAGGCGCTCACCGGCAAATGGAACCCTCCGCCGGTGAAGCAAGTGCCCTAGCACAATGAGTCGGCCTGAGGTTTGGGATTCGTCAGGCCAGCTGACAAGTCGCTCAACCGGAGCGGCGGATGGACGCGGAATATATAATGAACGCCTCTACCGCCGCCCGGTTAGCTCAGGTGTTATGTGGCAAAAACTTAAAAGACTCAGGCAGTCTGAAATTAGCGCAAAGCAAGTTGCCTGATATGATTAATTTCCACATCAAGCGTGGCTCACTTCAAGGTGTACGGTCATCGAAGCTGGCAGAATCAGGCGATAACTGAACATCCAGGTCCGGTCCACGATGGCCAGTGAGTGCACAGCATCGCTAAAGGACTTCCCGAATATCTTCCGGCTTGCCTTGTTGAGTTCAATATAAGTTGCTCTCAATCCATCGAGTTAAGAGTGAAGATAACTCGGGCGAACTCTGACAATTAGCAGTTATACTTTCTTCGGAACCACACTGATCTTGCTATATGGTGTTCACAAGAACCCTTTGCATAACGGAGGTCTTAACCAGTGAAAAAGGTGTATTTGTTCGTAAAGAAAGAATTACTTGAAATGTTGCCTCCGACAATATTCTTTATGGTAGTTTTTTGCGTCATCGTATTAACAAGGGATTTAATGTCTCCAGAGAGCGGCACCGGTGCGCTCACCTACGCTGCCGCGATTATCGGTGCTTTGATTGTTGGCAAATCGGTACTCATCGCGGATGCGATCCCCGTCTGGCACCACTTTGACAACAAATCCAGGGTTGCGCTCATAGTCGGAAGAACCATTGCCTACGCCATTGTGGCGCTGCTGTTTCAGTTTCTGGAGGAAGTTATACCGCTGGTTCGCAGTGAAGGCTCCTTTGGCGCCGGACTCGACAAGTTGGCTGAGGAAGTCCATTGGGCCCGGTTCTGGGGGACCCACATTCAGTTGCTGTCTTTCCTTGCCCTGTACAACATGCTTGCTGTTATTGTCGAAGAAATGGGGCGAGAACGATTCACAAGACTGTTGTTTGGTAAATCCGGAGCAACTGGTTAATGGGATTTGATAATTTTAACGTGCTCAAATTGCCGCTATCCTCGGATGAGCATCTATAGATCTCGCTTCGGCAGGTTCTGTTATTTCTGCCGAGCGTCTCTTGTTGGCAAAAGGTCGCCATTCGAGCAAGAATTTTGAGGGTCCGCTATTAGGCAACTAGCGGTTATACTCGAACAATGATCACTTGCCACATAACAAGCAAGTCCACAAGATTAGGCTGAGTGTCTACGGAAACGAAGCAAGTCCACAGCGTGATGAGAAAGTGTCTATTTTTTGGGAGCAAGTCCAGACAGCGCGGTGCTCCGCCGCTGAGCGCGGGCGTCAGGTGTAATACTCATGAGTCTCACTAAGTCATGGACGTTTATGAAACTGATACCAGAAAATAGTTTATTCAGTAGCTTGAAACGAAGAAGGTGGCGTTATGCGACTCTTGGTGTTTTATTAAGTTTCATAGGTCCATTAGGAGAGTGGTTGTTTGTTAAATTATTCTCCGGGTCGATTGATGATTCCTTTTACTTGACTTTAATTTACACAGAAATCTTCTCTTTGGTGTTTTTTAGTCTTTTTGGTTACATCATTGGAAAACATACTGAGAAGATAGAGCAGCTTGCTTTTCATGATAACCTTACAGGTCTCTATAATCGTCATTACCTATTTAAAAAACTGAACGAGTTAATCGCTCTGCATAAGCGATATCAGGAAAAACTCAGTCTTGTAATGCTGGATTTAGATCATTTTAAAAAAATAAACGATTCTTATGGCCATACAGTTGGTGATAAAACACTAAAAGCCGCTGCGAAATGTATTATGGAGACGATCAGGGACACGGATTTCGGTAGTCGATATGGCGGTGAAGAATTCATTATTATTTGTCCCCATACAAGTGTGAGCGATTGTCACGAAGTAGCTGAACGTATCCGGACTGCAATCAGTAGCTTGCATTCAGATGCCTTGGGATTCCCGGGTCCTCAGACTATTTCTGCGGGTGTTTATGAATTGTCATCGGATCAGGATCTGTCGCTGACACAGATATTGAATAATGTTGACGAGGCACTTTATCACGCAAAAAAAACAGGCCGAAACAAAGTAGTGATTTACAGTGCTGATGTGTTCGGAAAACGAGATGGTGACACCCTGTAAATGCTAAAGAACAAACGCTCCAACTGTCGTGCGTGGAGACGCTGCGCAATCCAGCGCTGTGGTAGCGAAGCAGCTAACAATAAGGGAACAGAGGGATTGTTTTTCCACCCTCGAGAACTAATAATCAAAATTTAATCCCTCCGTCCTCTTTATTCCTTATCCCTTTATTCTGGACTTCGAGGTGTCTGAAATACCGCGTGCCATTATTTGAGGGAGAGGGTCCATGCTCTGGTTTGTCTTGGGGTTGACCGCACTGGTCGTTGGCGCGGAACTGTTGGTCCGCGGCGCGTCGAAACTGGTGCTGTCGTTCGGTATCTCGCCGCTGGTGGTTGGCCTCACCGTGGTCGCTTGCGGTACCAGCGCGCCGGAACTCGCGGTGTTGGTGCAATCGGCCTGGTCCGGCCAGGTCGACATTGCACTTGGCAACGTGGTCGGCAGCAATATCTTCAACATTCTTTCGGTGCTGGGCATCTCGGCCAGCATTGCGCCAAGCAATCTGATCGTCGCGCCGGCGATGCTGTCGCTCGATCTGCCGGTGATGGTGGCGGTAGCCTGCCTGCCGGTGTTCTTCAGCGGCTCCACCATCTCGCGAGGGGAGGGCGTCCTGTTCCTGGCGCTTTATGTGGCTTACACCCTGTATGTGATCCTGTACGCTACCGGTCACAATGCCTTGCACGACTACAGCGCGGTTATGGGCGGTTTCGTGCTGCCGCTGCTGGCGGTCACGTTGGTTATACTGGCTGTGCGGCATTGGCGGCACACCCACCCCAATAAGCGCATCTGAGTCGATAACTAACGGAAACTAGCCGTGTCAGCGTTTTTCAAAAAAGGTTTTTTTAGATGATTGAACACTTGAAGAAATTTGAACGCGTTATCGTTGCCGCTCTCATCCTGATGATGGCCCTGGTCATCCTGCTGTCCGTCGGGGAGCTGGCCTGGATCCTATACCAGGACGTGATGTCACCGCCGGTACTGATCCTGGAGATCGACGAACTGCTGGAACTGTTCGGCTTCTTCCTGCTGGTGCTCATCGGCATCGAACTGCTGGAGACCATTAAGAATTACTACACCGAAGGCAAGATCGAGTTGACCGTGATCTTCACCGTTGCCCTCATCGCGCTGGCCCGCAAGATCATTATCCTGGAGCCGGATAAGTACGATCCCATAACGCTGGTGGGCTTGGGCATCTTGATTCTGGCGCTGGTGAGCGGTTACTGGGTGACGGTTACCCTGCGGCGTGGCGAGAAAGTGTCGCATACTGACCGCTCATAATCTTCAATCCGGCAGCAGGGTGGCCGGACTCGAATAGGAATCTTAAATAATGTTGCACATAGCCCGCGTCAATTGGGTCGCAATCGCCGCTTTACTGTTGGTGGGAAATGCCATGGCCGTTGAGGAAGCAGAGTACAGCGTTATTCGCGAGGAAGCCCCCTTCGAACTGCGAAAATACACATCCCATATTCTCGCCGAAACCACAGTTGCTGGAAATTTTGAAGACGCGGGCAACGAAGCCTTTGGACGTCTCTTCAAGTACATTTCCGGAAATAACAAACAGCAGCAGGAAGTGGCGATGACATCGCCAGTCGGACAAGAGCCATCGAGTCAGAAAATTGCGATGACATCGCCGGTGGGCCAGCAGAGGCAGGATGGGAAGTGGGTTGTCAGCTTCATGATGCCTGCGTCGTTTACGCTGGAATCGACCCCCGAGCCCAAAGATCCAAACGTGTCCATTCGCGAGGTTCCGGCACGCCACATTGCTTCTGTACGTTATTCGGGATTCTGGAGCGAAAAGGGCTACCGTCGCAACTTGGAGAAATTACAGGATTGGATAAGCAAGACGGGCTTGGTTGTCACAGGCGAGCCAATTTGGGCAAGGTATAACCCACCGTTCATGCCCTGGTTTCTCCGTCGCAATGAAATTTTGGTGCCGGTCGCAGCGCCGGGAACAGATGATTGAGCGGTCGTGGCATTGATGCCCAACAATCGTTGCAGCGAACATTTGACCTGCCAGCCGTTGTTGTTACTGCAAAAGCAACGCCCGCATGAGCGATCCCATGGCACAGGAACCTAACGATATTCAGGGCACTATCCTGCGGATGCTTGAGCGGAATCGCCTCGCTGTGCTGGCTACTCAGTGTGACGGTCAGCCTCACGCCAGCCTGATGGCCTTCACGCCGTTAGAGGGCCTGCGGTTCTTGGCCTTTGCGACCTATCGTGAAACACTCAAGTACGCGAATATCCAGCAGGATCCAAGAGTGGCGATTCTCGTGGAGGACCGAGAGAGCGAAACCAGATACTCAGGTCAGCGGCTCGTCCTTACAGCCTTTGGTGAAGTGATCGTGACTCCTGAAGAGGAGCGAGATGCCTATATCGCGAGGCACTTGACGCGACACCCTGACCTTCAGAATTTCCTCAGCTCGTCGGAGTGCGAGTTCATGCGTGTGGCCGTTCATGCCTATCAGCTGGTGGGTGGGATTGACGATGTAAGGTGGTACGAAGTCGGAGAGTCCGCTGCCATCTAACCAGTGCATGCAGCCGACATCCGGTTCAGTCACTCGTACTGCATTCTCCAGGTTATTGATCTACCGTAAAGGGAGATTGCTTCGCTTTGCTCGCAATGACGATTCAACGGATTAATCAGAGGTCCCCTAAGATAAATATGACACTTAGCCTCATCGGAAAAGCAGTGCTTGTGTGGGCAGGCATCCTTGTTCTGGCGGTGGTCAATGGGGCTGTTCGTGAGGCGGTGATTATTCCTGCGCTTGGTCTTCCCTATGCGCTCATTCTCAGCGGCGTATTACTCATGTTGCTTATATTTCTAGTCACCTATTTGTCGTTACCTTGGTTGGATACCCGTAAAACAACACAGCTTATCGTGATAGGATTCGGATGGCTCTGCCTGACTTTGGCGTTCGAGTTCTCCTTCGGTCTTCTACAGGGAAAATCGATATCCGAACTGCTCGATGCTTACACATTTAATGACGGCAATATCTGGCCACTTGTCTTGCTTGCCACGGCATCGGCGCCGTATCTGGCCGCAAAGTTTCGGGGCTGGGTGTGATGAAGGTGCGCACTATTGAGCATTACATGATGGCATGACATAGATATGCTCGATTTAAGAACTTCGCCGCCCTTTCCCCAACCCTCTCCCGCCCCGGCGGGAGAGGGGGTTATCCCCTCTCCCCGCTTGCGGGGAGAGGGTTAGGGAGAGGGGCGTTTGTGTCATCCCAATTGGTAATGATCAATAATAACAAGGCACTCATTCTGACGAAAACTATGCTGCGCTCTATTCGCACTACACGGCTTGGTCGTTAGCACTCGGTGATTTCATGAAGCCCATGCCCAAATCGCTGTTTATCTCCCACGGTGGTGGGCCATTGCCGTTACTGGGAGATGCTCAACACACTGAGATGCTGGCATGTTTGAAGGGTATCGCCGCAGAGATACCACGGCCTGCTGCGATTGTTGTCGTGAGTGCCCATTGGGAGGAGGCGGTCCCCACGATCACTTCCGCGGCAAACCCGTCATTGATCTATGACTACTCTGGATTTCCTCCAAAATCTTATGCGATAGCCTATCCCTGCGCGGGCGAGCCCTCCTTGGCCAGCGAGATACAACGCATGCTCAACGCCGAGGGTTTTGAAGCTCAATTGGACGACGCAAGAGGACTTGATCATGGTGTGTTCGTGCCGCTCAAGATCATGTACCCGGACGCCACTCTTCCTTGCGTTCAATTGTCTCTTGTGAATACGTTAGATCCAGCAGTACACATCAACATCGGACGCGCACTTCAAGGCTTGAGTGAGCGGAACATCTTGGTGGTTGGCTCCGGGTTCTCTTTCCATAACATGAGAGCTTTTTTTGCGCCCGACACCGCCGAGTCGCGCCGGCTCAACGCTGCATTCGAGGCCTGGTTGCACGATGTCTGTGGCAACACGGACTATTCAGAGGCGCAGCGTTGCGAAATGCTGAAAGACTGGGCCCAAGCTCCCGGTGCGACATTCTGCCATCCCAGAGAAGAACACCTTATGCCGCTGCATGTCTGTTATGGTGTCGCTCAAGCCCCCTGTGCCAGGCGCTATGAACTTACTATCCTGAACAAAATATCCAGCATGTATGTGTGGTGAGCTGAGTGCCGATACGTCGTTGCAGTGGACTGCACGTGCCAGCCATTTCCCTTGCGCATTAATTAGGTGTCACCACATCAGCTGCTTGATTCAGGCGCTCTTCCATACCTGGGCAAAAAGTACCGGTAGCCACTGCTGTCCCACATAATATTGATCGAGCTTAGGTGGCACTGAGAATTGCGGGTGCAAACCCATTTAACGACGACAGAGGACATGGGAATCGCTGTCGTCGAGAAAAGAATAATCCCTTCTCCCTCCCGGGAGAAGGCCAGGAAGAGGGAATTAATATTCAAGCAGTTTTCTATTTTGACACCCTCTCCCCAGCCCTCTCCCAGGAGGGAGAGGGAGTTACTGGGACAGC
>JAHJQQ010000033.1 GCA_018819175.1 Gammaproteobacteria bacterium
CAAAAGGGGGTTGCGCCCCAAAAGGCGCCATGCCGCGTTGCTCGTCGTTCATTTGGAATCACCAAACTTCTCTCCTCGCGCCTTGCCTGGCGCCTTTTGGGGCTGCAACGCCATGGCGCGGATAGTGTTAACAGGCCCTAGCTAAAATGTTTGTACTGAGGTCGTGTGAATCTTGGCTGTGAACAAATGCTAACTCTCGACAACATGCAGTCCCGCGACCTGCTCCGGAGGTGGCAAGCTGATATAGAAAGTGGCGCCTTGCCCGGGTGTCGACTCCGCCCAGATCTTTCCGCTATGGCGCAGGATCACTCGCTGTGCTGTCGCCAGCCCTATGCCGGCTCCGTCAAAGTCCGTCTGTAAACGTTGGAAGACGACAAACAAACTGTCGCTGTGTTGTGTATCGAAACCGATCCCGTTGTCCCGGATAAAAATAGCCCGTCGATCGTTAGCTATGGTCTGGCCGAACTCGATACGTGGGGCATCAGCTTTGCTGCTGAATTTAAATGCATTGCCTACAATATTATCCAATGCAATTGTCAGCAGGCGTTTATCGCCAAACAACTCCACATCAGGCTCTATGATTACTTCAGCATTCATTCCAGGATAAAGTCGGGAGTATTTTTCGGCCAATTCCTGCGCGAGGCTGCTCGCATCCATGGTTGAATAATGCATCTCGCCACGGTTGAGATGCGAGAGGCTGAGAAGACCATCTATCTGCTCGCCCATTTTTTTCGTATTTTTTAATATACGGTTTAGGTAGTCACGTCCCTTGCTGTCCAGCTGGCCGCTACAGTTTTCCTGTAATGCGCTACTGAAGCCGCTGATGGATCTTAAAGGTGCGCGCAAATCATGGGAGACGGCGTAGGTGAATGCTTCGATCTCCTGCAGGGCGAGAGTCAATTTTTCGGTTCTATTCTCGACCTGACGTTCGAGATTGTCTCGATGTGCGATTAATTCATTCTTTAGCTGGATGATGGTGGTCAAATCGTGAAGATGTACTATCAGGCCGTCAATCTCTCCAGAGCTGTTTTTCACAGGGTAATAATTGACGTGGAGATGACGCTCTCCCATCAAGGGAAAATCCATGGTGATGTCATAACAGATGTTATCACCCGCTAAGCATTGGTCCAGTTCTGGCTTGATGTTGTTAAAGATTTCTTCGCCCATTAGCTCGCTGACATGCTTTCCAATTATCGCTTCTTTGTTTTTCAGGAATGCTTTGCAGTAACCGTCATTGACCATAAGATAGCGATAGTCCGTGCTGACATAAGCCATCAAATCATCTGTTGCGGACACCATGATTCTGTATCTGTTGAGCTGCGCTTCTGACTGTTTTCGCTCAGTAATGTCGGTGAGTAAGACGACAACGCGCTCCCAATGTGCGCGGGCTGTTGGCAGAATAGACAGGCGTAGATCAACCTGAAGTGGCTCTCCAAGGCTGTTTTTGACAGTTGCTTCGGTTTCGAAATCGCTATTGCCCTCGGCCAGTGAAATCAACTCTTCACGGAAGGCCGAAAAGCTTTCATCTGTAAAGTTGGCTGGGATATATTTCAGTACGTCTGCTTTTGAACTGGCTTTGTAGAGCGACAAGGTTGCGCGATTGACATCCAGAATTCGAACGCGTTTCGCGCATTCAGCAACCACGTCCGGGCGATCCATCAGAAATTCACGGATACTCTGGGTCGTTGTCGCCATTTCCTTGTCGAGATATATTTTGACGGCTGAACAATCCTCCTCCCAGATCGATATCGGGCTATTGTCAAAAAGCGCTCTGTAGCGTCGCTCGTTCTCTTCCGTACGGCGTTTAGCGCGGAGGAGAGAGATAAAAGACAGCGCGCTGATGATAATTACCGCTGCGACTGCAGCTACCAGTGCTAGGGTAAGCCAGAGCCGCTTACGTTCATGCTCTAGACGTTCTGGATCAAAAACCAAGTCCAGTTCAGCCATGGGCCTGCGGATGGCGCCTGCGGCGAGCAGGGCATCCTGCATGCGTTGCCAGCGTTTCGGATTACTGTGGCCGATTTCTATGATGTGATAATTCATCAGAGAGCGAATCTTCTTCGCGAGGAATTTATTGTAGGCAAGTAGATCAGTTACCGGCAATTGGCGAGGCAATTCAGTGACGATGCGCTCAACCGTCTCATCCGTGTTCGCCAGGGCGTATTCCCAGCCTTTGATGCTGGCATCACGGAAACGTTTCACCAGGTCGGGATTGTTCTTAGCCAAGCCGGTCGTGGTGAAAAGTGAGTCACCATAGAAATCCACACCGTAAGCCGCGGGTTTCAGGCTGGTGAGCTGCACGCCTTGCTCCTGTGCGTACCAGGGTATGGATAGGGCATAACCCGGTAGAACATCGACCTCGCCGGTCATCAATGATTGAATTCGATCCAGAACTGAAGCTTTTCTGTCGAAGGCCATGAACCGAACTGATTCTGCAGGAATACCTTCGGCATGCAGCATGGCGTTTATTTCAGCTCGTACTAGTGGGTTTGGGTCCTCTAGAACTTGCAGTCTGGTGAGGTCGGCTGGGGACGATAGCTGTGTCTCGTTTCGCGCAAACAATTCAACGGGACTCTGCTGAAATATCGAGGCCACAACGGTGAGCGGTGTGCCTCGATCAATGGCCAGCAGAATGTCTCCTGAACCGATGCCGAATTCTGCCGCGCCGTGTTTGAGCACGTCCGGTACGGCAACCATGCTGCCATCCAGGCGTATGCCAGGCAAGATCTCCACATCCAGGCCAGCCTCTGCGTAAAAACCCTGCCATTGGGCCGCATAGTAGCCGGCAAATTGGAATTGGTGGTCGAAGCGTAGTTGTAAACGTACCTTGTCGAGCGCATACAAGGCGGGCGAGGTCGTTGCCAGGCCAGCGATGATAATGAGACACAGGTAACGTCTCAAAGTATCAGCCCTATTCTTTTCTGCGAAATCGCTCAGCAATCGTATCATGCCAATTCCATAGAAAGTCAGAAGTCGTATTTGACACCAGCGCTTATGCCGTTACGGTATTGGCATGGTTTGAATTGATTGTAATGCGATTCCGTAAAAAAATGCCAACCATCTTGTAAACGATATCGAAACTGGACATCGGATACGGCGCTGGTGTCGGCATCGTTACGACCGGTTGCATAATTCCAATCCAGATAACCACTGAAACTGAAGCGACCATCGAGGGGGTTTGGAGACCGCTTACTGAAAGCCACACTCATTTGACCGCCATGCCCGTCGGTTTCAATTGGCATGGCCTTGGCATACAGCCAGAGAGGGTGAATTTTCAGGCTGCCCCATTGCGGCATGGTAAACACGCCAAAACGCCCGATGTCATCTCCCGTGCCATCGAAATCGTTGAGTTCCCCAAGCACCCCCCAATCGTTCTGGATCGGTATATTGAGGTCTATTACCAGGAAATATTCTTGAGGGTCCCAACGGCTGTGAGGGTCACCGGTCGGGGAATTGAGATCCAGGGAACTGACCAATGACATGCGGGCGGATCAGTATCTGTGTGAATACGGCTACGTTCGCAGTTGAGTACGCGGTACACCACTGGAGCTTATTAGGCCGTGGGTTAGTAACCAGTCGCGTGCATCCTCCGCATCATCTCTGAACCAGCGTGCGGTAGAGCCCAGACGGAAGCTATATCCCCAGGCATCCATATCCTGCATCAGTTTCCCGCTGCCCACATCCGGCAGCTGTGCGGCGAGCAGTATCTGCAAATAACAAACAGCGTTCTCTTCGTCGTAATCCCCGCCTGCATTGGTATGCAGTCCGCGACGGCGGTCGCCGTCCATGCAGATGTAATGACAGGCCTCATGCAGTATCGAGTGGACAGGGGTGTCGCCGCGCGCCAGCAGACGGTTGTCAATGAGCCCCGCTTCGCTGTCGCCCCAAAAGCTGCCGGGGATGGCGGCGTTGTCTGATACGGATTCGAGTTGCAGACCGTAACGTGCCAGCAGATCACGTAGGCAATCGGTGTCTATATCGGCGACTGTCAGAATGGCATGGGTGGATGGGTGGGCTGGGCGCGACATGTGGGATGGTTTGACGGAGGTATTATAGGGAGAGGTGGCAAGTTTCATCTGTGTGGAACCACGACGGGGACAGAGCTGAAGATCTGTCCCCACGGTGGCGGTGCATCTGGGGATTAGATGCCGCGCAGCAGTTCGTTGATACCGACCTTGCCACGGGTCTTCTCGTCAACCTTCTTGACGATGACGGCGCAGTACAGGCTATATGTCCCGTCCTTGGACGGCAGGTTGCCGGACACAACCACTGAACCGGCTGGGATGCGACCGTACGTCACTTCGCCGGTTTCGCGGTCATAGATTTTGGTGCTTTGACCGATGTACACGCCCATGGAAATCACCGAGCCTTCTTCGACGATCACGCCTTCGACGACTTCGGAACGTGCGCCGATGAAGCAGTTGTCTTCGATAATGGTTGGCGCGGCCTGCACCGGCTCCAGTACGCCACCGATACCGACACCGCCGGACAGATGCACATTCTTGCCGATCTGCGCGCAGGAACCCACGGTTGCCCAGGTATCGACCATGGTACCGGAATCCACATAGGCACCGATATTCACGTAGGAGGGCATGAGCACCGCGCCCGGTGCGATATAGGAACCGCGACGTGCTGCGGCCGGCGGCACCACGCGTACGCCGCCTTCACGGAACATGCGTGCATTGTAGTCGGCGTATTTGGACGGCACCTTGTCGTAGTAATTGGTGAAGCCGCCTTTCATGAAGCTGTTGTCCTCGATGCGGAACGACAACAGCACGGCCTTTTTCAGCCAGTCGTGAACCACCCATTTGCCATCGATTTTCTCCGCGACGCGGGCCTTGCCGGCATCCAGCTGGTCGATGGCCTCCTGCACGGCCTCCTTGACCTGTGGTTCCACATTGCGCGGAGTGATGTCGGCGCGGCGTTCAAACGCGGCTTCGATGGTTGATTTAATGTCGCTCATGGGTGATCTCCGGTTATTTAATCAAGTTATGTCTTGTTTCATTTTGCAGTGTGGAACCACAATGAAGTGGTTTCTTTTCTCTGTGTGGAACCACGACGGGTGGTTTCCTCCCATTGTGTGGAACCACGACGGGGACAGAGCTGAAGATCTGTCCCCACAGCGGCTGTGTATCCAGCAGGTGTTACAAAGTGCCTATGTACTCCCTGATCCGTTTGGCGGCTGCTACGCATTCGTCAAGGGGTGCCACCAGTGCCATTCGAACATGGTTGCGGCCGGGATTACCGCCATGCGCCTCGCGGGAGAGAAAACTGCCCGGCAATACGGTGACGTTCTGCTGCGCGAATAATCCGCGCGCGAATTCGGTGTCGTCGATCGGTGTGCGTGGCCAGAGATAAAAACTGGCATCCGGTGCCTGTACGTCCAGGACCCCGCCGAGGATCTCCAGCATGGCACTGAATTTCTTCCGATACAGCTCGCGATTTTCGCGCACATGCGCCTCATCATTCCAGGCGGCGATGCTGGCGGCCTGGGTCGCGGGCGGCATCGAGCAGCCATGATAGGTACGATAGCGCAGAAAGCCCGCAATCAGTTCGGCATCGCCGGCCACGAAGCCGGAGCGCAGGCCGGGCAGGTTGGAACGCTTGGACAGGCTGTGAAACACCATGCAGCGCCGGTAATCGTTGCGTCCCAGCGCGGCAGCAGCGGCCAGCAGTCCGGTCGGCGGATGAGCTTCATCCGGGTAGAGTTCCGAATAGCATTCGTCGGAGGCGATCACGAAATCGTGTTCATCCGCCAGCGCGATCAAACGTTGCAGGCTGGCAGTGTCCAGCACGGCGCCGCTCGGATTGCCGGGCGTACAGATATAGATCAGCTGGCAACGCTTCCAGATGTCCGCGGGCACGGCCTCGAAATCCGGCCGATAGCCATGCACAGCAAGGGTGTTCTGAAACCAGGGTTCGGCGCCTGCGAGAAGCGCCGCACCTTCATAGATCTGATAAAAAGGGTTCGGCATCACCACCAGTGGCGACTTGCTGCGGTCGATCACCGCCTGGGCAAAGGCGAACAGCGCCTCGCGCGTGCCGTTGACCGGGAGGATGTGGCGCGCCGCATCGATGCTGCCCTCGGGCAGTTTGAAACGTTGCGATAACCAGCGCGCGATGCTGTTGCGCAGTTCATCGCTGCCGCGGGTGACCGGATAATTCGCCAGGCCATGCAGATGACTGATCAGTTGCTCGGCGACGAAATGCGGCGGCTGGTGCTTCGGTTCACCGATGGACAGGTTCACCGGCGCCAATGCCGCGGGCGGCGTGATGCCGGCCTTGAGTTGCGCCAGACGCTCGAACGGGTAGGGCAGTAAGCGTTGCAGATCAGGGTTCATGGTCGTCGTGGAAGTCACAGAGGCTGAATCAGGTCGGACGCATGCTAGGCTGCAACCTGAATGCAAACCCTTTACCATGCGCCTGAATTCCAAAGAACCGCGATTATACGGGAAGCCGTGACCTTGACCAAACCCATACCTCCGTTGTTACCCGTGTTCAGTCTGTTGCTTGCCGCGACCATGTGGGGGCTGATCTGGTACCCGCTGCGCCTGTTGGAGGCGGCCGGCATGCATGGCCTCTGGTCTACACTGGTCAGTTATGCGGCGGCATTGTTACTGGGTGTACTGCCCTTCGTTGCGCGGCGTGGCGAACTGCGGCATCAGCCCTTGACCCTGTTGTGGTTGGCGCTGGCGGCCGGCTGGTGCAATGTCTCATTCGTGATGGCGGTGCTCGAAGGTACTGTTGTCCGGGTACTGCTGCTGTTCTATCTCTCGCCGATCTGGGCCGTCTTGCTGGCGCGGCTGATCCTCGGCGAGCGGTTGACGGCACAGGCGAGTTGGGTCTTTTTGCTGGCGATCATCGGCGCGCTGACCATGTTATGGGATCCGTCCATCGGCTTGCCCTGGCCGAGCGGCGCAGGGGACTGGTTGGCGGTTTCCTCGGGCATTGCCTTCGCAATCGCGAATGTCATGGTGCGGCGTCTGCAACAGGTTTCGGTGCCGGTAAAGAATGTGACCAGCTGGTGCGGTGTGCTGCTGATCGCGGCGCTCTGGCTGGGCACGCTCGAGACGGACGTGACACCTCAGGTGACAACGTCCGTGTGGTTGAGCGCGGTGGCGCTGGGATTGTTCGGCATCTATATCATGACTTACGCGACGCAATACGGTGTAACTCATATGCCCGTGCACCGCTCCGCCGTGATCATGCTGTTCGAGCTGGTGGTCGGCGCATTGTCATCCTATTGGCTCACCAATGAACAGGTGCTGCCCCGCGAGTGGCTGGGTGGTGCGCTGATCATCGGCGCGGCCTATTGGGCGGCGCGTTTGCAGACCCACGACTAATATTATGCAGATACAGCGCATCCATCATGCCAGCATCCTTGTCGCCGATACTCAGCGCGCGCTGTGTTTCTATTGTGACCTGCTGGGCCTGACACGGGATAATTCGCGCCCCGATCTCGGTTATCCCGGCGCCTGGTTAAGCGTGGGTGACCAGCAGATTCATCTATTAGAACTCCCCAACCCCGATCCCACCCAAGGCCGCCCGACACACGGCGGCCGCGACCGGCATCTGGCATTGACCGTCGATGACCTCGATGTGTTGGCGCGGACATTGGAGAACGCAGGCATTGCCTACACCCGTAGCCGTTCAGGACGCCGTGCCCTGTTCTTCCGTGACCCGGATGGGAATGCGTTGGAGCTGATTGAGTTGACAGCGTAGGGCGCAATAGCGAAGCGTATTGCGCCGAATGTTGTGATCCGATGTTCCACTGATATCGTGATGCATTAGAAAAGGCCACTCACATGAAACCTCGCATCTCCATGATCACTCTCGGCGTCGATGACCTGGAAAGGTCGCTGCGGTTCTATCGGGATGGCCTCGGTCTGCCGACGGAAGGCATTATCGGCACGGAGTTCGAGCAGGGCGCTGTGGTGTTTTTCGATCTGCAGGCGGGTGTGAAGCTGGCGCTCTGGTCACGGAAAAGTATCGCTAATGATACGGGGCTCCCTCAAATGACACCCTGTTCCACTGACCGGATGCTT
The DNA here is from genome assembly GCA_018819175.1 of Gammaproteobacteria bacterium. GTDB lineage: Bacteria > Pseudomonadota > Gammaproteobacteria > Thiohalobacterales > Thiohalobacteraceae > JAHJQQ01. The sequence goes on from JAHJQQ010000033.1 coordinate 8,046, forward strand.
GCACACAATGTATCAGCACAGGCTGAGGTCGATACGGTCATGGAAGAAGCGAAACAGGCGGGCGCGGTGATTGTTAAGCCGGCGCAGGCCACCTTCTGGGGTGGCTATGCGGGTTATTTCCAGGATCCCGATGGACATGTGTGGGAGGTCGCTTGGAATCCGCAATTTGTGATTGAAGATTGATTTATTCGGCAATCCCGAAATACACCACTACTAAATCTTCACTGCCATCATTTTCAAATCCGTGCCGTTCGCCGGGCTCGATCCGGAGGCAGGTGCCGGGGCCGACGGGCTGCACAGTGTCGTCACACCGTACGCGACCCTGGCCGCTCAAGATGATGAAGATCTCGTGCATGTCACTGTGTTTATGCGCTGTGACGCGGCTGCCGGGCGGGATGCGCGCCTGGGCAAGCTGGGTGAGATGCGGGACGCTGCCGTTTCGGAAAATAACCTGTTTGGTGATGCCGGCATCGTGGTTGAGCGGTTCCGCGACGAGGCTGTCGATTTCCACCCGTCGCATGGTTGTTTCAGGCCTTGGTGCCGGCGGTTTTCAGGCTGTCTAGCAACTGCACGCGCAAGGTTTCCTGTTGTTCGGGTTGTAACGGCTGGTTATGGGTGTCGGTGATGTAGAACACGTCCTCGGCACGTGAACCGAATGTGGCGATGCGTGCATTCTGCAGGCGCACGCCGCTGGCGCTGAAGGCACGGCCCACGGCGGAGAGCAGTCCGGGGCGGTCGCCGGTGATCAGTTCAAGAATCGTGCGTTCGTTGGGCGCATCATCACTGAAGTTGATCTGGGTCGGGATATTGAAATGCTGGAAGTTGCGCGGCGGCCGGCGGGTGACGCGTCGCGGTTGTGCGCTCAGGGTGCTCAGCTCATTGGTGAGCGCGTCGACGATTTCCTTAATCTGATACTCACTCTGCAGATGGACGCCGGATTCGTCCAGGATCAGGTAAGTGTCCAGGGCATGGCCATCGCGTGAGGTAATAATGCGCGCATCATGGATGTCCAGGCCCAATTGTTCCAGCAGGGCCGTGGTGCGCTCGAACAGTGAATCATCAGTGCGCATATAAATGAATACTTCGGTGCCGCCACGCGCGCCGCTGTGGCGCAATTCGATCAGTGGTGTGTCCTGCCCTGAGTGGCGATCGATGCAGCGTGTATTCCAGGCGATTTCTTCCGGTGAATGACGTAGAAAATACTCGTCTTCCAGATTATCCCAGACATCATTGATGTCTTTGTCGGTCAAGCCGGCATCCAGCAGCAGCTGACGTGCCTCGCTGCGGGTTTCGGTGATGAACTCGTCCTGTTCCAGGGGCTTGTCGAGGCCGCGCGAGAGGGCCTCGGCGGTTGCGTTGTACAGTTCTAGCAACAGCGCGCCCTTCCAGGAGTTCCACAGATTCGGATTGGTGGCACGGATGTCGGCCACGGTCAGCAGATAAAGATAATTCAGACGCACGCGGGACTGCATATGCGCGGCGAAATCGTTGATCACGGCGGGGTCGGCGATATCGCGGCGCTGCGCCGTGGTCGACATCAGCAAGTGATTCTGCACCAACCAGGCGACCAGCTGGGCATCGTGTTGACTGAGACCGTGATGCCGACAGAAATCCAGGGCGTCGGTTGCGCCGAGTTCCGAGTGATCTCCACCGCGGCCTTTGCCAATGTCATGGAACAGCGCGGCGATCATCAATAATTCGGGCTTCGGGATCGTCGCCATGATTTCTGAGCAGCGCGGCAGTTCATGCGCATGCTCCGGGACCGTGAAGCGGCGTAAATTCCGCAGCACGAACAACGAATGCACGTCGACCGTGTAGGCGTGGAACAGATCGTATTGCATCTGTCCGACAACGCGGCCGAATACCGGTAGATAGGCGGCGAGGATGCCGTAGCGGTTCATGCGCCGTAATTCATGTGCGACACCGCGCGGCTGACGGACGATTTCCATGAAGATACTGCGTGTGCGCAGATCGTTGCGGAAATCGTCGTTGATCAGATAGCGGTGATCACGGATCAGGCGGATGGTGGAAGCACGCACGCCTTTGAGTTCCGGGTGTTGTTCCAGCAGCAGGAAGATCTCCAGCAAGGCGAAGGGGTAGCGTTCGAATACCCGATCATTCTGCACCTCGATGAAGCCTTTACGGGCCTGGAAGCGCTTATTGATGACTACCGGCTCGCCGGTATCGTCGGCGTATAAGATGGCCTCTTTGAACAACTGCAGCAGCATTTCATTCAAACGATTGAGTTCGAATACTGTGCGGTAATAGGTCTTCATGAATTGTTCGACGGCCAGACTGGGACTATCGCCCTGTTGGTAGCCAAGCTGAGTGGCCAGGGTGCGCTGATAGTCGAACAGCAAGCGGTCTTCACGGCGCTGAGTCAGGTTGTGCAGGGCAAAACGCACTCGCCAGAGAAAGGCCTGGCCTTCGCTCAGGGTGCGGTACTCACGTTCGGTGAGAAACTGGTGTTCGACCAGTCCGTGCAAGGTGTCGACACCGAAGTGGCGTTTGGCCACCCAGCCGATCATTTGAATATCGCGCAGCCCGCCGGGACTTTCCTTGATGTTGGGTTCGAGGTTGTAGGCGGTGTCATGAAATTTGTGATGCCGCGCGGCCTGTTCCTGGAGTTTGGCTTCAAAGAAACTGGCGCCGCGCCAGATATGGTCCGGTCCGGTCATGGTGCGCATCCGGTCGACCAGGTTGGCGTCTCCGACCAATAAACGGGCTTCCAGTAGGTTGGTGGCAACGGTGATGTCCTGCTCACCCTGGGTCACACAGTCTTCAAGGGTACGCACGCTGTGACCGACTTCCAGCCCGATATCCCACAGCAAGGTCAGGAAAGACGTGATCCGCGCCGTCTGTTCGGGGGTTTCCGCGTCGGGCAGCAGGATCATCAGGTCGATGTCCGAGTGTGGCAACAGTTCACCACGGCCATAGCCACCGACGGCAACGAGTGCGAGATGCTCGGCATCGGATTGCAGCACATGCTGCCAGGTACGCTGTAATAACTGGTCAATCAGAGAACAGCGGCCTGCGACCAATTGATCCGCCGCCAACCCTTGTTCGAACTGCTGCTGCAGTGTTTGTGTGCCGGTCTTGAGTGCTTCGCGCAACATGGGTAATGCAGGGACGCTACCCGCAAGCGCTGCATCCAGAACCGTGCTGTCACAGAGGTCGGCCAATGCTGGTGGCAGATTGGCTTCGGGTTCAGCCGGATTGGCCTGCGGAAAGCGCGTAGTCATGGCAGCAACGGCATGTGTTCGAGTGATTCATCGTCGGCCAGGGTCAGCACTTCGTAACCGGTGTCGGTAACCAGTACGGTGTGTTCCCATTGCGCCGACAAGCTATGGTCCTTGGTGACAACGGTCCATCCATCCGGAAGCAGTTTGGTATGTCGTTTACCGGCATTGACCATGGGTTCAATCGTGAAGGTCATGCCGGGCACCAGTTCAATGCCGGTGTTGGGCTTGCCGTAATGCAACACCTGCGGTTCTTCATGGAACCCGCGACCAATACCGTGGCCACAGTATTCCTGCACGATGGAGAAGTGGGCTGCCTCGGCATGTTTCTGGATGGCGTGACCGATGTCGCCCAGACGTATGCCGGGCTTTACCATTTGTATTCCGACGCGCATCGCCTCGTAGCTGATCTTGCACACACGCTTGGCCTGCACGGAGGGTTCGCCGATCAGGAACATGCGGCTGGTGTCGCCGTGGAATTCATCTTTGATGACGGTGATATCAATATTCAGGATGTCGCCGTTCTTGAGCACCTTATCGCCGGGTATGCCGTGGCAGATCTGATGATTGAGCGAGGTGCAGATGGACTTGGGGAAACCACGGTAGTTGAGTGGCGCCGGTATGGCGCCCTGCACATTCACGATGTAGTCGTGACAGATACGGTCCAGTTCCCCGGTGGTGACGCCGGCCTTCACATGCGGGCGGATCATTTGCAGGACCTGCGCGGCCAGCCGGCCGGCAACCCGCATCTTTTCAATTTCATCCGCAGTTTTGATGGTAATGGCCATGAGAACCTATTGATTTGGGGAAGGAAGCAGGCGGCATCCGGAAATTGTTGCCCGGGGGAGTTTATGGTATAAAGGCGCGCTTGTTAAGCGGACCGGTGCTCAGGAGTAATGGTTATTCCTGGTTTTCGGCCGCAAATTCACACATGCGTCGTTACAGTGTGGCTGGGTGCCCTGATGAAAATCGGGGTTGTCACACGGGGCGCATGGAGGCCTAACCCTTACAATTTGGAGTTTTACCATGGCGAACGTCACCATGCGCCAGATGCTTGAAGCTGGCGTGCATTTCGGTCATCAGACCCGTTATTGGAATCCGAAGATGGCTCCCTATATCTTCGGTGAACGCAGCAAGATCCACATCATCAATCTGGAAAAGACCCTGCCTCTGTATAACGAGGCGATGAATTTTCTGAGCAGCCTGGTCGCCAAACGCGGCACCGTACTGTTTGTCGGCACCAAGCGTTCCGCGCGTGATGTGGTCGGCGAAGAGGCTTCCCGTTGCGGCATGCCTTACGTCAACTACCGCTGGCTCGGCGGTATGCTCACCAACTACAAAACTGTCCGTGCATCCGTGCGTCGTTTAAAAGACCTGGAAGCCATGGTCGCCGATGGCAGCATCGAGCGTCTTGGCAAGAAAGAAGCGCTGATGCGCCGCCGCGAAATGGAAAAGCTGGATCGCAGCCTGGGCGGCATCAAAGACATGAATCATCTCCCGGACGCCCTGTTCGTAGTTGACGTCGGCCATGAAAAGATTGCCATTCAGGAAGCCGGCAAACTGGGTATTCCTGTGGTGGGTATAGTCGATACCAACAACTCGGCGGTCGGTGTCGATTACATCATTCCGGGTAATGACGATGCCATTCGTGCCATTCAGTTGTATGTGCGCGGTGCCGCCGATTCCATGCTGGACGGCAAGGCCACGGCGGTGAATCTGCCAGCCGGCAATGATGACTTTGTCGAAATGGATGGCGGTGCTCCTGACAAGGCGGTGCGTAACAAGCGTGGTCGTGCTGCCGCACCCCGTGCGCCCAAGGGCGACGACGAAGCCAAGGCTTAAACAGCCCTTATAGTTTAAGGGATAGCCGGGGGCGGGCCTTGAAGGTTGAAGGTTTCGCCCCGGCTTTGTTTGGCAAGCTTCGAATACTCGCGGTACCGATTGAACGCAGGCAATGTTTCAGTCCGCACATCGGGTTACACCGCCCATACCGAATTAAGCAAGATGTAGAGGATTCAAACCATGTCTATTACAGCAGGAATGGTCAAAGAGCTGCGTGAGCGTACCGGCTCCGGCATGATGGAATGCAAGAAGGCGTTGGTCGAAGCCAACGGCGATATGGAAGTGGCCGTCGAAAACCTGCGCAAGTCGGGTCTGGCCAAGGCCGACAAAAAGGCCGGCCGCGTCGCGGCTGAAGGTTTGATCATTATCGAACTCAGCGCTGACGGTAAACGTGCGGCGGTGGTCGAGGTCAACAGCGAAACGGATTTCGTTGCGAAGAAAGATGAGTTTCAGTCCTTCGCCAACAAGGTTGCGCAACGGATTCTTAAGAGTTCGCCCGCCAGTCTGGAAGCGCTACTCGATATGCCGCTTGATGATGGCGGCGTCAGTGTCGATGAAGCCCGCAAAGAGATGATCGCCAAACTGGGCGAGAACATGAATGTGCGTCGTTTTACGCTGGTCGAGACCAACGGTGTCCTGGGCGCCTACTTGCACGGTAGTCGCATCGGTGTGCTGGTCGAGATGCAGGGTGGCAACGAAGAACTGGCCAAGGACATCGCCATGCATGTCGCTGCCAGTCGCCCGGTGTGTGTCAGCGAAGACGAAGTGTCTGCCGAGATGATTCAGAAAGAGCGTGAGATCTTCGCGGCCCAGGCCGAGCAGAGTGGCAAGCCGGCTGACATCATTTCGAAGATGGTCGACGGCCGCATCAAGAAATTCCTGGCCGAGGTCACCCTGGTCGGACAGCCGTTCGTGAAAGATCCCGATACCACGGTTGCCCAGCTGTTGAGCAAGGCCGGTGCCAAGGTCATCAGCTTCCAGCGCATGGAACTGGGTGAAGGTATCGAGAAAAAGGTTGAGAACTTCGCCGAGGAGGTCGCGGCCCAAGCCCGCGGCAAGTAAGGCTTACCCCGCCGGCACTGGCCGGTCAGGGATGGTTCGAATTGGGGTCGCGCTGCGGCCCCATTTCACAAGGGAAATCGGATCGGCTGCTCGCGTGGCAATTGCCAGTGAAAAAGACGACAATAAGCCGCGCAGCGCATCTCTGATTAGTGATCGCTTCACTTAGTTGACCTAACTCTCTGAATTATTGACCATGCCAATCTCAGATCTACGTTATAAGCGCATCCTCCTCAAGCTCAGTGGCGAGGCCCTGATGGGCAGCGAATCCGGGATCGATCCGGCGGTGCTGAATCAGTTCGCCGGCGAGATTCATCAGCTGGCGCAGGCCGGGGTGCAGATCGGCTTGGTCATCGGTGGGGGTAATCTGTTCCGCGGCGCCGGTCTGGCGGCGGCCGGTATGGACCGGGTCACCGGTGATCACATGGGCATGCTGGCGACGGTGATGAACGCGCTGGCCATGCAGGATGCCCTGCGGCGTTTGGGCACCGAGGCACGCGTCATGTCGGCGTTGTCGATAGCCGCGGCCTGTGAAAATTTCTCCCGGGATCGTGCTGTACAGCATCTGGCCAAAGGTCGTGTGGTGCTGTTCGCGGCCGGCACCGGTAATCCGTTTTTCACCACCGATTCGGCCGCCAGTCTGCGCGCCATCGAGATTGGTGCCGAGATCATGTTCAAGGCAACCAATGTGGATGGCGTATACACGGCTGATCCGAAGCAGCATGCCGATGCCGAACGCTTCGATCGCCTGAGCTATGATGATGCCCTGCGCCGTCAGTTGATGGTCATGGATCACACCGCAATCATCCTGTGTCGCGACAACAACATGCCGCTGATGGTGTTCAACATTCATGAACGTGGCAATCTGCTGCGAGCTATGCGTGGAGAAGCAGTAGGCTCGCTGGTCGTTAAGGAGTAACAAGCATGATCGATGACATCCTCAAAGATGCCAAAATCCGCATGGGCAAAAGTGTCGAGACCTTGCGTCACGACCTGACCAAGGTGCGCACCGGGCGCGCCCATACCAGCCTGCTCGACCACATTATGGTGGACTACTACGGCAGCGACGTGCCGCTGAAGCAGGTCGCCAATGTCAATGTCGAAGATGCCCGCACATTGGTCGTAACGCCGTGGGAAAAATCCATGGTGGCGGTGATCGAAAAGGCCATTATGAAATCGGATCTGGGCCTGAACCCGAATACCGCGGGGACCGTGATGCGCATCCCCTTGCCGTCACTGACCGAAGAGCGCCGCAAGGACATGATCAAAGTGGTCCGTCACGAAGCCGAAGGTGCGCGCGTTGCCATTCGCAATATCCGCCGTGATGCCAACAACGATTTCAAGGAACTGCTCAAGGAAAAAGAGATCTCCGAGGATGAGGATCGGCGTGCCCAGGAGCAGATCCAGAAACTGACGGACCAGGCTATCGCCGACATTGATAAAGTTCTGCAGGCCAAAGAGGCCGAGCTCATGGAGGTCTGAAGGTTTCGGATTCAGCGTCATGTCACAGCTAAGCCGCATAGACCAGAATGCCACTGCGCAAGATCGCCCGCGCCATATCGCCATTATTATGGATGGTAATGGCCGCTGGGCGCGCGGTCGTGGCCTGCCGCGTCCGGCCGGACATCGCGAAGGTGTGAAATCGGTGCGGCGTGTCGTTGAGGCCTGTCGCAAGCATCAGGTCGAGGCCCTGACCCTGTTCGCCTTCAGCAGCGAAAACTGGAAACGTCCGCCGACCGAGGTTGGTCTGTTGATGGATCTCCTCATCAGCACCTTGCGCAAAGAGATCGACAGTCTGCATAAGAATGGTGTGCAAGTGCGGTTCATTGGTGATCGCGCGCCGTTCAGCGATAAATTGCGCAAGCTGATGGAGAGCAGTGAAGTTCTCACCCGGGATAATCCCGGCCTGCAACTCACCATTGCCTTGAATTACGGCGGTCAATGGGATATCGCGGAAGCGACACGCAAGATTGCCGCGCAAGTTCAATCAGGCGATATTACCCTCAGTGACATCAATCCCGAACTGCTCGGCAAGCAGCTGTGTTTGGCGGAACTGCCGGAACCGGATCTTTTCATCCGTACGGGTGGTGAACAGCGCATCAGCAATTTCCTGCTCTGGCAGCTTGCCTATACCGAACTCTATTTCACCGATACCCTGTGGCCGGACTTCGATGAGCTTTGTCTTGTCGATGCGTTGAAATCGTTTGCCCGGCGCCAGCGGCGCTTCGGTCAGACCGGTGAGCAGGTGGAGCGCATCAAGGGTGCTTAAACGACTTCTGACCGCGGTGATTCTGATACCGTTGGTCGTCTGGGCTATCTTAAGCCTGCCAACACCGGCTTTCGCGATTGCGACGGGTATCTTTCTTGCCCTGGCCGCCTGGGAATGGGCCGGTCTGATTCCTCTCCAGGCTCGTTCAGCAAAAACGCTCTATCTACTTTCGTTCATGGCCGTCGCGGGTGTCGCCTGGTGGGCAGTGGAGCAGCAGCCGGAGTGGCTGTCCCGGGCCTTGCCCGCAGTCGCAGTCTGGTGGTTGCTGGCTGGTTTCTGGTTGTTACGTCCGCAGTTGGGTCGGCAGTGGGTCATACCCAAAATCCTGCTTGCTGTGCTGGTGTTATTGCCCGTGTGGTTGACCTTGAGCAGTGTGCACGGTCAGGCGGAGCGGGGGCCGCAGTTGGCGCTGTTCGTGTTCGTGTTGATGTGGGTCGCCGACAGCGGTGCCTATTTTGCGGGTCGCACCCTCGGGCAACACAAATTACTACCACAGGTCAGTCCGGGTAAGACCTGGGAAGGTGCGATCGGTGGTCTCATCGGCGGCAGTCTGTTCGCGGTCGGCGCGGCCATGTGGTTCGGCTGGACCGGGAACCGGATGTTCGGTTTTGTGGTCTTGTCCATCGTCTGCGTCATTGTGTCGATCGTCGGTGATCTCTTCATCAGTCTGCTCAAACGTCAGCAAGGTCTCAAAGACACTGGAACACTGTTTCCAGGACATGGTGGTGTGCTGGACCGTATCGATAGTCTGCTGGCCGCAGGCCCGGTATTTGTTTACGGCCTGAGTTGGCTGGAGTGATGGCAACGACCATGGATAAAGGCGCGACACCGCAGAATCCAGACAAACCTCTTGGTTTGACCGTGCTGGGCGCGACGGGCTCTATCGGCCTGAGCACACTGGATGTCGTGGCCCGTCACCCCGAACGGTATCGTGTGATTGCGCTTACCGCGTATCGCGATGTCGAGGGCATGCTGCGTCTATGTCGTGCGCATCAACCGCAGATTGCCGTGCTGGTCGATAGCGATGCCGCCGAGCGTCTGTCTCAGGCATTGCGCGCTGAGGCGCTCGCAATTGAGGTGTTGACCGGTGCCGAGGCCTTAGTGCGGGTCGCTGGTCTGGACGCTGTGGATTACGTGATGTCCGCGATTGTCGGTGCGGCCGGTCTGGCGCCCAGCCTTGAGGCGGCGCGTTGCGGTAAGCGCGTACTCCTGGCGAACAAAGAGGCGCTGGTGATGTCCGGTGCCCTGTTCATGGAGCAGGTGCGCAAGCATGCCGCCTTACTGCTGCCCATCGACAGTGAACACAATGCCATTTTCCAATGCATGCCGCCTGGATTTATCACGGGTGAAAGCCCTGCGGGCGTACGCCGTATCCTGCTGACGGCGTCGGGCGGGCCCTTCCGAAACATGCCACTGGATCAGTTTGCACAAGTGACGCCGGAGCAGGCCTGCGCCCATCCCAACTGGGATATGGGGCGCAAGATTTCGGTCGATTCCGCGACCATGATGAACAAAGGTCTGGAAGTGATCGAGGCCTGCTGGTTGTTCGGACTGCCGGTCGATCAGGTGCAAGTGGTATTGCATCCGCAAAGCGTGATTCATTCTCTGGTCGATTACCAGGATGGCTCGGTGCTCGCGCAGCTGGGTAATCCGGATATGCGCACGCCGATCGCGCATGCACTGGCGTGGCCGGAACGGATCGATTCCGGTGTTCAGCCGCTGGATCTGTTCGCGGTGGGTCGTTTGGACTTCAGCGCACCCGATCCGAAACGTTTTCCTTGTCTGGAGCTGGCCTACGCCGCCTGGCGCCAAGGCGGCACGGCGCCGGCGGTGCTCAATGCCGCGAATGAAGTGGCTGTGCAGGCCTTTCTGGAAGGTAAGCTCAGCTTCGATCGCATCGCGCCGGTGATCGAAGCGAGTCTGGCCGGCTGCTCGATTCAGGCGGGAGACGATTTGCAGCAGATTCTGGATGCCGATCAGTCGGCACGTTTGGTTGCCTGTGAACAAATTGCCATTAAACCCCGGCGGGTGATGCTATGAGCGGTGTTCTGTTTTCCGCCGCGGCCTTTGTGTTGGCGCTGGGTGTGCTGATCGCCGTGCACGAGTTCGGTCACTACTGGGTGGCACGCCGTGCGGGCGTCAAGGTATTACGCTTCTCGCTCGGCTTCGGCAAGCCGCTGTGGCGGCATACCTACGGTGCCGACCAGACCGAGTTCGTTCTCGCTGCCATCCCGCTTGGCGGCTATGTGAAAATGCTCGATGAACGCGAAGGCGAGGTGCCGGCGCAGGATCTGTCGCGCGCCTTCAATCGCAAGCCATTACCGCAGCGCATGGCCGTGGTGGTGGCGGGGCCGGCTTTCAATTTCCTGTTCGCGATTTTTGCCTACTGGGCCTTGTTCATTTATGGCGTGCCGGGTGTTAAGCCCATGTTGGATGTGCCGGAACCGACCGGATTGGCGGCGCAGTCGGGCATTGAGGAGCGCGATTTATTACTGGCCATCGACGGCAAATCCACGCCGACCTGGGATGTCGCGATCATGCAGTTGCTGGACGGTGCGCTCGACCGCAAACGACTGGCATTGGATGTGGAAAGTGTCGATGGTCACAAGCGTACGCTGTATCTGGATCTGACTCAGGCGGAGGGACTGCTGGATCGCGGCGATCTGCTCGACGCCCTGGGTCTGAAAGCGTGGCGTCCGGTGTTACCCGCGGTGATCGATAGGGTGGTTGCCGATGCCGCCGCAGCGGTTGCCGGCCTGCAGCCCGGTGATCGGATTGTGAGCGCGGATGGTCAGATCATTGCGGATTGGGACGCCTGGGTAAGTTATGTGCAACAACGCCCTGAGCAATCCATTCAGGTTCAGATTGAGCGTGATGGCGCGCAGCTCGAACTCAGTCTGCGTCCGGATCGCGCCGAGATCGATGATGGTGTGATCGGGCGCATCGGTGCCTATGTCAGGATGCCACCCGAGCTGGGCGCGGAGCTGCGTACCGAAACCCGGTATGGGCCGGTGGCGGCATTGCAGAAGAGTGTGGCCAAAACCTGGGATATGAGTGTGCTGACGTTGCGCACCCTGTGGAAGATGGTGGTTGGCGAGGCCTCGCTGGACAATATCAGTGGCCCGATCAGCATCGCCCAGTATGCGGGACAATCCGCCAGTATCGGTTTGGGCACCTTCCTGAGTTTCCTGGCCATCGTCAGTATCAGTCTCGGGGTTCTGAACCTGTTGCCGGTGCCTGTACTGGATGGTGGTCATCTGATGTATTACCTTATTGAACTTTTAAAGGGCAGTCCGGTGTCGGAACGGACCGAAATGTTGGGCCAGCGGATCGGGATTGCCGTATTGTTCGCCCTGATGAGTCTGGCGCTGTTCAATGACTTTGCGCGTTTATTGCGGTAATTCCCCCCGCCGCTGACATCGACAACAAGAACTGGATCGAAATTATGAATTATTTGTTACGCACCTGTGTCCTGCTTGGGGCGACCAGCATCACCCAACAGGTTCTGGCCTTCACGCCATTCACGGTGACAGATATTCGTGTCGAAGGACTGCAGCGTATTGCGCCCGGTACGGTGTTCAGCTATCTGCCCGTCAAGACCGGAGAAACCTTCGATGAGCAGCGTTCCGTGGAAGCGGTGCGCGCGCTCTTCAAAACCGGATTCTTCAAGGATGTGCGCATTGAACATGATCAGGGCGTGCTGGTCGTGGTGGTGCAGGAACGACCGGCCATTTCCAGTATCGAGATTACCGGCAACAAGGACATCGAGTCCGAGCCGCTGCTGGATTCGCTGAAGGACATCGGCTTTGCGGAAGGCCGGGTGTTCGACCGTTCACTGCTGGACAAGGTTGAGCAGGAATTGCAGCGCCAGTATTTCAGTCGCGGTAAGTACGGCGTGAAAATTGTAACGACCGTGAATCCGCTGGAACGTAACCGCGTCGGTATCAATATCGATGTGTCCGAAGGACGTGCCGCGCGCATCAAGAAAATAAGTATCGTCGGTAACAAGGTGTTCGACGATGAGGTGCTGCTGGAAGGGTTTCAGCTGAGTACGCCGACGCTGCTGTCTTTCTATACCGGCGTTGATCAATACTCCAAGCAGAAATTGTCCGGTGATCTTGAAACGCTGCGCTCTTATTATCTGGATCGTGGTTATATCAATTTCAACATCGATTCCACGCAGGTTTCCATTACGCCTGACAAGAAAGATATCTACATCACAATCAATATTACCGAGGGTGAGCAGTTCCGCGTCAAAGAAGTCCGTCTGGCCGGCGATCTGGTGCTGGAACCGCAAGAATTGTTCCCGCTGGTCGGGTTGAATCCAGGTGATGTGTTTTCGCGTAAATATGTGACCGAAACAGTTACCGGTATCAGCGAAAAGCTTGGCGATCAGGGGTATGCCTTCGCAAATGTGAATACCATTCCCGAGGTCGATCAGGATAAAAAAGAAGTTGTGGTGACCTTTTTCGTTGATCCGGGCAAGCGTGTCTATGTGCACCGCATCACGATGGTCGGTAATACCCGCACGCGTGATGAGGTGCTGCGCCGCGAAATGCGCCAGATGGAAGGTGGCTGGTTTTCAACCTCGGCCGTGGAACGTTCGAAAGTCCGTTTGGATCGCCTGGGCTATTTTGAAGAGGTCAATGTCGAGACCCCGACCGTGCCCGGCACCAACGATCAGATCGATGTGAATTATTCAGTGACGGAACGGCCATCCGGTAATCTGATGGTCGGTTTGGGTTATGCGCAGTCTTCCGGCCTGTTGTTCAACGCCAGCGTCACTCAGGACAATTTTTTGGGTAGTGGCAAGCAGGTCGGCTTTTCGTTCAACAACAGTGATGTGAATACGATCTACAGCTTCAACTATTTGAATCCGTACCACACGATCGATGGTGTCAGTCGTGGCTTTGGCGCCTTTTACCGGGAAACGGACGCCGAAGAAGCCAACCTGTCTGATTACTCAGCAGACACCCTGGGCGGCAATGTCAATTATGGTATTCCGATTAACGAATTTGACAGAGTGCGTTTGAATGTCGAATACGAAAACCTGGATCTGTCCACCACGTCATTTACGTCACAGGAGATTCAGGATTTTATCACCGAGAACGGCAATCAATTCGACACCATTAAATTGACCGGTGGCTGGTCCCATGATTCCCGCAACAAGACCATCTTCCCGGATCGGGGAACTCGCCAGAGTGCGACCGCCGAACTGACGGTGCCGGGTATGGACCTGCAGTTCTATAAACTGGGCTATGAGCAGCAGACCTATGTGCCACTGACCAAGTCCTTCACTCTGCTGCTAAATGGCGAGGTTGGCTATGGTGATGGCTACGGAGATTTCGATAATCTGCCATTCTTTGAAAATTATTATGCCGGTGGCGTGCGTTCGGTACGTGGTTTCGAGGATAATACCCTGGGTCCGCGCGATTCCCTGGGTGATCCTCTGGGTGGCGGGTTCCGGTTGGTCGGTAATATGGAGGTGTTGTTCCCGCCGCCGTTCTTTACCAAGAGCAACTCCTTCCGGATGGGCGCCTTCGTGGATGTCGGAAACGTGTACGCAAGCTATGACGATTTCAAGGCGGATGAACTGCGCTATTCAACGGGTATAGGCGCAACCTGGTTATCGCCCTTGGGCGCGCTGTCATTCAGCCTGGCCATGCCGCTGAACGACGAGCCCGACGATGATACCCAGGTATTCCAGTTCACCATCGGCACGAATTTGTAGTTGTTGAACATATCGAAACCTTAGGAGATACACATTGAACATGCGTAACATGGTTGGAATTTTTGCTGCTATCTGCCTGAGTCTGCCGACAATGGCGCTGGCCGAGGTCAAGGTAGGCTTCGTCAACACCGTCAAGCTGATGGAAGAAGCGCCCCAGGCCAAGGCGGCCATCAGCAAGATGGAGGGTGAGTTCGCCCCGCGTGAAAAGGAACTGGTTGCCATTCAGCGCGACATCAAGACGGCGGAAGATAAATTGTCCCGCGATGCGGCGGTGATGAGTGACAGTGACCGCACCAAGGTCGAGCGTGACCTGGTCAACCGCAAGCGTGATCTGAAGCGCTCGCAGGACGAATTCCGTGAAGACCTGAACATCCGCCGCAACGAGGAGCTGGCCAAACTGCAGCGTCGTCTGTACGACGCCATTGTCGATCTGGCAAAGGCCGAAAACTACGACTTGATTGTCAGTGAAGGCGTGGTGTTCGCCAGCACCCGGATTGATATCACGGATGCCATTCTGACGCGTCTCAAGAAATCAGATAACTGAGACTGACAAGCGGCGGATGGCGTGGGACTGACACTGGGAGAATTGGCCGAGCGTACCGGGACTCAGGTTCAGGGTAACGCAGGGTTGATGATCAGCGGTGTCTGTACCCTGCAGGAAGGCAGGGCGGATGCCATCAGTTTTCTGGCCAATCCGCAGTACCGCAAGTATCTGTCCGGTACACAAGCGGGTGCCGTCATCCTGACTGCAGGCGACGCCAAAGACTGTTCAGTCCCGGCCCTGCTGAGCAATAACCCCTACGTGACCTATGCGCGGGTCGCGGCACTGCTTTATCCGCTGAATGACAGCGTCGCGGGTATCCATCCCAGTGCCGTGGTCGCGACCGGTAGCCGGATTGGCCACGGCGCGAGTCTCGGTCCGCTCTGTGTTATCGAAGAGGGCGCTCAGATTGGTGCCGATGTCGTTATCGGCCCGGGCTGTGTTGTCGGTCGTGATGTTGTTATTGGTGCGGGTACACGTCTGGTTGCCAATGTTACCCTGTGTCATGGCGTACAGTTGGGCGCGCGTTGCCTGATCCATCCCGGCGCGGTCATCGGCAGCGATGGTTTTGGTTTGGCCAACGACCAGGGACATTGGCTCAAAGTGCCGCAATTGGGCAGTGTGCGGATCGGTGATGATGTCGAGATCGGCGCCAATACCAGTATCGATCGCGGCGCCTTGGAAGACACGCTGATTGCCGACGGGGTGAAACTCGATAACCAGATTCAGGTTGCGCACAATGTCCAGATCGGTGCGCATACCGCCGTCGCCGGTTGTGTCGGCATTTCCGGCAGCGCCAAGATCGGCGCGCACTGCATGCTGGCGGGTGGTGTAGGCGTTGTCGGCCATCTGGAAATCGCCGATGGAACAGTTGTCACCGGTATGTCCATGGTGACTAAATCGATCACCAAATCCGGCGTGTATTCCTCGGGTTTGTCGGCACAGCCGAATGATCAATGGAACAAGATCGCTGTGCGCTTGCGTCATCTGGACGATATGGCGCGGCGCCTGCAGGCCCTGGAGCGCAGGCTCGGGGACAAGGATTGATTCATTAGCCACGGACAACACGGAACAAGCCTTTAATGCAAATGGCATGCGTTAATTTCTTGTGTGTTCCGCGGCTAGCAAATATATATTTTGTAATGACGAGACGCTGATATGACCGATACAACAATGGATATCAAAGAAATATTGCGACTACTGCCGCATCGCTATCCATTCCTGCTGGTCGATCGCGTGGTCGATTATAAGGTGGGCGAATATCTGCGTGGCTACAAGAATATCACCTTCAACGAGCCGTTCTTCACCGGGCATTTCCCGCAACAGCCGATCATGCCCGGTGTACTGATCATCGAGGCGCTGGCCCAGGCAACCGGGCTGCTGGCGTTCCGCACGGTGGATCGCGCCGCCGACTCGGATTCATTGTTCATGCTGGTGGGTATCGACAAGGCGCGTTTCAAGCGTCCGGTCGAACCGGGTGATCAACTGATGCTGGAAGTGCGCGTGGTCAACAGCAAACGCGGTATCTGGGTTTTCGAAGGCGAAGCCAAGGTGGATGGCAAGCTGGTCGCCAGTGCGCAAATCATGTGCACGGAACGGAGTGCGGACGTTTGATTGATTCACGCGCTGTTATCGATCCCAAGGCGGAACTGGCCGATGATGTCAGCGTAGGCCCCTTCGCGGTAATCGGTCCCCATGTGCAGATCGACTCCGGCACCCGTATCGGCCCGCATACCGTTATCAACGGACCGACCCGTATCGGTCGCAATAACAATATCTATCAGTTTGCCTCCGTCGGCGATGACCCGCAGGACAAGAAGTACAAAGGTGAGCCTACGCGCTTGGAGATCGGCGATGGGAACACCATCCGCGAATGCGTGACCATCAATCGTGGCACGATACAAGATGCAGGTGTCACCCGTATCGGCGACGACAACTGGATCATGGCGTATGTGCATGTCGCCCATGACTGCATCATCGGTAATCACACCATACTTGCCAACAATACCTCGTTGGCCGGCCATGTCCGCGTCGAGGATTATGTGATCCTGGGTGGTTATACCCTGGTGCATCAGTACTGTTCACTGGGGGCGCACTGCTTCACGGCCTTCAGTAGTGGAATTGCTAAAGACGTGCCGCCTTATGTCATGGTGAGCGGATTTTCAGCGCAGCCGCATGGTTTGAATACCGAAGGTCTGAAGCGCCGCGGCTTCAGCGCCGAATCGCTTGCGCAACTCAAACAGGCGTACAAGACGCTGTATCGCTCCAAGCTCACGCTGCAGGATGCGCTTGAGCAGTTACGGGTGCAGGCGGCGGATTCTCCGGAAGTGGGGGTGATGGTGGCGTTTTTGGAGAAGCAAACACGGGGCATTGTTCGATAGGCAGTGCGCCCTATCGAGTCGATCCCCTCTCCCCTGGCGGGAGAGGGCTAGGGAGGGGGGGCGGCGCCAGCCGTTATCAGTTTTTCTAAGAATTCCCATCCCGGCAAATTCATTTCACACCAGTGATACACCATTAGCTTCCTTTCGCCTTTGCTGGGCGAGGCGCTTCTCTTTGCTTCGCCAAAGAAAAGCTACCCAAAAGAAAGGCGACCCAAAGGATGGTTTAAGTGGCTGGACTAACTAGTCCCCTCTCCCCTCGTGGGAGAGGGTTAGGGAGAGGGGGAGCGGCGCCAGCCGTCAGATCTGTTGGGCACAGCGAATCCCCGCGGTTTTTCTTATTGGTTTTACGCCAGCGATACACCTGAACCTTCCTTTCGTCCTATGCTGGGCGAGGTACTTTTCTTTGCTTCGCCAAAAGAAAGAGTACCCAAAAGAAAGGCGACCCGAAGGATGGTTTAAGTGGCTGGACTGACCAGAGTCCCCTCTCCCCTCGTGGGAGAGGGTTAGGGAGAGGGGGAGCGGCGCCAGCCGTCAGATCTGCTGAGCACAGCGAATCCCCGCGGTTTTTCTTATTGGTTTCACGCCAGCGATACACCTGAACCTTCCTTTCGCCCTATGCTGGGCGAGGTACTTTTCTTTGTGTCGCCAAAGAAAAGTACCCAAAAGAAAGGCGACCCGAAGGCTTGCCCGCTACGCGGGTTCCCTGCGCTTCTCGGAGCAATCGGCGCGCGCCTAACTCGCCGGCCGAAACCCATGGCCGGCTCAAACACGAGGCGCGCTTCCCCCGATTGCCCCTGCGATGCTCGGCTGCGCTTACGGGACTGGAAGTCAAAACACGAAACCCGTAGCCTGGGTTTCGCTTTCGCTCAACCCAGGCTACGCTTGCCGATTGTTAAACGAAACTAAGGCGCCCGAAAAGATGTTTAAGGAGCTTCCTAATACATGGGGTTCTGATTCGTTAACTGCCCACATAGATGGGGCGATCGACAATATTGCTGCGACGGTTGCAAAGAACTCCGCAGAATATTCGTCGTTAAACAAAGTCGATTCTTGTTACAACTCGATAGTTGGCGGATTGATCAACCCGCCCGGTTTTCTTGAAGGGTTATTTCTTATGAGGGCGCATGTAGCCTTCCGTGCGAGTTGCATGTTGGCTATGAGCGGCCATAGCCCAGAGACGTTCCCGGTATTGCGTAGCTGCCTAGAGAATGCACTTTATGCTCTCCATATAAACCAAAACAAAGGATTGGATGATTTGTGGCTACGTCGACATGACAACCCTTCAATGGAAAAGAAGGTTCGAGCTGAGTTTAGCTACAGGAATGTAATAAAAACTCTCGAAACTGTAGATGCTGAAAATCACAAAGTGGCAGTCTCTTTGTATCAGCGCGCTATTGACTATGGGGCACATCCAAACGAACGAGCGATGATTAGCAGTATGGGATTGAAGCAGGAGGATGGGAGAAGTCATTACATGCAGGATTATCTCTCTGGAGGCACAATGAGTCATAGGCATTCTCTTAAGTCGTGTGCTCAGATTGGTTTATGCTCGCTAATCATATTTCAAAGGATTTTCAGCGAGCGCTTCTCAATTCTTGGTATTTCTGATCGTATAATGGCACTGAAAAAAGTGTTGTGAGTGACTGTCGGTATACATCGATAAAAAATGTAGGCCAGGTTTAGCGGGTTTTGGCTTTCGCCATCCCGTAGGCGCAGCCGAGCATCGCAGCGCGTTTGCGGGAAAGCTCGCCTCCTGTTTGAGCGACGAAGTCGCGAGTTAGGCGAGCGCGCAAACGGGCGAGAAGCACAGGGAACCCGCGTAGCGGGCAAGCCTTCGGGTCGCCTTTCTTTTGGGTACTTTTTCTTTGGCGAAGCAAAGAAAAGTACCTCGCCCAGCAAGGGCGAAAGGGAGGCCAAGTTGTACAGCGCAAATCAGCAAGAACATGTAGGGCAGTAGGGCGCAATAGCGCAGCGTATTGCGCCGGATGGTTTAGGGTTTAACACATGCGGCGCATTATGACCTTCGGTCTAATGCGCCCTACGTTAGCCGCGTAGTCAGATTGAGAACCCACTCCCGTAGGCGCAGCCGAGCATCGCAGCCCGTTTGCGATGAAGCTCGCCTCGTGTTTGAGCGACGAAGTCGCGAGTTAGGCGAGCGCGCAAGCGGGCGAGAAGCGGAGGGCGAGATGGAATTAGTCGAAGGTCCAGTGGACCTTTGACCCATCGAGCGCGCAGCGGGCAAGCCTTCGGGTCGCCTTTCTTTTGGGTACTCTTTCTTTGGCGAGGCAAAGAAAAGTACCTCGCCCAGCAAGGGCGAAAGGAAGGCCAAGGTGTACAGCGCCAATCAAGAAAAGCGATAAGCCAACAAGGCACAAAAGGCTAGGGCCACAAACCCCCACATGTTATGTTCCCACCATCACAATACAAACCCGCTGTTATGCAACAAACAACCAACACCAAACCCCTCCGTATCGGCATTATCGCCGGTGAAATGTCCGGCGATCTGCTCGGTGCCGGTCTGATCCGCGCGCTGCGTGAGCAGCATCCGGATGCCATCATCGAAGGCATTGGCGGACCGCTGATGATGGCGGAGGGCTGCCGCAGTCTGTTTCCGATGGAAGAACTCTCGGTCATGGGGCTGTTCGAGGTGCTGGTGCATCTGCCGCGGCTGCTGCGCATCCGACGTGATATCTGCCGGCACTTTATTGCCGATCCGCCGGATGTCTTTGTGGGCATAGATGCCCCGGATTTCAATCTTGGTGTGGAGCGACGGCTCAAAGCGGCGGGTATTCCCACGGTGCATTATGTCAGCCCCTCGGTGTGGGCTTGGCGACAGGGACGGGTCAAGACGATTGCGCGCAGTGTTGATCGTATGTTGGCGTTGTTTCCTTTCGAGGCGGCGTTCTACCGCGATCACCATGTCCCGGTCAGCTTTGTCGGTCATCCGCTGGCCGATCTGATTCCCGAGCGGGTTGATAAGGATGCGGCGCGACTGGCTTTGCATCTGCCGGCCGATGTGCCCTTGATCGCGCTGTTGCCGGGCAGCCGCGCCGGTGAGGTTGCGCGACTGGCCGATACCTTTATCGCCACGGTGCATTGGTGTGTGCATCAGCGGCCCGGGCTGCATTTCGCGGTGCCCTTGGCGAATGCCATGACGCGGGAGATTTTCGTGCGCGCCTTGGGTCAGCATGCCGGTGATCTGCCGGTGCACCTGATCGACAGCAATGCGCGTCAGGTGATGGCCGCGAGTGATGCGGTACTATTGGCTTCGGGTACGGCAACGCTGGAGGCCATGATGCTGAAACGGCCGATGGTGGTGGCCTATCGGTTGGCGCGGCTGACGTATTGGGTGGCAAAACGACTGGTGAAGTTGCCGCATATCGCACTGCCGAATCTGTTGGCTGAGCGCCGGCTGGTACCGGAGTTCATTCAGGATGAGGCCACGCCTGAAGCCTTGGGCGCCGCGGTCCTGCAGTCTATTGATGACACCGCCAGACGCCAGGAACTGATTGCCGCCTTCGATGCTATTCATACGCAGCTGCGGCAGGATGCCGATCACAGCGCGGCCACTGCGGTGCTGGAGGTTGCGGGACGATGAATGACTCGCAGGACATCGACTTCACGCGCGGGCTGCGACTGGTGGCCGGTGTCGACGAGGTCGGCCGTGGTCCGCTCGCCGGGGCCGTAGTGGCGGCGGCGGTGATTCTGGATCCGGCGCGTCCCATTGCCGGATTGGCGGATTCCAAAAAACTCACCGAAGCGCGTCGTGAGGCCTTGGCGCCGATTATTCAGGAATGCGCACTGGCCTGGGCGTTAGGGCGGGCCGAGGTCGAAGAGATCGACAGCATCAATATCCTTCAGGCGAGTCTGCTGGCCATGCGTCGTGCTGTGCTGGCACTGCAGATTGCGCCCGAGTTCGCCCTGATCGACGGCAATCGGTGTCCCGAATTGCCCTGTCCGGCTGAGGCGGTCATCAAGGGTGACAGTCGTGTGGCGGCCATCAGCGCCGCGTCTATCCTGGCCAAGGTGGCGCGGGATCGGGAAATGGTCTTGTTGGATGCGGAGTATCCGGGCTATGGCCTGGCGCAGCACAAGGGTTATCCGAGCAAGATGCATTTAACAGCCTTGGAGGCGCTGGGCGTGTCGCCGCTGCACCGGCGCAGCTTCGGTCCGGTACGTCGTCTGATCCAGCTGGGAGAGGCCTGAGCCTTTCATTGACCTGGATTAAAAGGTTCAATAAAGTCAGGCTACTGTTGTTACTAGTGAAAGATTTTTCACATTCAGCATAAGTAACAGAACCAGGCCGAGGTAGGTCCGCGGCTTAGGGAACAGGGATGATCACGTTCAGCCTCTTTGCGTTCCTCGCAATCCTCGAAGGCATGGTTTTCATGCTGATTGTGATCGGCGTGCTGGTCTGGCGCCTGCGCAAGCAACGTGCCCGGGATCGTCTTACCTACATTGACGGCTCCGACGCGCACCCCACGCCTGCGCTCTATCTCGAAAGCGAAGTCGCCAAGACCCGCACGCATCTGGAGGCACTGACAGCCGCGCCTGCCGGCCAAGCCGATGTGATAGCTGATCCCGTTCAGACGGCGCTCACACTGCGTGCCGCACTGCTGGATGTCGAGGCGGAACTCTCGAAGAATCTACCGGAGAAGCGTGATCTAGCCTTTTGGCAAGGCTTGGCGGATCGGTTGGGTGCAGTGCTTATTGCGACAGGCTACAACAGGGGATCAACCAGCGTATCCGAGGCTAAAACACCTGAAGCTAAGAAAATGTTTCACTCCCAGGGGTATGAGGAGGCCAGCATCGTCGGGTTACTCGAACAACAGTCCAAGACCATAGACTATCTTCGTAATTACATTCAGAAACTGCTTGATCAACATGGACATCAGCCGTCACCGGAGCCGGATATCGCCGACAATTTCGTCGAGTTGGAGCGCGCGAACAAGGAATTGAGCAACTGCGTCGCGGTCCTGGAAGACGAAAACGAATTCCTGCGCGAACAGATTTCCGCCTTGTTGAAGATGTAAACGTTGAACATTTAACCGGCATTTAACCCGGGGCAGACCCAGACTTCGGATCTGTCCCCGTTAAATGTCAGCATCGTAGCCCGCATGGAGCGCAGCGGAATGCGGGGGGTTAGTTATTACACACCCGGATTTCGGCCCGTAGCACCTGCATCCAGGCTACAAACCTCGGTCCAACTGTCGTGGTTTTCCGCAGCATCTGCAGCCCTGCGCCTGCGCCGTCACCACCCGCAAGTCAAGCCTTGAAACCCCGCGCGCAAAGCCGGACACTCCCGGTCATGGTCGCTCCCTTCGTACATCTCCATCTGCACACCGAATATTCGCTGGTCGACGGCATCGTGCGCGTCAAACCGCTGGTCAAGGCGGTTGCGGCGGCGGGCATGCCCGCGGTTGCAGTGACTGACCAGGGCAACCTGTTTGCGCTGGTGAAATTCTATAAGGCAGCGATGGCTGCCGGCATCAAGCCCATCATTGGCGCGGATGTCTGGATCCACAACGATCTCGACCCGAATCAGCCGACGCGACTGTTGCTGCTGTGCCAGGATCGCAGCGGTTATCTCAATCTCAATGAGCTGATCTCGCGCAGTTATATCGAAGGCCAGCATCGCGGTATGCCGATGCTGCAGAAGGCCTGGCTGCGTGAACGCAGCGCGGGCCTGATTGCGCTCTCCGGCGGGCGTGCCGGTGATCTGGGTTTGGCCTTGCTTGCCGGCAATGCCGAGGTGGCCGATGAACTGCTCAAGGATTGGTTGAGCATGTTCCCCGATCGCTTCTATCTGGAACTGCAACGCACCGGCCGCGACCAGGAGGAAGACTATCTGCATGCCGCCGTCGCACTGGCCGCGCAGCGGGATGTGCCGGTGGTCGCCACCAACGATGTGCACTTTCTTGCCGCGGAAAACTTCGAGGCGCACGAGGCGCGCGTGTGTATTCACGACGGCCGCACCCTGGATGATCCGCGTCGACCCAAGCGTCACAGTGAGCAGCAATACCTGCGGACACCGGAGGAGATGGCGGCGCTGTTCGCCGATATCCCGGAAGCTCTGGAAAATACCATCGAGATCGCCAAGCGCTGCAATCTGGAATTGACGCTCGGCAAGAATTACCTGCCGGATTTCCCCGTGCCGGCCGGTATGACCATGGATGATTATTTCCGCGCCCAGTCACGCGAAGGTATGGAGAAACGGCTGGCCAAGCTGTTCGATACAGCCGCGCCTGATTTCGCGGAACGCCGCAAACCGTATGACGAACGTCTGGAAATCGAACTGGACGTGATTATCCAGATGGGTTTTCCCGGTTACTTCCTGATCGTCGCCGATTTCATCATCTGGGCCAAGGCCAACGGCGTGCCGGTGGGGCCGGGACGTGGTTCGGGTGCCGGCTCGCTGGTCGCCTATGCACTGACCATTACCGATCTCGATCCGATTCAGTACGACCTGCTGTTCGAGCGCTTCCTGAATCCGGAACGCGTGTCCATGCCCGACTTCGACGTCGACTTCTGCATGGAAGGGCGGGATCGCGTCATCGACTATGTGGCCGAGAAATACGGTCGCGACAAGGTGTCGCAGATCATCACTTACGGTTCCATGGCGGCGAAGGCCGTCGTGCGCGATGTCGGTCGTGTGCTGGGCCATCCCTATGGCTTCGTTGATCGCATCGCTAAGCTGATCCCTTTTGAAATTGGCATCACGCTGGAAAAGGCCTTGGAGCAGGAAGACCAACTGCGTCAAGCCTACGAGACCGAAGAGGATGTGCGCGCGATTATCGATCTGGCGCAGTCGCTGGAAGGTCTGTCGCGCAACGCCGGCAAGCACGCCGGTGGTGTGGTCATCGCGCCGAGCAAACTCACCGATTTCACGCCACTGTACTGCGAGCCGGGTGGTGCCAATCTGGTCAGCCAGTTCGACAAGGACGATGTCGAAGCAGTCGGTCTGGTCAAGTTCGACTTCCTGGGTCTGCGCACGCTGACCATTATCGATTGGGCGCTGGCGACGCTGAATCCATTGCTTCCCGAACCCGTGGATATCGAACGCATCCCGCTCGACGATCCGGCGGCCTTCGTGTTGCTCAAGGCCTGTCAGACCACGGCGGTCTTCCAGCTGGAATCCAGTGGCATGAAGGATCTGATCCGGCGTCTGCAGCCGGACAGTTTCGAAGACATCATCGCGCTGGTCGCATTGTTCCGTCCCGGACCGTTGCAGTCGGGCATGGTCGACGACTTCATTGCGCGTAAGCACGGTAAACAAAAGGTCGAGTATCCGCATCCGAAACTCGAACCTATTCTCAAGCCGACTTACGGCGTGATTCTGTATCAGGAACAGGTAATGCAGATCGCGCAGGTGCTAGCCGGTTATAGTCTCGGTGCTGCGGATCTGCTGCGCCGCGCCATGGGCAAGAAAAAGCCCGAGGAAATGGCCAAGCAGCGCGAGATCTTCACTGAAGGCGCGCTGAAGAATGGCGTCGAAGCCAAGGTCGCGACCTACATCTTCGACCTGATGGAGAAGTTTGCCGGGTACGGTTTCAACAAATCGCACTCGGCCGCTTATGCGCTGGTGTCGTATCAGACCGCCTGGCTGAAGGCGCATTATCCGGCGCCGTTCATGGCGGCCGTGCTCTCGGCGGATATGGATAACACCGACAAGGTGGTCACGCTGATCGATGAATGCCGTGACATGAAGCTCAAGGTCGTGCCACCGGATATCAATCGTTCCAATTACCGCTTCACCGTCGATGGCGACAATACGGTGATTTATGGCCTTGGCGCTATCAAGGGCGTCGGTCAGGCGGCTATTGAGGGTGTGGTTGCGGAACATCAGAGCAACGGTGATTACAAAGATCTGTATGATTTCTGCCGGCGTGTCGATCTGCGCAAACTCAATCGCCGTGTCCTGGAGGCACTGATCCGTGCCGGCGCCTGCGACAGTCTGGGTGAGAATCGCGCGAGCCTGATGGCACAATTGCCGACCGCGTTGAAACTCGCCGAACAGCAGGAGCGCGATTCCGGTACAGGCCAGGTGGATCTGTTCGGTAACGCCGTCGCGGCCGAGGCTGCGCCAGTCGAGATCATCCGGCTGCCGGAATGGGAAGAGGAGTTACGCTTGCAGGGTGAGAAGGAGACGCTGGGTCTCTATCTCACCGGCCATCCGATCACGCGCTATGAGGCCGAGTTGACGAGCATCACCAGCGGTCGTCTGGCCTCATTGGTCGGTAGTGGCGCCGAGGCACCAACCTCGCGCAGTCAGGACCGTCAGGTGGTTGTGGCGGGGCTGGTGATCGCGCTGCGCGTGCGTCAGACCCGGCGTGGGTCGATGGCGTTCGTCACGCTGGATGATCGCAGTGCGCGGGTAGAGATGCGCGTGTTCTCCGACGTGTTCGATCATCACCGCAATCTGATTGCCAAGGATAAGGTGCTGGTGGTGGAGGGCGTGCTTGGTTTCGACGATTACAGCGGTGGCCAGCAGCTGACAGCAAATAAGGTTTATGACATCAATCAGGCACGCGAGACCTTCGCCCGGCGCGTGGTGATCAATGTCGACGCCGGACAGGCCGGCAACGGTTTCATGCAATCATTGGCCGACACTTTGCGGCCGTTCCGGGATGGCAAATGCCCGGTCTGGATCAGTTATCGCAACCAGGCCGCCAGCGCTCAAGTCGCGCTGGGCCGTGATTGGAGCGTGCGCCCGGCGGATGAGCTTATCCATCGCCTGCATGAACTGGCCGGACCGGAGCAGGTGCTGATTGAATATAGATAAGAACGCAACAACATAGAAATAAGAAATAATTTATCTTGGGGGCCATCAATGCAATGGGTATGTAACTCGCGTTATGTGAAACGCAGTCGTCATAGCATCTATTGTCTGCTGTTTATACTTAGCGGATGTGCTGGTGTTCCTGAGCATATAGATTATGAAATACCATTTCAGCAAGTGGCGCAAAATTTGAACGGTGCGGTTGAATGTTGTTCCGGGTTTAAAGACTTTTCTTATGAAAGTATATCCATGCCTTATAAAATGGATATAAGCATTGATCAATCTTCGCCTGTGTATAGTTTTAGCACTGGTAAGAGCTATTTTCGCGCATTCAAATTTCCTACTGACGTTACTCATTTGGTGATGACTGTTCGAAGTCACCCTGTTTGGATTGGGCGCGATAAGCCCAGGGAATTCTTTTTCAAGCCAGCAGTTCTCCTGCTCAACGAGAAATTTGAAAGCACTAGACTGGTGGAGTCAGATTTCACGGACTATGTGCAGCATGATAAGAAGTACTACTTGGAGGGGGCTCTGGAGTTTGATCCACAGGAAACGCCCTATGGGATTCTGCTGACGACTGACAAACTTCGGAAATTCTATACAATGCATTCCACGCGTGGTAGTACATCCATCCTTCCACTATCCACGGGCAGCGGGATGGTTTTTCTGCCTATGGACTCGCCAGGATTGGATTTTCTTTATTATCACTCTGAAGTCGGGTTAATGGAGGTCATGATCCATTAGTTTTATGCATCTTTGAGATAGACATGCGACATAGTCGATACTACTTCAAGGCTGTTATTTATATATGGAATCAAGTAGCATATTAACGTTATGAATCTGAATTTTCTCGACTTCGAACAGCCCATCGCCGAACTTGAAGCCAAGATCGAAGAGCTGCGTTATCTCGGCAACGATACCGAGATCAATATCAGCGAAGAGATCGGCCGGCTGCAGGAGAAGAGCCGCACGCTCACGGAAACCATCTTTGCCAAGCTCAGTTCCTGGCAGGTATCGCAGTTGGCGCGGCATCCGCAGCGTCCCTATACGCTGGACTACATCGAACATATCTTTACCGATTTCGACGAGCTGCACGGTGATCGTGCCTTTGCCGATGATGCCGCCATTGTCGGTGGTGTCGCGCGGATCGATGGTCGTCCGGTGATGGTGATCGGCCATCAGAAGGGCCGCGATACCAAAGAAAAGCTTGCGCGTAATTTCGGCATGCCCAGCCCGGAAGGCTATCGCAAGGCGTTACGTCTGATGAAGATGGCCGAGAGATTCCGTCTGCCGCTGCTGACCTTCATCGACACGCCCGGTGCCTATCCCGGTATCAGTGCCGAGGAACGTGGCCAGAGTGAAGCCATCGCGCGCAATCTGTTCGTGATGTCCGAATTGAAAACGCCGATTATCTGCACGGTGATCGGCGAGGGTGGCTCCGGCGGCGCCTTGGCTATCGGCGTCGGTGATCGGGTGCAGATGCTGGAATACAGCACCTATTCGGTTATCTCGCCGGAGGGTTGCGCATCGATTCTGTGGAAGAGTGCCGACAAGGCGCAGGATGCGGCCGAGGCGCTCGGCATTACCTCCAAACGCCTGTTCGAACTCAAACTGATCGACGGTATTGTCGAGGAACCCTTGGGCGGCGCGCACCGTGATGTACAACTCATGGCCGATACGCTCAAGCAGATGTTATTGCAGCAGCTCGACAACCTCGCCAGCGCCACCCCCGAGCAACTGCTCAAGGCGCGTTACAAACGGATCATGTCCTACGGTCATTTCACTGCCGCGTAGTACAGCACGTAATGTACCTCCGCTGTGGGGACAGACCTTTAGTTCTGTCCCCGTTGTGGCTCCACGCAGCAAAGCGGAACCGCCCAACAACCCACCGTCACGTTACCTCAGCGGCTTTGTTTATCCACGTGGCCCGCACGAATGCGTAACGCTCCGCCGCCGTGGGGACAGACCTTTAGCTCTGTCCCCGTTGTGGTTCCACGCAGCTGAAAGAATCATCTGCGTGGCCCGCACGGACGGGGACAGAGCTGAAGATCTGTCCCCACAGCGGTGGTGTTCAGGCGTGCGCAAAAAATAGGTGCCAGAGACCAATTCTCTCTAATATGCCTTCCTGCTAGCATCGCGTTCGCATAGCAGACATATTCAGCCTGTACCATTCACAAGGAGGTGAACTGTTCCACGCAAACCCCGTTTCAATCTTCCGGGCGTTCCCCAGCATGTGATTCAGCGCGGCAACAACTGCGAGCCGTGTTTCTTTGCGGAGGCCGATTA
Organism: Gammaproteobacteria bacterium; assembly: GCA_018819175.1. Lineage (GTDB taxonomy): Bacteria > Pseudomonadota > Gammaproteobacteria > Thiohalobacterales > Thiohalobacteraceae > JAHJQQ01. The sequence goes on from JAHJQQ010000033.1 coordinate 36,173, forward strand.
TCGGTGCTACCTGGATGAGCTCGCCGAGGTGGCTGTGCGGTTTTCCTGCGCGATTCATGCCTATGTGTTGATGACCAATCATGTGCATTTGTTGGTCGACAGTGCCGAGGAATATGGCATCTCGCGGATGATGCAGGCGCTGGGGCGGCGCTATGAGTATTACATCAACCTAAAATAATCATTTCTGCCACGGAAACACACGGAAGACACTGAAACACAGTACATTCATGGAACAACTATTCACCACTTTGCGGGTGATGGCGGTGCCGGCGTGAAGCTAATGATCTGGTCTGTGTTTTTCCATGTGATTCCGTGGCAAATGCGGTTTATAAGATCAATCATCACTATCGGCGCACGGGCACGCTCTGGGAAGGGCGTTTCAAGGCTGGGTTGGTCGAGATGGATGTTTATCAGTTGACCTGTATGGGGTATATCGAGCTGATCCCTGCGGTGAGGGAGCATTAGAGGAAATTGCTCTCTGGCACCTAGTTGAAGCTTGACGTTGGGTCTGGATTGGGACTAAATTCGGTCCATATTCAGTCCTATGGTATGTCGCCCATGAAATACTCCACCCAGATCAAGCCTATCAGCTACCTCAAGGCGCATGCTGCCGATGTGGTTCGCGAACTCGCAGAGCAGCGTCAGCCGATGGTCATCACCCAGAATGGCGAGGCCAAACTCGTGATTCAGGATGTTAAAACCTACGAGGAGACTCAGGAGACGCTGGCGCTGCTGAAGATTCTGGCACTGGGCAGCCGCCAGATCGAGGTGGGTAAGGTGCAGGCGGCGGGCGACGTCGTCGCGCGGTTGCGTAAGAGGGCTCAAGGCCGATGACCTACAAGGTGCTGCTCACGGACGATGCTGCACGCGATCTCGAAGAACTTCATCGCTACATCGCCGAACAGGATACCCTCGACGCGGCCGACCATGTTCTAGACCGGATCGAAAAGGTATTTATGAGTCTCGCTGCATTGCCGGAGCGTGGTCATCCGCCCAAGGAACTGGCAGCACTCGGGCTGCGCGAATTCCGCGAAGTCTTTTTCAAACCCTACCGAGTGATTTACCGGCTGATCGACAAACAGGTATATGTCTATCTCATCGCCGACGGGCGGCGTGATATGCAGACGCTGCTCGCGCGGCGACTTCTTTGATGGGGGAAGGCATGCCCTTCACTGCCGACCAAGTCATTGCCAACGTCCTCGCGCTCGCGCCGGACTCGGCGGGCTATTGGGTTGCCTACAGCGGCGGGCTCGATTCGCATGTCCTGCTGCACGCGCTGGCGGCGGTACGTGAGCAACTTCCCGCGCCGTTGGTGGCGGTGCATGTGAATCACAATCTGCAATCTGCTGCTGCTGATTGGGATGCGCATTGTCGCGCGGTGTGCGCTGATCTAAATATCGAATACCGGTCACTGTCTGTGGATGCACGTCACGCTAACGGCGAGAGTCCGGAAGCGGCGGCACGCGCGGCGCGCTATCGGGCCATTACGGAGTTGCTGCCGGCGGGACAGGTGTTGTTGACGGCGCATCATCAGGACGATCAAGCCGAAACCCTGCTGTTGCAATTGCTGCGTGGTGCCGGCCCCAAGGGCCTGGCGGCGATGCCGGAATCCAGTGCGTTGGGGCAAGGCCGGTTGTTGCGACCATTGCTGGCCGTGAGTCGCGCTGAATTACAGGCTTATGCCGAACAGCAAGAACTGCGCTGGATTGAAGACCCGAGCAATGCGCAACTCGATTACGACCGTAACTATCTGCGCCACAACATCCTGCCACTGCTGCAGCAACGCTGGCCTGCCACCAGTGCGGTGTTGGCGCGCGGCGCGCGCCATCAGGCCGATGCAGCGCAGCTGTTATCTGAGCTCGCAGCGATAGATCTGCAGGACAATGAAGGTCATTCATCAACGTCCAGACATTCCGTCATTCCTACGCAGGCCGGAATCCATGTGGACACATTGCCGACGGCGGTTCTGAATCCCGGCCTACGCCGAGATGACGATTCTGTGGAAACGGGGCAGAGATCAATTTCTTCTAGCCAAACAGAAGCAGTCCGCGGCGATCATTTGAAATCGGGCTCTGACCCCTGTTTGCCTCTGTCGGTCAGCACTGCATTAACCCTGTCCGCGCCGCGCCGCGCCAACCTGCTGCGCCATTGGCTGCATCGCTGTGGCGCGCCGGTACCCAGCGCGGCGATCCTGGCACGTATTGAACAGGACGTACTGCGGGCGGGAATGGACGCCATGCCCTGCGTCGCCTGGGGCAGTGTGTGCGTGCGGCGTTATCGCGACCAGATTTTTGTGGACAGCTATACCGACACAGCAGGCAAGGTTGCAGGCATGCTCTGGGCAGCGGATCAGCCAGTGTCCCTGGCCGGTGGTGTGTTGAGCCCCGAACCGGGGCTGGGAGTGGGTGTGGCTAGGCGCCATTTGGCTGACAGGCCGCTGCGTATCGAGTTTCGTCGGGGTGGTGAGCGTCTGCAACCGGCGGGGCGCCGCGAGCACCATACGCTCAAGCATCTGTTTCAGGATGCCGGTGTGCCGCCCTGGGAACGTGCACGGGTGCCGCTGCTGTATCAGGATGAGGCATTGATTGCCGTAGCAGGTTACTGGGTCTGCGAAGGGTTTCAGGCCGCCGTACAGGAGCCGGGTGTGCGTTTCAACTGGAGTCGCGCGATTGTGCCTGACGGGTCATTCTGGTAAGGTTCAACCCCGTCTTGTGGTGCAGTTCAGATCGCGCATCAGCAAGCATTTTGAGCCGCGATCATCGACCCTAGCCACGTCTCAGCCGTTCGGATTTCAATGACTCGATATATCTTCATCACAGGTGGTGTAGTGTCCTCATTGGGCAAAGGCATCGCCTCCGCATCACTTGGCACCATTCTCGAAACGCGTGGCCTCAAGGTCACCATGCTCAAGCTGGATCCCTACATCAATGTGGATCCCGGGACCATGAGTCCGTTCCAGCATGGTGAGGTATTCGTCACTGCCGATGGCGCCGAGACCGATCTGGATCTGGGCCATTACGAACGCTTCGTCCGCACCACCATGGGCAAGCGCAACAATTTCACCACCGGCAAGATCTACGAGAATGTGATTCGCAAAGAGCGTCGTGGTGAATACCTCGGCGGTACCGTGCAGGTGATCCCGCACATCACAGACGAGATCAAGCGCTGCATCCGTGCCGGTGCCGAGGGTGCCGACATCGCGATGGTCGAGATCGGCGGCACGGTGGGCGACATCGAATCACTGCCGTTCCTGGAGGCGATCCGCCAGATGGGCGTGGAACTGGGCCATGAAAAGACCCTGTTCATGCATCTGACCCTGGTGCCCTATATCGCCGCCTCGGGTGAGATCAAGACCAAGCCGACCCAGCATTCCGTCAAGGAGCTGCGCTCCATCGGTATCCAGCCGGATATCCTGATGTGCCGAGCCGACCGGCCGCTGCCGGCTGATGAGCGCCGCAAGATCGCGTTGTTCACCAATGTCGAGGAGCGTGCGGTGATTTCCGCCGTCGACACCGACAGCATTTACAAGATTCCACTGCTGCTGCACGCGCAGCACCTCGATGACATCGTGGTCGAGAAGATGAAGATCGACGTCAAGCCGGCGGATCTTTCGGAATGGGAGCGGGTCGTCGATGATCTGACCCATCCGCAGTCGGAAGTGACCGTGGCCATGGTCGGCAAATACGTGAATCTGACCGAGTCCTACAAATCCCTGTCCGAGGCGCTGATCCATGCCGGACTGCGCGCGCGTACCAAGGTCAACATCCACTATATCGATTCCGAGCGCCTTGAGCAGGAAGGTGTCGACTTTGCAGGCGTCGATGCGATTCTGGTGCCGGGCGGCTTCGGCGAGCGCGGTATCGAGGGCAAGATCGCTGCGGTGCGTTTTGCGCGCGAGAACAAGATTCCGTATCTCGGTATTTGCTTAGGCATGCAGGTGGCCGTGATTGAATACGCACGTCATGTGGCGGGTCTCGCCGGTGCGCACAGCACCGAGTTCCGTCCGGACACGCCGCATCCGGTGATTGCACTGATTACCGAATGGCAGACCGAGGATGGTCGCGTCGAGCGCCGCAGTGCTGATACGGATCTGGGCGGCAGCATGCGTCTGGGCGGTCAGAAATGTCAGTTGCTGGAGGGCAGCAAGGCGCGCGAGGTCTATGGCGCGGACGTGATCGAGGAACGTCATCGTCACCGCTACGAATTCAATAACGGTTATCGTGACGTGTTGCAGAAGGCGGGCCTGGTGCTGGCCGGTAAATCACTTGATGGCAATCTGATCGAGATGATCGAGCTCAAGGATCATCCCTGGTTCATCGCCTGTCAGTTCCATCCGGAGTTCACCTCGACGCCCCGCGATGGCCACCCGCTGTTCTCCGGTTTCGTGAACGCGGCCCGTGCACAGCATGAGCGCGGACGGGTGCCGGCGGCGGCTCAGGCTTGACCTGGTTTTTTTATGAACCGCCAAGACGCCAAGGTCGCCAAGAAGGAATTTTGAACCGCCAAGGCGCCAAGAACGCCAAGGCAATATTAATGAAAAGGCCTATTGGTTTTTTTTCATGAATCAATCTTGGCGTTCTTGGCGCCTTGGCGGTTCAATAAGGTTTGTCTTCGTGTCATGGCGGTTCCCAGCGTAATCCGCGACATCGACAGTAATACTGAACATCTGGAAGCAATATGAAACTCTGCAGTTTTGATGTGGGACTCGACCAGCCGATCTTTGTGATCGCCGGGCCCTGTGTGATCGAGTCCGAGCAGCTGGCGTTGGATACCGCCGGACAGCTGAAGGAAATGACCACCAAACTGGGCATTCCCTTCATCTACAAATCCTCCTTCGACAAGGCCAATCGCTCGTCGACCCAATCCTTTCGCGGTCTCGGCCTCGAAGAGGGCTTGCGCATTCTGCAGAAGGTGAAGGATCAGATCGGCGTGCCGGTGTTGACCGATGTGCATGAAGATACGCCATTGGATGAAGTCGCGGCGGTCGTCGATGTGTTGCAGACGCCGGCCTTTCTTTGCCGCCAGACCAATTTCATTCAGAACGTCGCACGCACCGGCAAGCCGGTGAACATCAAGAAGGGCCAGTTCCTGGCGCCCTGGGATATGCAGAACGTGGTCGACAAGGCGCGCGCGGTGGGTAACGAGCAGATCATGGTCTGCGAACGCGGCGTGTCCTTCGGTTACAACACGCTGGTCTCGGATATGCGCGGTCTGGCGATCATGCGCGCCACCGGCTGTCCGGTGGTGTTCGATGCGACCCATTCGGTGCAACAACCGGGCGGGCAGGGTGCGACCTCCGGTGGTCAACGCGAATTCGTGCCAGTGCTGGCGCGTGCGGCGGTCGCTGCCGGCGTTGCCGGTCTGTTCATGGAAACCCATCCCGACCCGAGCAAGGCGCTGTCCGATGGCCCCAACGCCTGGCCGCTGCCGCGCATGGCGCAGTTGTTGGAGACGCTCAAGGAACTGGATGCGACCGTCAAACGCCACGGCTTCGCTGAGGCCGATCTGCTGGGTTAGGTACTGACATAGGGTGTTTCTTTCAGCTGCGTGGAACCACGACGGGGACAGAGCTGAAGATCTGTCCCCACGGCACCGGACAGACATAGCTTTAACGATACTGAATAACTTACTGAATAGATGGAGTAACGATGTCTCAGATCAGCAATATCCGCGCCCGTGAAATCCTGGATTCCCGTGGCAATCCCACCGTCGAGGCGGATGTCATTCTGGAATCCGGCGCGGTCGGTCGCGCCGCTGTGCCGTCCGGTGCCTCGACCGGCACCCGCGAGGCGGTGGAACTGCGCGATGGAGATGCCAAACGTTATGGCGGCAAAGGCGTGCTCAAGGCCGTAGCGAATGCGAACGGTGAGATCCGCGATGCCTTGCTGGGCATGGAAGCGAGCCAGCAGGCGGACATCGACCACAAGCTGATCGAGATGGATGGCACACCAACCAAATCACGCCTGGGTGCCAATGCCATCCTGGCTGTGTCGCTGGCGACGGCGCAGGCGGCGGCGCGCGAACAGCAAGTGCCGCTGTATCGCATGCTGGGTGGCGCGGGCCCGTTCCAGTTGCCGGTACCGATGATGAACATCATCAACGGTGGCGCGCATGCGGACAACAGCGTCGATATGCAGGAATTCATGATCTTGCCGGTGGGTGCTGAGAATTTCCGCGAGGCCGTGCGTTACGGTACCGAGGTGTTTCACGCCCTGAAAAAGGTGCTGAGTGGTCACAAGCTCGCGACCACGGTGGGTGATGAGGGCGGCTTCGCGCCGAACCTGTCGTCCAACGAGGCAGCCATTGAAGTCATTCTCGAGGCCATCGAGAAGGCCGGCTTCAAAGCGGGTGAAGACATCTATCTCGGTCTCGACGTCGCCAGTTCCGAATTCTACAAAGACGGTAAATATGTGCTCGCCTCCGAAGGCCGCGAGTTCAGCTCCGCCGAGTTCGTCGACTATCTGGGTGTCTGGGTCGACAAGTACCCGATCATCACCATCGAAGACGGCATGGCCGAGGACGATTGGGATGGCTGGAAACTGCTGACCGAGAAAATGGGCGACAAGGTGCAACTGGTCGGTGACGATCTGTTTGTCACCAACCCGGCCATCCTGCAGGAAGGCATCGACAAGGGCATCGCCAATTCCATTCTGATCAAGGTGAACCAGATCGGTACGCTCACCGAGACACTGGAAGCCATCAAGCTGGCGACCGGCGCGGGCTACAGCTCGATCGTCTCGCACCGTTCCGGCGAGACCGAAGACGTGGTGATCGCCGATATCGTGGTCGGTACCACCGCGACCCAGATCAAGACCGGTTCGCTGTCGCGCTCCGATCGTGTGGCCAAGTACAACCGGTTGATGCGAATCGAAGACCAACTGCGCGATCATGCCAGCTATATCGGCCGCACTGCTTTCCGGCATCTATAAGCGGCTGCAGCCTCAAGTGGCGCGGGCACTATGCCCGGCGTCAGATCGACAATGGAGTTATTGCGGAGTATGAGTACAGTGAATCCGTTGTCGTCCCCTCTGCGGGTTCATTAGATTCTTAAGCTCACCAAGACATTATGCGGCGCTGGCTGATCGTCATATTGATAGCGCTTCTGCTCGGCTTGCAGTACAAGCTGTGGGTGGGTGACGGCAGTCTTGCGGAAGTCTGGCATCTGCACACGGCCGTGGGCGAACAACGCCTGGATAACGAGCAACTCGCCGAACGCAATGCCGCGCTGGAAGCAGAAGTGAACGACCTCAAACAGGGTCTGGATGCCGTCGAGGAGCGCGCGCGTTCCGAACTGGGCATGATCAAGGATGATGAGGTGTTCTATCAGTTGGTCGAGCCGGAGGGGAAGTGAAATAGGGGCTAGGAACTAGGAACTAGGAACTAGGAACTAGGAACTAGAACAACCTAAGGAAACTCTGAGTAAGCCGTCATTCCGGCATTCGCCGGAATGACGGCTTAGTAAATGATCGGAGGTTCCATAATCTTATTTACCCTAGCCTCTAATCTCCAGCCCCAACAAAACACATGACTACACATCCCGCTACTTCACCAAGACTCTGGGCCATCGTACCGGCCGCCGGCAGTGGCCGGCGCATGGGCGCGGATATCCCCAAACAGTATCTCTCACTCGCTGGTCGCACGGTGCTGGAACATAGCCTCGCGGCGCTGGATTCGATAACCGGGTTGGTCGGGATCGTGGTGGCCATTACCTCGGGTGACTCACGCTGGTCAGGATTGAATCTAAACCTTCGCACACCGGTGACGACAGCGCCCGGTGGAGCCGAACGTGCCGATTCGGTTGCCAATGCGCTCACGCAACTCAGCCAGCAGGCGGCCCCTGAGGATTGGGTACTGGTGCACGATGCGGCGCGACCTTGCGTGCGCACGAATGATCTGCAGCTGCTTATTGCGCAGCTGTCCGATGATCCGGTCGGCGGGCTGCTCGCGATACCCGTACGCGATACTATGAAGCAGGCGGACGCCGAACTGCATTGTGTGGCAACGCTTGATCGCGCTAGGCTCTGGCATGCGCTCACACCCCAGATGTTCCGGTTTGGCTTGTTGCGTGACGCGCTGACAGCGGCACAGGCCGCGGGTGTGAATGTGACCGACGAGGCGTCCGCCATGGAACATGCCGGTCATCGGCCACGGCTGATTGAGGGACATGCCGACAATATCAAAATCACCCGGCCCGAGGACCTTGCCTTGGCCGAGTTCTATCTGACACAGCAGGGGCGGAAATGAGAATCGGCCAGGGTTTCGATGCGCATGCCTTTCGCGAAGGCGGACGTCTGGTGCTGGGTGGGGTGGAGATTCCGCACACGCACAGTCTCGCGGCGCATTCCGATGGTGATGTCGTGCTGCATGCGCTGTGTGATGCGTTGCTAGGCGCGGCCGGACTTGGCGACATCGGTCAGCACTTCCCCGATACCGATCCGACTTTCAAAGGCATCGACAGCCGCAAACTGCTCGCGCAAGTGATGCAGCTCTTAAAAGTGCGCCGCCTGTGTGTGAGCAATGCCGATCTGACCATTATCGCCCAGGCACCGAAGCTGGCGCCGTACCGGGATGATATGCGCGCGCTGATCGCGCGTGACCTGCGGGTGAACAGTACCGATGTCAATATCAAGGCGACCACCACCGAGCAGATGGGTTTCACCGGGCGCAAGGAAGGTATCGCGGCGCTTGCTGTGGTGTTGCTTGAGTTTGAGGTTCAAACCTGAATAGCGTCAATTAGCGACGCCATGATTGACTCTACCTGGCGCAGGCTGGGATCACACGAAAACCTTTTCAACACAAAGGCGCCGAAGTCGCGCGAAGTAAGATTTTATTCATTTTACCTTTGCGCGCCTTCGGCGCCTTCGTGTTTAATTATGTTTTAGTGTTTTGAATTGGTGATTGGTGATTAAATCAAGTCTTCAGATTCAGTATTCGCCGGAGTGGAATAACCCAGTGACAGCGCCCGTAACAATCGATAGGCCGATAAGCACGCAAGCCATGCCCGAATTGCCCTATGCCTTTGGCGGACCAGTGGGTGCCGGACAGCTGCGCGCTGAGCCGGAGGATTTTCAGGTCCAAGAGATGGGCATCTGCGAACCGGACGGCGCAGGCGAGCATGTCTGGCTCTGGGTGCGCAAACGCAATGCCAACACCGACTGGGTGGCACGGCAACTGGCGCGCTTCGCCGGGGTCACGCCGCGTGACGTCAGCTATGCAGGGCTCAAGGACCGGCACGCGCTCACCGAGCAATGGTTTTCGGTACAGCTGCCGGGCAAGGTCGATCCAGATTGGCAGGCCGCATGCATCGAAGGCGTGGAGATCCTGCGTGCCGAGCGGCATTCGCGCAAACTCAAGCGCGGCGCCTTGCGCGGCAACCGATTCCGGCTGCGCATACGTGACTACAGCGGAACCCGTGCGGATATGGAAACGCGTTTAGCAACCATTGCTCAACGCGGTATACCCAATTATTTCGGTGTGCAGCGCTTCGGACGCGATGGCCGGAATCTGGCGGCGGCAGCGGCGATGCTGCGTGGCGAAGGCCCACGGGTCGATCGGCATGTGCGGGGCCTGTATCTGTCCGCCGCACGCAGCTTTTTGTTCAATCAAGTTCTGGCGGCGCGGGTGTCGTCAGGTATTTGGGAGCAGGTATTGCCGGGAGACGCAATACAGTTGGAAGGCAGGCGTTCCTGGTTTATTGCCGACGGTACCGATCCATCACTTGATCAACGTGTAGCTGATCTGGACGTGCATCCCACCGGGCCATTATGGGGACGAGGCGCCCTGGAAACCCAGGCAGACGCGCATGAATTTGAGTCCGCGCAACTCGCAGCCTACAGTGATTGGTGCAAGGGGCTTGAGCGCGCGGGTCTTGAGCAGGATCGGCGTGCCTTGCGCGTCGTGGTCGGTGATATCGAAGCCGAGTGGTTGGATGATAAAGATGTCGTGCTGCAGTTCAGTCTGCCGTCCGGTTGCTATGCGACCAGCGTACTGCGTGAATTGATTGGCACACAGGCCGATGCGATTGATGAGGAGTCTGCCGAGTGAGCAAATGGCTCTGGTTGGCGGTTATTGCAGTGACGGTGCTGGGAGTCGTCTTCTGGTCGCGTCCGCGTGCCGAGGTGTTGCAGTCGGGCGCAGCTGCCCCGGATTTTGCCTTGCCGGATGCCCGTGGCGAGATACATCGCCTGACGGATTATCGCGGCAGCTGGTTGTTGTTGTATTTTTATCCCAAGGATGACACCCCAGGCTGCACCAAGGAGGCCTGCGCATTTCGGGATGGTTATACGGAATTGAGGCAACGTGGCGTGCAGGTGGTGGGTGTCAGTACCGATGACAGTGCCTCGCATCAGCAGTTTGCAACCAAGCACAACCTGCCATTCCCGCTGTTGAGCGATGTCGATGGCGAGATTGCCGGGCGATACGGGGCGCTGTGGTCGTTCGGTCCCATTCGTATCGCCAAGCGACATAGTTTTCTCATCGACGCCTCTGGTAATATCAACCAGATCTACCGGAACGTAGATCCCGATAACCACTACCGCCAGGTTCTGGAAGATCTGGCCAAGGTGAAAGATACACAACGTTAGCCGATGTCGGATATTCAAGCGGCCGCAACCGAGGGCCTTCGTTTCTGGCAGATAGCCGCAGCGGGTATGAGCTTTGCGCTATTGTTCCCCTCGATATCTTTTCTGGTCAATCGGCGCTTGTGTAACGGTGTTCTGAAGCGGGATTTTCCAGGCATCATGTTACTGGCGTCACTGGTGTTTCTGCTGGCGATCTTCTGCGAAGCGACATTCAACCCGATCTACGAGCATCTATTTGACGAGAAGCTCTGGCATTACCGATTCTGGCCGTTGCATGACGGCAATATTTCAGCCCTCGCCATACTGGTTTGGACCAGCTATGGCGTGCATCTGTATTTTCTGAATCAGACCCTCAATAGCTGGTTTATTCCGAATAATCGCCGCAATCTGTTCAAAGCCATGATTATCGGCGTTGAGGCGCCATTGCTCTGGGAAGTCCTGGGTAACGGGTATTTTCTGCTGCTGTTGAATGATTATTACGCGTATTACCTGCCGGGTGAGGTCTTCCATCTGACCTCATTGCGGGTCATTCCGATTTATATCGTCTGCATCTATCTGGGACTGCTCGCTTACGATAGGTTGCAGCGGTACGCGCATCATCTCTGGCTGTCAGCGAGTCTGTTTACGGCGGGACTGGTATTTCTCGGTGTCGGCTGAATAGAGTGTATTGCTGCGGTCGATATACACGGCCACTTACAACGTATTCGTGGCCATGTTCAACATAAACTTTAGAAAATCCCGCGCCGTGACAATGCCTGCCAGGCTGCCATCCGGGTTGGTTATGGGCAGGCTTGAGAGTTTATTGTCGACGAGGAGTTGTAACGCCTTGGTTACAGATTCAGTCCTGCACAGTGTGATGGGCTTGCGAGTCATTAACTGATGGGCGCGTTTGAGCAGCAGGTGCTCATCAGCGGGACGCTCCTGTAGCGTGCCGATGAAGGGGCTGGACCACTTCAATATGTCGCGATCCGAGATGATGCCAACCAGCTTCCCGTTTTCCGTGACGAGCAGATGATGAAATGATGCCTTTTCAAACAGGTCGCGGATTTCCTTGAGGGTCACATCCATGTCGACCGTGATCAGCCGGGTCGTCATAAGGCGTTCAATTTTCATGGCTGAGATACCTCGTGGTTCAGCTTTTCTTCAGCAACACATAGACGGCGCCGGTGCCGCCATCCACAGGACGTGCTGAGCAGAAGGCCAGCACCTCATCGCGTTGGCGCAGCCAGCCGCCGATTTTGGATTTCAAGATCGGTATCCGTTGATGCGAACCGTGCCCCTTGCCGTGAATGATGCGCACACAGCTCAGTCCGCGAGCCTGGCATTCGTGTAGAAAGGCGCTGAGTGCCTGGCGGGCCTCGACGACGGTCAGGCCATGAAGATCGCATTCCGCCTGCACGGCATGCTGGCCGCGGCGCAGGCGTTTCAGTGTACGGTGCTGCAGTCCCGGGCGTGCGAAGCCCAGTTCTTCGCCGGTTTCGTAATCGCCGGGGTCGAAATGGTCCGACAGCATATCCTTCAGGACGGCCTGTTCATCGCGCTCGCGGAAGCGGGCCCGTGCCGGTGGACGCGGTACGGGCAGATGGACGCGGTCATGCTGAACCGGCCGCACCGGGCCGATACTGCGTTGGAACAGGTCACTGTCGGTGTTGTCCGGCGCAGTTTCGGTGCCACTATCTGCTGCATCTGGATGGGCTTGTTTCTTCATCGGTAGAGAGTCTAATCCGGATGCCCGGCTTTATTAAGGTTGTGAGCCTGGCCAATAACGCGGACCCGCGCCGCTATCTGCACAGCTGCAGTGATGGCCCGGGGCATGGGTGTAATTTTGTAGCAGCATCATATGTCCGAAAACCTGCGCATCCAGTATAGTGTCCCACCATGAGCATCATAGCTTTTCCGGCGGGCCGTCTGCGTACATGAGGATTCTGATCAGCAACGACGATGGGTATCAGGCCCCCGGTATCCGTGCCCTGGCCGCTGCACTGGCGGAACATGGCGATATCACGGTGGTCGCGCCGGATCGCGACCGCAGCGGCGCATCGAACTCCCTGACGCTGGAATATCCTATTCGGGCCACGACCATGCCGGATGGCTTTATCCGTGTCGATGGCACCCCGACCGATTGCGTGCATCTGGCGATTACCGGACTGCTCGATGAAGAGCCGGATATCGTCGTGTCCGGCATCAATGCCGGTGCCAACATGGGCGATGATGTCCTGTACTCCGGTACGGTTGCTGCGGCGATGGAAGGACGCTTTCTGGGATTGCCGGCAATCGCCGTGTCGCTGGCGTCGCATCAGCCCAAACATTTCGAGTCAGCCGCACGTGTCGCCTGCGAGTTGTTGTTACGACTGGTGCGTGATCCATTGCCGGCGGATACCATCCTCAATGTGAATGTTCCGGATCTGCCCTATGACCAGCTTGCGGGGTTCGAGGCGACAAGGCTGGGGCATCGCCACAAATCCGAGCCGGTGATTCGTGCTCAGGACCCGCGCGGCAGACCCATCTTCTGGGTCGGGCCGGCTGGCGCGGAACAAGACGCAGGTCCAGGCACGGATTTTCATGCCGTGCGTCAGGGGAATGTGTCCATTACACCCATTCAGGTAGACCTCACCCGCTACGATGCGTTGGATAAAGTCGCCGGTTGGCTGGCAGGGACAAGGTCTTAACGGATGCGCTCACATATCCGTGGCATCGGTATGACCTCGCAGCGCACCCGTGATCGGCTGATCGAGCGGCTGCGCGAAAAGGGTATTCGCAACGAACAGGTGCTTGAGGTCCTGCGCGGGACTCCGCGGCATCTGTTTGTCGATGAGGCGCTGTCCAGTCGTGCCTACGAAGATACCGCCTTGCCGATCGGTTTCAATCAGACCATTTCGCAGCCCTATATCGTTGCGCGGATGACTGAAGTTCTATTGGCCACGCAACCTCAGAAAGTACTCGAAGTCGGTACCGGTTCCGGTTACCAGGCAGCCGTGTTGGCCCAACTGGTGCCGAAGGTCTACACCGTTGAGCGCATCCTGGCGATGGTGCCGCTGGCGCGCCAACGGTTCCGTGAATTGGGTCTGCGCAACGTTTCTCTCAAGCAGAGCGACGGCACTTGGGGTTGGCCGCAGCAGGCCCCCTTCGATGCCATTCTGGTGGCGGCGGCGCCGGCGGAAATTCCGCCCGCATTGCTGGAGCAGTTGATCGATGGCGGGCGCATGGTGATCCCGGTAGGCGCGGGCAACAGCCAAACCTTGGTCGTCATCACTCGGCGCGGTAATCGCTACGAACGTGAAAATCTCGAACCTGTGTCGTTTGTGCCGCTGGTAGGGGGCGGCAACGGATGAAGCTATTCAAAAGCCTTTATGCACGCACCATGCGCTGGTCACGCGCACCGCAGGCACCCTGGTATCTGGCCGGATTGAGTTTCGCTGAGTCGTCCTTTTTTCCGATACCGCCGGATGTGATGCTGGCGCCGATGAGTCTGGCGCAGCCGGCGCGCGCCTGGCGTTTCGCACTGATCACCACCATTGCTTCGGTGCTAGGCGGGCTGCTCGGCTACGCGATCGGCTACTTTGCCTTTGACGCGCTGGAACCCTGGATACAGAAGGCCGGTTATTGGGAGCGTTATCTTAGAGCACATGCCTGGTTTGAGGAGTGGGGTTTCTGGGCCGTTTTTGTCGCCGGTTTTTCACCGATTCCCTACAAGGTGTTCACCATCGCGGCCGGCACTCTTTCCATGGCACTGGGTCCGTTTGTACTGGCTTCGACGATCGGGCGTGGTGCGCGCTTTTATCTGGTCGCTGGCCTGTTGGCCTGGGGCGGGCCGCGCATGGAGCAGGCGCTGGAGCGTTATGTGGAGTGGATCGGATGGGCTGTTGTCGCCTTGGTGATTGTGGCCTATCTGGTTCTGCGAGGCTGATGGGTGGGTGCCGATTTCAATCCGGGCTGATACTGATTCTGCTGCTGACACTCAGCAGTTGCGGATACAACAGCTATGCACCGGTGCGTGATCGAACCTCTACCCAAGTCAGTCACAATACAGGTGTGTATATTGTCCAACGTGGTGACACGCTGTTCTCGGTCGCCTGGCAGTATGGCCTGGAATTTCAGCAAGTGGCCGCCTGGAATGGTATCCAACCTCCCTACACCATTTATCCCGGTCAGAAGATCAGCCTGAATCCCCCGGTCGGTCGCGGTTACGCCGTCGCCCCGAAGCCACCCGCGAAAGTTTCCAAGACACCGGTACGTCCCGCGCCTCCTGCGGTACAAACCAAATCACCTCCAGCGACCGCACCTGCTCCCGTTCCACCACCTGTTATCAGCGGCTCTGTGCGCTGGCAATGGCCGGCGATGGGGCAGGTTCTGCGTCGTTTTGATGGAGATACCAGCGGTAAGAAGGGGATATTGATCGGGGGAGCCGAGAACAGTCCCATACGTGCTGCCGCCAGCGGCTCAGTGGTTTATGCCGGGAGTGGACTTGTCGGCTACGGGCAGCTTATTATCCTTAAGCATAACGATACTTATCTAAGTGCTTACGGACACAACCGTAATTTGCTTGTGAAGGAAGGCGACGAAGTACGGGCTGGCCAGGTGATTGCGCACATGGGCAGCAGTGGCACCAACCGTACCCAACTGCATTTCGAAATACGGCGAAATGGAAAACCGGTTGATCCGCTCAGTTACTTGCCGCGTCGCTAGATGCATCAGGTGAATTGGCGTTGGTAAACTCTTTGCAGAATGCGACAGACCCTGTCGGTAGTCTGCATGAAGTGTATGGAGGTGTGCATGGCGAAGGGTCGCAAGATTCAGAGCGACACGGCTGCGGCGGATGTGCCTGATGCCGAGTCAGATGATCTTGAACTTGATGTCTCTGATGACTCACCAGCGGACGATGCTGATGAGGCGGAAGAGATCCAGGTCTTCGCGCCAGGCGAAATGTCCGGTACGCACCACGATGCCACACGCTTATACCTGAACGAAATCGGTTTCTCCCCACTGCTGTCAGCCGAAGAAGAAGTCCATTTCTCGCGGCTCGCGCAGAAGGGCGAAGAGAGCGCCCGACAGCGCATGATCGAGTCCAATCTGCGCCTGGTCGTCAAAATCGCGCGCCGCTATATGAATCGCGGTCTCGCGCTGCTCGATCTCATCGAAGAAGGCAATCTCGGACTGATCCGCGCGGTGGAAAAATTCGACCCCGAGCGTGGTTTCCGGTTTTCGACCTACGCGACCTGGTGGATACGCCAAACCATCGAGCGCGCGATCATGAATCAGACCCGCACCATTCGGCTGCCGATCCATGTCGTCAAAGAGATCAATGTCTATTTGCGTGCCGCACGCAAACTGGCGCAACGGCTCGATCATGAACCCTCGGCTGAAGAAATCGCCGACCTGCTCGACAAGCCGCTTGCCGAAGTGGAACGCATGCTGGGCCTGAACGAGCGTGTCGCCTCGGTGGATTCGCCGCTCGGCTATGACAGTGATAAATCGCTGCTGGATGCGATCCCCGATGAAAACAATCCCGATCCATCAGAACTGCTGGCCGACGATGATGTCTACGCCAATCTGGAAGTATGGTTGACCCAGCTCAATCCCAAACAGCGCGATGTTGTAGAGCGGCGTTTCGGTCTGCATGGTCACAAGATCAGTACGCTGGAAGAGGTGGGCAGCGAGATCGGTGTCACGCGCGAACGCGTACGCCAAATTCAAATGGACGCACTCAAACGTTTGCGTGAAATACTCGAGGCGGAGGGCTTCTCTTCGGACGCCTTGTTCCGCTGATTGTTGTTGAGGAACCTCTGATCAATCCAGTGTTATCCGTCATTGCGAGCGTAGCGTGGCAATCTCCAAATGACTGATTCCGCTTTACGGGATTGCCACGCTACGCTCGCAATGACGGACTGACTGGTCGAGGTTCCTTAACTGAAGTCCCTCAGATTTCTTCTGTGGAGTCTGTTTCAGACGCCTGATCCGGCCCCAGCAAAATAGCAATCCAGCGGGTTTCCGCATTCGCATCCAAAGCCAGCTTAGCCGCAATGGTCAGCGGCACGGACAGGATCATGCCGACCGGGCCGAGTATCCAGCCCCAGAAGACCAACGATAGAAAGACCACCAGGGTGGAAAGTCCCAACCCTCGACCCATGTAGCGTGGTTCCACAACGTTACCCATGAGCAGATTGACAACGACAAAACCACCAGCGGTCAATACCGCCGTGCCAGGACCAAATTGCAATATCGCAAGCAAGACGGCCGGTACCGCCGCTATGATCGAACCGATGTTGGGGATGTAGTTCAACAGAAACGCCAGCGTACCCCACAGCAACGGGTAATCCACACCCAGAATGGCCAGCCAGATGCCGATGAGGATGCCGGTCCCAAGGCTTATTAGCGTCTTTATGATGGCGTAGCTTTTGAGGTTGTCCGCAAACACTTTGAAATGCGCGAAGGTTTTCTCGGGATCGACAAAGGCACGGCGGATCTTGTGCGGGAAGTTGGCGGCTTCCAACAGCATGAAGATCACGGTCAGGAAGATCAGCAAGGCATTGGTCATGACATTACCCAAGCCCGCCAGCACGCCGGTTGCCAGACCCATGGCTGCACCGGGATCAATGATGTTCATGAGTTTTTCTTGTGGCAGGGCGACGCCATGGTCACTCAGCCAGCCGAGCAGGCCACTAAACTCACCTTTTAAACGTTCCTGATAGCCAGGCAGGGCGCGCGAGAAATCATCCAATGAGGTCCCGGCCAGGGCGGCGATCAGCAGTGCCATTCCCAATATGCCCAGAATCACGATCAGCAGGGCCGCCCAACTGGGCAGCCCGCGCTGCTGCAGCCAGAACATCGGCGGTACGCTGATCACCGCGATAAAGATGGACAGCAGGAAGGGTACCAGCATCGGCTGGGACGCACGCATGCCGGCGATGATCACTACCAGGGCAGCCATAATAATGAGGGGGCGGGTGATGGATTGTGTTGTGTCGCTGGAGGCAGGCATGAGGCAGGGTCCCATGATGACGCATGATGTTAGTGTTGACGCTTCACACTATACCTGTGGAAGTACCTGTTTATAAATGCGGAAGGTCGAGACAAGCTTGCTTCTCTCGGTCTGGCATATAGATAGTTAGATCATCTTTGGGCGATGCTTCGGATTTCGAAGTGATTGATTCTTAGCTCCGAGTGGGCTGACGAAATCCTTTACAGTTCCTCCTTGTCTGCTGGATCTCGGCCAGAATGCCGGCTTATCCTCTATATTCATGTACCTATGTCTTACAGCTGTAAGGCTGAAGTAAGAAAACGCGGCCGAATAAGTGTCGGAATATCTTGCATATTATCAAGTTGTGGTAAGAAGAAGATCTGCCGAAATGTCTTCAAAATATTGTATTTATTAAGATAATAAAATGATGGCATGGTGTTTGCTGCTCAAAGGAAGCGGTACTCCGTCTATTGTGAGCACAATTTGACCCACTAAGTATCACCGATGCCTGTATTGCTGAGGTGAGGAGATTGCAAGAACAACAAGTTGGTTGGCAGGTTTCAGCGCCTAACATGGCACCTGCCGCCAGCAATACTAAAGACTGCCAGCACACAAATCGGCAGCTATAAGCGTGAACTGACTGGCCCGTGAGTCCAAAGCTCGAGTCGGCAGGTAACGCAAACGAGGAGGATGTGATGAATCGTAACCGCAAGGTCGATCCATCTGACGTTCCAGCCGCATTTTTATTGAGCGATCACGCTTCCGTGATCGTGTTTCCCGTTTTTGAGGTCCCGGGCGATTCCGCTGCACTCTGCGCGTGCCATGGGCGTTTGGTTGTTCAATCCATATCAATATCAGGATCAAGCCATTAATGTTTTCAATATCAAACCTTGCTACAGATACAACAACAAAATACGGACGTTTAACGCACACGTGGAATTGGAGGAAACAGCGCCATGGTAAATAACAACAAGGCCAACCGACCGGGTATTAGGGCCGCACTTTCATCAGCGTTGTTTCTGGTAGCCACGTCGGCGTCTGCTGTGACGGTAGACGGGGATCTCACCGACATCATGTTTGCGGTTAGTTCCAGTCCCTACAACAAAGCCACTGCACTTGATCCAATGGGTAGTAGTGATTCTCCTACAACAGAAAGTAATAATGGCTTTGATATCCAGAATGTCTACTCCTTTTACGATGTGTCGCTGGATACGCTGTATCTGGGAATGAGTGTGTATGGCACAGTGGGTGATTCTCGTGCTATCAACGACATAACTTCATGCGGGAGTGAGAGGACCCAACCAAGCTGTTTGACCTTACCGAGTACCAATCGATCGATATTTGACTCAAATGAAACTTACGGCTTCTCGCTTTTCAAAGGAACTTCGATCAACGATCCTGGTTTGCTCGGCTACACTGTTGTGGGAGCAGATAATGGTACAGATAGCGGATCATTTAATGGTGGTCTTAATCCTTATTCACTGATAGTCGATTATAAGGTAAGCGAGTCGTTCAACGGGGTTGAATTCAGCATTACTGGTCTCAATGCCCCATTATCACCTTTTAGCTTTACCAATCCTGCAGATCTACTGATCCTATTCAAGGCCGGATCTGCTGATCTCAATTCGGCTTCTACAGGTGCCGAAGATTCTCATTTGTTACAAATGCAGGTCGTGCCCGTACCGGCTGCGGCATGGCTTTTAGGTTCAGGTCTGGTCGGTTTGATTGGATTGGCGCGGCGCCAACGTAGTTCGTCGACATGAGATAAGGCTTTTACGAGGTGGTGAACAGAGGCTAGGAATATACGAATTAATACTAGCATTCTGGAAATAATAACCAGGGTATAAACCTACTATTCGGAATATCCCAGCGATATATTCGGATTAATGAGGCAAGCACATGGACCTTAAAAGAAGAATGATCGGAGGCGCCTTGCTCGGGCTTTTCGCCGGCATGGCCACAGTGGCTCCCACGTATGCAGCAAATACTTACACGATTACGGATGCTCAGGAAATCGGCGCCTTCCCCAGTGGCTACGATATCAAGGAAATTACCTTCACACTGGATGCCAATTTTAATCTGACCGCCGACATTATTCCCTGGGGTGTTCCTGGTGATGCGGATGGTGATGGCGATCCGAATGCCTCTTCTGTTCCATTATCCATCACCGACGATGTTGGTGTAGGCCCCACCGAATATCTGGAAATCGACATGGAGTGTGGCGCAGTTGATGTCTCCAACGGCTGCAGTCCAAATGTGATCGTCACCTATACTGACAACACACTCTCAGTGTATAACTTGCTCACAGCGGCAGATCTAACGCCCTTCGTTTCATTTACAGTGCTGCCTGATCGATACGTGATGACCATTACGGATCTGCTCGGTTTCAAAACTGCGTTAGGTATTTCTACCACAGCTGTCAATTTTGGCGCATTCCATTTTGTGGCAAGCTTCAGCGACGCCCAGGAAGACGATTCCGTTCCTGATAACTTCGCCTGCGAGGCCGTCCACCTGGATCCTCCCGATGTCGCCAAGTGTGATCTTCTACTCCAGAAGACGTCCAACGTCAGTACAGTCGGTCCGCTGGCCATGGCGATCGGTAACGAGGATGACCATGACGATTCATCAGACTGGAATTCTGATAGTCACTCGGACCGTAATCACAGTGGTGATTCGGATGACAGCGATTCGGATTCCGGTACCAGCCATTCCTGTGGCTGCAAAGGCAAAGTCAGTCAGTTGAAGCTTCGCTATATGGGTACCTCCCCGACGACAGTCAAAGTTGACCGTATCGATCCCTTTGGTACCACGCTGTTCCCTTCGACCGCGATCCTTCCGGGTGATGTCTTCACGGTCAATGGCTCAAGTTATGGTCCGAAGGGTTTCAAGGGCACCTTGGGTGTAGGTATCAGCATTACTGAAAATGGTGAGAATCCGGTTCAAATTCACACCAGCTGTTCGGAGCCGGTTGGCCCGGGATTGATTGCGGGGAACTTTGAGGTGGTCAGCGGTAATAGCAAGAAATTCAGCAAGCCGCTCTGTCCGGTTGTTACAGATACTTGCCCCGCCAACCAAAAGGTTACCTATACCTACACGGTGACCAACAACGGTACTGCCGTCAGTGATCTGGTAGTGACCGATAACAAGATGGTGGACCCGATCGCAGGTCCCATCAGTCTCGCGGCGGGGGCAACGAAGACCTTTACGGCAAACGCCTGTCTGTATGAAACCACGACCAACATTGCCAGCGCTTCGGGTACCTATGGTGCGAATAATGAAGCCTGCGCTGCCCCTGACGCATCGGTGACGGTCGAAATGCTGGTCAACACACCACCACAATGCACTCCGGGTGTTGATTGCGATGATGACCATCACAACCCGCCATCGGGCGAGCATCATGGTTGCGGTCCGGATTTCTGGGGCGATCATAAGAAGCATAAGGCTCGTTGGAGATCGCATAAGGAAGACGATCGCTTTGATGCATCATTCGGGGTCGACGCTTCGGGCAACAAGGGCTTGTTGAAAGTCCTTAAAGAGAAAAACTTCAGCGGTAGGGGCGCTGCCAGCAAGGATCTGCAACGTCATGCTGCGGCGGCATTGCTCAACGCAAGCAACCCAGATGTGAATTATTTCTACACCGCTGGTGAAGTGGCTGAGATCGTGCTCAACGCCTACGCCACGAAGGACTTTGAGACTGCAAGAAACCTACTCAAGGCTCAAAATGATTGCGGTTGTCCGTTCAATGACTGATCGGGATTAAGTCGTCCCGATAAATTATGCCCCGTCTTGGACGGGGCATTTTTTTTGGTACGTCAAGTTGATCATTGACCTGATATCTGCAAGTTCATAAAGCTATCGTCAAAAGCAATCGAGTTTATTTAAACAGGCATTCCATGCGAATTCTCCCGCACAACCTAATGGCTTTTAGCTATTTCTTAGTTGTGATAGTGGCCTATGCCGTGATGGCCATCTGGTATCCGATCGCCTATATGTGGGCAACGTATGAAGATCTCTACGGGGAATGGGCGCAGACATTCTATTTTACGCTGGCGTTTGTGTTCAGCATTACATTAGCCATAACCAGATCCCAGCAGCGGCTGTTCTTTTCACTGTTGGCGGCCGCCTTGTTTTATGTCGTCATGGAAGAGATCTCCTGGGGGCAGCGAATCATAGGCTTCGAAACGCCGGAACTGCTGATGGAGCATAATATTCAGCAGGAGGCGAACCTCCATAACTTGCTCACGGGCCCTATCGATACCTGGATAAAGCGGGCGCTGGAATATGTGCTTGCAACCGCATTCGTCGGCTATGGTCTTATCTATCCACTGCTGATCCGCAGCCCGATAACCTGGTTGAAGCAGCTGGAGTCGCGCTGGTTGCCAGCACCGCCGCTGTATCTATGGCCATATTTTGTCGTTGCCGCTTATTTGGAGCTGGATTATCTGGATTTCAATGAAGCAGAAGTTGCCGAGGTGCTGATCGGTGCTGCTATGACGATTTTTTGCGCTCATTACTGGTTCGCCCGACAGAGAAATTTGGATGTCCACCGGCCGGTAGATTGGCCGCCAGCTGTCTCCTGGCGATTGGCGCTGTTGCTAATGGGTGTGATTGCGTTGAACGGATTCCTGTCGATTGTCACTACACAGGTACTCTATCGGAATCCGGTGAATACGGTGAAAACAGACAACAGGTTACTGAATGGGTATGAAAAATTTGCAGACCGTTACGCAGGTTATGATCGCTGGCAGCACGCTATCGATTTATACCTGATAGTGCATAGGACGGAACCATCACGGACCTCCGTGATGCGACGTTTGGCTGATATCTACCAGAAGAGCGGTAATATTCACGGCTTTAACAAATATAACCAGATGGCGTTGAATATACTGCTGGCCATGCAGGCTGAAAATCCCAACAAAGCCTCCACGCATCTCGCGCTCTACTTCACCTACCGTCAACGCGGTCTGGCGAGCAGAGCGGTCTACCATCTGCAACAAGCGCATGCGCTGACTAAACAGCGCTATGAACAGAGCCCTGAGAGCGCCAATAGCGCCTATTGGTTGGCCAAGACTTACAGAGAACTGGGCGATTGGCGCAGTGCCAGTGAGTATTTTCGACAGGCTTTTGAACGAGAGCCGGCTACGATGAAATACCGCAAGGCTTATTTCGCAATGAAGCAGTATACGGGGCAGGGCGTTGCTCAGGAATCGGAGGGCGATAACGACGATGAGTAGCGTTGCTGTATGCCATTCCAGCCAAACTACACAGCTGTTGTAGGAGCGGGCTTGCCCGCGAAGAGTTTGTAACGATAAATCTATGCGCGGACAAACCTGTTCCTACAGGGCCATGTCACTTCATCGAGCTATATGAATCCTGTCAGATCATGAATAGCGCGGCGGCTACTCGTCGTTGTTCATTAACCAGGACATTGTAGGTACGACAGGCGGCGGCGGTGTCCATGACTTCGACGCCAATGCCTTGCGTCTGCAACGCGGCCAGCAGACTCGGATGAGGGAAGCGCAGGGTCGCGCCAGTACCCAGAATGAGGATCTCCGGTTTCAGCTCAGCTGCGGCGAAAAGGTGCGCAGGCGCTAACTCCTCGATTGACTGGGGCGGCCAATCGCGGATCAGCCGCTCCGAGCTGATCACCAGACTCCGGGTCAGGGTTTCGTCGTTCACAGTCACCGACCCCGGGGCATAGGCCCGGATGCGGTACAGTCCATCCTTGTCGTCTTCGGCAAAGCGCATGCGGGCAAGATACAGGGGCAAGGGATTCGAGGCTAGAGAACCCCTGTATATTCCTAATAAACCTCTCCCACGGAATCACACGGAAATACACGGACGAGATCATTAGGGGAATCGCTGAATAATTCGTCATTCCGGCGCAGGCCAGAATGACGGTTTAGTAATAAATCTGAGGTTCTTTAGCAGTACGTCGGCACCGCGATGCCCCGCAAGGTGGTGAATAGTTGTTCCAGGAATGCACTGTGTTTCAGTGTTTTCCGTGTGTTTCCGTGGCTGAAATGATTTTATTTAGGATAATTTGTCATTTCCGCATGCGGCGGAATGACGAAAGATCAGGCTCCTGGGCGCTATGCCGATCCCGACGAACCAATCTGAATCACCCCGTTCTTTCATATTTTTCAATGGGTTTTGCTGCAGCCATCTTGTAACCTGGCGGCGATTTAAGTAACCTGCGCAGTTCCAACTGGAACCCGTCACCTGTCGTGCCGGAATCCACAAATCGCCAATCTTTCAGGGTATTGCCGTTTTGTTCGACGAATTTTTGCGCATCAAGCGCCTGCCGCCATATGTCTTCAATATTGTTAACGAGCTCAAGGCCAAGGCCCGCGCCCGTGGCGAGGACATTATCGACTTCGGCATGGGCAATCCCGATCAGCCGACGCCGGGTCATATCGTGGCCAAACTGGTCGAGGCTGCCCAACGCGGTGACACCCATCGCTATTCGCTTTCCAAGGGCATCCCGCGTCTGCGCAAGGCGATCTGCGATTGGTATAAGCGCCGCTATGACGTGACACTCGATCTCGAATCCGAGGCCATCGTCACCATCGGTTCCAAGGAAGGCCTGGCGCATCTGGCACTGGCCACGCTCGGCCCGGGCGATGCGGTGCTGGTGCCGAACCCGGCCTATCCGATCCATCCTTACGGCTTCGTCATCGCGGGTGCCGACATTCGCCACGTGCCGCTGGTGGAGGGTGTGGATTTCTTTGTGGAGTTGGAAAAGGCCATCAAGGACTCCTGGCCCAAGCCCAAAATGCTGGTGCTGAATTTCCCCGGCAATCCGACCGCGCAATGTGTAGATCTGGAATTCTTCGAACGCGTCGTGGCGATCTGCCGTGAGCACGATATCTGGATTGTTCACGATCTGGCCTACGCCGATCTAGTGTTCGATGGTTATGTCGCGCCTTCGATCCTGCAGGTGCCGGGTGCCAAAGATATTGCCGTTGAATTCTTTACGCTGTCGAAAAGCTACAACATGCCGGGCTGGCGCGTTGGTTTCATGTGCGGCAACAAGACGCTGGTCGCGGCGCTGTCACGCATGAAGTCGTATCTCGATTACGGCATGTTCACGCCCATTCAGATTGCGGCCATCACCGCGCTCGAAGGCCCGCAGAACTGCGTGCGTGAAATCGCGGAGCTGTATCGCAAGCGCCGTGACGTGTTGTGCGAAGGATTGAACGCAGCGGGCTGGCCAGTGCAAAAACCCAAGGGCACGATGTTCGTCTGGGCGCCGATTCCGGAACAGTACAAACACCTCGGCTCGTTGGAGTTCTGCAAGAAACTGCTGGAGGATGCCAAGGTCGCGGTCGCGCCTGGCATCGGCTTCGGATCCTATGGCGACGATCATGTGCGCTTCGGCCTTATCGAGAATGAACACCGCACCCGTCAGGCGGTGCGCGGTATCCGCGATATGATCAGAAAAGATCAGAAGAAAGGCGCAGTGCAGGGAGTTGAAGCGTGAAACCAGTTAACGTAGGACTGTTGGGTTTGGGTACCGTCGGTGGCGGCACCTTTAACGTGTTGCAGCGCAATGCCAGCGAGATCGCGCGTCGTGCCGGCCGTGGCATTCAGATTACCCATGCCGCTGCGCGTGAGTATGATCCGGCGCGTCTGCCCGGTATCGAAAAGGTCAACATCACCCAGGATGGTTTCGACGTCGTCGATAATCCGGATATCGATATTGTTATCGAACTCATCGGCGGTTACAGCCCCGCGCGCGAACTGGTGCTCAAGGCCATCGCCAACGGCAAGCATGTGGTCACTGCGAACAAGGCCTTGATCGCCATGCACGGCGAAGAGATCTTCAAAGCCGCGCAGGACAAGGGTGTGATGGTCGCGTTCGAGGCGGCGGTCGGCGGTGGCATACCGATCATCAAGGCGATCCGCGAAGGCCTGGCCGCGAATCAGATCGAATGGCTCGCGGGTATCATCAACGGCACCGGCAACTTCATTCTGACTGAAATGCGCGATAAAGGTCGCGACTTCAACGATGTGTTGAAAGAGGCGCAGGCACTCGGTTATGCCGAGGCCGATCCGACCTTTGA
The DNA here is from genome assembly GCA_018819175.1 of Gammaproteobacteria bacterium. Lineage (GTDB taxonomy): Bacteria > Pseudomonadota > Gammaproteobacteria > Thiohalobacterales > Thiohalobacteraceae > JAHJQQ01. The sequence continues at coordinate 61,777 of JAHJQQ010000033.1, forward strand.
TGTGGAAGGCATAGACGCCGCCCACAAGCTGACGATTCTGGCCTCCATCGCCTTCGGTATTCCGCTGCAATTCAAGAAGACCTTCACCGAGGGCATCAGCAAAATCACCCGTGCCGATGTCGAATATGCCGAGGAATTGGGCTATCGCATCAAGCATCTCGGCTTCGCGCGCCGCACGGAGCAGGGCGTCGAACTGCGCGTGCATCCGACCCTGATTCCGGAACGTCGACTCATCGCCAATGTCGATGGCGTGATGAACGCCGTGCTGGTAAAAGGCGATGCCGTGGGTCCGACGCTGTATTACGGTGCCGGCGCCGGCTCGGAACCGACGGCATCTGCCGTGATTGCAGACCTAGTCGATGTCACGCGCGTGCTCACCGCAGATCCGGGCAATCGTGTGCCGCATCTGGCCTTCCAGCCGAATGAACTGTCGGATATTCCGATTCTGTCGATGGAGGATATCGAGACGGCCTATTACCTGCGTCTGCTCGCCCAGGATAAGCCCGGCGTACTCGCCGATATCACCCGCATCCTCGGTGACAATGGCATCAGTATCGAGGCGATCATTCAGAAAGAGGCCGCAGCGGAAGAAACCCGCGTGCCGATCATCCTGTTGACACATGTCGTGCGCGAAGGCCAGATGAATCAGGCCATCGCGAAGATCGAAGCGCTGAACTCCATCGAAGGCAGCGTGACGCGTATCCGTTTGGAATATCTGAGCGGTAAGTGATTTCTATTTTATGAACCGCCAAGACGCCAAGGACGCCAAGACAGAATTTTGAACCGCCAAGACGCCAAGAACGCCAAGTTGATTTTTGTAATTACACACTCAATTGGAAGAAGAGTTTTTCTATTTGGTATTCTTGGCGACCTTGGCGTCTTGGCGGTTCAATACAGGTTTTCTTGGCGTTCTTGGCGCCTTGGCGGTTCAAATAGATTTGTCTTGGTGTCTTTGGCGCCTTGGCAGTTCATACATTCAAGATAGCAAGGTAGATTCTCATGCACTTCCGTCCTCGTTATACCGGTCTTATCGAACGTTACCGCGACCGTCTGCCGATTCATGACGACACGCGCATCATCAGTCTCGGCGAAGGCAATACGCCGCTGATCAGACTGAGCAACATCCCGCGCGTCATCGGCAAGGAAGTGGATATCTACGTTAAATACGAAGGTCTGAATCCGACCGGTTCGTTCAAGGATCGCGGCATGACCATGGCCGTGACCAAGGCCGTAGAGGCGGGCAGTCGCGCCATTATCTGCGCCTCGACCGGCAATACATCCGCTGCCGCCGCGGCCTATGCCGCGCGCGCCGGCATCACCGCCTTCGTGCTGATCCCCGAAGGCAAGATCGCCATGGGTAAGTTGGCGCAGGCGATGATGCACGGCTCCATCGTGCTGCAGATCCGCGGTAACTTCGATGCCGGCATGCAGCTGGTGAAAGACGTCGCCGAGCAGGCGCCGGTGACCATCGTGAATTCCATCAACCCGTTCCGCCTGCAGGGTCAGAAGACGGCGGCATTCGAAATCGTCGAAGAACTCGGCCGCGCGCCGGACTATCACTGCCTGCCGGTCGGCAACGCCGGTAACATCACTGCGCATTGGATTGGCTATTGCGAATATTCATCGGCCTCAGGCGATCATGTCACTGCCGCCTGTTCGTACTGCAATGGACACTGTGCTTACGCAGGTGGTGCCGTTGTCGGTAACCGCCCGAAGATGATCGGCTATCAGGCCGCCGGTTCCGCGCCGTTCATGCGCGGCGCTATGGTCGATAATCCCGAGACCGTCGCCACCGCGATCCGCATCGGTCATCCGCAATCCTGGGAGCAGGCCTGGAAGGTCAAGGAAGAATCCGGCGGCTGGTTCGATGAATGCTCGGACGAAGAGATTCTTGCCGCGCAGAAATTGCTGGCCGAAAAAGAAGGTGTGTTCTGCGAACCGGCTTCTGCCACCTCGTTGGCCGGTGCGCTGCGTGATGTGAAAAACGGCAAGATTCCGGAAGGCAGTTCAATCGTCTGCACGCTGACCGGTCATGGCCTCAAGGATCCGGACACCGCCATTCAGCAGAGCGGTGGCAATGTGCACACCATCGATGCCTCACTGGATGCCGTGCGCAAGGCCATTCTCGACGGCATGGCGTGATGCCTCGGTTGTATCGGAGCGCTTCATCCTTGAACCTAAAAAATCTTTTCAGCCACGGAAACACACGGAAGACACTGAAACACAGTGCCTTCCTGGGGCGACTATTCACCCCCTTGCGGGTGATGGCGTACCGGCGTGAAACTTATGATCTTGTCCGTGTGATTCCGTGGCAAATGCGGTTTATAGGTTGAATCGACGCATCTTGGTACAGTTCATTGCTGTCCCGCAGCCCGTAGGGCGCAATAGCGCAAGCGTATTGCGCCGGATGTTTCACACTCTATTCATCCGGCGCACTTTGGCCTGCGATCTGATGCAGCCTACATCAGTATTGTTCCTTTGTGTGCCTTCGTGTCCTTCGTGGTTAATGGGATATTTCAAGGGAATACCATGAGCGTAGGACCGCTGAGACTCAGCCTGCTCGTTCCCCGGCTGCTGGGCCCGTTGCCAGGCATGGATCTCAAGGGATTCCCCGCACCCAACTGCCCGGCCTTGAACAAGCTGCTCGCTCGCGCAAACCGAATAACGAAAACCGGCACCGCTGACGCGCTACGTTATACCTTGTTCAACTACGCACTCCCAGACCACCAGGATCGCCCCGACGGATGGTTAAGCTACCAGATAGACACAGGCGCTGTTCCCAATGGCGTGGTGCTGCGCGCCGATCCCGTGCATCTGCGTGCCGATCAACATCGATTGGTGTTGTTCGCTGCTGACCAGCTGACTATCACTCCGGAAGAAGCCCAGGCATTGGCTGAATCCTTCAATCAGCTCTATGCAGCCGATGCCATGCAGCTCGAAGCGCCGACGCCGACGCGCTGGTATCTGCGCCTGACCGAGTCGCCTGCATTGCGCACCACGCCGCTGACACAGATTATCGGACGCGATATAGATAAACATCTCCCGACAGGAACCAATGCACAACACTGGCGCCGCTTCAGCAACGAAGTGCAGATGCTGTTTCATGAACATCCCGTGAATCGTGCGCGCGAAGCTAGAGGCAAACCGCTGATCAACAGTCTTTGGCTATGGGGTGGAGGAAAACCCGTTTCGCCGGTTGCCCAGACCTGGCAGCGTATCTGGACTGCGGATATTGTTACGCAGGGATTGGCGCGCTTGAACAGTCTGCGCTGTAGCGAACCACCGGAAGATGCCGCGAACTGGCTTGCGCAAGTCGTTGGTGATGAACATCTGCTGACAATAGAAACGGTGCAGAATCCCGTGGCCTATGCGGATGTGGAAGATTGGTATGCAGCGGTGGAAAATCTCGAACTGCGCTGGTTTGCACCACTCTTGTCGGCGTTAGGACAAGGACGGCTGCGTGAGTTGCGGCTGTTGCCTGCGAACGGACAGGAATATCGGGTCACTCGCTGGGATCTGCTGCGACTGTGGCGACCTGTGCGTCCGTTGCCAAACGTGGCACTGAGCAAGTGATTATGCAGAAACACATCATCCGCCGCGAACTCAACATCGATCCCGCGCAATTACCGAGCAGTCTGCCGCTGGTGCTGCGCCGTGTGTATGCCGCACGCGGTGTGGATGATGCACTGCAACTGGATAACAGTGTCGAACGTCTGCTGTCGCCGGATAAACTCGGTGGCATCGCGCGTGCGCTGGATCTGCTCGAACAGGCTGTTGTCGGTGAGCAAAAGATTTTGATCGTCGGAGATTTTGATGCCGACGGTGCGACCAGTTCAGCACTGACGCTGCGTGCGCTGCGCAGTATGGGTTGCGACAAAGTCGGCTATCTGGTGCCGAATCGGTTTGACTATGGTTATGGCCTGACGCCCGAGATCGTCGCGGTCGCGGCCACGCAGCATCCGGATCTGTTGATCACGGTCGACAACGGCATATCCAGCCTCGCTGGTGTCGCTGCGGCGCAGGCGCAGGGCATTCGCGTGCTGGTGACCGATCATCATCTACCGGGCCAGCAGTTGCCGACTGCCGATGCCATCGTCAATCCCAATCTGCCGGGCGATCCCTTTCCAAGTAAAAGCCTGGCCGGTGTCGGCGTAGCCTTCTATGTCATGCTCGCGTTGCGTGCCCGTCTGCGCGATAAAGGCTGGTTCGCCGCACGCGGCATGGATGAGCCCAACCTCGCCAACCTGTTGGACCTGGTTGCGCTGGGTACTGTCGCCGATGTCGTGCCGTTGGATCACAACAACCGTATCCTGGTCGAACAGGGTCTGCGACGCATCCGTGCCGGTCGTTGTGTGCCTGGCATTACCGCCATGTTGCAGGTCGGTGGGCGCAATCCCGCACGTACCGTGGCCAGTGATCTGGGTTTCGCGGTCGGCCCGCGCTTGAATGCCGCTGGACGACTCGAAGATATGTCATTGGGCATTGAATGCTTGTTAGCCGAGGATACGCAGACCGCGCAACATATTGCGCGCCAACTCGATCAGCTCAATCGTGAACGCCGCGACATCGAAGCCGACATGAAGGCACAGGCCTTGTCCGTACTGGAATCCCTGCATCTCGAGGAGGGCAGTCTACCCACAGGACTGTGCGCCTTCGATCCCGATTGGCATCAGGGCGTCATCGGCATACTCGCGGCACGGCTCAAAGAAAAATTTCATCGTCCAGTGATTGCCTTCGCCCGTGCCTCCGAAGAAGAGATCAAAGGCTCGGCACGCTCGGTACCGGGCGTACATATTCGTGATTGCCTGGAGGCCGTCTCCACGCGTCATCCGGGATTGATCAAAAAATTCGGCGGCCATGCCATGGCCGCTGGGTTGTCACTGGCTGAACACGATTACCCGGTCTTCCAGGCACTGTTCGATGCCGAGGTCAGCCGCCATCTGAGTGCGGATGATCTGCACGGTGTCGTACACAGCGACGGTAGCCTCGACGCTTCAGAATTAAAGCTCGAACTCGCTGACCAACTGCGCAGTGCAGGACCCTGGGGGCAGAACTTTCCGGAGCCGATTTTCGAAGGTGTGTTCGAAGTCACCCACCAACGTATTGTCGGAGAGCGACATCTTAAATTGAACCTGCGTGCTGAGAATAACACCCAGCTCGATGCCATCGCCTTCAATCAGGAAGACCTGTCAGATCTCACCGGTATGCACGTGCATCTGGCCTACCGCCTGGATGCCAATGAGTTCCGCGGCATGCGTAATCTGCAGTTGGTGGTTGAACATCTGGAGACTGTCTGAGAGTAGAACCTATCTCAAAATCGATCGCGACCGCTCATACGGCGTTGCAGGTCATGTTCCGGTACTCATTTACACCGTGTAAACTGCGTTCCTCACATGCCCCGCGCCTTGCCTGAACGCCCGGGATCAATTTTGAGATAGGTTCTAGTATGCCTTTCACAGAAAAGTGGTCGATGAAAAACCATTTTTTGCGTCAAGTCAGAGGTGACGGTTACATCTGATTCAGATTCCGATTTTCCGATTCTTGCCGTCGCATCCCAGCAAAATTACAGGTAGTATTCCCGTAAGATCACGAGAAATAATCTTAACGATACAGGTGGTGAGCATGGACAAGTTCAAATACGCAGACCCGATCGACGTTCAAGATATCAACGAATGTGCGTTTTACCACCGGATAGATCTGCCTGGCATCGGTGAGGTAGGCACGCAATGGGATCTGCGTGATGTTATCGACGATTACCTTGGAAATTACGATTTCGCCGGCAAGCGAGTGCTGGACGTGGGTACAGCCTCGGGATTCCTGACCTTCTCGATGGAGCAGCGCGGCGCCGAGGTAGTGTCTTTTGATATGGTGAGTGGTCGTCAATGGGACATAGTGCCGTTCCGCGACACGTGGGAAAATATGGACGAGATACTCGAAAACGCGCATCGAGGCCATGCACGGCTCAAGAATGCCTATTGGTATTCACATAAAAAGCTTAACTCCAAAGCAAAGGTCTATTACGGTGACATCTATAACTTTCCGGATGAACTCGGGAAATTTGATGTCGTTGTCTTCGGCATGATCCTAACTCACCTGCGAGAGCCCTTCCGCGCATTGTATTCCGCCGGACGTCTGTCAACCGAATCGATCATTGTCACCAATCAGACCATGAAGACCGATCAACCGATCGCGACTTTCGTTCCCAGTGTTGAAAATCACGAGGCGCAGGCGTGGTGGGCACTGTCGGATGGTTGTATCGAACGAATGATGGGTGTGCTGGGTTTCGAGCCGCAAAGCCGCACCACCAGCAACGCGCAATGTATCGTTGCCGGCAGGGTGGGCCCTGAACTCTGTACAGCAATCGTTGGCCGTATCCCCCGTGCGCAAGCGGATATCATATTGCAGACGGCCTATCACGAAGCCGGTCATGCGGTGGCAACTGTGGCCTTCGGTGGGTTCAGTAATGAATTCGGACTGACTTTGGAAGAAGTAAGTGACGATAACCTCGGCTTCGCAACGGCCTTGTTGCTTATGTCGAAGATCGACACCGATAATCTCGAGAGCGACGAGGAACGTAAGTTCATTGAGGAACTTATCATCATCAGTATGACCGGCGCCATTGCCGAACAACGATCGGCACCCAAGTATTTTGATCCTAAGCAGGCCGTGGATGACCATCAATTTATCGCTGATAATTTACTCCGCATTGTCGGCAATGATAAGAGTGACGCTGAAGTGTCCGCATTGCGTAGCCAGCTTCAGAAGCGGGCTGAAGCCTTCGTCGATAAAAATTGGAATGCCATTGATCAACTGGCTAAAGCGCTCGCAGCGAAAACCTCATTGCAGGGAGATGAAGTGATCGCCATTGTTAAGGGTGCCGCCTAGCAATCGTGTGCATCAGAGCAATGCTATCCAAAATAGTAGACATAATTGTGTGCTGAATACGGATCCCATTTAATACGGCATACAAGCATGAGATGGAAAAGGGCGACTAGCTGTGTATCCGCTAGCCAACAGCGGCCGGATGTTTTTTGATATGAGTCTCAGATCGGTTGGTATCTGTCCTGGTCGATACGGCGCGGTATTACCAAGAACAGATAGCAGCTGTTAGTCCTCACTGATGCCCTGCGGGTATTTGCGTCTAGGCGGTCTTATTTGGAGCGCCAGACTGACTGATGGTTGATTGCCCACGTCTCTGAAGAATAGATCAAATTCAACCAGGAAGAACTGTCAGGCCTCAGCGGTCTGCACATATATCTGGCCTATCGCCTGGATGCTAATGAGTTTCAGGGCATGCGTAATCTTCAGTTGGTGATTGAGCATATTGGACATGGCTAACCGAAACCTGGCGAGATATGTAACTTCTCCGCTGATTGTCGTGAAAACGCGGGTTATCAATTGAAGCTGTCTGCGGTGATGCTCGCATACCAGCCTTCGGCATACAGCGCCTCGCGTTTGCGGAATTGGGCGTCCGCATCTGCAGGGCTTACGCCACCCGAACCTTCAACAGCTGCGATCTTGCCATCTTTGAGATGATAGACGGCGGCGACTGAGATGCCGTAGTCAGGCGCGAGCAGGCTATAGCAGGTGTTGACATGCGACGGGATGGGCACTTCCTCTTCACGCAGCAGGGCGATAATTGCAGCCGCGCACATCTTGGCCTGGTTGTTGGCCGAATGACCGGATTTAGGCATGGCGCCAGCGACGCAGGCATCACCGATGACATGTACTTTCGGATGCAGAGTGGATTCGAAACTCTTCTGGTCAATCGGACACCAGCCGCTGGCATCGGTCAGCCCCGCGCTCTGCGCTAACGTCCCCGCATGATGCGGGCAGATTAGATTGATGACGTCACCGCGGTGCGAGGTCAGGCCTTCCTGGGTGAAGACCGTACGCTTGGCTACGTCGATCCGCTCGACCTTACCACCCTGAGTTCCAGGCACCCAGTCGATCATGCCCGGATAGAGTTCCTTCCAGGCCGCCTGAAACAGGCCCTGTTTCGAGAATTTTTCCTTGGCATCCAGGATCAGGATTTTCGACTTGGGTTTGTGTGATTTGAGATAGTAGGCAATCATGCTGGCACGTTCATACGGCCCCGGCGGACAACGGAACGGGTCGCCTGGTACGGACAGGATCACGGTGCCGCCATCCGGCATGTCCATGAGTTGTTTGCGCAGCAACTCGGTTTGTGGCCCGGCCTTGTAGGCATGCGGGATCTGTTCGGCGGCCTGCGCGTCATAGCCTTCGATACTATCCCATTTGAAATCTATGCCGGGTGCAACTACGAGTCGGTCATATTTGACTGTGTCACCGTTATCGAGATCTACGCTTTGTAGCGCTGAATCGATACGCTCAACACGTGCTGCAATGTGCTTGACATCATATGTTTTGAAACCGGCATAACGCTGAGTGATTCTATCCATAGTGCGGAGCCCGCCCAGCACCCAGTTACTGCCTGGGCAGGTGATATAGTCTGTGTTGGGCTCGATCACTGTTATACCGACGCCATTGTCATAGCGTCTCAGATATTTGGCACAGGTGGCACCGCCGAAACCGCCGCCGATCACCACGACCTGCGGATTGGCCGCGCTCAGGTGCAGCCTCGGTAGTGCGGACAAAGCTGCGCCGGCGCCCAGATAGCCGATAAACTGCCTGCGATTGAGAGTCATGGCGGCGCGTCCTTTACTTGATACGACTGAGGTAAGCGGCTATCGAGGCGATTTCTTCGTCGCTGTAGGCCTTGGCATGGCGATCCATCACTGTGGCGGGACGACGCCCGTCGCGGAATTCCTGCAAGGTGCGGCGCAGGGAGTCGGCCGGAATGCCGTAGATGGCGGGTATGGAACCGGCGCTCTTACCGTCAGTTCCGTGGCAGCTGAAACAGGTGCTGGCAAGGATCTGACCGCGCAGGATTTCACCGGTCTCCTGGGCGCCTGCCGATGTGCAGATCAACAGGAGAACGGTCAGTCGGAAGGGGGATGATCTGGAGTGCATGGCTGTCTCCTAACAGTCCATCCGGTCGGTCCATTAACCGTAGTTTAGCTTGACCGTTTCGGCAAGGTCGCCGACGAGCAGGCGCAGTTACGGAAAGGAAAACATAGGGTAAAACAAAGTGGTATAAAACAGTGAAATGGATTAGCGTTGGTAGAAATACAGAATATTGCTTGGGAATGAGTAATGGACAGGTTTACACGAAATTACAGTGTGATTCTGGGTGTCATCGTTTTGATTGTGCTTGCTTTGATACTCTATGAAAATCCGGAAGTGTCGGAGCTGAATAATCTTCTCGAACAAAATTCAGAAGTTGCCGGCTACCCATACGAGTTCAAGGTTCTCCGTCTGCAAAATGGCATTGCGATAATGAGTACGCCGCGATCCAGTGAATTTCCAGTCTATCGGGCACTCGGAATCATCTTCCCCAATCTGGCAAATCGTGCTCAGGATGATCCGGATGTCATGCAAGCGCAGCAGGAAATGGCACGGGTACAGAAGCGGGCAACGGCCATTGTCATGGAGTCCGGCAAGGTCACCAGCATTCAATGGGAACTTGATAAAAATTGGCTGAGCCAGCATGGCGTACAGATGAATTAACATTTGGGGTCATAGTGGAAACTCCCGTGCTACAACCATCAAAGTGTTGCTATTAGCTTGAGCTTTTACTGACCTCAAATGTCCTCATCGACATTGCGAGGCGCCTAGCGCCGTGGCACAAGCGAGCTTGCGCGCGGAACACCCGCAGAGCGGCCACGAAAGTGTGAGCGTAGTGAATAATCTCCAACGGCCTAAGCGGACATTGTGTATTAGTATTCAGCTGACTCAGAACGGCAAAAAGTAGCCGAAGCCATAAATTATTGATTGTTCGTTTTCGAGATGCTGCTATCGGCGAAAAGTGGTCGCCGAGTAAAAACAACTATTCTCCTGCAACAACTTCTGCATTTCATTCATACCGGCTGCTCAGAAATACCGAATTCAAACGCACACTGCGGTCTGCGTATTTGGCTAACTATATTAGCGGGAACTGATTTATTTGAAGAATGCAGTACGAGAAATTTCTACTTCTGGGCACCGTTACTTTTCGGGGGGATTACCGAAACGCAGCAAGACCAATATGACTAGGAGGGTAAAATCAGATGGGTAATCTCTCTTTACACTCTGCAGCTGAACCAGTTTGCACTTTAGGCAGTGTAAGAGATGCCAGCTCAACCCCTGGGCAGTAGGCCCTTCGCATTGCGCTCTGGCACGGGCAGACCAATACGTTCGAGGTGATCAAGTAGAATCGGTTCGTAGTCGGGCGTCCACCCGTCGTGATTGCCGATCCAACACAAGTCACAAACCACAAGATCGCCATACAACACCAGCCGATGGCCATCATGTCTGTGCAATCCCTTGCCGTTAGGTCCCCTGCACACATCGCACCTGAACATAGTTGTCATCTGCTCTTGCCGATTTGAGCCGCCTGCCTTTGGGTCAGCGACTCTTGATTTGGCTTTCTAAGATGTTGGTTGATTAGATTAGTGGGCAGATCAAGGATGTCAACCCCCGTCAGGTTGTCAGTAGCAAGACTGGGCTGTTCGCCATGGCTGTTCGCCATGAATCCGACGACTGAGGGGATGTGTGGAGTATCTTTATAGGGTCATTCGAAGGAAGCTGGCTTAGGTAGGGCTCGCTATCTCGGCAAATTTCGAGGCGGCTGGAGTCATATCCCATCTTAACGAGTGGGTTTTCTTCGTATTCTATTGATGAGTGCCAGACACTCTGATACGTATTCTCAACGGCTGCGGCATCGTTGGTGGCGGAGCTTCTCCAACATCACAGGTGGAGGTCAGGACTGACTGTAATTGACGGTCAACGTCCGGACTGCCCGTAGACTGGTCGATCTCGCACCCTTTGACACGACCGTCAGGCGCGATCCACAGCCTGAGAACTGCATTGTAATTGTGATGTCTCAGGGCATCATGCTGCAATAGCTGTTCCTGAAGGCTGCGTTCCACAAGGGTCGCGTAACTCTGGAACTGAAGCATCGCATTCATGCCGCCTTGCCCTGTCCCCAACAGGTCTCGGCCGCCGCGCTTGGCCTGTAGGCCGAAGCTGTCGGCGCCCGCCGTCCCGGCGGCATCCAAACCCAGGCTGTCGTCGATCAGTGGCGGAAGTTCATCCGGCATGTCCAGCTCCTCGATCTCGACCTGCTGTTCGGGGATTTCAGGTTCCTGTATGACCTCCTCCGGTGGCGGTGGTGGCGGCGGTGGTTCTTCGAGGAGCGTCACGCGTTGCGGCGGATCGATGCGCTGGTGACGGGCGGCCTCGATCTGATGGCGGATGAACAACATGACAGCCAGGGCGGCCAGTACCAGGATGACCCGAACCACTGCCTGACGCAGCCAACGCTCCCATATACTATGTGTGGCCATCGCCGGCATCTGATGCTCGTTCACTTGACCAGACGTTGGGTCACTAGGCCGAGATTGTCGATATGCAATTGTCGGATGACGTCAAGAACTTGAACGACCTGTTCGTAATGAATCTGCGCATCGCCTTTGACCACCACCGGCAATTCCGGATCGGCCGCTTTGTACTGGCGCAGCTTCTGCTCGAGCTCGGCGAGAGTGACTTGGGAGGTGTCGAGGTAGATTCTCCCATCGGCGGCGATGGTGATTGCACGCGTCTTGGGTTTAGCCAGGCTCGGTGCCGCACTTGCCTGAGGCAGGTCGACATTGATGCCCTGGACCGTTGCAGTGGCCATGATGATGAACACGACCAGCAGTGTCCACGCCAGGTCCATCAACGGCGTGACATTCAGTTCATCGTAAATCTTGGGCCGGGGCCTACGCCGCATTCCGTGCAGACTCAGGGACTTGTTTGACTTCGGACATCGCCAGGCGGCTAAGCAGCCGGTCGATGAACACCTCCATCACGGATATGCGCCGGGCGATGCGACCTGCTAGATAGTTGTATCCGAACAGCGAGGGAATCGCGACGAGCAGGCCCATGACCGTCGTGGTGAGCGCCGAGGCAACACCTGGGGCGATGGTATTGACATTGACATCGCCGGCGGCGGCGATTGTGGCGAAGGTGATCATGACACCCACCACGGTACCGAGCAGCCCGAGGAAGGGTCCACCTGAAACGGCAATGGTGACCAGCACGAGCCGCTGGTTCAGGCGATTGGTCTGTGCCACCAGTTCGGCGTCGAGACCAGTACGTAGGACCTCCAAACCCCGGGCGTTGAGGACACCACAGGCCTGGTCATAACCCTGCGGAGGCAGGCTGACAAGTTCGCGACGGCCCGCTTCAAAGAGGTTATACAGTGTCGAGTGTTCGAGTCGCGCATCGGGGACAGGCGCCGGCTCGTTGCGGTTGGTCAGCAAAAAGCCTTGTTTGAACAGTTCCGAGAATTCATCCTGAAAGCGGTCATCAGCGGCCTCAACACGGTTCAGCGTGAATGCCCGGCCGACGATCACATCGGCGCTGAGCAGACCGAAAATGGCAATGGATGCGAGGATTGCCCAGCCGTCCAGGTGGATGGAATCGAACAGCGACCACAACAGTCCGAAATATTCCGCAGCGCCCCCACCGGCCTGCGCCGATTCATCCTCACCATAGGTGAGCAGCAGACTATCGGCACCCTGACCGCTGGAGAGTAGCTTGATCCAGTCTGCAGGCCGCGTGACATTGGAAAGCTCAAGTTCATCGAGTGAGCCATCGAAACCGGCTGCGCCATCGCGGGTGCCGACAACCAACGGTCCAGCCAAGTTACCAACCGGCAACGGCGCACTGGCGGTCTGTACACCATCCATGAAGAGAACAAGTTCACGTCCGATAGTCAATGCAACATGCTGCCAGCGATCGGGCACGATGCCGGTCGCAGACTCGACCCTGATATCATTGTTATCATTGTCGCCATTGTGCAGGGTAGCCACCAGGTGGCCCTTATACAGGGAAAGCGACAGTGAGCGTTGCGCATCACCCTGACTGAAAAGCAGACCGTCCTGCTGCGCATCGACTGTTTTCAGCCAGGTAGCGAAGGTAAAGCCGGTGTCGGCGCCGGCCTGCAGTACGGGAGTTTCCGGCAGCGTGACGGACTCAGTACCGTCCAGAGCGATCCCAGAATCGATCAGTCCGGGTACAGCTTGCTGCGCGCTCGAGGTGACTGCGTGATGGCCGAATGCAGTGGCGTCTTTGGGCAGACCGCCAGCCTCGTTGAAATGATAGACGAGGGTTTGGTGTACGTCGTAGCTTGCAGGTGAATCCTGGGCCGGAGACGCCTCGGGGTTGTTGTAGTACATCCAGATGTCGGTCTTTTGCTGCGGACTGAGGCGCGGGATCCGCACCCAGACAATGCCGATACCTGCCAATTGATCGAAGCGTTCGATGTGATAGGCCAGTGGTGTCTTATCATCGGCCGCAATGAATCGAAGGTCGGAACCGTCGGGCTTGACGTCGAGAAAATAACGGAAGTTGCCACTGTGCAGGCGGATGGCGACAGGCACATCGGCCATGTCGACAGCGATCGGTACACCGCTGTCCGAGACATCCACATGGATCTGCTTTCGGTAGGCCCAGTCCTCATTCCACCAAGCCTGGGCGGACAACGGCAGCAGCGTTACCATCAGCATCAGAATAACATTAATCAATTTCATAGGGGGAATACTCGGCTCCCATGTCTTTAAATTGTCCAAGGTATCACTTGTCATAAGCAGATTCGTAGAGATCATTGTGAATAATTGATTGCAGTATTGTGACATTCGAAAATTTGAATATCTATGCGTCAGAGATATATCGCACAAGCGTCGGTGTGCCGCGACGTATAGACAGATTAAACGCCCTTTTTGCTGTGAATGCGGTGGTGCAGTGAACGTGATTGCCTGCATCGAAGACCCGGTAGTGATCGAAATGATACTTACCCACCGCGACAAAAGTGGCGGCGGCGAAGGAGGGTGTTGCAAGGGTGAAGATTGAATGGAGCAGGATTTCGGGGCTGCGGCAGGGCACTTGGCTCTTCATCGCCTGTAAATGATCTGTTGGCCATTGAGGAAAAGGGCGTTTATCCTTCTTATACCCCGGTCTTGGGACAACTCAACCGGGCCAAAATCAAAAACAGGTAAGACACGGGTTGCGCGGAATGCCTACAAGGGCGGGATACGGTTGTCACTACACGAGATTGCTAGAATGCTGATTGCACTAGATAAAAGGTTTTGACTTCTAGGTGCAATATCCAGATTCTGCTGGGTTGGAACCTAATATAACTTTCCATACCTTCCTTGTATCTGTATCGGTAGGCAGAGTTCTCCAGATACCGTCCCATGAATGGTGGTACCATTTTCGAAAAGAAGGCCGGATGACATAACTGGCTATTTATAGGGAGGGGCCATGCATCTTCATACTCACACCCAAAATACCTTCATTAAACAGGTACGGAATCGCATTTTTCCAAGCGCGCGACAGAAAATCTCCCGCGTGAGTCTGCGCGTCTTAGCGCTGATCACTATCTGCACCCTATATCTCAGCCCGTTCGGCGCGGTATATATGGGGTAACGTATTATCAGATTGGCAACAGCCTGACCTACGATAGTTACCCGTTCAATGGTGCATTTACCGGCATCGCCAATGCCAATTCAAAAAATATCACCGGCAACGGCTGGCATGTCATGCCCGGGCGGCAGCTGAACTATATCCATTCAAATCCCGATGACCCCATGACGCTGCTAGGCCCAATCGGTAACTGGCAGGTGGCATTAACCAGCTATCACTGGGATTTCATCACATTCCAACCTTTTTACCATGGCACCTCAACGTTGGGTACCGACGTAACAACAATCTTGGATTGGATAGATCTCGCTACCACCAACGCCAGTCCGGATGCGACATTCTATATTTACGGCGCTTGGCCAAAACGCAGCAATTCTTTGACCTATACGGAGCAATGGCTCGCACCTGCAGTCGATGTGGATAGCCAGCCGACAGCGTTAAATAGTGCATATATGGACCTGCTACTCGGGCGCGTTAGAAGCCAGAGCGGTACGCCCATACAAATCATCCCGATTGGTAAGGTCTGGTTTCATATCGAACAGTTAATCGACGCAGGCGTGATCACTGAGCTCGCCGATGCATATGATCTGTATCGGGACGATTATCATGCTAATGATATTGGAAAAAGCGTCATCGCGTGGACGCTATACGCATCATTATTCAAAGAGAGCGCTGTCGGAATAGATCTGAGCGATATCTATTCCTTCTATGGTGATGCGCCAATTGTTATGGATGATGTACTTGCACTGAAGTTGCAGCACGCAGTGGACGACATCGTGTTCGCCCTCCAGCCCGAGCCGGCCATCGATATCGAGAAGGCTACCAACGGCGTGGATGCGGACGACCCGAATGCGGGTGATGCCCCACAAGTGGCGCCCGGTGGTCTCGTGACCTGGACTTACCTAGTCATCAATATCGGCAACGAGCCGCTGAACAACGTCGCGGTGAACGATGACCAGATCGGTCCGATAATCTGCCCGAAGACGAACCTGGCACTTGGTGAGTCGATGCTCTGCACAGCATCCGGTCTGGCCGATGATCTCAATACCACCCAGTTCACGACCGTGCCCGGTCTGTGCGGTGGTTTCTCGAACACGCCGATGTACGAGAACAAGGGTCGGGCGACTGGTAACGGTGCCAACAGCGGTCAGTTCGTAGAGGACCAAGATCCGAGTCACTACTGCAACCCTATTACCAACACGCTGCCTGCCGCACCCACCATCGGCACCGCCACCCCCGGTGACAGGCGTGCCATCGTATCCTTCACACTGGGTGATCTCGGCAGTGGCACGCTGGTCTATTACAAATCCAAATGCGGTAGCAAAACCGCGACGAGCTCCAGTTCGCCCATCACCGTGACCGGTCTGACCAATGGCACCACCTACACCTGCACGGTGAGAGCAATCACCAGCGTGGGTAACAGCCCGTCGTCAGCAGAATCAAATCCAGTGAAGCCCTCGGCGGCGGCACCATAAGGTGGAAGTAATAGCCTTCTAATGCTTCAGTGCGGGTCAGCTTTGAGGGTGTCTGGATCTGGTGTTGGTTAGCAGAGAATTTTACTATCGAATGCAACCGTTCATAGAATGTACTTTTCGTATCTACCGAATGGCGACTTTTGGCACGGAGCAGGCTTTGTGTAATCACGAAATCAGTATTTGCTGTAAGACCGAGTACGGTCGAGGCTGTGTGAAAACTCATATTCAGTGCTGAATAGGGGGTTCTTAAACCATTCCTCACATGCCGATCGTAGCTCTACGAGCTTCTGGTGATGTTGGTTTTTTGTTAGTCATACTTCAGTCAGTGTTTTCACACAGCCTCGGTCGGTTGCGGCCGCACGCAGCCGTACGGCAAAACTGACGTTTAGTAATAATATCAGGCCAACATCTGAAATAGATACTGGGAATCAGTCACCCAACCGTTTCAGCTCCAGCAATTTGTGATTGGCATCGAAGCGCAGTTCGAACAGGCCGTGGATGCCCTGATGGGTGATATGGGCCTGCAAGGCCTTGGCGGGGAACTGGACTCTGCGACCATCCTCGCTACGGGCGATGGCATCGTGCGCCTGACCTTTGTAGTAGGCCAGGTATTCTTCGGGGGAGATAGAGAGGCGGAAGCGGAGGCTGTGCAGTGTGTTCATGCCGCTACGTTAACTAACCCCTGATTATTGAGCATTACATGATGGCATGACATAGATATGCTCGATCTAAGAATTTCGCCACCCTCTCCCCAACCCTCTCCCGCCCCGGCGGGAGAGGGGGTTATCCCCTCTCCCCGCTTGCGGGGAGAGGGTTAGGGAGAGGGGCGTTTGTGTAAACTCCGTTTATTACTCGGTGCTTCGCACCTCGCCCTTCGGGCCGGCTATGCCGTTCTCTCCGCTTCGCTTCGAGTCGCCCGTCTGCGCCTTGCATCTGCTCGCTTGATCAAATTAATCAGAGGCTCCTTAGCTCAACTCGATTTCAGACGCACGCGGATGGCTTCTTCCTGATCGAGATCGTCCAGACGTTCCTCCAGTTCGCTCAGGGCCGTCTTGGTTTCCGGCAGCAGTACATCTTCCAATGCGCGGGCACGTCGTTCGGTGCGCCGGTAGTCATCGATGAGACGGTGCAGATTGCCGGACAGGATGGCCAGTTCGCGGGCGCGTTGCAACAGGGCGTGGAAACCCTCGGCACAACGGCGCGCCTGAGGTGAGGGGTCTTCGGCCGCGGCGGTTTCGCCCAGGGGCAGATTCTCACTGGCGGTGGCCTCCAGCAGTTTGACCCCAAGAAAACTATAGCGACGCGGCTCCGGCGGAAGGGTGGGTGTGGCGCTGGGATAGAGACTGAGTCCTTCCAGACCGTGTCGGCCCACGGCGGCGCGCAGGGTGTCCGAAGTCTTGAGCTGCTGGGCCTTGAACTCTGCCATTAATTCTTCATAGCGCGTCAGCTGGCGCAAGATCTCGGCGGCGAGCAGCAGGCGCTTCTCATCCAGAAAGCGATAGCCTTCCTGCATGATCTGCCGTTCTTCACGCAACTCCAGCAGCGTGGAGCGGGTTGGCAGGCGGTCCTGGCTAAGCATGTTTCGCCTCGCGGACGGTGTCGATATTCGCTTTGATCTGCGCGTCACTCAAACGGTGCAGCTCGGAATCGGGCAGCACGGACAGCAGGCGCCAGCCGATATCCATACTCTGTTCCAGCGTGCGGCGTTCATTGCCCTGGTTGGTGAACTCGCTCTCGAAACCATCACCGAAGTGCAGGTACAACCGGTCGATCTCGGTGAGGCCATCACTGCCGACCACGCTGGCCAGCACCCGAACCTGTATCGAACGCGCATAGGCCGCATACAGTTGATTGGCGAGATCGGGATGATCGGCGTTGGTAAAGCCCTTGCCGGTGCCATCCTTCATCAAGCGCGACAGGCTGGGTAATACCTTCACCGGTGGATAGACATCGCGGCGCGTCAACTCGCGGTCGAGCACGATCTGGCCTTCGGTAATGTAGCCTGAAAGATCGGGGATCGGATGACTGATGTCGTCGGAAGGCATGGTCAGGATCGGCATCTGGGTGAGCGTGCCGGTCTTGCCCTGTATTGTCCCGGCGCGCTCGTAGAGTGTCGCCAGATCGGAATACATATAGCCCGGATAGCCTTTGCGGCTGGGGATTTCGCCGTGGCTGGCGGACACCTCACGCAGTGCTTCGCAGTAATTGGTCAGATCCGTCATGATGACCAGCACATGCTGACCGAGTTCGAAAGCCAGATATTCAGCGGCGGTCAGCGCAAAACGCGGTGTCAGCAGACGTTGCACGCTGGAGTCGGAAGCCAGATTCAGGAATAGCGCCGTGCGTGCCAGCGCGCCGCTCTTTTCCATCGCCAGCCGGAAAGACTCGGCGGTGTCGTGCGGAATGCCGATGCCGACGAACACAATGGCGAAGTTGTCGGCGCCTTCACTTCGTAGGCGCGCCTGCTGGGCAACCTGGATCGCGAGCCGGTCGTGCGGCAGGCCGCCGCCGGAAAATACCGGCAGCTTCTGACCGCGCACCAGACTGTTCATGATGTCGATGGTGGAGATGCCGGTCTCGATGAAATCCCGCGGCATGGCGCGCTTGGCCGGATTGACGGTGAGACCCTCGATGCGCAGACGCTGATGCGCGGCGATTGGTGGGCCGCCATCGATGATGCGACCCACACCATCGAATACGCGACCGAGAATATCCGGGCCAAGACTGAAATGCAGCGGCTCACCATGAAAACGCACGCGGGTTTCGCTGAGCGTGAGGCCCTGGGTGGATTCGAGCACCTCAACGGTCATGAAATCATCATCCAGCGCGGAGATGCGACCGAGGCGGGCACGGCCATCGGCGCCGATGACTTCCACGGATTCATTCAGCCCGACATCCAGCTTGCGGCGCAGGAACAGTAATGGTCCATCGATGCGGGTGGCGGCACCGGTGAGTGAAAGTTCAGCTTGCATGGACTTCAGCTCCTTCCAGTTTGCCCAGTTCGGTTTCGAGTTGCCGCGCGAGATTCTGGAATTCATCCAGCTGCTGCTCGGAGATTTCCTCGCCCATGCGTTGCAGGCGCCGCAGAATAGGCAGATCGGTGATTGATCCCAGCGGCACACCCTGTTCGACCATCTGCAAGGCCAGTTCGACGAAGCGCGCGATCAGATTCATCATGGCGGTCTGACGTGCCGGTGAGGCAAAACGATCGATGGGTGAAAATGATGACTGACGTAGATAAGCCTGGTTGATCAGATCACCACACATCAGCACGCACTGTTGCCGTGGCGGCAGTGAATCCTTGCCGACGATGCGCGCCATACGCTCCAGCCGTTCCTGTTCCTCCAGGATTTCCAGAAACCGGCGCCGATGATCGACCCAGTGCGGACTGCCCTGGGCCTTCCACCAGTCGCCCATGCTGTCGACATCCTCGGTATAGGATTGCAGCGGGTGCACGGCGGGGTAGAAGCGTGCTTGCGCGCGGCCGCGATCGAGGCCCCAGAAACTGCGTACATAGCGTTTGGTATGTGTGGTTACCGGTTCGGAGAAGTCGCCGGAAGGCGGGCTGACCGCGCCGATGATGCTCAGCGACCCTTCATCGCCGCCGAGCGTGGTCACGCGCGCGGCGCGTTCGTAGAAATCCGCGAGACGTGAACTCAGGTATGCAGGGTAACCGGCTTCACCGGGCAGTTCTCCCAAGCGTCCGGAGACTTCACGCAATGCCTCGGCCCAGCGGCTGGTGGAATCCGCCATGAGCGCAACGTGCATGCCCTGGTCGCGGAAATATTCGGCCACGGTCACGCCGGTATAGATACTCGCCTCGCGTGCCGCGACGGGCATGTTCGACGTGTTGGCAATGATCACAGTGCGTTCCATCAGCGCGCGGCCGCTGCGTGGATCCTGCAGCTGTGGAAATTCGTGCAGCACGCCGGCCATTTCGTTACCGCGTTCGCCGCAGCCGACGTAGATGATCACATCCGCGTCGCACCACTTGGCGAGACTTTCCTGCAGCACGGTCTTGCCGGTACCGAAGCCGCCGGGCAGGGCGGCCTTGCCGCCGCGCGCAATCGGGAACAATGCATCCAGAATACGTTGGCCGGTGAGCATCGGCCGGTCGGCCGCGAGTCGCTTGGTGACCGGGCGTGGTGTGCGTACCGGCCAACTGTGCCGCATGCAGACATCGTGGCGGGTATCGCCGTCTTCGAGTGTGCACAGCACGGCGTCCTCGCTGTAGTCACCCGCGGGGGAGATGCTGATCACTTTGCCTTTGGCATGCGGCGGCACCAGACAGCGTTGGCGCAGTCCTTCCGTCGGCAGGATCTCACCAAGACAGGCGCCGCCGCTGAGTTCATCGCCATTGCGGACATCGGGCGTGAAGGCAAAGGTTTCCGCCGCATGACGCCACATGCCGGGTTGTACGTGAATTGGTTCCATACCCGCGAGAGGACGCAACAGTCCATCGAAAATCTTACCGAGCAGGCTTGGACCAAGCTCGATGGCCAATGGCTGGCCGGTGCCTTCCACCGGTGTGCCGGGACGCAGTCCCGTGGTGTCTTCGTAGACCTGCACGATGATCTCGTCTTCGTTCAAGCGGATCACTTCGCCCAGCAGACGCTGTTCGCCGATCAGCACGGCCTCGTTCACCGCGAAGGGACCCTCCGGCCGCGCCCGCAGCACCGGACCGCTGATCCAGGAAATGCGTGCCTTACTCATGAACGTTCTCCTGCGCTATTCGATACGAGTCCGTTCATGATGTTTCTCCTGTGGCAGTTGGCAGTGCGGCTTCCAGCTGTGCCAGCAGTTTTGCCTGCACTGTGCGCTCATCGGCGAGCAGGCCGTTGAGGCTGCCGTCGAGAGAGGCACCGCCGGCCTGGATGTGCAAACCGGCCGGCATTTTGTTATCCGGGCGTAGTGTTGGCGTGCTCCCGGTGCGCTGTTTGATGTTATCAATCCAGTGGTTTATTTCAGTGACATCCCAGCCGGTCGGATGATCGATCTCCCACGTGGCGGCAGGCAGTTTTCGCAGCGCCTGTTCAAGCAGATTGTCCAACCACAGGCGACGACTGTCCGGCTGTTCCCAGCGTGCGCACAACGCCGCCCCCAGGCGGTGACGGGTACGCGACAGCATGTGTTGCACGGCATCCTGATAGCGTTGCCGGTTGTGGGTTTCCAGTCGAGCGGCGTTGACCGCCAGCAGACTGTGTGCACGGGTGCGCTCCGCTTCGATGGCGCGCGTGACCCGCTGCCGTGCCTCTTTAAAGGTCGCGCGAATACGCGCCCGTGCCTGTTCATGCGCCTGATCCAGAATCTCGGCGCTGCGGGCATTGCGCGTCTCGGCGATCAGTTCGATCAGCGCCTCGCGCGGGGTGTCGACAGTATCGCTCATGCGTTCATTCCCAATTGTCCACGCAGCCAGGTGGAGAGATCCGGCAGTGCCTTGTTGTTTTCAATATTCGGCACCACAACCACCAGTGGTTTTAGTGAACGCAGCAGTTTATGCAAACGTTCGCTGGGCAGTGCCGCGGCGACATCGGCACCGATCAGCAGTAACGATGTCTGTTGCAACGCACTCTCGAGCAGCTCATCGAGGTCCGCTACCGCATCGCTGACGAAGGTCTGAGCGCCGGCCAGGCGATAGCCCGTGGCGCAGAGTTCATCGCCGATATAGCCGATGCTGGCGAGTTTGTCGCTCATCAGGTGATACGGTTCAGAATCAGAATGGAAATGATCAAACCGTAGATCGCGATACCCTCGGCGAGACCGACGAAGATCAGTGTGCGACCGAGCATTTCCGGTTTTTCGGTAATCGTTCCGATGGCGGCACTACCGACACTGGCGACGGCGATGCCCGCGCCGAGTGCTGACAGACCTGTTGATAACGCGGCGGCCAGGTAACCCCAGCCGACAATGGTTGGATCAAGGTTGAGCAGGGCGGCACCAACCGCGCCACCTTCGGCGGCGGAGGCGGGTGCTACGAATAACAACGCCGTACCGACGAGGCAGAACACGCCTGCGACCAGGGTGAGAAAGATGGCAAGCCGTTTCATGATTGACTCCTTGTATCCGTGAAGGCGAAATAATCCGGTGCGGGTAGCGGGGTGAAGCCTTGCCCCTCGCCGCGCAGGAAGCGAATGAAAAACTCGAACAGCACCAGACGCGTGGTCTGGATGAAGACCACCAAACCTTCCAGGGCGATGATGAACAGATTACCGAGCAGCATCACCAGCCAGCCACCATGACCGGCAACATCGGCAAGGCTGACAATCGCCTGCGACAGTCCGGCATGGGCGAGCGCAAAAGCGCCGACACGCGCGAACGACAGCGTGTTCACTGCCAGCTGGAACAGCTGTTCAAATAATTCCGCGGCGGCCAGGCCGATGCGTACCGCTATATTGCCGGTACCGACGACGAATACGCCCAGCAGCGACCAGCCGAGGCCGATCATCAGCGCATACTTGGCACCGGGTGTGATGAACATGGCAATGATGGAGACATAGATCAGGATGACCGGCGCCTCGCGCCAGAACCAGTGACGGCTTTCGTTGCGCCAACCGGCCTGCACGCCATTGAGCAACAGCCCTAACAGCAGTAACGCTATGCCGCCCGCGATAGGCAAGCCCAGCACCTTGAGCGGTTCCGTGACCGGATGCAGCCATAACGCCGGGATCAGATCTTCTCTGGCGAACAGACTGCCGAACAGCACACCGAAAATCATGGAACTGGCGCCGGCCGGTACCAGCAGCACCGCTTGCGGCCATTTGCGTCGCAGCAGCAGACCCGCGAGCAGGATTACAAAGCCCTGACCCAAATCACCAAACATATAACCAAATAGCAACGGTACCAGTAACGCGAGCATGCGGCTGGGATCGGTCTCGGTGGCGGAGGGCATGCCCAGCAGACGGGGAAAGAGTTCGAAGGCGCGTGCCCAGCGCGGATTGCGCAATACCAATGGCGCCTTGGTGCCTTTCGGTGGCGTGGAAAACTGCACCAGCGCACGCACGCCGGCAGTTGCGAGTGCGTCCTGTAAAAGATCGGCATCGGGGGCGCTGCTCCAGCCGCGTATCCAGGCGAGATTGGCACCACTGGTCTGATAACGCACATGGCGCAGAAACCAGTCCAGGCGGGCTATTTCACCCAAGGCCTCAGTGAGGCCGAATTCATGATGCGCAGCCTCCAGTTGACGTTGCAGTTCCTTGTTGCGCTTGGCATGGATCTGCAGGCGTGCATCGATCTGCGAGATTGCCGCACGCGCCGAGCCGTGTAACCAGGTTGGGAGCGGGATGCGCCGCACGCGGTGCGCACTGAAATCATGTGCCAGCTGCTCGGCATCTGCAGCGGGGCCGATCAATAGAACGTCACGATCCAGTTGCTGGGCGATTTCCCAGGCAAACCAGCGTGGCGGCAGAGGCGGTAATTCGGCTTGTGCGGCGATCCGATACAGCAGCGTCGTCAGTAACGGCCCTGTGTTGAACAGCTCGCCAATGTCCAGTGTGCTGCCTGTTTCCAGCGTTGTTTGCAGTACCTGCAGCCACTCACGCAGATGGAGCAGGTCGGTGCTCTCGGCCTGCAGACGTTCCAGTTCACGGATCGGCATATCCGCTTGCTCGGCCCAAAGTCGCAGTTGCTGCAGGGCGCGGTGTAAGGTGCGCGCCGGTTTGCCGGTAATAGTTGACGGCGCCACAGCCTGCGGCCAATACAGGTGATAGTGGCTGGCGAGTTGGTGAAACTCGTCCAACAGTGCGCTCAGGTCGGTGAGAGTTCCCGTTTCTTCATCCGCAGCCCGGGTTTCGAGTTGAATCTGCCCGCTGTTGGCGAGAGTCTCAACCGTGACAGTGAGATCGTCGCGGGCAATGAGACAGTCAAACCAGTGTGCGGGTTCGGGACGCAAGGCCATTCAGGTTGTCTCCGTCGTGGCCGTGGTGAATAGCCGGCGCTGCAGCAGGTCACCCCGTAGACGTTCCATGTCCTGATGAATCATGAACAGATAAACCATGGCACTGACCGGTGCGCGGGTCAGTTCTCTGAAACGAAAATTCAACATGCTGCGCCATTGTTCGCGCGCAGCGACATCGGCTGCAGTGCTGGTGGCCGGTTGTTCATTCCCGGCGCGAGGGGTATGCAGGGCTTTGGCAAGACGATCCACCTGCGCAAGGTTGCGGGTGTTATCGCGCGGGCGCCGTCGCTTCCATTCTTTGAACCAGACACTGCGCAGATCATCTGTGTTACCACGCCGCGGTGCGAGTGCGGCCCAGGGCGTTTGCAGCAATGCCTCGGCACGGGCTTCGCGCGGCAATTCCGCGAGGCTGTGGTAATCCGGATCGTTCTTCATCCAGTCCGGCGGGCGTTCGCTGCGCAACAGCGCGCCGAGCGCCGGCAGATCGACCCAAAAGGCGATCCAGTCCGTCGCCGCCTTCCAGGCGCGTGGTTGCCAGCCGGCGACCAGCTGTGCCTCGCTGCGGAAACGTTGCCGCAAAAGCTGTTCGATACGGTGCGGTTGAATATCCGGACTGATGCCTTCCAGCCAGGGGCGCAGACCACTGGTGCGTGCCGTCTGCAGAAACAACGATAGGTCGCGCAGGGCCCCCAGCCGTTGCCAGAAGGCGGCGTCCGGACGTTGACCATGCCGCGCCTGCAGACGCGCCTGGATGTAATCGTAGCGGCCAAGGTCGCTCATGATGCATCCCCGGCGCCGGTCATGGCCGCGGCTAAATCCGCGACGATGGCATCGATTTGGGTATCATCGAGTTCGAGACGTTGACTGAGTTCGGCCAGTTGCCGGTGGTGTTCCTTGATTTGCACATCAATGGCGCGCGCGACGCCCTGACTGCAGCGCAGGTGACCAAAGGTGATGCGTGCGTCGGCACGTTGCAGAATACGTGCGGCGCGTTGTCGGGCGGCGTCCAGTATGTGTTCCGCTTCAGTCTTGGCCTCGTTGAGCGCCTGATTGGCCTCGCGTTCAGCGGCGAGCACGCTGTTGATGGCGTCAGCGGTGGGGTGGCCAGTATCTTGACGGCGTAAGGTCATGCTGAGATCCATCTTGTGCATTGACGGGATTACCAGTCTCAGACTGGCATCTACATACTAGATCCGACGGGTGATAGTGACTTTGATTTAGCGCAACTTCAATACGGATGGTGACTAAATATACACCTCTGGAACCCATGCTAACCCTGGAGTAACCTCCCGTCCTGTTTATAAGGCCCTCTCGCTTGAGGGTTATATCCGGGCCAGCGGATTCTTGTGGATAAGGAATCCTGTCTGTCATGTACAAGGAGAGGTAATGACTGCCTTCGCGCAAGGGAAAATCGAGGCTTTCTGTGGGCCAACCGAGCTCGGCGCGCCGGATGACCTGGAGCAGGTCGTCAGCGATTTCATTCGTGGCGCCAAAAAGACCTTGGACATTGCTGTTCAGGAGCTCGACAACGAGGTCATCGCGCAGGCTTTACTGGACGCGGCGCTGAAGGGCGTGCGTATCCGCATGTTCATGGAACAGGATTACCTGTGCGCCGCGAGCCCGCCAAAACCAACGCCCAAGGCCGGACAGACAGTGCGCGATGCGCGTCTGGAGGTGCAGTGGGAAGAAACCCGCCGGCCGAAGACGCTCAAAACCAACCGTGACATCCTGGCCGCACTGCTGCGCTGTGGGGTAGATGTCAAAGCGGATCTGAATCCGAAGATTTTCCACCAGAAATTCATTGTGCGCGATTATCGTGGTGGCAGGAGCCTGGGGCGGGCCGGGCTGCTGACCGGTTCGACCAACTTCACCACCACGGGCACACACAAGAACCTCAATCATGTCATTCTGTTTCACGACTACCGGGTAGCGCGCGCCTACGCGGCGGAATTCGAGGAGTTGATGGGTGGAACATTCGGCGCCCTGCGTTCGCGCGAAGAGATTCTGCCAAAGACCATCAACATCAAAGGTGTGCCGGTGCGTGTGCTGTTCGCGCCGGATGATCACCCCGAGTTGGAAATCATTAAACAGATGCTCAAGGCACGCGCACGGCTGGATTTCGCCATTTTCACTTTCGCGGGATCCTCCGGCATCGATGATGCCCTGATCATGCTGCACTTGGCGGGCATCGATATTCAGGGTGTCTTGGATGCCATGCAGGGCGGCCAGGACTGGGCCGCGACCCATTGGCTGCATGACGAAGGGATCGAGGTCTTTCTGTCCGACAGGCTTAAACTGCCGGGTCTGGGTAAACTGCACCATAAGCTGATGGTGATCGACGACGATATTGTCATTGCCGGCAGTATGAACTACACCGCCCCGGCCAATGAGTACAATGACGAGAATATTTTCGTACTGGGAAACCCCTACGATTTATCCAAGAGCGAAGGCGGACCGGTGGATCACCTGGAATGCAAGGCCATTGCGGCGTTCTTCAGAAATGAGATCGAGCGTATCGTCGCGCACAGTACGCGATTTGAGCCGAGCTGAGTGTTAAGGAACCTCTGATTTATTACTATCCCGTCATTCCGGCGCAGGCCGGACAAAAGCGCAGAGCGCGTTGAACGCCGGATAGGCGGCCCGAAGGGCGAGCGAAGCGAGTAACCCATGTGATTCAAGTTACTATTGATCATTACCAATTGGGATGACACAAACGCCCCTCTCCCTAACCCTCTCCCCGCAAGCGGGGAGAGGGGATAACCCCCTCTCCCGCCGGGGCGGGAGAGGGTTGGGGAGAGGGTGGCGAAGTTCTTAAATCGAGCA
>JAHJQQ010000034.1 GCA_018819175.1 Gammaproteobacteria bacterium
GACTCGAAGCGCAGCGGAGAGAACGGCGCCAGCCGGCCCGAAGGGCGAGGTGCGTGTAGCACCGAGTAAAAAGCGGAGTTTACACGGCGTCTGCCGCTTCCCGGCCCCGCATTATTGAGCCCGGTTGCAACACAGCAGCTGTCGCTTCAGCGACTTAATCAGAGGTTCCTTAAAACATCCGGCGCAATACGCTTGGCTATTGCGCCCCACGTGACTAGGCCAGATTACTCAGATTACCAGCAACGGTTCATTCAATGCAGCGGCCTGTTCGCGCAGTTGCAGGATATGTTCTTCCCAGTAGCGCGTGGTGTTGAACCAAGGAAA
Source organism: Gammaproteobacteria bacterium (assembly GCA_018819175.1). Taxonomy (GTDB): domain Bacteria; phylum Pseudomonadota; class Gammaproteobacteria; order Thiohalobacterales; family Thiohalobacteraceae; genus JAHJQQ01. The sequence goes on from JAHJQQ010000034.1 coordinate 325, forward strand.
CGCCTGCGGGAATGCGGGGTCGTCCCAGCGCCGCGCCAGCCAGGCGGCGTAATGCAGCATGCGCAAGGTGCGCAGCGCTTCGATCAGATGCAGCTCGCGGCGGTCAAAATCCGCGAACAGTTCATAGCCGGCGACGATCTCCGATAGTTGCGCACCCATCTCCTGCCGATCACCCGACAACAGCATCCATAAATCCTGTATTGCCGGTCCGGTGCGGCAGTCATCCAGATCGACGAAATGCGGGCCGGCATCGGTCCAGAGGATATTGCCGGGATGACAGTCGCCGTGCAGGCGGATCTGTTTCACCTTGCCGGCGCGATCGAATGCGGCTTGTATCTGCTGCAACAGATCTTCGGCGAGACTGCGATAGGCCGGTTCGATGTATTCCGGTATGAAGTTGCGTTCCAGCAGATACCGGTAAGACTCGGTGCCGAGACTGGCAATCGTCAGCGTTGGCCGATGTTCGAAAACGTGCGCGGCACCGACAGCGTGGATGCGGCCCAGATAACGTCCGAGCCATTCCAGATTGTCCGGGTTGTCGAGATCCGGCCAGCGTCCGCCGCGACGCGGGTACAGCGCGAAGCGGAAACCCTGATAATGAAACAGGCTTTCACCAGCGGGATTCCGCAGCGGCGCCACCACCGGGATCTCGGCCTCGGTGAGTTCGTAGCTGAAGGCATGCTCTTCGAGAATGGCCGCATCGCTCCAACGGCCGGGGCGGTAGAATTTCGCCACCAGATAGCTGCGGTCCTCCAGACCGATCTGATACACCCGGTTCTCGTAGCTGTTCAGCGCCAGCAGATGGCCATTGGCGCTATAGCCCTGCGCCTCCACGGCACTGAGGACGGTATCCGGGCCCAGATCGGCGTAAACAGGTATCGGTTCATTCATGCCGACTACTATACAGTTCACCACGCCAGCCGCTCCATCTCCAGTTCGGAGTCAGCGCGACCCGGTGTTTCAATGGTATGATCTGCCGCGATAAAACAGACTAGGTGGCGCGACGCCGCGCATCCCTGACGAGGTGAATATGAACTACCGCAAACTCTCCACTCTGCTGTGCCTTTCCCTGCTGGTCAGCGCCTGCGCCTGGGTAAAACCCACCGAGCGCGGCGCCAACGTCAAAGTAGCGGAGCCCGGCGACGTGTCGAATTGCCGTAAAGTCGGCACCTCGACCGTCTCGGTCCTGGATAATGTCGCCGGCCTGCCGCGCAGCTATCGCACCCTGACCGAAGAGTTGGCGACCTTGGCGCGTAACGAAGCCGCGAACCTGAACGGCGATACCGTCGTACCCGCCGGCGAAATCGTCAACGGCCAGCAGGTGTTCGATGTCTATGACTGCCATCCGGATGCCGACGGCGCCATGACCATCCCCTATCCGCAATAACGGATGGATCTGGACGACACGCTGGCGCGACTGGCGGAACTTCTCGCCAGCCACGGCGGCGACAGCGCGGACTGGTTGCGCGCACAGCAAGCCCTCTATGCCAAAGACGCCGCAGCGTGCTATGCCAATCTGAACAGCAAGCGCATGTGGGGCGGTGCCGGCGCCATCGCCAACGAGGCCCTGGCCGACAATCCCGGCATGCCGCCTGCGCTGTGGGATCGACATATCCGCGAGTTCCGCGGCCTGATGATCGATCTGGCCGAACATCTCAAGGCGCGCGGCGCGCATTATCCCGATATCGATTTCTGGCTGAGCGCCTTCAGTAACTGGCAGCAGTCGGGCATTTGATCCTGAAAAATCATTTCAGCCACGGAACCACACGGAAAAACACGGACAAGATCATAATCGTCACACCGGCACCACCATCATCCGCAAGGTGGTGAATAGTCGCTCCAGGAATGCACTGTGTTTCAGCGTCTTCCGTGTGATTCCGTGGCAAATGCGGTTTATAGGCTGAACGGTTCCGCGGCGACTTTCAGCGGCGCACTGACTACGCCTGACTCAGATCAATTCGCTCGACCCACTACCGTGATACGTTGAAAGCTAGGCTAGGTATCAGCCGAACCCTGCCGTTCTGACTCCGGAGGTGTGTAATGGCTCAGATTGTGGTTCTAGGCGCCGGTATCGGCGGAATGCCCGCGGCGTACGAGTTGCGCGAAGTGCTGGACAAACAACATGAAATCACGGTGGTCAACGCCAATGATTTCTTCCAGTTCGTGCCCTCGAATCCCTGGCTGGCCGTCGGCTGGCGCACCCGCAAACAGATCACGCTGCCACTCGCACCCCATTTGGAAAAGCATGGCATCAAGTTCATCGGTGGCTGGGTGGAAACCATCGATGCCCCGGGCAACAAGCTGGTCCTCAAAGACGGTCGCGAAGTGCCTTACGATTACCTGGTGATCACCACCGGCCCGAAGCTCGCGTTCGAAGAAGTTGAAGGCAGCGGCCCGGCCAATGGCTACACCCAGTCGGTGTGCACCGTCGACCATGCCGAAAAGGCCTATGCGGATTTCCAGAAACTGCTCGAAGATCCGGGCCAGGTCATCGTCGGCGCCGTGCAGTTCGCCAGCTGCTTCGGTCCGGCCTATGAATATGCCGCCATTCTCGACACCGCGCTGCGCAAGAAAAAACTGCGCGACCGGGTGCCGATCACCTTCGTCACCAGCGAACCCTATGTCGGTCATCTGGGCCTGGGTGGCGTTGGCGATTCACGCGGGCTGCTGGAACACGAACTGCGCAACCGGCATATCAAATGGATCACCAATGCCAAGGTCACCAAGGTCGAGCCGGGCAAAATGTTCGTCGACGAGATGGATGTGAAAGGCGAAATCGCCAAGCAACATGAGCTCGAGTTCAAACACGCCATGCTGCTGCCGGGTTTCAAAGGCGTCGATCCGGTCGCCAAGGTGGAAGGCCTGTGCAACCCGCGCGGCTTCGTCATTGTCGATGAATACCAGCGCAGCCCGAAGTACGCCAACATCTTCTCGGCCGGTGTCTGTATCGCCATTCCGCCGGTGGAGGCCACGACCGTCCCGACCGGCGCGCCCAAAACCGGCTACATGATCGAGTCGATGGTCACGGCCATCGTGCAGAACATCAAGGCCGAGCTGACCGGCTATCCGGTTGCCGCCAAGGCCACCTGGAATGCCTTCTGTCTCGCCGATCTGGGCGACACCGGCGCCGCGTTTATTGCCATTCCGCAGATCCCGCCACGCAATGTCACCTGGTTCAAGACCGGCAAGTGGGTACATCTGGCCAAGATCGCCTTCGAAAAATATTTCCTGCATAAGATGAGATCCGGCGTCTCGGAACATGCTTTCGAGAAGTGGGCGCTCAAGATGATCGGCGTGGTGCGGCTGAAAAAGACCGGCTGATCGAGGACCTGTTAACCTATAAACCGCATTTGCCACGGAATCACACGGAAAAACACCGACAAGATCATAGGCTTCACGCCGGCAGCGCCATCACCCGCAAGGTGATGAATAGTCGCTCCAGGTATGTTCCGTGTTTCAGTGTCTTCCGTGTGTTTCCGTGGCTGAAATGATTTTTTAGGGTTAACGCTGGCCACTCCGCGGCGAGCGATATCAGCAACCCTGTCTGAGACTTTCTCCTGGATTACTCGCTACGCTCGCCCTGCGGGCCGCCTAATCGGCGTTCAACGCGCTCCGCGCTTTTGTCCGGCCTGCGCCGGAATGACGGGTATGACGTAATCAGAGACTTCCCAAACTCGCGCGTCGCGCTCCTTTCCCTACTCCGGTACTCGTGATACACAGGTATGTCGATCGCAACCGACGCACGTCGGCGGATCGGCACCGAGATTGAACCGGCCATGCCACTGGAAATTATTATCCCCGATAGCAGCGAACAGATTGCCACCGCGCTGGCCACGGTCGGCTGGTCGGTGACCGAGCAGTTTCTGCCACAGACACAGATCGTCGCGCTCGCCGACGAACTCCAGAGTCGCTGGGATGACGGCGCCTTCCGCGCGGCGGGGGTCGGTGTGGGCGAACAGTTGCAGGTACGCCCGGAGATCCGCCGCGATCGTGTGCATTGGCTGGAAGAAACGGCTCAAACAGCCGCCGAGCTGCCCTACTTCACGGCACTCGAATCACTGCGCCTGGCCATCAACCAACACCTTTATATGGGCCTGTTCGGTTTCGAAGGTCATATGACGCTGTACCCGCCCGGCAGCTTCTACCGCAAACATCTGGATCAATTTAAAGGTGTCGCTCATCGCAAGGTCTCGACCATTTTGTATCTGAACCCGGATTGGCAGCCGGAAGACGGCGGGCAGTTGCGTATATATATGAGTGAGTCCGGTGAGGGCGAGTATCGCGATGTCCTCCCACTCAGCGGCACCCTGGTGACCTTTCTAAGTGATCGCTTCTATCACGAGGTGCTGCCCACCCAGCGCGAGCGCATGAGTATCACCGGCTGGTTCAAGGTGCGGGCTTAGAAATCCGACTGCCACCCATCTCTGGGAGGAGCGGCATCATATTTATATGGTGAATCTGTTCTGGAAGTTCTAAGGCTCAAGCACCACCGCAGAACGAAAGGCCTCGCAAGGGGCCTTATTTATCGTAGGGCGCAATAGCACAGCGTATTGCGCCGGATGTTTTGCCCCAACGCATCCGGCGTATTACGGCCTTCGGCCTAATACGCCCTACGTTCATGGGCACCTCTAAATATTTGGGTACAAGTTGCACGGTAGTAGTACGTCGTACGTGTGTTATCTCTGTATCACTGGCACTACACAGCAACGCGGGCTACTATCCGTATCACCGCAATATCACCATTCCACTATCCATCAGCTAGACAAATCATCTACCAGCATTGGCATGCACATTGCTTTGTTAATAATCTACTTGGGCGGCCCAGCTCCGGCCCTGTACGCCTTTAATTAAGAGCACGTTAAGGATAAATACCCATGAGACAGCCACGCCCTCAGTGGAAACGCACCGCCATCAGCAGCGCCATTGCATTGGCGATCGCCAGTTTTCAGACCCCGATCCAGGCGGCATGCCCGGGTACCGTCAACACCACAGAAAACACCGCCTGTAACCTCACGGCTGCTCAAAGCGTCACGATCACCAATACCGGCGTGCTGGATGTCACCGCCGTCGGCACGGCCATCAATGTCGATGGCTTGGCCACCGGTGTGACTATCGACAATAGCGGCAGCATTCTGGCCGATAGCATTGGCATTCTCCTGCAGACGGGTCACAGCGGCACAACCATCAACAACCAGCTCGGCGGCATCATCACAGCGGATGACGCGCCGACCGTCTATGGCGTCCTTTCTCAAGGCAACTTCAACGGCACCATCACCAATGCCGGCACCATTAATGCCAACGCCACCAGCACCGCCTCAGTCACGGCTTACGGCATAGCTATCGTTGGAAACGTCTCCAGCAGTAGCTCACTGACCAACACTGGCGTTATCAACGTCAATGCTGATGCGAACGGCCTCTTCGCTGCTACGGCTTATGGCATTTATATCGACAATAATCTCAGCGGCACCCTGACCAACACCAACACCGGCTCCATTAATGTAACAGGCTCCGCCAACAGCTCTGCCGCCAATGCATTCGGCATCCATGTGGACAGCGCCATCAGCGTTTCGGGATCACTGACCAACAGCGGCTCAATCCTTGTCACAGTTCTCGACTCCGCCAACGGTCCTGCCGCACGCGGCATTTCCGTGCGTAGTTCGGTTGTAGGCAGCCTGCTTAATGAAGGCGATATCACCGTCAATGCGACCGTCGATGGCGGCAATGAGGTTATCCACGGCATCTATGTCGGCAATAATGTGACCGGCAACCTGAGCAATACCGGCACGGTAACATTGGATCATCAGGTCGGCAGCGCCTCCAATACCCAGGCCTCCGGCCTGCGCATCAGCGGCACATTGACGGGCACGCTCGATAATCAGGGCAGCATCAGCGTCAACATGGATGGCCTCAGCGACATGGAAGCCGAAGGCATTCATGTCTCCACACTCGCCGCCGGCGGCCAATTCCTCAACAGCGGCGACATCGAAGTCACGACAACGGCCAGCGGCGCCTTGGCGGAAGCCATTGGCGTGCATATGAACGATATGACCGGTGGTGTCTTCATCAACAGCGACACCATTACTGCAACGGCTACTGCCACCGGTAACGACGCCAATGCGTCCGCTATATACATCGGCAATCTCACCGGCGGAACGCTGACAAATGACGGGACCATCAGCGCTGCCGCTGCTGGCGTCAATGCCACAGCCTTCGGTATCAAGACGGACACCTTGGATGGCACTTTGAACAATTCGGGCATTATCCAAGGCACCAACACAGATCAATCACTGGCGGCTGGACATTATTCCATCCAGGTGGCAGGCGGAGGGACAGGCACCATCAACAACCTCGCCGGCGGTCAGCTCAGAGGCGACATGCTGCTCACCGGGACAATCGCTCTGAACAATGCCGGCACGCTTGTACTCCCGACCGGTGGCGGCGCCAGTATGGGTGGTGACTACGTGCAAAGCTCCACTGGCCGTTTGGAGCTCGGCGCATTCAGTAATACCAATCATGCCTCACTGATCGTAGGGGGCACCGCGAGCTTCTCTGACGACGCCAACATTCATGTGACTGGCGCCGCAGGAAATACCTTTGCCTTGGGCGAAAGTCTGCTGGACGTGATCAGCGCGGGCACGCTCAGCGCCACATCCTTCTCCGTGACAGACAACTTTGCCCTGTTGAACTTCACTGCCGCCATCGATGGCAACACCGTCGATCTGACCACCGTCCAAGGCTTGACCATACTCGAAGCCGCTATTCTCGGCGGCAGCAGTCCTGCCGCTTATGGTGTGGCTGGCGAACTGGATAATATCAACGCCGGCACGCCGACCAGCGACATGAGCGCAATACTTGCCGCCATGGGTGTGATGACAGAATCCGAGATCGCGACAACTGTCGAGCAGTTGATGCCAACCATAAGCGGTAACGTCGGGCACCTGACCAACCAGATCGCCGGCGTGTTGCCGGATGCCATTGATGAACGCCTCAACGGCCAACGCGGCCTCTCCTCCGGTGATGGCTTGATGACTGACCACAAGGCTTGGGTGAAGCCGTTCGGCAACTGGATGGAGCAAGACGATCGCAAGGGTGTCTATGGTTACGAAGCCGACAGCTACGGCATCACCCTGGGTACCGATGCCGACACCGGCGCCGGCTGGCGTCTGGGTGCGGCTTTCGCCTATGCCAACAGCGATGTCGACAGCAATGACAGCAACCTTCGGCATCAGATCGATATGGACACGTATCAGATCGGCATCTATGCCAATCGTCAGATGGATTCCGACACCGCGCTTGATCTCAAGGCGGCCTGGGGCATGAGCAACTATGACAGCGAACGCCGCATCGATTTCGTAACACCGGTGCGTACCGCCAGCGCCGATTACGACAGCTGGCATCTGCGTCTGAATGCCAAACTCAGTCGTGAATATGCGGTTAACGAGACCACCTCGATAGCCCCGCATCTGCGCGCGGATTATGCCTATGTGGACGTGGACAGCTATCGCGAAAGCGGAGCCGGAGCACTGAACCTGGACGTAAACGGTGACACTGAGGATACGTTCATCCTGGGCGTCGGCGCCGACCTGAATCACACTCCCAGCGATAATCTGACCATCAAAGCCAATCTCGGCGTGGGTTATGACATCAGCGCGGATCAGTCCGCATTGGATGCCGCATTCGTGAGTGATGGCGGCGTATTCACAACCCATGGCCTCGATCCGGACCCGCTGGTGCTGCGCGCCGGTGCTGGCGTGGTGTTCGCCAACGTCAAGAATATAGAGATCACGGGCCGTTATGATGTCGAGGCCCGTCAGGACTACACCAACCAGAATGTATCCATGAATCTGCGTTGGAAGTTCTGATCTACAACTAACATCGCAGCAACAAGAAAGGCCCCGCAAGGGGCCTTTCTTTTTCCGGTCTGAATACTTGCGCAGAGCGCAATAGCGCAGCCCCTAGGGAACCTCTGATTAATTCACTGAAGCGGCATCTGCTGCGTTGCAGCCGGATGGTTTGATAATAATTAGGGTCAGAGTCGAATGGCGCTTACTAAGGCGATGAATATGTATTGTGTAGGTTGGGTTAGCGTAGTGTGCGTAACCCAACAGGCTTGCGAAGCAACACAAGACCTTCTTTATCATGGCACGCCTGACGGTGCGATTGTTGGATTACGGCGCACAAAACGCGCCTAACCCAACCTACACAATACATATTCATCGCCTTAGCAAGCAACATTCGGCGTATCACTGCGTCTGCAACAATCCAGGCCACTGCTCGACCCAGCAACAGTGGTGATCGAAGCCGGGCATTATGCGTAGCTGTATCGGTGCGTTGGCAGGCAAGTGCGCGCGATAGGCGAGCGCGATCGACTCGGGCATAGTCGTGTCGCTGGCGCCCACGAAATGCACTTGAGGAATGCGTTGCAATGCCGCCCAGGCATCGACGGGGTTCAGCGATCCCTGCAAGGGCGAAACCTGATGCAGTTTTGTCCAGGCCACATGATCCAGATTGCCGGCGATGGTCACCAACCGCACCACATCCTGACGCTGTGCCGCGACCAAGGCAGCCACCGCACCGCCGCCCGAATACCCGATCAGTACCAGCTGTTTTGCGCCGGCGCGTTGCTTCAGCCGATCAACCGCATGGTTGGTGGCCGCAATGATCTCTGGCGCGAAACGTTTCCCCGTCCAGTAGGCGGACACGCAACCACCACGGGTTTCTTCCCGCACATACTGACATGGCCGCGCAAGATAGGCGGCGGACTCCGAGGCATCGCGCACGGCGAGCTGCAAGGCCAGCGGTTGCGTCGGCGTGGGATCATCCGAAGGACGATCACTCGATATCCAGGCCTGGCCATCGCCTTCGATATACAGTGTGAGTGTTTTACTCGCAGGGAATTGCGCAGGGGCGTAGGCACGCAACACAAAGAGATCGGCGTTAATGTCCAACGCCTGCCAGCCGGCCGTGGCGGCGATACCATCGGCCTGTTGCCGACGATCCACGGTTGGGGGCGTCGCACAGGCCGCGAGCATTAACAGGCACGCCCACATTGCCGGGCGTACTGTCATATCAGGCCGACTCGGGCACGAGATCGCCCAATTCCTTCAGCAGTGGCCCGAGGAACTGTTCGTACTTGCGCCAGCGCTCGACCGAACTGCTGTAGATCGGTTGACGCACTTGGGTGACGCTGGCGGTGCGTACCGTACGTTCGGTCTTGTGGAAATCCAGACAGGCGGCATGCCAGTCCAGATTGCAGTATTCAAGCAATCGACGCGCCTGGCCTTCGTTGTCCGCGACCAGATCTTCGTACCGCACATCCAGAAAGGCGCCTTGTGGCAACACCGTCCGCCAGTGATCCATCAGCTGCGCATAGTTGCGGTAGTAGCGCCCGATCTCGGCAAGGTCGTAACTGTGATACTGACTCTTATTGAACAAACGTGTGAAACCGGACAGGCAGGTATCCACCGGGTTGCGATTCACATGCACGATCCTGGCATTCGGCAACATCAGATGCATCAGGCCAACGCAGAAAAAATTGGCCGGCATCTTATCGGTGATGCGATGCGCATCCGGCGCACGCTCCCGCAGGCCCGCAATATACTTTGCGCCCATTGACGCAAGATCGTCCGGCGTCAGACCGCGCATGGACAGCGGAAAACCCCCGGTCGGCTCCCCCTTGGGATGCCCGGCCAGATGCAGCAAGTCATGTAATTCACCGGCACCATACACATCCGGATGACTGGCCAGAATCTGTTCCGTCAGCGTGGTCCCGGAGCGCGGCATACCCAATACGAAAATCGGCACATCGGAAGACTCGCCTGCACCACGCAGATTATCAATGGTTTCCGGCGTGAAGAATTCTTTTATGTTCTCGCAGGCCTTGGTATTGTCGTCGGCATTGTATTGAATACGTTTGCGCTTGAGACGGCAGCCTTCCAGGAAATGCGGGAAGGCGCGCTGATAGTCTTTAATATCGTCGTAGGATTTACCCAGACCGAAATACAGCGACAGGGCCTTGGTCTCGGACATGTTGGCGAGATCTTGCGCCTTCTTCTCCAGGGCCTGCAGGTTGTCATCGCCAGGTTTTGTTTTGCGCACCTGGGAAAGCGACAAGCGCGCCGCCAACCCATCCGGATCGAGCGACAGTGCATGATTGAAACTGGCCTCGGCGCCGGCCATATCGCCCTTTTCCATTAACAGATGACCTTTACCCAGATGCGCGGACAGTAATGCCGGATTGATGTCCAATGCCTGCGCGTACGCCTGCGCCGCTTTGTCGGGAAAGCCCTGCTCCGTATAAATTCCACCGAGCAGGCTATGTACCTCGGCACGCTGCGGCGTAAGCGCGAGCGCACGCTGCGCCAGACTCAACGCCTCCGGCAACTCATTCTGCTCCTGATGCAGTTTGGCCAGACCTTCGAGGGCCTGCGGATAATCCGGCTTGAGTTCGATCGCCTTTTTAAAACCGACCGCGGCGCGTTTGAAATCCTCCATCGCAAGAAACGCGCAGGCGATATTGCAATGCGCCTCGGCATAACCAGGTCGCGCCTTGATTACCTGCAGCAATACCGGTACAGCCTCTTCGGGACGCTCGCTTTCGGTTAATACCGCACCGAGGTTATTGGCGGATTCGAGATAGGTCGGGTTGTGGGCAATGGCCTTTTTGTACCACTCAATCGCGGCCGGATAGTGTTTGCGGTCACGCTGAATACTGCCCAGGTTATTGAGCGCCTGGGGCATCGTGGGATTGATTTTCAGCGCGCGTTGCTGACACACCTCAGCCTTTTCCAATTCACCGCGATCATAATAGGCGATACCCAGATTGCTGTGCGCCTGGGCGGAGTTCGCATCCAGTTTCACGGCGTTTTCACCGTACTGCACTGCGTCATCGAGTCGGCCGACCTGACGGCACATTTCCGCGCAATTGGAATGGAACTGCGCGACGTTCGGCATAATCGAAATCGCCTCGCTGAGATGTTTGATAGCCGCGTCGACCTGCCCTACCTGGTGCGCAATGACTCCCAGCAGCTGCAGTGCATAAGGATGTTTGGGCTGCACCTTCAATATCTGCCGCAACAGCGTTTCGGCCTGCGGTAATTCACCGGCTTGCTGATGCTTTGATGCCAACTGCATGACCTGATCGAGCGTAAGCTGCTGCCCTGGAGCCCCCGGAGAAACAGCGCCCGGCTGAACAGGCACAGCGGGATTCGAGGGGTTAGTCTCTTGCGTTGTCATCGCGTATCCAATCGGTTCTGGCACGGCCATCACTGCGGTCTTTGGACTCTAATCGCTAGGGGCAGGTACATCAAGCCGTCAGCCAATAACTAGGGCCTGTTAACAAGGCAAATGCATCCAGCGACTCCCTGTCTGGGGGGCGGCCAGTGTAATAAAAGGCATTGGTGTTGATGGAGATGCATCGGTACGCGGCTTGAATTTCAAACCGATTCGCCGAATTTCATTAGATTGCCATGCGGATCGATAACGTAGAGTTCTTTCATGCCCCACTCACGCACGACTGGCGGCTTGAGCTGCAAACCCCTGGCGGAGAACTCATCATACAACTGCTGTGTGCTATCGACTCGAACGTAGCAGGAGGTATTTTCGGCGATATATCGATCAGCGCAAGGCACGAAATGAATCTCGGCACTCTCTCGGCTGACGATGAGATAATTCTCAACCAGCAATTGTTTCTGGAAGCCAAGGCGATCAATGTAAAACGCGGCGGATTCATCAAGATTCAGGGATGCCAGGACCGGAACCGTGCTGTGAATCTGCCGCATCATTCAGACTCCGCAATGAGAGTCTCGATTACGCACCTGACCAGCCGTCATTCGCATCTGCCCAGCGTAGCGACAGCCAGTACCACAGCGTGATGGGCAGCATCATCAATACCCAACTCCAGTCATCAATCAAAAATACGTTGGCCAGCCAGGCCTGTCCCGGAATTAACATAGCCCAGGGAATGCAATAGACCGTGAACAGCACACAGGCCCAAATCAATATCAGCGCCTCTTTGCGGCGGGCAATGGCTGAAAAAGCAAGAAAAACCCACAACGGCGTCTTGTCAGTTTTCTGCATACATATTTCTCTTGGAAATGGACAGGAAGACGCCAATCAGGTTACCAGCGTGCGGGGGTTCTGTCCAAATTCATGACCTGAGTAAACCGCAATCGATTAACTACCTTCATCTGCGCGCTTGCGCGCGACATGCGACTTACAATCGCGTCAATGTCGCCATCCATTTAGGGTTTGGTACGTCCTTATCCAGGCGCTGGATGCGTCCGACTTCATTCTCATACCAGCCGCACTCTTGCTGATTGGGCTCGACTTCATAGGCCCACCAGGTACCGTCGGCATCTTGCGCGAGCCATGCGGCCCAATCGGGGATCTTTTTTTTCATCGTCTGTAAATCATAATGATTTTTACCGCAAAGGCGCGAAGGCGCAAAGAAAACCTTTCAATATAATAAACCTAAGGAAACTCTGAATAATTCGTCATTCCGGCCTGCGCTGGAATGACGGTTTAGTAATAAATCAGAGATTCCCTAATGCTGTCTCAGGGATCACCCTTCGTAGCACAGAACAAGTTCTAGCTCTTTCATTTTATGAATACTTTCTTTGCGCCTTCGCGCCTTTGCGGTTAATCATCCTTACCTCCACCATAAAAAAGGGCGGCACATGGCCGCCCTTCTTATTCAATCTGAACTCTCAAGATCAATTGACCTTCGGGTTCAGCTCGCCTTTGGCGTAACGCTGATGCATTTCATCCAGGTTGTAGACCTTGGTGATCTTGCTGGCCATGCCGGCGGAACCAAAGGACTCATAGCGGTTCTTGCAGATCTCGGTCATGCCCTTGGTCGCTTCCTTGAGGAATTTGCGCGGATCGAAGTTGGACTTGTTCTCGGCCAGGTGCTTGCGGATCGCGCCGGTGGAAGCCATGCGCAGATCGGTGTCGATATTGACCTTACGCACGCCGTGCTTGATGCCCTCAACGATTTCGGACACCGGCACGCCATAGGTCTCGCCCATGTCGCCGCCATAGCTGTTGATGATCTTCAACCAATCCTGCGGCACGGAAGACGAGCCGTGCATCACCAGATGGGTGTTCGGGATACGCGCATGAATCGCTTTCACGCGATCGATGGCCAGAATGTCACCGGTGGGCGGACGGGTGAATTTGTACGCACCGTGCGAGGTACCGATGGCAATCGCCAGTGCATCCACAGCGGTCTTCTTGACGAAGTCAGCGGCTTCGTCCGGATCGGTCAGCAACTGGCTGTGATCCAGTGCGCCTTCGGCACCGTGACCGTCTTCTTCGCCGGCCATGCCGGTTTCCAGGGAACCCAGGCAGCCCAGCTCGCCTTCCACGGACACGCCGACCGCATGCGCCATTTCGGCAACCTTGGCGGTGGTCGCGACGTTGTATTCATAGGAGGCCGGGGTTTTGCCGTCGGCCTTGAGTGAACCGTCCATCATCACCGAGCTGAAACCGGACTGGATGGAACGGAAGCAGATGTCCGGGGTAGCACCGTGATCCTGATGCATGCAGATCGGAATGTGCGGATACATTTCGACCGCAGCCAGGATCAGATGACGCAGGAAAGGTTCGCCCGCGTAGGAACGCGCACCGGCGGAGCCTTGCAGAATCACCGGGGAATTCACGGCGTCGGCGGCTTCCATAATCGCCTTCACTTGTTCCATGTTGTTGACGTTGAACGCCGGCAGGCCGTAGCCATTTTCAGCGGCGTGATCCAATAGTTGACGCAGGGATATCAGGGCCATGATTCTCTCCTCGGAGATAGTATTTTAGAGTCGCATTAATTCATCACCGGACTCGGAGTGGGCCTATTGTAGGACCGCATCTACCCCGAATTCAGCTGTACATATTATCTGGATATTTATCTGTACTACTTAACCTTGACTGGCGCGATCATGCTCGCCCACCCGTATGATTTTCATAGCGTTAGTGCCACCCAATACGCCGGCAAGGTCGCCCTTGGTGATAATGACCAGATCACCATCGCGTACGGCGCCGCGGCGCATGAGTTCATCGATAGCTTCGCGATTCACTTCGGCATGATCCGTGGTGGTCACATCGAAACTGACAGGATAGACACCCCGGTAGATCGTCACCTTTCTACGCGTCTCAACATGACGCGTCAAGGCGTAGATCGGTATGCCGGAGCTGATGCGTGACATCCACAAAGGCGTTGCGCCGGACTCGGTGAGCGCGGCAATTGCCTTCACACCCAAATGGTTGGCGGTATAGATCGCGGCCTTGGCAATAGCCTCATCGGCGCGACTGAAACGCATCAGCGCACGTCGCTCCGGCGCAGTGGTGCTGCGTTGCCGCTCGGCACCCTTACAGATGCGATCCATCGCCGCGACCGCTTTGGCTGGATATTTACCCGTCGCCGTTTCCGCTGACAACATCACGGCATCGGTGCCGTCGATCACGGCATTGGCGACATCGAAAACTTCGGCGCGAGTGGGGATCGGGCTTTCGACCATCGACTGCATCATCTGGGTCGCGGTAATAACGACGCGATCCATGGTGCGCGCGACTTGAATAATACGTTTCTGCACGGCCGGCAATTCGGCATCACCGATCTCCACACCCAGATCGCCGCGCGCGATCATCACCACATCGGAGGCCTGGACAATTTCTTCGAGATTGGTGATCGCTTCGGCGCGTTCGATTTTGGCAACCACACCGCCATGCCCGCCCGCGGCACGCAGCAGATCACGCGCCTCCTGAACATCCGCAGCGCTGCGCGGGAATGACACCGCGATGTAATCGGCGCGCATTTCAGCGGCGACTTTGATATCCGCGCGATCCTTATCGGTCAGCGCCTTGGCCGACAGACCGCCGCCCTGGCGATTGATACCCTTGTTGTTGGACAGCTCGCCGCCCACCACAACCCGGCATTCGATCTCCGTGCCATTGACGTCTTCGACCCATAACACAACGGCGCCATCATCCAGCAGCAGTGTGTCACCGCGGTTCACATCTTCCGGCAACTGCTTATAAGCGATGCCGACCCGCTCATTGGTTCCATCTTCCTTGGACAGTGCGGCATCCAATACGAAGCGCGCGCCATCTTCCAGAATGACCTTACCGCTTTTGAAGCGGTCGATGCGGATCTTCGGGCCCTGCAGATCGACCAGCACACCGACCTGACGGCCGTGGGCACGGGCGCGATTACGCACGGTTTGTGCGCGCTCGATATGCTCCTGATGACTGCCATGCGAGAAATTCAGACGCACAACATCAACGCCGGCCTGAATCAATTCGTCGAGCGCCTTGGGATCGTCCGTCGCCGGGCCGAGAGTTGCGATGATCTTGGTTCTACGCATCATGGATGCTGGGTATCCTAATTTAGATTGTATTCACACCAGAGCCCGCAGAGAGCACTGAGAATAATTCTTTCACTCTGTGCCCTCTGCGTTCTCTGGTGTGACAAGGTCTTTCCATTTTCAACCCTTGGCGCGTTGTTCCAGGATCTCAACGGCCGGCAATTTTTTGCCTTCGAGGAATTCCAGGAACGCACCGCCGGCCGTCGAGATATACGACACCTGATCATAGATATCGTATTTCTGAATCGCGGCAATGGTGTCGCCGCCACCCGCCAGGGTGAACGCCTTGGTCTTGGCAATGGCTTCGGCAATCGCCTTGGTGCCGGCGCCGAACTGATCGAACTCGAACACGCCGACCGGGCCGTTCCACACCACGGTACCGGCCTTCATGATGATGTCTACCAGTTCCTGGGCGCTCTTCGGACCGATGTCGAAAATCATTTCATCGTCGGTCACGGCATTGGCCGCTTTCAATACCGCCGGTTCAGCGGCATCGAACTTGGTGCCAGTCACGACATCCACGGCGATCGGGATATTCGCGCCGCGTTTTTTCATTTTCTCGATCAGCATCTGCGCGGTCGGTACCAGATCATCTTCGCAGAGTGATTTGCCGACGTTGTTGCCAACGGCCTTCAGGAAGGTATTGGCGATACCGCCACCAACCACCAGCTGATCGACCTTCTCGGACAGTGCTTCCAGCACAGTCAGTTTGGTGGAGACCTTCGAACCGCCGACGATGGCGACCATCGGGCGCTTGGGACTCAGCAGCGCCTTGGTCAGTGCGTCAAGTTCGGCGGTCAACAGCAGACCGGCCGCGGCGGTCGGTGCGAATTGTGCGACACCGTAAGTGGAAGCCTGGGCGCGATGCGCGGTACCGAAGGCGTCCATCACAAAAATATCGCACAGTGCAGCGTACTGCTTTGCCGTCGCCTCGACGTTTTTCTTTTCGCCCTTGTTGAAACGGACGTTCTCGAGGATGACCAGTTCGCCGTCCTTCAACTCCGGCGCTTTACTCATATAATCTTTGTCCAGACGCACGGTCTTACCCAGCAGGCCGGACATGTATTCAGCCACCGGCTTCAACGAAGCGATCTCGTCATACACGCCTTCCTCGGGACGACCCAAGTGCGACATCACCATCACCTTGGCGCCGGCCTTCAGGCAATGTTCGTAAGTCGCCATACTGGCTTTGATACGCGCATCAGAGGTGACCTTGCCGTCTTTCACCGGCACGTTGAGGTCGGAACGGATAAGAACACGTTTACCCTTGAGATCGAGATCGGTCAGTTTGATGACGGACATGATTGGCGGACTCCGGAAAGTTCTATGGAAATGGATTTGGCAAAAGCGGTTTTGCCGAATACATCTCGCTATTCAGATACAAGTTGCAAGAGACAAGAGACAAGTAAAAAAACCACTTGCCTCTTGCCTCTTGGCTCTTGTCACTTATTTAGCCACATGCTTCACGAAACGCAGCATGTTGCAGGTGTAGCCGTACTCGTTGTCGTACCAGGACACGACCTTGACGAAGGTGTCGTCGAGGGCGATACCGGCTTCGGCATCGAAGATCGAGGAGAAGCCGCAACCACGGAAGTCGGTGGAGACAACCTTCTCATCGGTGTAGCTCAAGGTCTGGCTGATGTCACCGGACTGCGATGCCTTCTTCATGGCGGCGCAGATGTCGGCGTACTTGGCCGGCTTTTCCAGTTCGACGGTCAGATCGACCACGGACACGTCGGAGGTCGGCACGCGGAAGGCCATACCGGTCAGCTTGCCCTTCAGTTCCGGCAGCACCACGCCGACGGCCTTGGCCGCACCGGTGGACGACGGAATGATGTTTTCCAGAATACCGCGGCCACCGCGCCAGTCTTTGGAAGACGGCCCATCGACAGTTTTCTGCGTGGCAGTAGCGGCATGCACGGTGCTCATCAGACCACGCTTGATGCCCCAATTGTCGTTCAACACCTTGGCGACAGGGGCCAGGCAGTTGGTGGTGCAACTGGCGGCGGAGACAATCGCTTCGCCTTTGTACTTGTCGTGGTTCACGCCGAACACGAACATGGGCGTGTCGTCTTTCGACGGGGCGGACTGCACAACTTTCTTGGCACCCGCATCAATGTGCTTCTGGCAGGTATCTTTGGTCAGGAAGAAGCCGGTGCACTCGATGACGATGTCGGCGCCGATTTCGTTCCACTTCAGATTGGCCGGATCGCGCTCGGCGGTCAGGCGGATCTTCTTGCCATTGACGACCATGTTGCTGCCATCGACTTTAATGTCGCCCTGGAAATTGCCGTGTACGGAATCGTACTTGAGCATATAAGCCAGGTATTCCGGATCGAGCAGGTCGTTGATGCCGACCACTTCGATTTCCGGGAAGTCTTTCGCAATTGCGCGGAATGCCATGCGGCCGATGCGGCCAAATCCGTTAATACCAACTTTAATCGCCATGTCTCTCTCCGTTTTTTCTAAGGTGAACGGCTACCCGTCTCAGCCCCTTCCCCTCTTGTATAGTGAGGGGAAAAGTCTGGGCGGGCCCTATATAAAAACTTTGCTTACTGAATAAAGTACCTAACCGATCTCGTTGCGCAGTCGTTTAGAGCACGGACTCTACGGTCTTGACCACGTTCTCGACGGTGAAGCCGAATTCGTTGAACAACTGACCTGCCGGCGCGGATTCGCCGAAGCGATCGAGACCGACAACCTTGCCGACCAGACCAACGTACTTGGTCCAGAAGCAGGTCACGCCGGCTTCGATAGCGACACGACGAGTGACGTTCGCGGGCAGCACGGATTCGCGATAGGCTGCATCCTGCAGATCGAACTGATTGGTCGAGGGCATCGACACAACGCGGAGCTTGCGACCCTTGGCGGTCAGTTCGTCGTAGGCATTCACGGCCAGTTCAACTTCCGAACCGGTGGCGATGATGATGGCTTCCGGCGTGCCTTCGCAGTTGCGCAGGATGTAACCGCCGCGGGCGATGTCTTCCAGCTGCTCCGGGGTACGCTCCATGTGCTTGAGATTCTGACGTGAGAAGATCAGGCAGCTCGGGCCGGTCTTGTGCTCGATGGCGAACTTCCAGCTCATCGCGGACTCGACGGCATCGCAGGGACGCCACACGGACATATTGGGAATCATGCGCAACGTGGCGGTTTGTTCGACCGGTTGATGGGTCGGACCATCTTCACCCAGACCGATGGAGTCGTGGGTATACACGAAGATGCTCGGGATCTTCATCAGCGCGGCCATGCGCAGGGCATTACGCGCATATTCGGAGAACATCAGGAAGGTAGCGCCATACGGCACGAAACCGCCGTGCAGGGCGATACCGTTCATGATGGCGGACATACCGAACTCACGCACACCGTAGTAGAGGTAGTTGCCGTCGGAGACGGTGTTGCTGACACCCTTGGAACCCTTCCAGATGGTCAGATTGGAACCGGCCAGATCGGCGGAACCGCCAAGGAATTCCGGCAGCAGCGGACCAAACCCGTTGAGTGTGTTCTGCGAGGCTTTACGCGAGGCGATGGTTTCCGCCTTGCTGTCCACCGACTTGATGAATTCCCAGGATTTCTCCGACCAGTTGGACGGCAGATCGCCGTTCATGCGACGCTCGAACTCGGCGGCGAGTTCCGGATGCGCTTGCCTGTAGGCGGCAAATTTCTCGCCCCAGCTGCTCTCGGCATCGGCGCCCTTCTGTTTGGCATCCCAACCGGCTGCGATGTCGCTTGGAATTTCGAACGGTGCATGATTCCAACCGAGGTTTTCGCGGGTGGCCTTGATTTCGTCATCGCCCAGCGGGGCACCATGGCAATCGTGACTGCCGCACAGGTTCGGCGCGCCATAACCGATGACGGTTTTGCAGCAGATCATGCTCGGCTTGTCGTTGACTGAACGGGCTTCCTGAATCGCCTTTTTGATGGCATCCGGGTTGTGACCGTCGACATCGCGCACCACATGCCAGCCATAGGCTTCGAAACGCTTGGGCGTGTCGTCGGTGAACCAGCCTTCGACATGACCGTCGATGGAGATGCCGTTGTCGTCCCAGAACGCGATCAGCTTGCCCAGGCCCAGCGTGCCAGCCAGCGAGCAGGCCTCGTGCGAGATGCCTTCCATCATGCAGCCGTCACCCATGAACACATAGGTGTAATGGTCGACGATGTGGTGGCCATCGCGGTTGAACTGACCGGCCATGACCTTTTCGGCAATCGCCATACCGACCGCATTGGTAATGCCCTGTCCCAGCGGACCGGTGGTGGTCTCTACGCCAGGGGCATAACCGTATTCAGGATGACCCGGGGTCTTGGAGTGCAGCTGGCGGAAGTTTTTGAGCTCTTCCATCGGCAGATCGTAGCCGGTGAGATGCAGCAGCGAGTAGATCAGCATCGAGCCGTGACCGTTGGAGAGAATGAAGCGGTCACGATCTACCCATTTTGGATTCTGCGGGCTGTGCTTGAGGAAATCGTTCCACAGCACTTCGGCGATATCCGCCATACCCATGGGAGCGCCGGGATGGCCTGATTTGGCCTTCTGAACGGCATCCATGGAAAGCGCACGGATGGCATTGGCTAGTTCTTTGCGCGAAGGCATTGCTCTCTCCTAAATTTAAAGTACCTGAAATTCGTTTGTCCGGACGCGCCCGACAGGCATGCCCCGGTGCGGCACTGTGCCGCCAACAGCAAGAATCGCCCCCGCCTGGGATGCAGGTTCATGCTGCCCATGTCGTGAATTTTCACAGCCCCTTGGCTGATACGCAGAGGCCGATGCTGGCGTGCAAGTCCGCTATATTCTCTGTGCGTTTGCTGGCGCAAACGCCTGCTCGACCCACCCGGGCCAACCGAGTGAATCGAGCGCGGTATTCTCCCTTAGAAGCCGATGGGGAGCAATAGCACCCCATGGCCCGACCGACATGTGTCAATACCTGGTCGCGACCATCCACTTCATGCGCAGATCTTATTTGGCTATACCTTTTATTTATTACGCCCACCCGGGAAGGGAACAACCGGCGAATCCTCCCCTGCCGGGTACTCAGGCGCAGTACGTTCATCCATCTGCTTCAAGGCCTTGAAGAACTCATCCTGCAGACGAGACAGCGTCTCGCGGGCCTTGTCCAGGTATAAATGAATTTCATAAGGCACCGGATCCGACAGTGCCTCGCGCGCCTGTGGCCGGAATTTTCGCCAGGCGATCTCCACCAGATGCTTGGCCTCACGATCCACAAAAATGATCTCTTCGGCATCCAGCACGGCCATGTATTGAATAGTACGGATGGGCACAAACAGGCAGTCGGCGCTACCACGCACCAACAATCGATGCGCCAGATTGTAGAGTTCCGCCGGCAGCCGCGCCGGCCTTATCTCCAGGGGATCCTCTCGATAGAAGGTTTCGTAGTTGGACATGGCGCCCGCCTTAGAGACTCTCTTTCCATTTGATGGAACAGCCCATGCTGGGAATTTGCTCCACGGGGCCATGGCCGGTACGGGCAACCTCCAGCATGGCTTCATATAGATCACGGCGCGCATCCGCCGGTGCCGTCTGCTTGCGACTGGCATCCAGGCGACCGCGGTATTGCAAAGCTAAATCTTTGTTATATCCGAAAAAATCCGGCGTACACACAGCCCCGTAGGCCTTGGCAACGGCTTGCGTCTCGTCCAATAAATAAGGAAAAGGAAAATCCAGTGCCTGCGCGATCTGCCTCATGTTATCGAACGAATCTTCCGGGTATTCGGTCGGATCGTTGGACATGATGGCGACACTGTTGACACCCTGCACCTGCAACTCGCGGGTATCGCGGATGAGACGGTCGAGCACGGCCTTCACATAGGGACAATGATTGCAGATGAACATCACCAGCAGACCACGCTTGCCACGGCAGGCCTCCAGGTTCCAGACCTGTCCATCCACGCCGGGCAAGGCGAAATCTATCGCTGGCCGACCAAAATCACAGACCGGGGTTTCCAGGCTCACCATGGCGGCTCCTTCTCCTCAAACAGTAGGTTGCTGACCGAACTAAGACGCTCAGTATAAAACGATCCATCCCGAACATCCCCCACGAAGCACCAGGGCTCGCGCCCAAGGCCGGATGCCAGTAAACTTGGCCGCCTTTACAATTATCACTATTCAGGAACGGTACGCGCATGAGTCAAGATTATCTGTTCACCTCAGAATCGGTATCCGAAGGCCATCCGGACAAAATGGCCGACCAGATCTCGGACGCCATTCTGGACGCCATCATCGACCAAGACCCGCATGCGCGTGTGGCCTGCGAAACGCTGACCAAGACCGGCATGGTCGTGCTGGCCGGCGAGATCACCACTCAGGCCAAGGGCATAGAGTACGAACGCATTGTGCGCGATGTCGTCAATGACATCGGCTACACCAGCTCCGACATCGGCTTCGACGGCACCACCTGCGCCATGCTCAACGCGCTTGGTCAGCAGTCGCCCGACATCAATCAGGGCGTGGACCGTGGCGACCGCGAAAACCAGGGCGCGGGCGACCAGGGCCTGATGTTCGGCTACGCGACCAACGAAACCGACGTGCTGATGCCGGCGCCGATCAATTACGCGCATCGCCTGGTGCGCCGTCAGGCGGAAGTACGCAAGAACGGCGAGCTGCCCTGGCTGCGTCCGGATGCCAAATCCCAGGTCACATTCCGTTACGAAAACGGTCGTCCGGTCGCCTGCGACGCGGTGGTGTTGTCGACCCAGCATTCGCCCGACATCTCGGACAAAGATCTGAAAGATGCCGTGATGGACATGATCATCAAACCGATCCTGCCCGCGGAATGGCTGCATAAGGACACCCAGTACCATATCAATCCAACGGGCAAGTTCGTCATCGGCGGCCCCATGGGTGACTGCGGCCTGACCGGTCGCAAGATCATCGTCGACACCTACGGCGGCATGGCCCGTCACGGCGGCGGCGCGTTCTCCGGCAAGGATCCGTCCAAGGTGGATCGTTCCGCCGCCTATGCGGGCCGTTATGTGGCGAAGAATATTGTCGCTGCGGGACTTGCCGAACGCTGCGAGATTCAGATTTCCTACGCCATCGGCGTGGCCGAACCGACCTCGATCAGCGTCGAGACGTTCGGTACCAACAAGGTCGACAATGCATTGATCGTGAAACTGGTGCGCGAGCATTTTGATCTGCGCCCCTGGGGCATCATCACCATGCTCGATCTGCTGCGGCCGATCTATCGCCAGACCGCCAGCTACGGGCATTTCGGTCGCGAAGATATCGACCTGCCGTGGGAACGTACCGACAAGGCCGACATGCTGCGCGAAGGCGCGGGGCTTTAAACTCTATTAGCCACGGAAAACACGGACATGAAAACAACCCCTTCATGTTTGTTGCCTTAATTTATATCTGTGTTTTCAGTGTAGTCCGTGGCTAAGAAATAATTTTTCATTTCCCTCTCCGAGGAGCGCTGCAACAGGGTCTTCCCTGCCAGGCTCGGAGAGAGACCCGCAACAACCGCGCTCGTTCTGTAATGGAGTCATTTACATGAACGCAGTAACCGATCCGAAGTTCACCGATTACAAAGTCGCCGACATCAGCCAAGCCAGCTGGGGCCGCAAGGAAATCTCCATCGCCGAAACCGAGATGCCCGGCCTGATGGCGTTGTGCGAAGAGTTCGGCAAAGCCAAACCGCTCAAGGGCGCGCGTATCACCGGCTCGCTGCACATGACCATTCAGACGGCCGTGCTGATCGAGACGCTGGTCAAACTCGGCGCCGAAGTGCGCTGGGCCTCCTGCAATATTTTCTCGACGCAAGATCACGCCGCCGCCGCGATTGCCGCCGCCGGCGTGCCGGTGTTCGCCTGGAAGGGTGAGACGCTGGAAGAATACTGGTGGTGCACCGAGCAGGCGCTGACCTGGCCGGATGGCAAAGGCCCGAACATGATCCTGGATGATGGCGGCGACGCCACCATGCTGGTGCACAAGGGCACCGAATATGAAACCGCCGGTAAGGTGCCGGAGGCCAAGGCCAATGCCAACGAAGAATGGAAAGTGTTCCTGAAGCTGGTCAAGCAGAGCATGGCCGCCGATCCGAAGAAGTGGACCAACATCGGTAAATCCGTCAAGGGCGTCACCGAAGAAACAACCACTGGCGTGCATCGCCTGTATCAGATGCAGGAACGTGGCGAACTGCTGTGGCCCGCGATGAATGTCAACGACTCGGTCACCAAGAGTAAATTCGACAACCTGTACGGCTGCCGTGAATCCTTGCTCGACGGTATCAAGCGCGCGACCGACGTGATGATCGCTGGCAAAATTTGTGTAGTGCTCGGTTACGGCGACGTCGGCAAAGGCTGCGCACAGGCCTTCCGCGGCATGGGCGCAACCACCTGGGTGACCGAAATCGACCCGATCTGCGCACTGCAGGCGGCGATGGAAGGTTATCGTGTCGTGACCATGGATGAGGCCTGCAAACTGGGCGACATCTTCGTCACTACCACCGGTAACGAGAACGTCATCGTCCACGACCACATGGCAGCGATGAAGGATCAGGCCATCGTCTGCAATATCGGTCACTTCGATTCCGAAATCGACATCGCTTCCCTGGAAAAATACCAGTGGGAAGAAATCAAGCCGCAGGTCGATCACGTCATCTTCCCCGATGGCAAGCGCATCATCATCCTCGCCAAGGGTCGCCTGGTGAATCTCGGTTGCGCCACCGGCCATCCGAGCTTTGTGATGTCGGCCTCCTTCACCAATCAAGTGATGGCACAGATGGAGCTGTTCGGCCGTGGTGAAAACTACGAGAAGAAGGTCTATGTACTGCCCAAGATCCTCGACGAGAAGGTCGCACGCCTGCATTTGAAGAAGATCGGCGTCAACCTGACCCAGCTGTCGAAGGAGCAGGCCGATTACATCGGCGTGCCGGTGGAAGGCCCATACAAGCCTAATCACTATCGGTATTAATACCTTTAGCTACAGGCTAGTTTGAACCGCCAAGGCGCGGGGCGCCGAGAAAAGACGTATTGGAACCGCAAAGGCGCAGAGGCGCAAAGAAAAACGGATAAATGTGAAAAACCTTTCAGTGATGATCACTGGAATTGCCAACACATTATTCTGCAGTTCTTTTTTACTATTTTCTTTGCGCCTCTGCGCCTTTGCGGTTCGATTCTGAATTTCTTGGCGTCTTGGCGGTTAATTACTCATGCAATCCCAACAAAACTATCCGCGCGTCTTCAGCTTTGAATTTTTTCCTCCCAAATCCGACGAGGGTGCGGAGAAATTGCGCGTTGTGCGCAGCGAGCTGGCGGCGCTCAAACCACGCTTCTTTTCGGTGACCTTCGGCGCCGGCGGCTCCACCCGCGACCGCACCTTCGACACCGTCATCGAGATTCAACGCGATTCCGGCATCGACGCCGCACCGCATCTGTCCTGCATCGGCTCGACCAAAGATAACATTCGCGAACTGCTCAGCGCCTATCGTGAGGCCGGCATCTGTCAAATCGTCGCGCTACGTGGCGACATGCCCTCGGGCATGCGTGAAGCCGGCGAATTCCGCTATGCCAACGAACTGGTGGAATTCATTCGCGCCGAGACCGGCAAGCATTTCCATATCGAAGTTGCCGCCTACCCGGAATTCCATCCACAGGCAGCCAATGCCCAAAAGGATCTGCTGAACTTCAAGCGCAAGGTCGAGGCCGGCGCCGACAGCGCGATCACTCAGTACTTTTACAACCCTTACGCCTATTTCCGTTTTGTCGACAGCTGCGAAAAACTGGGTGTCGACCTGCCCATCGTGCCAGGCATCATGCCGATCACCAATTACACGCAACTCGCCCGTTTTTCGGATGCCTGTGGCGCGGAATTGCCACGCTGGATTCGTAAACGCCTGGAAAGTTTTGGCGACGATAAAGACTCCATCCGCGCCTTTGGCGAGGACGTCGTTACCGAAATGTGCGGCATCCTGCTGGAGCAGGGCGCGCCAGGCCTGCACTTTTACACCATGAATGTCACTGGGCCGACAATGGCACTATGGAAGAACCTGGGGCTGGGCGAATAACCCATTTCAACCCGAAGGCACAGAAGGCGCGCGAAGTAATGCTCTAAACGAATCTCGCACTGTTACACTGATCAGGCTTGACCTTCGCGCGCCTTCTGCGCCTTCGTGTTAAACGCTTTTGACTTTTGGCCGCCACTCCCGACCATGTCTACACCGCGAATCTATTTACCCATTCATCTCAGTACCGGCAGCGAAGTCGCACTGGACGCGCGTGCGGTCGGGCACGTGGTACGCGTACTACGGCTACGCGTCGGCGACAACATCATGCTGTTCAATGGTGATGGCAATGATTATGCTGCAGAGTTAGTTGACGTCCGCAAGGATCATGCACTCTGTCGCATACATAATTATAAGACTCTCACCACCGAATCGCCGCTGATGATCGAGCTGGCGCAGGGTATCTCGCGCGGCGAACGCATGGACTACACCATCCAGAAAGCCGTTGAGATGGGCGTGCAACGCATCATTCCGCTCAGCACCGAACGCAGTCAGGTAAAGCTTAGCGGCGAACGCGAGGAGAAGCGCCTGCAGCACTGGCAAGGCATCATCCTGCATGCCTGCGAACAAAGCGGTCGCAACCAAATACCCGAACTTTTACCGGTGCAGCGGCTTGATCAATGGCTGAATAACCGGACCGCAGTCACGCATGCCTTGTTTCTCGATCCGGAAGGTAGTGTGAGTGTTGGCAATCTGAATGCACCGGTAGCCAGCTTGAGCCTGTTGGTCGGCCCAGAGGGCGGCCTGAGCGCTAAAGAACGTGAGCTTGCAATCTCGGAAGGATATCTGCGTCTGCGACTAGGTCCACGCATTCTGCGCACGGAAACCGCCGCACTCGCCGCGCTGGCCGCAATACAAGCCATTTGGGGTGATTTACATTGAACTCTGCACTAAAACAAAAAGGCCCCGCGTGCGAGGCCTTTTTGTTTTCAATGTTGCTTTAGCCTGCATTTCTCACCGCTGTTCGTCGCGAGACGGTTCCAGGGCACGGCGCAGCAGTAGAACGGTGGTGAGAAATGCAGGCTAGCAATCTGCGCTCAAGCCACTTGCTTCCAGGTCGCCGCAACGGCTGTCTCCAGTGCATCGAGATCCGGAATAATGGCCTGTATTTCACCGATCTGTACTTGCGACAGCGCACCCTCTAGCACGTCACCAGAAATTTCCTGCAACGCATCGGGATTCACCCGTCTGAGCTGCGGAATGCCGGCCGTCACCAGCGCATAGAACTCCAGCCCGCTATTGCGCTGCACCGTGTTGAATACAACGATTCTCGCCTGAGTCAGTCCCTTACCCGTGTCGATTCCGTTCAATCGATCATATGAAATCAGGGGGATATTTTTCCCGCGCCAGCTGATACTCCCGAGCAACCACTCAGGCGCGTCATCGATCGCCCGTGGACGGGTATAGGGCATAACCTCTGCAACAGCTACATTCGGCAGTAGCAGATTACGATCCTGCATCGGAACAATCAGCGTACGAATTGTGTCCAGTACATTGCTTAACATCATTGCTCTCCTGAATAATGTTGGCCTGCGTCCTTAGAGCGCGCCAGCCTGTTCCCCTACCTGCATTGCCAATTGTGCTGCGAGCTGCTCCGGCGTTCCGCTGAAGCTGACCTCGCTTCGTTTGCGTGTCGCATCCGGCATGCTGCTGATCACGCAGCTTTCGGCGTCTTGCGCCCACACTTGCCCACCCGCTTCGTTGATGGCCTTGGCACCGACCGCACCATCCTCACCCATGCCGCTGAAAATAATGGCGCCTGAATGATTGCCGTAGCAGCGCGCAACTTCTTCCATCACTTCGTCGATACAGGGCTTATAGGGGCCGCGTATCGGTTCATCCGTTAAATCAACCATTCCGGTTTCGCTCAAACGAAAACGTTTATCGACCGGCACCAGAACCACTTCCCGCATGCGCAGCGTGCGACCAGCCTCGGCTGGCATGACACGGACTGCCGCGACCCGATCCAACTGCCCGGCCAGCAATTCAACAAACGGCTTGCCGATATGCTGCGCAATCACGAAGCCGATAGGGAGCGTATCCGGCAAGCTGCTCAAAAACTGTTTCAATGCCTGCGGCCCACCTAAGGATGAACCCAGCACCCAGACTGTTTGCGCAGGAGCGGCACGTTCAAGTTCAGGACTGACCACTCGCAGCGCCGGACGTTGCGGTGTCGCGCGCGTAAGCTGCGCAGGCTCTACAATGTCCTGTTCGGTTTCGACCTGAGGAGATACTTCTTCCACGGCCGTCTCGGCAGGTTCAGGCGAATCGCGCCGTTGCACTAATCCTGACAGCTTGGCAATAAGCTTGCGTCCCCAGCCACCGCCACCTGGCACACCACCTTCATTGAATAGTATCGGGACTGTTGAACGTTCAATGAGTGCCTCAAGATGATCCATATCGAGGCTGGTCTCATCGCCCAGATTTACCAGTAATACATCAATCAGCTCAGCAGTAACTTTTTCCGGATCATAGTCACGAATCGTCTGATCCAGAATTACGGTTAGTCCATTCGTCTCCAGCAGCGCCTTAAGATCTCTTCCCTGCGTCTCACGGTCAGCAATTAATGCAACGCGCAATGCACGAGGCGGCGCATTACCCATTAGTCCTCCGTTCCTCTGCCAGCTCGCGTATCGTTGCTAGCAATTCGGTTTCCTGGAACGGTTTACCCAGATAACGATCCACGCCGATTTCCATAGCGCGCTTACGATGCTTGTCACCGGTACGTGAAGTTATCATGATGATCGGAATACCGCGCAACCGGGCTTCATTGCGGATATGTGTGGCCAGCTCGAATCCGTCCATACGCGGCATCTCGATATCCAGCAGCATCATATCCGGGATGTGTTCCTGCAGTTTCGCCACCGCATCCACACCATCCTTCGCGGTGATAACCTGCATATCATTACGTTCCAGCAGTCGCGTCGTGACTTTACGTACTGTGATGGAATCATCAACCACCATGACGGTCATGGTGCGCGACTCCTCGCGTTCGACAATCGGCTCAAGACGATCAATCCCCAGCGCCATACCACCGGAGCGGAGCAAACCGCCCAGATCAAGAATCAATACCACTCGACCATCACCCAAGATCGTTGCGCCGGATATACCGCGTACCGAGCTGATTTGCGGCCCGACTGACTTCACGACCGTTTCACGGCTGCCCAGCAAGGACTCAACCTGCAGTGCCATGCGATGCTCACCGGAACGCACCAGCAATACCGGCAAACGCTTCGGAGCACCTGCTCCCAGCACCGGCATGCCATGACCCAACATGACACCTAAATTCTGCACCGGATAGCTATTACCCGCATATTCATAACGGGATGTCGTGTCGTTGATGTAGCCAGCCAGTTCATCCTGATTCAAGCGCGCGATACCCTCAATACCTGTCAGCGGGATCGCATAAATTTCTTCGTGCACCTGCACCAGCAACGCCTGACTGATGGCCAACGTAAAGGGCAGGCGGATAGTGAATGTCGTCCCCTGACCCTCAACTGAGTCGATATGCAGTGAGCCGCCCAGTTGCTTCACTTCGCTGTTGACGACGTCCATGCCAACACCACGACCCGATATCTGCGACACCTTCTCGGCCGTACTGAAACCGGTTTCCAGTACGAATTGCATGACGTCGTTGTCGTTGATTTCAGTATCATCCGTAATCAACCCGCGTTCACGGGCCTTGCGTCGGATGGCTGCGATATTCATACCGGCGCCATCATCGGACATTTTGATCACAACTTCTGAACCATCGCGTGACAGACTGACCTTGATGGTACCGGAGCTGCGCTTACCGGCGGCCTTGCGTTGCTCAGGCGTTTCGATACCATGCGCGAGCGCATTACGCAGCATGTGCTCAATCGGCGCGATAATGCGATCAATCACGGTACGATCCATTTCGCCTTCCGCGCCTTCCAGTGTCAGCTCTGCACGCTTGCCCAGCTCCTGACAGGCTTGACGTACGATGCGACGCATACGCGGCGATAATCCAGAGAAAGGCACCATGCGAGTACGCATCAGCCCTTCTTGTAGTTCAGTATTCACACGTGCCTGCTGCAGCAATAACGTTTCCGACTCACGCGTGATGTTATCCAGCAAACCTTGAATACTGACCAAGTCGCCGATACCTTCAAGCATTGATCTCGAAAGCTGTTGCAAATGCGAGTAGCGATCCATCTCCAACGGATCGAAATGCTCATCGCCGCCATCCGCGCCTTCGCGTTCATAGCGGAATAACACTTGAGCTTCCGTCTCGATTTCGAGCATGCGCAGCTGCTCGCGCAAACGACTGACAGTCTGACCCAACTCTGCCAGATTGAAGCGCGCACTGCCGATCTGCTGCTCCACCCGCGAACGATAGATGCTAATTTCGCCAGCAAAATTAACCATGTTATCCAGAAGATCGGCGCGCACACGCACCAATTCCTGCTGCACACGCCCGGTCAGCTTCGCGTCTTCAAAGGCGGCAACCGCATCAGAATCATCCGCGCGGGCAACTGTCTTGGCAGTCGCCGTTTCCTGTTGAGGCGCATCGGCAACAGCAGACGTGACATCGGCAGCTTTAGCTGCTGGCCTATCCTCACCTCGACGCACCGCTTCCAACTGCTCTATCAATGCCGTCGCGGTACGCATCGGGCGTTGTGCGCGAGCCGCCTCCAACATATGCGACAATCGGTCCTGCGCGACCAGTAGCAAATCGAATAGCGACCGACTTGGTGCGACTAATCCATCGACAACCGCGATAAAGAGAGACTCCAGGCTATGACTGAGATCACCGATTGCAGTGAGGCTCGCCATGCGCGCACCACCTTTCAAGGTATGCAAGTGGCGCTGTAGTTCGGCCATTAATGCGGTGTCTTCGGGCGCATTGACCCAGTTATGCAAAGTCGCATCGATAGCGACCATGATTTCGTCGCCTTCTTCCAGGAAGACGTCGAGCAGATCCGCATCAACCTCGCTGTAATCTATGGATTCCCACTCGCCTTCAGCCACAGCTGCCGGTGGCTCAACACTCTGTTCGGATTCCTCAAATGCTTCAGCGAAGGCATCTGACTCAGCAGTCACATCAAGGGAAATCTCTTCAATCTCGTCTACTGGCTCTACAACCACTTCACTGGGTTCTGGGGCAGCCTCTACTTCCTCATTCACGCCCGCAATCGCAAACGGATCCGCCAGATCAGTAGCGTCCATATCAATTGCCGCCACTTCGTGGTCGGCTTCAACAAACAGGTCGACATCCGTACCAAGCATAGACTCCGGTTCAATCTGCTCATCCGACTCTTCAGTATCGCTCGCGAAAGGATCTTCCACATCAGATTCTGTCAGGTCGAATGCCTCGTCCTCAATGCCCGATGTCAATTCATCCTCATCATCATCGGAAACGTTGACTGACGGAATATTCTCAACGTTTTCCGTGGTGCGCGGCAACCGCGCTATTGCCTCGACCAGTTCCACATGCGACGTAGAAGTTTCGCTGGGCGTACACAACTGTGGCAGCAGCTCTTCAATCACCTCTAGTGATTTCGACACCAACACCATACCTTCTTCCGGCATGGGAAGCTGATCATTACGCAGAGCCTTGCCATAGCGCTCTATCTCATAAGCGATCTCGGCAATCTCGGAGGCGCCCGCCATGCGGGCACTACCATGCAGCGTATGCAGAGCGCGCATCAGTTCTTCGGTAATACGGCATTCCATCCCTTGCACACGACAGTTACCGAGGAAGGAGCGGATGGCTGTAATATGGTCACGCGACTCATTGCTGAAAATATCGTAGAGCACTGGGTCGAAACTGTCTTCTGAATCGCTCGCAGGTAACTCTTGATCAGCATAACCATCCTGGCCACTGGCAAAGGGATCGATGGCGTCTATCCCGGCAGATAATTGAATATCATCCAAGCCCGATTCCAGATCTTCTGCTATATCAATCTCCGCAGAAGCACTCTGCTCCGCAGGCGCTGATGCACTTACAGATCCGGCATCCAGTTCGCCAAGAGATACGTCTTCGCCGCGGCTTAGTGCATGCGCCATTTCCATCATCGCCTCAATGGGCAAACTGGTTGGCGCATTCGAACGGATCTGTTCAATCAACTCTGGAAGTGCTTGAACTGCACGCTCGAGCAGAGCGCACATTGATTCGCTACGCGGAATCGTTCCGTCGATGTAGCGGTTCAACATACTCTCAAAACCCCAGGCAAATTCACCAATGCGCAAGGCGCCAACCAGGCGGCCACTGCCTTTCAGAGTATGGAAAGAACGCCGCATCACGACCAGAGATTCACCATCCTCCTCATTGGCGAGCCAATTTGGCAGGTTTTGACTGATATTGGAAAGTTCTTCATCGGATTCCTCCAAAAAGATTTCCAGGATCTCTTCATCAACGTCTTCAGACATCACCATGTGCATGGCGGGGGCCGGTGCTGCGGGTGCGGCTGGCGCACTAGTGACTGATACAACCGGCTCTTCAACAGCTTGCTCTGTGAAATCTTCGGCAGTAAAGGCATCCTCTATCCCATCAGCCAAGCCCGCTGAAAAGTCAACAGCCTCTAGATTGATATCCTGCGATACAATTTCCCCCAGCTCTGCCACGGAGAAGGGATCTTCAGCATCAGGTTCCTGCATATCCATGCCGAACTCCGGCATTGCCATTTCGGCTGCATCGTCAAGTGCAGCAAAAGAATCGGTCATCTCCATCG
The DNA here is from genome assembly GCA_018819175.1 of Gammaproteobacteria bacterium. GTDB lineage: Bacteria > Pseudomonadota > Gammaproteobacteria > Thiohalobacterales > Thiohalobacteraceae > JAHJQQ01. Next base: position 32,392 of record JAHJQQ010000034.1, read on the forward strand.
ACTGATCTTCTGAATCATCCATGCCCACATCCAGATCAAGGGTCGATCCAGCAGACTCCATCGGTAGATCAGCATCCTGAGCATTCTCGTCGGCAATTTCGCAACCCAGGCTCAGCAGGCTCTTGGCCGCCACATCCAGAATTGTGCTGCCAAAGACCCGGCCTTCACGGAGATTTTCGAGATAGTATTCAATGCTGGAAATGGCATCTGCCAGATTATCCAGCGAGGTATCTGGCGGAACCTCGCGATGAGCCAGCACGCGGTCTGCAACATAGTTACGGACCGCATCAATAAGCCCTGCGGCACGTTGCTCGTTAAGCAACAACAGACCACCCTTGATCTGGTTGAACAGAGACGGCACTCTCTCAAGCACCGCAAAATCTTCACTGTTCTCCATGAACGCCAGAATGGCGTCCTTGGTCTGCGTGATATCACGGATAGCCTCTTCCGCCACGACGCCACGCACCTGATTGAATTCTGCATCCGGCATCGAAACACCACCGGCTTGCTCAGTTGCTTCCTGTTCCTGTGCAGGCGTGACGCCCTGCGCCATACCTTCCAGAGAGGACTCGACATAGAGCAGCGCACTGGCGATATCCATTAACGCATTTTCATCCGGCTGACGGCGGCCAGCCACGATATCAATAGCTGCCTGCGCCTGGTTCTGCGCTACTTTTCGCAAGGCGCCTAAACCGAGCATGCCCAGAGTATCTGCCACGCGACTGAGCGTGTCCGCTGCTGGCTGCAAGTCTGCCACTGCCTTGCGACCACCGCGCAGGAACAAATCCAGTGAGTCTTTAACCCGTGCGAGGTCTTCCTTGATAGCTACAGAAACCGTGCGCATTAGCTCAGCATTGTGCCCAGACATACTGTCCTGTGCCTGCTCTAATTCTGCCTCATCCGGCAGCAGCGAGCTGAGACGATAGGTCTGCTTAATCAGACTTACCGGCTCACCACCGTCCTTCGCACGCGCCACATAGAACAGCAGATTCTTCAACAAATCATTCGGTGGATTAACTGTCAGCGCATCCTCACCTTCATCCATCAGACGCTTGATTTGCCGATCCACCTGACCCAGCAACAGCTTTGTCGCCATACTGGTATCCAACCAATCCTTGCGCAAGGCGACTACCATGCCACCCGCGATCCACCAGAAGCGTTGGGCTGTATCGCGAGCACAGGCCGCTTGTACTTGCGCAAGCGCATCTTCCAAACGACCAAGGTTGGCTACAGCATCCTTCCCACGGAACCAGCCAAGCAATGCCAACTGATAAGTATGGCGTTGCTTGCGGACTGACGTCTGTAAATCCTCACCACTGTGCGAAAGTAAAGCTTCGGCAGGGATGGCTGCGCCCAGATCAGGTGAAAACAATGAATTCTCTGAAAGTAGTTTCTGACCACGGATGGCACGCAGATCATTCAGCAGCGGCAACAGCACCAGCGGCATATCTCGGCCGCCAGAGACCAGTCGCTCGAGATAATCCGGCAACTGCAGAACAGCGCGCATGATCAGCTCATAGGCTTCCTGCTTTTGACCGACCGTGCCTGCCAATAGTGCATCGACTACCTGCTCCATCTCCTCGGCCAGCAGCGCTGCCCCATAAAGCTCGACCATCTGCAAAGTTCCGTGCACCTGATGCAGATGCACTGCACAGAACTTCAGCTGGGATTCATCCGTAGGATTTTCGACATACGACTCAAGCGCCTGCCTCGCCTGCTTGAGCGTAGCGTCGAGTTCCTGCTTGACCCATTTGACAGTGCTGTAATCAATTGCTTCGTTCATTATGATCCCTTATGCGCTGGCCATGACGGCCGCCTGGCGTTGATAGGCCAAGGTTCCCTCAAATCGAACCCGCGTAAACTCTGGATGCGCCCAACTGGGCAGATCGCCTGGCCCCAGCACCAGAACTCCACCCGGTGTGAGACGCGTAACCAATGTTTCGATAATCTGCAGTCTGCGGAACCGCGGGAAATAGATCAGCATATTCTGGCAATAGATCAGATCCACATTGCGGAGCGGAAAACTGTCAACATGCAGCGCGTTCAGCTGAGCGAAACAGATACGGCGGCGTAGAGCATCTGCCATTTGCACCTGCCCGTCGCCCAACTCAATGCAGAACTTCTCACGCAGAGATTTAGATACACCGCGCATGCGCCGTTCGCCATAAATACCCAAGCGTGCCGTCTGCAATGAGGGTTGACTGATATCGGTCGCTGTTATTCCATACCGACGACCATCACCCAGTTCATCAAAATACTGCTGCGTTACCATCGCCAGCGTGTAGGGCTCCTCGCCGGTTGCGCAGCCGAGGCTCCAGACCTGGAAGCCGCGTGAAACATCCGTATTCCTGTCAACAAACCCTGGCAGGATCGTCTGCGTCAACAACTGCAGCGACGGTGCATGGCGGAAAAACGAAGTCTCATGAACGGTCAGGCGATCAATAAGTTGTGACCATTCCTGTGACCATGCCTGGTCTCGGCTTAATAGCCTGTAATAGCTATCGTAATCATCAAGGCCGATATCCAGCATCCGTGCTTTAAGGCCAGTCATCAGAAAAGCCTTGCGCTCCGGCAGTATCACAACCCCCGTCCGTTCCTCGACTAGATCTAACCACGCTTGTACATGCCCATCATCTAGATCCGGCAATCGACCTGTCATAACGCCCCAATCTGCTTGTTTGGCTAGGTGCATAACTGCTTATATCCAGTCTATTGGAATTAGCTCACCTATTACTCCGGCAGCTTGAAGCCTGCTACGGACCGACGCAGATCGTTCGCCAACTCGGTCAAATTACCAATCGACGCCGCTGTCTCATTGGTACCCGCGTTGGACTGGGTCGTGATCTCCTGAATAACGTTCATGGTATTGGAAATCTCACCAGCCGCCTTGGACTGTTGGCCAGCGGACGACGAGATGTTCTCAATCAGTTCCGCAAGATGCGCAGACACCTTCACGATCTCTTCGAGAGAATCACCGGCATCCTCAGCAAGGCGCGCTCCGTTCACAACACCCGCGGTACTCGACTCCATGGAGATGACCGCTTCATTGGTGTCGGTTTGAATGGTCTTCACCAGCGCTTCAATCTGCTTGGTCGCATTCGATGAACGTTCAGCAAGACGCTGCACTTCGTCGGCAACCACCGCGAAACCGCGACCTGCTTCACCGGCCATGGCCGCCTGAATGGCTGCATTCAAAGCCAGAATGTTGGTCTGCTCGGCAATGTCGTTAATCAGCTCAACGATGTCACCGATTTCCTGTGAAGATTCGCCCAGACGTTTAATACGTTTCGATGTTTCCTGGATTTGCTCGCGAATGGAATCCATACCTTCGATGGTGCGGCGCACAGCCTTACCACCCTTGTTGGCGAATTCCACTGACTTCTGCGCCACTGCCGCGGACTCTTTTGCGTTCTGCGACACTTCGCCGATGGACACCGCCATTTCATTAACAGCGGTACTCGCTGACGTGATCTCTGCCGCCTGATGCTCACTGGCTTCAGCCAGTTTGATGGCGGTCGACCGGGTCTGCTCTGCGGAACTGGACACCTGCTCGGATGTGGTGTTAATGGTCTCGACCACGTCGCGCAAAGCGTCGATAGTAAAGTTAACCGAGTCCGAAATGGCGCCGGTGATATCTTCGGTAACCGTGGCATATTGGGTCAGATCGCCGTCAGCCAAGTTACCCATCTCGTCCAGCAGGCGCAAAATAGCTGCCTGGTTACGTTTATTAACCGATTCAGCCGCTTCACGACGAATGTCAGCATCACGTTTCAAGGCGATACCTAACAACACCAAGAACGCTAAAGCTATGCCACCGAACATGTAAGCGATTTCATTCTTGACGAAGCGCTGTTCGGGGCCGCGTGCGTAAGCATTCTGCAAAGCCAGGCTTGATGCGAACAGATCATCAGACATGCGCGCAGCACTGGATGCCGCCGCCTGCACACCGAGCAATTCCTCGGAGTTATCCAGCATCTCGCCGACATAATCGCTCACTGAACTGAACAGCATCGCGATCTCACGCAGTTTTGCCTGGCCTTCCGAGTCTTTAATCGCTTCGATGGTGTCACCACCACGGATCTGTGCTTCCAGAACCTCACCGAACTCGGTGGTGTCTGCCGCGAATTGTTCCGTTGCAGCAGCGGCATCTTCACCCGCTAGCACCTTGTTCAAATTGTTTACGATGCGTTGAGACAACATCATCTGACGACTGGCAATGCGCACCTGTTCCTGACCGGCGCCTTTCTTAACCAGGGTTTCCACCACGGCCTCATAGTGAGTCAGAAGTTGTGGCATGAACTCGTTAATGACCGATGCAGTCTCCTTGACCGACAACACCAGCTGCTTGCCATTCAATACTGTGTTAACGGTCTCGCTGAATTCGCCCCACTTGGCATCGGTATCCGCCAAGGCTTCTTCAGCCTCGCCCTTGGTCGGTGGCAATCCGGTCGCGACGTTTCCGCTGCGTAGATAGCTCTGAGTCTGTCCGAAACGATCGCGGTACTTAACAACCTGGTCAAACGCATCGGGATTACCGCTGGATGCTTCCAACGCGTATTTCGCGATACGCTGCGACAGAACTTGCTGCTCGCTTGCATAGCCCGTGTATTCTTTGTCAAATCCTGCGAGACGACCCATGTACCAAAACACCAAGAACATGATGCCGATTGACACCAACAATCCGCCGATTAGAAAACCGACGCTCTTGCTGGCACCTCGTTTGACGGAAGCTTCGTTCGCTGTGCTCATCACTCTGTCTCCTGACCCTTAATTGACTTCCAAAATCATTATGCAAATAGCCGGTCTGACTTACCCTGTCACCCAACTCTGTTTACAACCACCAGGCCACCCATTCAGATGGCTGCTTGTAGAAACTGCGGCGTTTCCGCCAGTTGGCGCATGCTGAACACGCCCCAGTTGTCGTCACCCACTTGAAATCCGAAGTGCAAAAACGGCGCCAATGCGGGGTCCGCGTTGGGCACTTGGTCTGTACGCTGTTCGGGCATGAAGTGCTTCAAACCAAGCACTTCATCAACGACCAGCCCGGAAAATACACCCTTGTGGTTTACCACCAGGACACGGCTCTTGCGGTTAGGTACGCAGCTTTGACCGTTCAAGTAACCTTGCAGATCCATGATCGGCAGCAGATTACCGCGGACGTTAGCGATGCCTCGCACCCAGTCTTTTGATCCTGGTACCTTGGACATGCCCGGATAGGTAAGAATTTCGACCACGTGATCAAGCGGCGCGACGAGTCGCAGCCCCCCTAGGCGGAAGCCAATCCCCATCCAATCCTCTTTGATCTCGATCTGTAGCGGCAGCTCATGAGCATGCTCGCGGCATAACGCCTCGAGCTTGCGTAACACTTCCATGGGCGCGCTGTTTTTTGGTTGTGACATATCGCAGATCTCCCTGGCGGTATCGAATTACTATTCCGCTTTAACCGCCGAGTGCGCTCTTGATCTTGACGACCAGATCGCCTTCAACAACCGGCTTGGTGATATAGTCCTTGGCACCCTGGCGCATACCCCAGACGCGATCAGTTTCCTGATCCTTGGTGGTGCAGATGATCACAGGAATTGCCGCAGTCTCCGCTCCCTTCGTCAACTGGCGAGTCGCCTGAAAGCCATTCAAGCCAGGCATAACTACATCCATTAACACCAGGTCTGGCTTTTCAGCCTTCGCCACTTCTACGCCTTCCTCGCCACTGGTAGCGGTCAAGGTTTCATACCCGTTCTTCTCCAGCATGCTTTTGAGTACATGCATTTCGGTCGGGGAATCATCAACAATCAAAATACGAGTCATAGGTCGCCTCCTTCAGGCTGACATTGCACTTGGGGTGCAGACAGCACCACGTTATCGCCCGACAATCGGGAAAATTCACGTGTATTACACTTTATCCAAACCGGCCAACACGGCCTGTCCCTAGATCTATGGTCAATGCAGTCAAAAAACTTCAACCGCGTTGCACATGGCGCTTGATCGCGCCCAGCAATTCCTCTTTAGCAAAGGGCTTGGTCAGATACTGCTCCGAGCCCACGATCCGTCCGCGTGCACGATCAAACAATCCATCCTTCGATGACAGCATGATAACCGGCGTGTTTTTGAAAGATTGGTTGTGTTTGATCAGGGCACAGGTCTGATAGCCGTCGAGTCGCGGCATCATGATGTCTACAAAGATGATATCAGGGCGGTGGTCGGCGATCTTCGCCAAGGCCTCAAATCCATCTGTAGCGGTGAACACCTCACAGCCCGCCTTTTTCAACAGCGTCTCGGCGGTACGACGAATGGTCTTGGAGTCGTCAATCACCATCACCTTCAGGCCGGCGACTCCGTCATCATTCTGACTCGCTTCCACAGTATCTTCTGCTAGTGGCATATCCGCTTCCGAAGATAAAATATTTTGCATATCGGCAAGTTATCTCTTACTGTTAGCACAGTCACCAGGTCGATTCCATAACCTCTTATGCGCCAATTTTTTTACGTCTTTAAAGCTCGGGTGATTCCATTCCCCGCGCGACTCTTGCCGGCAACCCTCCGGCTGCCAAAGGGTTAGCCTCAACTAACCTATTTACTTTAGTATGGGCAGCAACCCCGTTCCTTCTTAGCGTCTTACACACAGCAAACTTTATGCCTGCCGAACATTTGCACGCGGTTCCACACCTAACGACTGCACTCACCGGTCCCCTGCAACAGATTGAAACGCTGTTACTGACCGAGCAAACGCGCATCGAAACCTGGCTGCGCGCCGAATGGCGCAAAACACCCGCGCCTCTCTATACCTCGGTCGACCTGCGCAACGCCGGATTCAAGCTTTCGCCGGTGGATACCAACCTGTTTCCCGCCGGGTTCAACAATCTCAATCCGGCCTTTTTGCCACTCTGCGTGCTGGCCATGCAGACCAAGATAGAGCAGTTGTGCGAGACCGCGAGCAATATCCTGCTCATCCCGGAAGACCACAGCCGCAACCTGTTCTACCTGGAAAGCCTGGCTACGCTACGGGATATCATCCTCAAAGCCGGCTATCAGGTGCGCATCGGATCTTTACGCCCTGACCTGAAGGGCCCCGAGCAGATCACACTCCCCTCCGGACGCCAGATACAGCTGGACCCACTGATCAAACGCGGCCGGCGGGTCGGCGTGGCGGACTATGACGCCTGTCTGGTTATTCTCAACAACGACCTGATCAGCGGCATTCCCGAACAGCTTCAGGGTATTGAACAGAATATCGTGCCGCCGCCGGGGCTGGGCTGGTCCAGCCGACTCAAGTCCGGCCACTTCAAGCATTTCAATAATGTCGCCACTGAATTCGCGAAACTGCTGGGCATCGACCCCTGGCTGATCAATCCGCTGTTCCGCAATTGCGGCGAGCTGGACTTCAAGAAACGCGAGGGTGAGGACTGCCTGGTGCGCAATGTTGAAGCATTATTGGAAAGCGTGCAGAAGAAATACGATGAATACGGTATCGACAAACCCCCGTTCGTCGTTATCAAGGCCGATGCCGGTACCTATGGCATGGGCATCATCTCGGTCAGCAGCATCGAAGAGGTGCAGAGCCTCAATCGCAAGCAGCGCAGTAAAATGGCCTCAATGAAAGGCGGCGCCAGTGTCAGCAAGGTCATATTGCAGGAAGGCGTGTATACTTTCGAAACCTGGGGCGCGCAGGCCGCGGTCGCCGAACCCGTGGTGTACATGATCGACCATTTTGTCGTGGGCGGTTTCTACCGCGTGCATACCGGTCGCGGCATCAATGAGAATCTGAATGCGCCCGGCATGCATTTCGAGCCGCTGGCCTTTGTCGAATCCTGCAACACACCCGACCGCACTCGCGAACCCGACGCCGAGCCGAACCGCTTCTATGCCTACGGCGTGCTCGCCCGCCTGGCACTCCTGGCCGCTGCACGCGAACTAGCCGAACATAATGACGCGAATGAAGCCCAGGGAGCCTCTGATTAATTTGATCCAGCGAGCAGATGCAAGGCGCAGACGGGCGAGGAAACGGAGTTTACACGCAGCCTGCCGCTACCCGGCCCCGTATTTTGAGCTCGTCTGCAACGCGGCAGATGCCGCTTCAGTGAATTAATCAGAGGTTCCCTAGTCTATGATCCGCCTCGGCATCCTCATGGACCCCATAGCGTCCATCAGTATCAAAAAGGACAGCAGCTTCGCCATGCTGCTGGCCGCGCAGAAACGCGGCTGGGAACTCCTCTATATGGAACAGTCCGATCTGTTTCTGCGCGACGGTCGTGTATATGCCCATGTGAAGCAGCTGCATGTCATCGATGATCCGCAGCACTGGTACGATCTTGAAGCGCCACATATCGAGCCGCTGGACCGCATCGACATTCTATTGATGCGCAAAGATCCGCCGCTGAATATGGAGTTCATGTACACCACCTATCTGCTGGAGCGTGCCGAGGCCGCCGGCACGCTGGTGGTCAACAAGCCAGCGAGCCTGCGTGACTGCAATGAAAAGCTCTACACCGCCTGGTTCACCGACTGTTGCGCGCCCACCCTGGTATCGCGACAGGCGCGTCAATTCCGGGAATTCCTGACTGAACACGGCGACATTATCCTGAAACCATTGAATGGCATGGGCGGCGCGTCCATCTTCCGCGTCCAGGAAAGCGACACCAACACCAGCGTGATTCTGGAAACGCTGACCGACCACGGCCGACGCTTTGCCATGGCGCAACGTTTCATCCCGGAGATCAGTGCCGGTGACAAACGCATTCTCATGATCGACGGCGAACCCGTGCCCTATGCCCTGGCCCGTATTCCCGCCAAAGGCGAGGCGCGCGGCAATCTCGCGGCCGGTGGTCGCGGCGAAGGCGTGGAACTGTCCGCGCGTGACCGCTGGATCTGTGAACAGGTCGGTCCGACGCTGCGTGCCAAGGGTTTATATTTCGTTGGCCTGGATGTGATCGGCGACTATCTCACCGAAATCAATGTCACCAGCCCGACCTGCATCCGCGAACTGGATAAACTCTATAGCCTGGACATCGCAGGACAATTGATGGACTGTCTCGCGGCGAAACGTCACGCGCAGTAAGGAACTGCAACGAGCAGATGCCCCGCTACTTACACTATTTCGCTGTTCTCGTCGTTGCGTTTCTGATCAGCGCCTGCAGTCGTCCGCAACCAGGCGTACAAGAACAGCAGTTCGTCGCCTTCGGCACGCTGATCAGCGTCACGCTCTATGCTGTTGATGAACAGCAGGCGCAACGTGCCTTTCAAGAACTCGAAGCCTATTTCAACCAGCTGCACCACGACTGGCACGCCTGGGAACCGAGTCCGCTGGTCGAACTCAATCAGGCACTCGCGACGCAAGGCGCAGCCGAAGTGCCCGCAGTGATCCTACCCTTGATTACACCGGCACAGCGGCTGTCGATCGCCAGTGGCGGTTTGTTCAATCCGGCCATGGGCGGACTGTTCGCGCTGTGGGGATTTCAGAGCGATGATCCGCCACGCACGCCTCCTGCGGATGCGGAGATCAATAGCCTGCTCGCGCAGCACCCCAGCATGGCGGATCTGCAACTGAACGGCACAACGCTGCGTACCACCAATCCTGCGGTCAAACTCGATTTCGGCGCCTTTGCCAAGGGTTATGCCGCGCAACTCGGCTGCAAACGTCTGCAACAGCTCGGCATCGACAATGCTATCGTCGCCGTCGCCGGCGATATCCATGTCATCGGCAACCGCGGAGAACGTGCCTGGCGCGTGGGCGTCCGTCATCCGCGCACGCCCGGCATCATCGCCTCCACTGAACTGCATGACGGCGAAAGCATCTCTACTTCGGGAGATTATGAACGCTATTTCGATGTCGACAACATCCGTTATCACCACCTGCTCGACCCGCGCACCGGTTATCCCGCACGCGGCGCAATCTCTGTCACGGTCATCAACAACGACGGCGCCACCGCCGACGCCAGTGCCTCCGCCCTGTTTATCGCCGGCGTGGAACACTGGGCCGAAGTTGCCAAGGCGATGGGCGTGGACCAGGTTATGTTGATCGACATCGAGGGTGAGGCGCATCTCACACCGGCCATGGCGGCGCGATTGCGCATTGAGGGAGACCCTGCGCCCGAACTGTACATTCAAGAGTTGCCCTGATGAGGGATTGGCTGACCAAGGCCGACATGCTGTTGCTGCTGTTCGTCACGGGGCTGGTGGTTTGGCTGTATGTCGCCATCTGGGGCGCCGACACCGCCGCACTGGAGGTCGAGATCTGGAGTCGCGGCGAGCGCGTGCAGACGCTGCCGCTGGCGGAAGACCGGCTGCTCAGCGTCGCCGGGGTACTCGGTGACAGTCATATCGAAATCAAACACGCCGAAGCGCGTTTCGTCGATTCGCCCTGTTCGAACAAACTGTGTGTTTTACATGGCGCGTTGCGGCATGCCGGCGAGACCACGGCCTGTCTGCCGAATCAGGTGAGCTTGCGCATTCTCGGCCGCGACCCGCGCTATGACGCGATTAATTTTTAAACCAGGGACGAGGTGCTAGGTTCTAGGGCCGAGGAAAACCCGCACATGCCACCCCTCGGCCCTAGAACCTAGCACCTCAGCCCTGTCCGCAAGGACTAAAAATGGAATTATCGACCACCCGCGAAGATCACCTGATCGCCTGGCTCACCGCGCTGGCCGTCGCCATTCATTTAATTGAAGCCGCACTGCCCAGCCCATTACCCGGCGTCAAACCCGGTCTGGCGAATGTCATCACCATTGTGGTGCTGATGCGTTTCGGTTGGCGTACGGCGGCCTGGGTGAGTTTGCTGCGCGTGCTGGTGAGTGGTTTACTGCTCGGCACCTTTCTATCGCCGACATTCGCGCTGAGCCTGGGCGGCGCGCTCTGCAGCGTCGCCATCCTCTGGCTGGCGCTGCAGTTGGGACGTGGCGGCTTCGGACCAGTCGGCTACAGTGTGCTCGCAGCCCTGGCGCATATGACCGGCCAGTTCGGTATCGCCTATACCCTGTTCATACCGCACCCGGGCTTATTGCATTTGCTGCCGGTGCTGCTGACACTGGCCCTGCTGTTTGGCACCACCAGCGGTATACTGGCCCGCAGCATGCTGAAGGGATTTGATAACGCGTGACCCAACCGGCCCACACAGTGCACGCCTACATGGACCATGGTGACCGCATGGTGGTCGCCCTGGTGCTCGCCGCAGCCTTGCATCTACTGATCATCCTGGGGATTTCACTCACACCGGAGACCCCGGAGCCAAAAGACAATCCTCCCACCCTGGACATTACCCTGGTCCCCAAGCAGAAAACGCCACCGCCCAAGGAAGCGGACTATCTGGCCCAGTCCAGCCAGGACGGCGCCGGCAACACGGCTGAAAAGATCCGCCCGCAATATGAACAGGAGGCGCGTCAGGCCGGCGCACCGCCACCCACCCCGACCCCGGCGCATACCCAGGACCTGGCCCGCCCGAACGCCCAGCGCAAAATCCAGGCGGCAGAGGACAAGACCGCGGCGGAGCAGCCCAAACCGGTCTCTGCCATAGAGTTGATGAATCGCAGCCTGGAGCTAGTGCAGCTTGACCAGCAGCTCAAGCAATCCATGCAGGCCTATTCACAGCGCCCGCGCCAGGCCTTCGTGTCCGCCCGCACCCAGGAATTCAAATACGCCAGCTACATGAACGACTGGGTGTCCAAGGTGGAGCGCGTCGGCAACCTGAATTACCCCGACGAGGCGCGCCGCAAGAGCCTGTCCGGCAATCTGATGCTGCAGGTATCGATCAATCAGGACGGCTCGGTCCGGAATATCCAGCTGAAACGCTCATCGGGCTACAAGGTGCTCGACGACGCCGCCATCCGAATAGTCCAGCTGGCCTCGCCGTTTCCGCCCCTGCCACCGGAAATCAGTAAGGATACCGATATCCTGCATATCACCCGCACCTGGGAATTCATCAATAATCAGGGTCTGTCGACCCGCAAATGAGCGGTTTGCCCTTGCGACCACACCGGCGCCTGCCGGATACTAGCAGGCATGGCTGACACCGAGTTCCTCATCAATCACTTCCTGATCGCCATGCCGGGATTGGCGGACCCCAATTTCTTCCATACCGTCACCTACATCTGTGAACACGATGCAGATGGCGCCATGGGCATCGTCATCAACCGTCCGCTGGACCTGAGCCTGGGCGACATCCTGTCCCACATGGATATCAACGCCACGCCAGACACGGCGCCGCTGCCGGTATTCCAGGGTGGACCGGTGCAGACCGAGCGTGGTTTTGTCGTCCACGCCCCGCTGGGGGATTGGGAGGCCACGCTGAAAGTCAGCGAGGAGATCGGCGTCACCGCCTCGCAGGATGTGCTCGCCTCCATCGCCGCCGGCAAGGGTCCCCCGCGTTCACTGATCGCCCTCGGTTATGCGGGCTGGGGCGCCGGTCAGCTGGAACAGGAAATGGCCGACAATGTCTGGCTGAGCGGCCCGGCGACGGCCGAAGTGCTGTTCGACACGCCGGTGGAAAAACGCTGGGAGGCCGCCGCGGGGTTGCTCGGTGTCGACCTGACCCTACTCTCCAGCGACGCCGGTCATGCCTGAGGCACACGCGAATGTCATTACCGGCATGACCCGCACGACGCCGCACCAGACACTCCTGGGTTTTGATTTCGGCAGCCGCCGCATCGGCGTGGCGGTGGGCCAACGCATCACCGGCACCGCCAGCGCCCTGATCACCCTGACGGCGCGCGACGGCCAACCCGATTGGAGCGAGATCGAAAAACTCATCGCCACCTGGCAGCCGGACGCACTGGTGGTCGGCCTGCCGCTGGCACTGGACGGCAGCCACAGCGATACGACACGCGCCGCGGAACGTTTCGCGCGCCGCCTGCACGGCCGCTTTCAGCTGCCTGCGTATCTGCACGACGAACGCCTGAGTTCACATGCCGCCGAGCACTGGACGGATCAAGGCTCCGGCAAAGCTGCGCCACGCGACGCACTCGATAAGGTCGCGGCACAGATCATTCTGCAAGACTGGCTGGATAGTCAGGGAGACTAAACATGGACAAGAACAACGACGTCGACACACTGCTCGACGCCATGGCCGCGCAACTGCGCACGCTCATCAGCGAACGCAAACTCACGGAACCGGCCATGGTCGGCATCCACACCGGCGGTGTCTGGGTGGCGGAACGCCTGCATAAAAAACTCGGCTTGGATGTGCCGCTCGGCAGTCTGGATATCTCCTTCTACCGCGACGACTTCACGCGCATTGGCATGAACCCGCAGGTGCGACCGTCGCAACTGCCTTTCGATATCGACAACCGCCACATCATATTGGTCGATGACGTTCTGCACACCGGCCGCACCATCCGCGCCGCACTCAACGAACTGTTCGACTACGGCCGGCCCGCGTCCATCCAACTCGCCGTATTGGTCGATCGCTGCGGCCGCGAGCTGCCCATCGAAGCCAACGTCGTCGGCCGGAAAATGGATCTCGGCAACGGCGAACATGTGAAACTCACCGGCCCCGAACCTCTCACCCTGGAGCTGCAGACACCCGCATGAATCTAAAAAAATCATTTCAGCCACGGAAACACACGGAAGACACTGAAACACAGTGCATTCCTGAAGCGACTATTCACCACCTTGCGGGTGATAGAGATACCTGCCTGCCTGTGCAATGCACGCAGACAGGCTTGAAGCTTATGATCTTGTCCGGGTTTTTCCGTGTGGTTCCGTGGCAAATGCGGTTTATAGGATGAATCACGCCGAATTGCAGATGGATGCGCAGGGACGCCTGCGCCACTTCCTGACCATCGAGGGCCTGAGCCGGCAACTGGTGACGGACATTCTGGATACCGCCGAATCCTTTTCCGGCGTAACCGAACAAACGGTCAAAAAGGTCCCGCTGCTGCGCGGCAAAACCATCGTCAATCTGTTCTTCGAGGCCAGCACGCGCACCCGAACCACCTTTGAACTCGCGGCCAAACGGCTTTCGGCCGACGTGCTCAATATGAACATCGGCGCCTCCAGCGCCACCAAGGGCGAGACGCTGCTCGATACCTTACGCAATCTCGAAGCCATGCACGTCGACATGTTCGTGGTGCGCCATGCCGAATCCGGTGCCGCGCACTTCATCGCCCAGCATGTCGCGCCGCACGTCAGCGTCATCAACGGCGGCGATGGCCGGCATGCACATCCGACCCAGGCCATGTTGGACATGTTCACCATCCGCCGCGTGAAGGGGCCGGATTTCGGTCGCCTGCGCATTGCGATTGTCGGCGATCTGTTGCACTCGCGCGTGGCACGTTCGCAGATCCATGCCCTGAACATCCTCAACGCCGGTGAGGTGCGCGTCGTCGCGCCGCGCACGCTGATACCCGCCGATGCCGCCAGCCTCGGTGTGCATGTATATAACAATTTCGAAGAAGGCATCCGCGATGTGGATGTCATCATGATGCTGCGCCTGCAACGCGAACGCATGCAGGGCGCGCTGCTGCCCAGCGAACACGAATACTTCCGCCTGTTCGGCCTGACGGAGAAACGTCTGGCGCTGGCCAAGCCGGATGTCACCGTGATGCACCCCGGCCCGATCAACCGCGGTGTGGAAATGGATTCGCAGGTCGCCGACGGCCCGCACTCGGTGATCCTTGCGCAGGTCACCCACGGCATCGCCGTGCGCATGGCGGTGATGTCGATGGCGATGGGCCAGAAGGCCCAATCCGGGGAGGGCAACGCATGATCCCGTTGCGGAAACGCGCCGCCTTCGTGATCCGTGGCGGTCGCGTGATCGACCCGGCGAACAATATCGACAGCACCACCGATGTGTATGTGCAACGTGGCAAGATTGTCGGCATGGGTACAGCGCCGGACGATTTCACGGCCGACCATGAAATCGATGCTCAGGGCAGGATCGTTTGTCCGGGCCTGGTCGATCTCAGCGCACGCTTGCGCGAGCCCGGCAACGAACACAAGGCCACCATCGAATCCGAAACCCGCGCGGCGGCCGCGGGGGGTATCACCACGCTGTGTTGCCCACCCGACACCAACCCGATAATCGACACGCCGGCCGTGGTGGAACTGATCCGGCATCGCAGCGAACAGGCGGGCTTTGCGCGCGTCGTCACGCTTGGTGCATTGACCAAAGAACTGTTAGGCGAACGCCTCACCGAGGCTGCCGCATTGAAACAGGCCGGCTGTGTCGGCCTGAGCAATGCGCTGCTACCGCTCAGCAATACGCAGGTGCAACGTCGCGCCTATGAATACGCCGCAACCTTCGATATCACCGTGTTCATTCACGCCGAGGATTTCTGGCTGGCCAATGGCGGGTGTGCGCATGAAGGCGCCATTTCCACGCGCATGGGCCTGCCGGCGATTCCGGCCGCTGCGGAGACCGCGGCTGTCGCACGCGATCTTGCCCTCATCGAACAGACCGGCGTGCGCGCGCACTTCTGCCGGCTGACCACCGCGCGTGCAGTGCAGATGGTGGCACGCGCGCAATATGACGGCCTGCCGGTGACTGCCGATGTCGCCACGCCCTATCTGTATCTGACTGATGTTGATCTGGTCGGCTTCAACGCCCAGTGTCATGTGCAGCCGCCATTGCGCGGCCAGCATGATCGCGAGGCCCTGCGCGCCGGACTCGCTCGCGGCACCCTGAGCGCACTGTGTTCCGATCATCAGCCACACGAAGCCGATGCCAAGCTGGCACCGTTCATCTCCACCGCACCGGGCATTTCGGGTGTGGACACGCTGTTGTCACTCGGCCTGCGCTTGATAGATGAAAATCTGCTCACGCTGCCGGAAGTCATCGCGCGCCTGTCACACGGGCCGGCACGCATACTGGGTCTGGATCAGCAAGGCATCGGCACTCTGTCCATCGGCAAACCGGCGGATATTGTCGTGTTCGACCCCAATCAACCCTGGCGCGTCAATACATCAACCCTGAACAGCGCCGGCCACAACACCCCGTTCATGAACTGGGAATTGAAGGGCCAGGTCACGCATACCCTGCTGGGCGGCAAGCTGGTGTTTCAGCGGGAAGGCTAGCGCCTGTCGGGCGCGGCCTTCGGCCTGAACTCGACCTACATTGTAAAGAGCACAGCATCGTAGGTCGGATTCAGCGGCGTGGCCGCGCGTCCGACAGACAAACCCACCGCAATAGATGGCGGGCAAACCATTCACACAACGCCTATTCTTCTCCTTAGCAGAACAAACTTTTGCGCCCCGGGCTGTTTATCCCCACGACGTCTACAGCCATCATGCTTCCCACCGATGCTTAGTCAGAACCAGGCCACACTATGCTGAAAAACAGCTCAACCGATTTTGGAGCCATTGCCATCACGCTGCACTGGGTGGTGGTACTGACGGTGATCGGGCTGTTTATCTCGGGCCTGTGGATGACCGGTCTGGATTACTACGACGACTGGTATCACCGCGCACCGGAACTGCATAAGGGCATTGGCGTGCTGCTGTTCATCCTGCTGCTAGCCAAACTCGTCTGGCGCTGGTTGGATCCCTTACCCAAGTCCGACACAACGCATAAAGTCTGGGAACAGTGGGCCGCCCGTGCCGCTCATCTCCTGCTGTATGTGCTGATGTTTGCCGTGATGATCGCCGGTTATCTGATTCCGACCGCCGATGGACAACCGCTGCAGGTCTTTGGCCTGTTTTCAGTACCGGCAACGCTCAGTGGTATCGACAATCAGGAAGACATCGCCGGAGAGATACATGAACTCTTGGCGTTTGGCCTGGTCGGATTGGCCATAGTTCATGCGCTCGCCGCGCTGAAACATCATTTCATCGACCGCGACCGCACGCTCAAACGTATGCTCGGCCGCTGATATCTCAACCGCATAGAAACAAGGAGAATTCCATGAACAAGTATGCCGCGCACGCCCTGGCACTCATCACTACTCTATCCGTCCCGGCCTACGCACCGGCAGCCGACTATGTGATCGACACCGCCAAGGCGCATGCCTTCATTCAATTCCGCATCCAGCATCTCGGCTACAGCTGGCTGTACGGACGCTTCAATGAATTCAACGGCACGTTCAGTTATGACGAAAAGAATCCCTCCGCCAACAAGGTTGAGGTGACCATCAACACCGCCAGCATCGACTCCAATTTCGCCGAGCGTGACAAGCATCTGCGCAGCGATGATTTCCTGGATGTGAAAAAATTCCCGCAGGCACGTTTCGTCAGTACCCAGTTCGAAGACCAGGGCGAGGGCAAGGCTGTACTCAAAGGCGACTTCACCCTGCATGGCGTGACCAAGCCCATCGTCATCGCCGTCGAACGTGTCGGCCAGGGCGACGACCCCTGGGGCGGTTACCGGGCCGGCTTTTATGGCACCACGGTGTTGAAACTCGCCGATTACGGCATCACCCGCGACCTCGGGCCGGCTTCCCAAGAGGTTGAATTGATGCTGTCCGTAGAAGGCATCCGCCAATAGACCAGATTCTGGTGCGATAAACGCACGCGCTGGCCGAGCACGCCTGCCAGCGCGCGCGGAATCTGGTACCTTTGCGCCCCATACACCCGGGCCGTCCACCACGACAGGTGACGACCGCACCACTGGACGCACAGACCCATGACCCAAGCCGCCTTATCCAAACCGCATCGCGGGACCATTTTCGTCGAGGACGCGGAAATCCTGTCGCATCAGGCCCACCCCGGTGACCAGTATATTCTGCGCATCCAGGCGCCGCAGTGCGCCGCACACGCCCAACCCGGCAGCTTCGCGCATATCACCTGCGGACCCGAGCTGCCCATGCGGCGACCGCTGTCGATCATGCGCGTCGATCCGAAACAGGGCTGGGTGGATTTTCTCTACAAAGCCATCGGCCAGGGCACGCGTCTGCTGGCCCAACGCAAGGTCGGCGAACACATCAGTGTGATGGGCCCGATCGGCAAACCCTTCCAGGCGCATCGCGAACGCCCGCGCACCTTGTTGATGGGCGGTGGTGTCGGCATCCCGCCCATGGTGTTTCTGGCCGAACACCTGAAAGCGGATAAACACTGGCAGCCTCTGGTGCTGATGGGCTCGGAAGTGCCCTTCCCGTTCCAGACCCAACCCTCGCGCATCCTGATACCCGGCATGCCCGAGGGTGTGATTGCCAACATGCCGTTGCTGGAAGACTGGGGCGTGCCGTCGCGCCTCGCGAGTCTGCAAGGTTATCCCGGCTGCTTCGAGGGCTACATCACCGACCTCGCGCGCGCCTGGCTGAACACCCTCAGTGACGCACAACGCAACGAGGTCGAAATCTTCGCCTGCGGCCCGCACCCCATGCTCGCCGCCACCGCCAAACTCGCCCGCGAATTCGATCTGCCCTGCCAGGTGTCACTGGAGGAATTCATGGCCTGCGCCGTCGGCGGCTGCGCCGGCTGCACCGTGCTGGTACAAACCGAGCAAGGCCCGGCCATGAAACGCGTGTGCGTGGATGGGCCGGTGTTTGATGCGCGGCAGGTGTTCAGTTGAGCATTAACAACCGGAGACGGATCACGACTTCCGAACGCTGACTTTCTGAGCCTCAGAATATGAGCAAACTGATAGAAGGATATGGCACACAGCGCGGCAGCGACATTCATCGCGACGGAATGTATTTGGAGCTGGTCGACGAGAACACTGGCGATTTGGTCGCAGAGGTATTTTACTCAGACACGACTCACATGATGACAATATCAATTTTCCAGCAGGAGCTGCCATTACATGTAGTCGAAATACTTATTAAGCGAGCAAAACACGATCTACCACCAACAAACGTCGCCTAACACGCGTATTACAAGCACTCTGCCCCTTGAACCGTCTAATAGTAGTTAACCAGCATTCGGGGTCAGAGAAAATCTTTTTGTTCCGGATCATTAGCTATCTTTATTGCTACTGATGCCGTAGGTGGCACTAGTCTAGGGTCAATAGGTCACACTCGATTTATCTAATCTTAACCACGACAGGAGAACGACATGGCAAAGGGCATGGACAAGAAAAAAGAAGTCAAAAAGAAACCAGCGAAGACAATGAAAGAAAAACGCGCCGAAAAAGCCGCCAAGAAATAGTAAAGCGAAACTAACCGCGTACGGACAAACAAAAACGCCGCAGTCACTCGCGGCGTTTTTGTTTGTCCGGTCGATAAGAGACAGGTCACTGTTTCATAATAGTGGCCATTATTTTGTAGGCTCAACGCGGATTCGTGTCGGTAAACAGGCAACGTTCGGAGTATCTCCACGGCGGAGCCTCACAAGACCGGACAGCAGGCACCGGGCCGGCATCGCAATCGTAGCTTGGATGAAGCGTAGCGGAATCCGGGGATGCACCGCCGTGACCAGGGCGATCACGATAGCGTGCGCCGCCTCCCCAGGCGTAGTTCCCGGATTACGCTTCGCTTCATCCGGGCTACATAATCGCCTTCCCACTACTGAACAGGGTGTGCGACCCCTTCCGGGGGCCAATTCACCCTCACGAATCCGCGTTGAGCCATTTTGTATAAGCACCATTAGAACAACCAACTCTTAGCCTGACAAGGTAGAGCTCAAAGGTTTTCTGGATTCGGAATCAAGCAAAAACGCCGCGAACGCCTCGGCCGTCAAGGGCCGACTGAAATAGTAGCCTTGATACAAATCGCAGCCTTTTCTTTGCAGGAACTGGAACTGTTCGATTGTTTCCACCCCCTCGGCGACCACCGTGAGTCCGAGGTGGCTGGCCATAGAAATAATGGTCTCTGCGATCACGGCATCGTTGATACTGACGGATACATCGCGCACAAACTTATCATTGATTTTGAGCTGATCCAGCGGCAATTGCTTCAGATAGGCCAGCGATGAATAACCGGTTCCGAAGTCATCGATCGACATGCGCACTCCCAGCTTCCGCAGCGCCTTCATTTTGGTGATGGTGTCATCAATGTCGGCGATGACAATGCCCTCGGTCAATTCCAGCATTACCTTGTCGGGAGCTAATCCTGTTTCATCGAGGACCCGGGCGACGTCTTCCACGAAATCGGGTTGATGGAATTGAATTACGCTGATGTTTATCGCGATCTGTTTCAACGATAAGCCGACACAGTTTCGGCATGCTTCGCGCAGGATCCATGCTCCCAGACTCAGAATCAAACCCGTCTCTTCCGTCACCGGAATAAACTCATCGGGCGACACCATGCCGCGCTCCTTGTGCATCCAACGCACCAGCGCTTCCGCACCCACAATATCACCCTGCGCATTCAGTTGCGGCTGATAGTGCAGCACAAACTCGTCCGCGGCGATCGCCGCGCGCAGCTCTTGCTCGATCTGCTGCCGGCGATTTGCCGCCTCCTGCATCTCCGGGCT
Source organism: Gammaproteobacteria bacterium (assembly GCA_018819175.1). GTDB lineage: Bacteria > Pseudomonadota > Gammaproteobacteria > Thiohalobacterales > Thiohalobacteraceae > JAHJQQ01. The sequence continues at coordinate 52,666 of JAHJQQ010000034.1, forward strand.
GTAAGGACAGATACGATTCTTTCCATCATCCTTGGCACGATACATCGCCGTATCGGCATGTTTGAGCACATCGGACAAGGCACCGTCGCCGTCTGGATAGACAGTAACACCCATACTCGAGGTGATGATGTACTCGTAACCATGCAGCTGGTAGGGTGCGATCGTCAACGCCGCCTGAATCTTTCCAGCCACGGCCATAGCTTGCGCCAGCGCTTCTTGCCGTTCCGTATGCATGCCTGGGATCAAGACCACGAATTCATCGCCACCCAAGCGTCCTGCAACATCTTCTTTGCGCAGCGCCGCCTTGAGGCGCTGCGCCACCTGCACCAACAACTCGTCACCGACATGATGCCCAAGCGAATCATTGAGTGTTTTGAAGTTATCCAGATCCAGATAGATCAACCCGCCATAAATGCCATGACGTTGAGCGACATCAATTTCATGCTGCGCAGTTTCCTGGAACAAGCGCCTATTCGCCAACTCAGTCAGCGGGTCGTAATATGCCAATCGGCGTATCTGTTGATCTGACTCCAGGCGACCTGCGGTATCCAAGGCATGTTTTACCTGATCGGCAATTTCGCCGGCGAAACGGATTTCATCCTCATGCCACACTCGCGGACCACCAATATGCTCGAAGCACACAACTGCACATAAGGCCCCGACGATGCGCACCGGGCAATCAAGCAGAGCACCAATGCCCAGCGCACGCGCGTACTCAGTTAACTCGGCCGTGCGTGCATCGCTGAATATATCCTTTACGGCAATGGAGCGGTCGTGCGCTAACGCGGAGAAATAATTGGGGTAGTCTTCGATCTTCAGCTGCAAATCGTGGCTGTGAGCATCTGCACGAGTATCGAACAGATCCACGACATCAAAACTGTTGCGTGATGCATCAACCAACCAGATGCTCGCACGAGCGACCCCCAGGACCTCAGCCGCGATCTCATTGATGGTCCGAGCCGCAGTAGAGATGTCACCTTGTGATAATGCATCATGCAAAGAAAGCTTCACGACTGCCATATGCTGGCGCTCGGTGCGTTCGAGCTGAATATCCCGCTGCTTCTGCGCCTCTTGGCGACGCTGCATTTCCTGTCGCAACGCCTCGGTACGTTCTTCGACACGATCCTCCAGATCTTCCTGCGTCTGGCGCAATTCCTGCTGCACATCAAGCAACTGGTGAGTACGGCGATTGAACCACCATGCCAGCTCGCCTAGTTCACTCTGTGTTTCAGGCAAATCGATCAATTGCCCATTTCCACTATCCGCCTGCGTCAACTTGCGCAGCTGCTGGGACATATCACCGATAGGCTTGACCAGCATACGGCGCACCACCAACAACATCGCCAGTAACGCAGCAGACATAACGACAGCAACGGTCACGATGAGATTGGCATACACTCTCGCGGAAGCCGACATGGCTGCGCTGTAGGGCATTACCGTGATGATCTTCCAGTAGGTCTTTGGCATTTCAAATACAGTCGCAAAGGCGGGTTGAGCTAACAATGGATCGTATTCAAGGAACAACTCGCGGTGATTAACTTTTGCCGCTAACTTGTCACCCTTCTGACTTCCCAGAACCGCTGCGATCAGTTGCGCCTCATCGGCATCGATCTGATAACTGGCGTTGGCTATGTGTGCAGCCAATTCAGGGTTGTAATCCGGCAGTCTTTTCACAGCATTCAGTCGATCGGTATTCATGCTCAATATGGCATCCGCATAAGGACTTAATTGCGGCTTCTGCTGCACAAGCTCTTTGATACTTATGAAATCCTCAGTGCGCATCCCCTGGAGATCTGTGCCATAAATTTTCACCTGCTGCTCATCTGGAAATGCCAGCAGCTTGCCATTGCGATCCACCGCAAACGCATAGCCGGCCAGCGGACGCGCTGCCCGCTCCAATAATTCATGCAGTCCTTCGAGCTTCAAGTCGATCGTGGTGACACCGTAGAAGTTTCCGGCGCGATACATCGGCGCCGTGGCCGTTACCATCGGCTGATAGGAGTAGGGATCCATATAGGACTTGGACCAGAAAATCCCGCCGGAGGGTACATAGCGCGCCGGCACATACCATTCCTCTTGGTGATAGCCGGCACCTTCCGGGGAATTGTAGCTCTCGTAATATTGCAGCAAGCCCGCTGCGTCACGCCCCCAGAAGAAACTGCGCCTTTCTATATCTGGGCTAAATTGAAAGGGTTCCGGCCACAAGCCTCCACCGGCAATGAAGGCCTCTGTGCCACGCGAATCCATCACCTGCCTGATGAGCTTTCGTGTCTGCGTTTCGTCATGCTCAAGCACCACACCAAGATTGGCCAGCGCACCGGCCAATGACTCGGCATAGGCGACACGCTGCCCAAGCTCGGCGACGATGTTTTGTCCGGAGAGCAATACCTCGCGCCATGCATAGTCCTCCAGCATGCGCTTACCAATAGTGGACAGTACGATCAATATTGCGGCTAGCGCCAAAACAAAAGCGCCAATGAAAACAGCTGGAATCCTGAACTGAAGGCTTTGCCAGAAACCTCTCATAGGAACTGAACGATCAAGGCACTTCCTGCAACGACACGCCCGCCATGGCATCCGCCAGCTTGGCCGGATCTTCCTTGTCGAGCTTGATCATCAGACGTACTTCGTTGACCGAGTCGGCGTGATGGATAGCATCGTCGTAACTGATCTCGTTGGCCTTGTACAACTCGAACAAGGCCAGATCGAAGGTCTTCATGCCCTGCTGCAATGAGCGCTTCATCAGATCTTTCAGCTTGTGGACCTCGCCATTACGGATCAGCTCGGCGGCAAGCGGGGTGTTGATCATGATCTCAATCGCGGCACGGCGGCCGTTGCCGTCAGCACGGGGAATAAGTTGCTGCGCGACAATCGCCTTAAGGTTCAAAGACAGATCCATCAGCAGTTGACCGCGACGATCTTCCGGGAAGAAGTTGATAATGCGGTCCAAGGCCTGATTAGCATTGTTGGCATGCAAGGTTGCCAGACACAGATGGCCGGTTTCAGCGAAGGCAATGGCGTAATCCATGGTCTCGCGGGTACGGATCTCGCCGATCAGGATCACATCCGGCGCCTGACGCAGGGTGTTCTTCAAACCGACTTCATAGGAGTCCGTATCCAGACCGACTTCACGTTGGGTGACGATGCAACCGCCGTGCTGATGCACGAACTCGATCGGGTCTTCCAGGGTGATGATATGTCCGGCGCTGTTCTGATTGCGATATCCGACCATGGCCGCCAGTGAGGTCGACTTGCCGGTGCCGGTGGCGCCGACAAAGATCACCAGGCCGCGCTTGCTCATCGCCAGACTTTTAACGATAGGCGGCAGATACAGGGAATCCATGGTCGGGATTTCGGTTTCGATACGGCGCAACACCATACCGGCGTGATTGCGCTGATAGAAGGCACTGACGCGGAACCGGCCCAGGCCGGGTTCGCTGATGGCGAAGTTGCATTCGTGACTGCGTTCGAACTCGTCACGCTGCTTCTCGGACATGACCGAATAGACCATATCCTGCGCCTGCGCCGAGCTGAGCGTGTCGCTGGACGTGGGCTTGATCTTGCCATTGACCTTCAGACTCGGCGGCATGCCGGCAGTGATAAACAGGTCAGACGCCTTTTTACTCACCATCAGCTTGAGCAGAAAACTCATATCCATGACAGTACTTCTCCCCTACACACCTGGCTTCTAACGGAACAGTTCCTTGTTCATCGCCTTGCTGCGCGCATCGTTCTTGGTGACGATACCCTTCTGCACAATTTCCTGCAGATTCTGATCGAGCGTCTGCATGCCGTACTGCTGACCGGTCTGGATGGCCGAATACATCTGCGCCACTTTGTCTTCGCGAATCAGGTTGCGAATGGCCGGTGTCCCGATCATGATTTCATGCGCCGCAATACGACCGCCACCCACCTTCTTCAGCAGTGACTGCGAAATAACCGCACGCAGAGATTCGGACAACATGGAACGCACCATGGATTTCTCGGCGGCCGGGAACACGTCGATGATACGGTCGATGGTCTTGGCCGCGGAGCTGGTATGCAGGGTGCCGAATACCAGATGGCCGGTTTCGGCCGCGGTCAGCGCCAGGCGGATGGTTTCCAGATCGCGCATTTCACCGACCAGAATAATGTCCGGATCTTCACGCAGTGCCGAGCGGAGTGCTTCAGAGAAACCCAGCGTATCACGGTGCACTTCGCGCTGGTTGATCAGACATTTCTTGGATTCATGCACGAACTCGATCGGGTCTTCGATGGTAAGAATGTGTTCGAAGCGCGATTCGTTGACATGATTCATCATCGCCGCAAGCGTGGTCGATTTACCGGAACCGGTCGGGCCGGTCACCAGCACGATACCGCGCGGTTGATCGGCGATCTCTTTAAAGGTCGGCGGACAACGCAGGTCTTCCAGACTCATGATCTTCGAGGGAATTGTACGGAATACACCACCGGCGCCGCGATTGTGATTGAATGCGTTGACACGGAAGCGCGCCAGATTGGGGATTTCAAACGAGAAGTCGGTTTCCAGAAATTCTTCGAAATCTTTGCGCTGCTTGTCGTTCATGATGTCGTAGATCAACGAGTGCACGGACTTATGATCCAAGGCCGGTACATTGATACGGCGGATGTCACCATCGACGCGAATCATCGGCGGCAGACCAGCGGAAAGGTGTAAGTCGGAGGCGTTATTCTTAACGCCAAAAGCGAGCAGTTCTGCGATATCCATTCGTTTCCCCTGAACTTCGGTTGTTCTTGACCCTGATATCCCGACCGTCCACTCTGGACGGAGCGGGTCCTCTAAATAGCGTCAACAGCGCCTTTCCCTTGACCCGGGTGTGTGGATTATTGCAACACGCCCTCTAATAGACTGCCGAAAAGTATAGCTAAATCTGCATGATGGGTCGCGCACAGGTCATCTCCGAACAGCTTCAGCGGGTTCTCACGCGGATTGCCAGGGCTGCCCAGGCCGCTGGCCGCGACCCTGCGACTGTCCAGTTGCTGGCTGTGAGTAAGACCTTCCCGGTCGCCGATCTGCGCGCTGCCATGATGGCGGGACAGTGGTGCTTTGGCGAGTCCTACCTCAATGAAGCTCTACCGAAGCTCGCGACTCTGACTGATCCGGCGCCGGAGTGGCATTTCATTGGCCCACTGCAATCCAACAAGACCCGTGCCATTGCCGAGCAGTTCGCCTGGGTCCATAGCCTGGCCAGCCTGAAACATGCCGAGCGTCTGAATGAACAACGCCCGGTGGACTTGCCGCCGTTGAATGTCTGTTTGCAGGTCAATATCAGTGGTGAGGCCAGTAAGTCCGGCGTCACGCTGGACGCCTTGCCGGCACTGGCTACAGCCGTGGCCGTTCTGCCATGCCTGCGACTGCGGGGACTGATGGCCATACCGGCACCAAGCACCGATCCCGATGCGCAGCGCGCCGCTTTCCGTGCCGTGCGCCACGCCTTTGAGGCGTTACAGGCCCAGGGGCTGGCGTTGGACACCCTGTCCATGGGCATGACCGATGACCTCGAGGCCGCAATCGCCGAGGGCGCGACCATCGTGCGCGTCGGCAGTGCCATTTTTGGCGCACGTGAGAGTTGAGAGATTATTTGCAGGAGCGGCCTTGGCCGCTCCTGCAGACACCATAATGACTCATGTCAGGTCACGTAACCGAAGGTTTTGCGCCCCACACGGTTTGCGGTGAGAATAGCGCCCATGACTAATCACACCCTGAGTTTCATTGGCGGCGGCAATATGGCCCGCAGCCTGATCGGCGGCCTGATCGCCGATGGCTGGCCGGCAGAGCGTCTGCGTGCGGCCGACCCGAATCCCGAGCAGCGCACGATGCTCTCAAGCCGTTTCGGCATAGTCACCGACAGCGATAACCAGACCGCCATTCAATCCGCAGATGTGGTATTGCTGGCCGTCAAACCACAGGTAATGCATGAGGTCACGCAGAGTATTGCCGCGGCGGTTCAGGCCAAGCAACCGCTGATCATCTCCATCGCCGCCGGCATCCGCGCCACGGATCTCGACCGTTGGCTGGGGGGCGGTTGCGCCATTGTACGTTGCATGCCCAATACCCCGGCCATGGTGCAGAGCGGTGCCACCGGGCTGTTTGCCACACCCAAAGTGACATCGGCGCAGCGCGACTTGGCCGAGAGCATCCTCCGCGCGGTTGGGTTGACCTTGTGGCTGGACAACGAAGCGCAGATGGATGCGGTCACAGCCTTGTCGGGCAGCGGACCAGCCTACTTCTTTCTCATTATGGAGGCGCTGCAGGCCGCTGGCGTTCAGCTCGGTCTGCCCGCCGAATGCGCACGACTGCTGGCATTACAAACCGCTTTTGGCGCGGCCAAGATGGCATTGGAAAGCGACGAGGATGCCGGTACCTTGCGCCAGCGCGTCACCTCGCCGGGCGGCACCACGGAGCGCGCCCTGAAAGTCATGGAAGAGGGCCAGCTGCGTGAACTGATACAGAAGGCACTCACCGCCGCGCGTGATCGTTCACGTGAACTCGCCGATCAATTAGGGGAAAATTAAAAATGGGTCCGGGCTATTTCACCAACCCCCTCGAATTCGTTATCAACACCCTGTTCAGTCTGTATGTGCTGGCCTTGATGCTGCGCTTTGTGCTGGCCTGGGTACGGGCGGATTTCTATAACCCGGTCAGTCAGTTTCTGGTCAAGACCACCAATCCAGTGTTGGTACCGGTGCGTCGTTTGATTCCGCCCGTGGGTGGCATCGACCTCGCCAGCATCCTGCTGATGCTGGCGGTACAGATGCTGGGCATCGCACTGATCCTTCTGCTGCGGGGCGGCGGCATTGACATTCAGACACTCGTCTTTGTCAGTCTGACTGAACTCGTCGACCTGCTGTTCAAGCTGTTCATCTACGGCATTGTTATTCAAGCCATCCTGAGCTGGGTCAATCCCGGCACCTACAATCCGGCGGTGAGCCTGCTACATTCCATCACCGAACCGGTATTGAAGCCCGTGCGCCGACTGCTGCCGCCGATGGGCGGGATGGATCTGTCTCCACTACTGGCCATCCTCGGTCTGGAAGTGGTGCGACGTCTGGTCCTGCCGTTGCTGAGCATGCTAGCCGCCTGAACCTGCGTGACAACGCCCACCTGGTACCGCTGGGATGGCCCGGACCTGTTGCTGGCACTGCATATCCAGCCCGGGGCACGCCGGGATGAACTCGTCGGTCCTCATGGTGATCGCTTCAAAATCCGCATCACCGCCCTACCAGTCGATGGCAAGGCCAATACCCACCTGATCCGTTTTCTGGCCGACGCTTTTGGCGTCACGACCGGCGCTGTCGAGCTGCTGGCTGGCAGTGCGGGTCGCGAAAAACGACTCCGCATCCGCGCGCCGCGCCGCCTGCCCGACCTGATACCGGCACCACCCGGAATGTGAATCCGGTCACAACACCGCCCAGCCTTGCTTTGAGCCACGCCAATCCACCTAAGCTACTGTTATTTGAGCTCAAGAATTCCTCCCTGGGGTCGCTAGCCCAAGAGTATGTGTGCGACCGCCCCGGCCGCACGCTCGGTATGTGAGGAAGTTTTGAATGGCACAGGATCAGTTCAGTCAGCGGATGCGCGCCTACGGCGCCTGGAAAGCCGACGTGTTACAGACCCTGGAGGAATTCCAACAGTGGCTGGATAAGCGCGAGCTGAATGAGAGCGAAAACGATCTGCGGATCTATGAAACGCTTGAGGCCCTGCGCAAGGATCGTCTCACTCTGGCCTTTGTCGCCGAATTCTCACGCGGCAAAACCGAATTGATTAATGCCATCTTCTTCGCCAGCTATGGCCAACGTCTGCTGCCATCGGAAGCCGGTCGCACCACCATGTGCCCGAGCGAATTATTTTTCGACCGCGAAACCAAACAATCGTATCTGCGGCTACTGCCGATCGAGACACGTCGCGAAGAACGCTCCATCAGCGATTACAAAAACGACCCGCTGCATTGGGTCAGCATGCCGTTGGATACCGACTCGCCGGAGCAGATGGCCGAGTCGCTGCGTGAAGTGGTCAAGACGAAACGCGTGCCTCTGAAGATCGCCCGTGCCCTGGGACTGTATGACGAATCCCAGGATTCGCAATTCAAAAAGACCGGGGAACTGCCTGAGCAGGTCGAAATCCCGATGTGGCGCCACGCGCTGATCAGCTTCCCCCACCCGTTGCTGCAGCAGGGCCTGGTGATTCTGGACACCCCCGGTTTGAATGCCCTCGGCAATGAACCCGAGCTGACAGTGAATATGCTGCCTAGCGCACAGGCCGTCATGTTCGTGCTCGGCGCCGATACCGGGGTAACCCGCTCTGATTTGGATATGTGGGAACAACACGTTCACCGCAACAGCAGCAGTACGCATAACAAGAATCTGGTCGTCGCACTGAACAAGATCGACACCCTGTGGGACGATCTCAAAGACAACTCCGCGATCAACGCCAGCATTGATACTCAGCGCCGCAAGGTTGCGGAACTCCTGGGCGTCAACGGCAACCGGGTGTTCCCGGTTTCGGCGCAAAAAGGTCTGGTTGGCAAGGTCCGCAACGACGATGCGCTGCTGGAACGCAGCCGATTATTGGCCTTGGAATCCTTCCTGGCCGATGAGGTGTTACCCAATAAACATGATGTGCTGCGCGACTACATCGTCAAGGAGGTCGGTGGCCTGCTCGACGACACCCACCACACCTTCGACACACGTCTGCAGACGACCGCCAAGGAATTGGAAAACCTCCGCGCCCTGCGCGGAAAAAATGCCGATGTCATCCAACATCTGATGAAGAAATCCCGCGAAGAACAGTCGACCTATCTGCGCAACGTGGAAGGCTTCCAATCCAGCCGCCGCGTGTTGCAGAGCGCCGCCAAAACCATGCTGGATGCGCTCAGTCTGGATTCCTTCGACAAGCTCATTAACAAGACCCGCAAAGATATGACCGGCGCCTGGACCACGCACGGTCTGAAAAGCTCCATGCAGGTGTTCTTCGATGGCGCCCGCGAAACGATGGACCAGGTAGCCCATCAGGCGGAACAGACCCGCACACTGATCCGCGCCACTTACCGTAAATTCCACGAAGAGCATGGCCTGCCTGCGGTCACACCCAAGGTGTTCTCGGTCGACCAGTTCAATATGGAACTGCACCGGCTGCTGGAGGAGGCAGACGCCTTCCGCAACAGCCCGGTCACGGCCATGACCGAGCAAAGTTTTCTGATCAAGAAATTTTTCATCTCGCTGGTAAGCCAGGCGCGCAATGTGTTTTTCCGCGCCAATCAGGATGCCGACAATTGGCTGAAAGAGGTCATGAATCCGTTGGTGCAACAGATCAAGGATCATAAGCGCGTCATGGAAAAACGCCTCGACACGCTGCGCCGCATCAGCGAATCGCGCGACACCCTGGAAGGCAAGATCAACGAACTGGAAGGCTTGCGCCGCGAGACCCGTCAGGAACTCGAAACCATCAACCGTCTGCGCGATGCCCTGCAACGCCCGTTGCCGGAGATCGACGATAGCCAGACCGGGACGCCGGTCGCTGCGGCAGGGTAAAACACACTGGTAGTTCCAGGGAGTATTGGGCACGGCCTATTCCGTCAAAAACCGCGCCGTCCCCAGCACACAATACTTCCCGCCACGCGCCAAAGGCATATGGTCTATAGTGGTAGTACCAGACCACTTTGGAGAGCGCATTTATGCAAAATACCAATAAATTTCTGCAACTGCTGTGCCTGATCTCTCTGTGCCTGCTGGCGCTGAATGCTCGTGCAGAAAATTCCCAGGATTTCGGCGACTATGTCGTGCATTTCAACGCACTGACCACGGATTTGCTCCCACCCAAGGTCGCTACGGAATACAACATTAAACGCAGCGGCAATCACGCTATGCTAAATGTTGTCGTGCTCCACAAAGTATTAGGCACCTCCGGTAAACCCGTCGCCGCCACCGTTTCCGGCATGGCCACCACCCTGACCGGGACACAACGCGATCTGGAGCTGCGCGAAATCCGTGAGCCCAACGCCATTTATTACATCGCCGACTTCGGCATCAGCAATGAAGAAATGTTGAATTTCCATCTCAAGGTGCGCCCGGAAGGCGAGAAGGACGAGTACCAGGTGCAGTTCCGTCAGCAGTTCTTCACCCGCTGAAGACCCGCGCCAACAGCACCATGGCAAACAGCATCACCAGGCCGCCGGCGACGCGCCGCGGCCAGGGTTGATGCATAAACTGGCCAAGCTTGGCCGCCAGCACACCCATCAACAACAGATTGGGCAAGGTACCGATACCAAAGCTCAACATGAGCTGCGCGCCTTCGAGTGCACTGCCGGCTGTCAGTGACCAGATCAGCACGCTGTAGACCAGGCCGCAGGGCAACCAGCCCCATACCAGACCCAGCGCGAAGGCTTGTGTTGGTGTTGCGACCGGCAGGAAACGGCGGCCTATCGGCTCCATGCGTCGCCACAGCAACTGTCCCAGCTGCTCGATGCGCACCAGCCCCGACCACCAGCCCCCCAGATACAATCCTAATGCGAACATGAACAGGGCAGCGATGATCTGCAGTATCTGCTGTGCCTGATGCAGCTCGGTGAAATGCAGGACCAGGCCGCCGACACCACCGGCCAGCGCACCGGCCACGGCATAACTGGCGATGCGGCCGAGGTTATAGGCAAGATGAAATGGCCAGGCGGAAAGCGGGCGCTGACGCAGTGTCTCCGGTAAACCGAAGGTCAGGGCGCCGACAATGCCGCCACACATTCCCACACAATGAACACCGCCGAAAAAACCGATCAGCATGGCCGACAGTAGGCTGACGTCCATCAGCATAACGGTGTTGCCGCGACTCGCTGTTTAGAGTTCCCAGTCATAATCCATAATCAAAGGCGCATGATCGGAGAAGCGCTGTTCCTTGTAGATGCGCGCAGCCTTAACCTGCGGCATCAGCCCCGGCGTGATCACCTGATAATCAATCCGCCAGCCGACGTTCTTGGCCCAGGCCTGGCCGCGATTCGACCACCAGGTGTATTGCTCCGGCCGAGGATCGACCACACGAAAGGCATCCACGAAACCCGCACTGCCAAACAGTACATCCATCCAGGCACGCTCCTCGGGTAGGAAACCTGAGTTCTTCTGATTACCACGCCAGTTTTTCAGGTCGATCTCTTTGTGCGCGATATTCCAGTCGCCACAGATAATGTATTCACGACGTTTGCGACGCAGACCACGCAGATAGGGCATGAGACGATCCAGCACCTTGAATTTCACCTGCTGGCGCAGTTCGCTGGAGGAACCCGAGGGCAGATACAATGACACCACACTGAGCTTGCCGATCTGCACCTCCAGATAACGGCCCTCGGCATCGAACTCCGGCCAATCCAGGCCGATGACGACGCGATCCGGCTGTATGCGGCTGTAGATCGCCACCCCGCTGTAGCCCTTTTTCTCGGCATCGTGGTAATAACAATGGAAACCGCGCGGATGGTAAATCGCATCGGTAAGCTGCCCTTCCTGGGCCTTGGTTTCCTGGATACAGACAACATCGGCCTTCTGTCGCGCCAGCCAGGTGAAAAAACCTTTGCGGCCGGCGGAACGTATGCCGTTGGCATTGAGAGTTATGACGCGCACGTGCTGACCCTGTGAATTCGGCCGTGTATCATACCGCACATGCCGGCCATCACCTTGGCCCAACCCCCATCAAACCTCGAGCGGCTCATGCAAGACTATCAACACGATTTTCTGACCTTCGCCATTGAAACCCACGTTCTCCGTTTTGGTGAATTCACCCTGAAATCCGGCCGCAAGAGCCCCTATTTCTTCAATGCCGGCCTGTTCAACACCGGCAGCTGCCTGGCGCGGCTGGGACGCTTCTACGCCGCCGCCATCGTCGCCTCCGGCATCGAGTTCGACGTCCTGTTCGGACCCGCCTACAAAGGCATACCCTTAGCCGCCGCCACGGCGGTCGCACTGGCCGACCATCACGGTCGCGATGTACCTTACTGCTTCAACCGCAAGGAGGCCAAGGCGCACGGCGAAGGCGGCAATCTGGTCGGTGCGCCGCTGCAGGGCCGTGTGTTGATCATCGACGATGTGATCACCGCGGGCACCGCCATTCGCGAGTCACTGGATATCATCCGCGCTGCTGGCGCCACTGCAGCGGGCGTGATCATCGCCTTGAACCGTCAGGAACGTGGCAAGGGTGAGCGTTCCGCCATTCAGGAAGTCGAGCAGGATATGGGCATCCCGGTGATGAGCATCGCCGCACTGGATCAGCTTGTGGAATTCCTGGAGGCCAAGCCGGATCAAGCCACCCAGGTCGCGGCGATCCGCGCCTATCGCGCCGAGTATGGGGTGTAACGCAGGAGAAGGCTCGCTCTCGACAGCGCAAGCAAACAAGCCTGCTTATACATTCAACCCCACACCAGTTTCAGCCCCACCAACAAGGTCAGAATCTCGTAGGCACGCTTAATCATTCGATTGCCTTTGACAATCGCCAGATGGGCACCCAGATAGCCGCCCAGCAGCGAACCCGCCACCAACGCCGGCAGCCAATCCCAACGGATCGAGCCCAGCACACCCAGCATCACTGCACCCGCACCGTTCCAGAACAACCCGACCAACACCAGCGTATACGCCACCGCACGGCGGTAATCCAATCCGAACCAGCGCACCAGCCAGAGGGTCACGAATAATCCGGTACCCGAGGTCAGCGAGCCATTCAGGAAGCCGATACCGAACAGCACCGCAGCACCGATCAGACGGCCAGAGCTGTCCCGGTGCAGCCGCGCGACCACCAGGCCAAGATCCGGGCTCAGCCAGGAATACAGCCCCAGGCCCAGGGTCAAAACCCCCAGGGCTATCCGGGCAATTTTGTCCGGAACCTCCAGAATGAGATTCGCGCCCAACAGCACACCCGGCAATCCAGCCAGCAGAATCAGCAGCACAAAGCCGCGTTCCAGCGGTTCTTCCTTAAGATGCCGCAGCGTGGCGCCGATACCCAGGGCAACTGTCGCCACTTTGTGCGTCGCCAAGGCGACCGCGAAGGGCAGTCCGAGAAAAATCAGCACCGGCAACTGGATCAGACCGGCGCCGCCGCCAGAGAAGGCCGATAACAGATTTGCGATCAGCGACGCCACAAACAGAATGAGATGTTCGATACCGTTCATCAGATCTTTGTCCGGCATTGTTGTTATCGACGCCGCTCAACGCGTTACAATGCCCGCTCATCTTCTCGCATTCGAGCCGGCCGGTACACCAGTAACCCGGAACTGCGGACATCACTTTAGTTGTATAGGATGAAATAACGCATGAAGCCGACACAGTCACCGCTAAAATCCTTGATGCTCACCGCCATCGCTATTGCAGTCTGCGCAATGGGCTACGCACAGGCCGCAGAGAAGTCCGGCCGACTGTACAAATGGACCGATGAGAATGGCAAAGTCCATTATGGCGATATGATCCCGCCACAATATGCCAAACAAGAACGCAAGGTGCTTAACGATCAGGGCGTCGAGGTCAAGACACTGGATGCCGCCAAGACGCCGGAGCAGTTGGCTGAAGAAGAACGGCTGACTGCGCAGCGTCTGGAACAGGAGCGCATTGCCGCGGACCAGGCTTCGCATGACCGCATGCTATTGGCCACCTTCACGACCGAAGACGACATGGTCATGACGCGCGATGGCAAGATCTCCGCCATCGATGGCGTATTGCGTGTCACGCGTGATCGCATCGAGAAGATCGAACTGAGTCTGGCAGAACTGACGCGTGAAGCCGCTGAACTGGAGCGTGCCGGCAAACCGATTTCCGATAATCTGCACGAACAGATCCTCGGTGCGCGTGGACAGATTCAGCGCTATCTGGATTACATCGCCAGCAAGCGCCGCGAGCAGGAAAGCATCCGCGCCCAGTTCGAAGGTGATATCCGTCGCTTCCGTGAACTCAAGGCCGCACAGCTGGCCGGCCCGAAACAATAGCAACATGTAGGGTGTGGTGAGCAGAGCGAACCGCACCAGCTGAACGCGCGAAAAATGGTGCGGTTCGCTCTGCTCACCACACCCTACGCGCTACGCGCGAATCAGCGTACCTAACCCTTCATCGGTAAACAGCTCGACCAGAACCGCATGCTCTACCCGGCCGTCGATAATATGCGAGGCCTGCACGCCATTCTTGACGGCATCGAGGGCGCAACCGATTTTTGGCAACATGCCACCGTGAATAGTCCCGTCAGCGATCAACTCATCGGCCTGACGTGCGGTCAATCCTGATAACAAATTGCCTTTTCCATCGAGCAATCCCGCGGTATTGGTCAGCAGCATCAACTTTTCAGCCTTCAACACCTCAGCAATCTTGCCCGCCACCAGATCGGCATTGATGTTGTACGACATGCCGTCAGCGCCGACACCGATCGGCGCAATCACCGGGATGAAATCACCGCCAACTAGCATGTGCACGACAGACGCATCGATGCTCGCGACTTCGCCCACATGGCCGAGATCGATAATCTCCGACGCCTGTAATTCCGGCGCCTCTTGATCCAGGAGCATTTTGCGCGCCTGAATCAGACCCCCGTCTTTACCGGTCAGACCCACCGCACGACCGCCATGTCGATTAATGAGGTTGACGATCTCCTTGTTCACCAGACCACCCAAAACCATTTCCACGACATCCATGGTCTCGGCATCGGTCACGCGCATGCCCGCAACAAAGGTCGACTGCTTGCCGATCTTCTTCAACAGATCACCGATCTGCGGCCCGCCCCCATGCACCACAACCGGATTGATACCGACCAGCTTCATCAGCACGATATCTCGCGCAAACCCTTGTTTGAGATTTTCGTCGATCATGGCGTTACCGCCGTACTTGATGACGATAGTCTTGCCCTGGAAGCGCTGGATGTAAGGCATCGCTTCACTCAACACATGAGCAACGTTGCGAGCGGTATCAGGAGTCAGTGCCATAGTAGGTTCTTTATGTGGGCTGTAGCATGGGAAAGAACGAAAATAATGTTTCGCGCAAAGACGCCAAGGCGCAAAAGGATTTTGAATGCTTGATCAATTACACCACATCGTCGCAACGAGCGCGCCTCAGTAATGATAAATAGATCCAAAGCTCCTTCGCATTAAGTAGATTTACTTGGCGTCTTCGCGTCTTTGCGCGAGGAATATTTATCAGAACGGCAATTTGATCTTTGGGTCAGCAGCCAGCATCGCCTTGCGGAACAAGCCTTGAATGCGCTCCAAGGCCTGCTCGGTATCGCCCTCGAAACGGAGCACCAGGCTGGGCGTGGTATTCGACGCACGCACCAATCCCCAACCATCCTTGAAATCGGCACGCAAACCATCAATCGTCGCGATTTCGGCATCCGCGAACTGCGCCTTGCCCAGGAAGTCAGCCATAAACCGTTGCGGCTCGCCTTCCTGCATGGACAGAGTAAGCTCCGGCGTATTCACACCGTCAGGTATCACCCCGAACACCATATTCGATGTTCGGTGATCATTGGAGAGAATCTCCAACAAGCGCGCAGCCGCATAGGCGGCGTCGTCGAAACCATACCAACGCTCTTTGAAGAAGATATGGCCACTCATCTCACCGGCCAGCAGCGCACCCGTTTCCGCCATGCGCGCCTTGATCAGCGAATGACCCGTCTTCCACATCTCCGGACTGCCGCCGAAATCGCGGATGATCTTGGCCAGGTGACGCGTGCATTTCACATCGTAAATGATCTCGGCGCCGGGGTTGCGGCCGAGGATATCCATGACAAACAACATCAGGAGCCGGTCCGGCCAGATGATTTCGCCATTAGAGGCGACGACACCCAGACGATCGCCATCGCCATCGAAGGCCAGACCCAGATCGGCATTCTGCTCTCCGACAACGCGAATCAGGTCCTGCAGGTTTTCGGGCTTGCTCGGGTCAGGATGATGATTCGGGAAGTGGCCATCGACCTCGCAATAGAGCGGGATAACCTTGCAACCGGTACTTTCCAGCAGGGCGGGCACCAGGCTACCAGCCACTCCGTTACCACAATCCACGACCACTTTCATGGGCCGGGCCAGCTGCACATCCTTACGCACGCGTTCGATATATTTATCGGTGATCTGAATGCTCTCATATTGACCATCACCATGATCGTAATCACCCTGCACCATCCGCTCGCGCAGACGTTGGATCGCTTCGCCATAAAGCGTCTCGCCGGCAAGCACAATCTTCACGCCATTGTATTCGGCGGGATTGTGACTGCCGGTCAACATCACGCCGGAACGCGTATCCAGGTTGTGGGTGGCGAAATACAGCACCGGCGTAGGCACCATGCCGATGTCCTTGACGTTGACACCGCTGGCACGCAAGCCTCGCATCAGGGCATCCTGCAATTCCTCCCCTGACAGCCGTCCATCGCGCGCAACAATAACGGACTTTTCGCCACGCGCACGTGCCTCGGAGCCAATCGCGCGCCCGAGCTCATAAACAATTTCCGGCGTGAAATTTTTATTCACCACGCCGCGTATGTCATAGGCGCGAAAGATAGATGCATCCACTTGCAGTGCACTGACGCCCACATTGCCATGTTCAACACCCAGGTTCGCCAAGGCATCGGTCGCGGCTGCAACCACTGAAACCGGCGCGGCTGGCGCAGCCGCAGTTGCCACCTTGCGGGTAGACTGTACAGCCGCAGCCGTTTCATCCTGGAACAACTGCCGGACACCGTCTATCGAGCTGGCGCATTCTTTGAGCTGCAATGCATAACTTGGCTGCATGCGTCCGTTACGCGCGTCCCGCACAGCACCGAGAAGTAACGTCTGATCCTGCTTCAATATGCGCCCGAACGAACGCATGATCAGAATCAGCAGCAGGCCGAAAATAGCAATGCTGCTGCCGGCAATCGCCCACAGGCCTTCTGTTGATGACGTGAAACTACCCGATTCACTCCAGTAGGCCACCTTCCAGGTGCTGCCGGGGATATCAACCGCTACCGTTGGTTCACCATTGCGAAGCGCTTGAGTTCCACGCTTGGCCAACACCACCGGCGTGCCATTACTGACCACCTGCCAGACTTCGCCGTATCCGCGCGATAGCTTCGGTGCATCGAGCGCTTCCTGGATTGCCGGTAGCGGCAGGCTCACCATTATGTGACCGATGATGCGCCGTCCGCTGGAACTCAAGATACGCCGCACGATATTGATATGCTGTTGCGGTTTACCGAACAGATGCACTTCCGCTGCCGGCGCTGTTTCGCTGGTTTCGGCACGGCGCAGCATATCCAGTGCCGCATAGCTCAGCGGCGGTGTGGCGTTATCGTCGGGTTCCGTTAAGCCGGGCGGCAGAATGCGCACGCGCACCGAACCCGGGAACAGGTATGCCAGCTCAGCTTCGCGCTGCTGCAAGCCAGCGCTGTTACCGTTACTGATCAAATCGATAAGCTGCGCATCCCGCGCCAATAAATCCATTTTTGCCGTGATATGACTGAGCTGAGTCGCGATACGATCGGAAAGATTCTCTGCCGTCAGAGTAATCTCCTGTTTCCAGCTGGCGGACGCCTGCGCTGCCGCATCCTGCTGGAAGAAAATGGCGATCACGGACACCAGTGATCCGGCCAACAGGAAGATCAGCAAGCCGAGGTGAACCAGGCTGAGCCTGCCTCCTCCACTGCTGACTTTATTTTTCGACTTGGCGCTCTCGCCGGCACGCGGTTTCAACTTCGGTAGTTTGAATCCCATATTAAGACCTTCTTCCTGAGAGCTTATGAACGCCCGGTGTGCCCGAAGCCACCAGCACCGCGCTGACTGGCCGTGAATTCACTGACCACCTCGAACTGCACCCGCACCACCGGCACGATCACCATTTGTGCGATGCGCTCACCCGGTTCGATGGTAAAGGAGTCCTTACCCCGATTCCAGCAGGACACAAACAACTGCCCCTGATAATCCGAATCGATCAGCCCGACCAGATTCCCAAGCACAATGCCGTGCTTATGCCCAAGACCCGAGCGCGGCAACAGCACCGCCGCCAGACCCGGATCATCAACATGTATCGCCATGCCGGTTGGAATCAGTGTCGTCGCGCCAGGCTCCAACACCAGCGCTGTATCCAGACAGGCGCGCAAATCCATCCCGGCGGAACCGGAGGTGGCGTAATCGGGAAGTGGAAAATCTGTGCCAATGCGCGGATCAAGAATCTTAAGCTGTATCTTCTGCATGCCGATCTGCGGCTCCTGATTGGTGTTGTTGTTTGGCCTGGTAGCGCAACGCGATCTGCGCTATGAGTTCGCGCGCCAACTGCGTTTTACTCATACGCGGCAAGCCGCACTCGCCGCCTTCCCAGTATAAAGTCAGTGCATTTTCATCCGCTTCGAACCCCTGGCCGGGCAGATTCACCAGATTCGCCGCGACCATGTCCAGCGACTTGGCCATGCGTTTGCCGCGCGCATGTTCGGCAAGACGCTCAGTCTCGGCGGCGAAGCCGACTGTGAAGGGCGCGGGATGTAGCGCGGCAACCTCGGCAAGGATATCCGGCGTGCGCTGCAAACCCAGCTGCAGCGCGGCGGCCTGTTTTTTGAGTTTGTGTTCGGCCACCGTTTGCGGCCGGTAATCCGCGACAGCGGCGGCAGCGATGAATAGATCACTGCTTTGTACACGCGCCATGACGACGGCATGCATCTCGGCGGCGGTATCCACGTGGATGCATTCAACATGTTCCGGTGGCGACAATGCCACCGGCCCGCTCACCAGGGTCACGCGCGCGCCCGCTTCCACCGCAGCGACGGCAACCGCATAACCCATCTTGCCGGAGCTGCGGTTGCTGATGAAACGCACCGGATCGATCGGCTCGCGCGTTGGGCCTGCCGTGATCAGCACCTGCAAACCGGCAAGCGCCCCGGAGGAAAAAAGTGTCGCGACAGCCGCAACCAGCTCCATGGGTTCCAACATGCGCCCGGGGCCGAATTCACCACAGGCCTGCCCGCCGACACCGGGACCGCAGATATGCACACCGCGTTCGCGTAAAAGTGCGAGGTTTGTCTGGGTCGCGGGATGTTCCCACATCACCTGATTCATGGCCGGCGCCACCAGCAGCGGCGCGCGCGTCGCCAGACACAGCGTGCTCAGCAGATCATCCGCCAAACCCTGCGCGAGCCTGGCCAGGGTGTTAGCACTGGCCGGCGCGATCAGCACAGCATCCGCCCAGCGCGCCAGTTCGATATGACCCATGGCCGCCTCGGCCTCGGCATCGAACACCGCAGTACGCACTGGCTGTCCGGACAGGGCCTGCAAGGTGAGCGGCGTAATGAACTGGGTAGCGCCCGCCGTCATGGCCACGCGCACCTCTGCCCCGGCGTCACGAAGACGCCGCACCAGGTCCGCGCTTTTGTAGGCCGCGATGCCACCGGAGACACCCAGCAGGATGCGTTTATTGGCTAGCTCAAACATGCCGGGAGTTTACCTTATATAGTCGCCGGTACATATTCGGTAAAGCATGCAAATACACGGCCAGCCCCAATGCACATCAGGCTGGTCAGGCAAGTTGATTCATGCGTAAATCAGCAGCGCCACATCCCGATATCGACAACATGGAGGTTGTCTCATGTCTATCCGCCACTGGCCGGCAGCCGAACGGCCGCGCGAAAAACTCCTGCAACGCGGCGCCGAGAGCCTGTCCGACGCCGAACTCCTGGCCATTTTTCTGCGCACCGGCACCGCCGGCCGCAACGCCATTGAACTGGGGCGCGACCTGCTCGAACAGCACGGCGGCCTGCGTGCCTGGCTGGATCTGCCTCCGGCACGCCTCAAGGCCTGCCGCGGTCTGGGCCCGGCCACCATTGCGTTGCTGATGGCGGCCCTGGAGTTGGGTCGGCGCTATCTGCTGGCCGATCTGCAGCGCGGCGATGCGCTGGCCAACCCGGATAGCACGCGCCGTTTCCTCCAGTCCCGTTTGCGTGGGTACCCGCACGAGGTCTTCGCCTGCCTGTTCCTCGATAACCGGCATCGGGTCATCGAATACGAGGCCCTGTTCCGCGGCACCATTGACGGGGCCAGCGTACATCCACGCGAAGTCGTCAAAACGGCCCTGGCGCATAATGCTGCCGCCGTCATCTTGGCCCATAACCATCCGTCCGGGGTTGCCGAGCCCAGCCAGGCCGATCTGCACCTGACCCGGCGACTGCGCGAGGCCCTCGGGCTGGTGGATATCCGGGTGCTGGACCATCTTGTGATCGGCGATGGGGAAGTCGTGTCCTTTGCCGAGCGCGGCCTGCTGTAGAATCGAGCAGCCACGTTAAAGACGCATTTTTACTACGCCCAGGCGGCTTGTCTCGACCAGGGTCATCTGACATAATGCGCCGCTCTGTGGGTCCCCGGCCGTCTGCCTGGGTGGCCCGACCCGATTTTTATTAAGGATTTACAGCCATGTCCAGAGTCTGCCAAGTGACTGGAAAAGGGCCGATTACCGGCAATAACGTGTCTCACGCCAACAACAAGACGCGTCGCCGTTTCCTGCCCAACTTGCACAAACATCGCTTTTGGGTAGAGAGCGAGAATCGTTTCGTGAGCCTGCGCGTTTCCTGCAAGGGCATGCGCATAATTGACAAGAAGGGCATAGATTCGGTTTTGGCCGAGATCCGTACCCGTGACAAACAGGTCTGAGGTGAACTATGGCTAAGGGCGCACGCGACAAGATCAAACTGGTATCCAGTGCCGGTACCGGTCATTTCTATACCACCACCAAGAACAAGCGCACCACACCGGACAAGCTCGAAATGAGCAAATACGATCCCGTCGTGCGGAAACACGTGCCGTACAAAGAAGCCAAGATCAAGTAATTCCGGTCTTAGCATCGAACATAAAAAACCCGGCATGGCCGGGTTTTTTATTGTCCGCTTTCCGTTCAGAGACTCACACCGCCTGCACGCTGTAGCCACGCAACCGGCGCGCAAACTCTTCCAGGGATTGAATCCCCGTCGCCTCTGCGCGGGCACACCAGTCCTGCAGGGACTGGCGCAGCTGCTCCTGACTCTCGGCGCGCTTACTCCATACCACCTGCAACTGCTGACGGAATTGATAGACCAGCCGGAGCTTTTGATACTGCGCCAGCACCTTCTCCAGGCGCTGACTCATAGATTTGTCCATCAGGCTTGCCTCGCGGATCAGCAGCCAACGCGTCTGACGGAACCGCCGCCGACAGGTTTCACCCGCGCATTGCCATTCATCACGCAACACCGGCTGAATCACCGCACGCGCGTAATGCGCCATCACATGCAGTGGATTCAGAATCACGGCGCGCACCGTATCCATGTCCACCGCCTCCTTGCCAGGCACGATCTGCGGGCGCCGGTTGACCTTCTTGATCCGTGCCAGATGCAGCAGCTCCAGCATACGGATATACATCCAGCCGATATCGAATTCCCACCAGCGCGCCGACAACTTGGCTGAACTTGGGAAAGCGTGATGATTGTTGTGCAGTTCCTCGCCACCAACCAGGATGCCGAACGGCGAAATATTGGTGGACATGTCGCGGCTTTCGAAATTCCGGTAGCCCCACCAATGCCCGAGACCGTTGATCACGCCTGCCGCGAACAGCGGTATCCACAGCATCTGGATCGCCCAGATGCTGAGGCCCATGGCGCCGAACAACAGCACATCGATAATCAGAATCAGCGCCACGCCAACCGTGGGATATTTAGCATACAGATGGCGCTCGATCCAATCATCCGGGGTGCCATGCCGATATTTTTCAATACTCGCCCGGTCCTTGGTCGCCGCACGGTACAGCTCGACACCCTCCCACAGCACCTTATCGATGCCGAGGATTTTGGGACTGTGAGGGTCGTCAACGGTTTCACAGGTCGCATGATGCTTACGATGAATCCCGACCCATTCGGCCGTGATCATGCCCGTCGTCAGCCACAACCAGAAGCGGAAGAAATGACTCACCAGCGGATTCAGCTCCAGCGCCCGGTGTGCCTGATGGCGATGCAGATAGACCGTAACCGAAACAATGGTGATATGGGTCAGAACCAGGGCCACGACACCGTAGCCCCACCAGGGGAGCGGAATAAACCCCTGACTGATGAAGGAAAGTATGGAATCAATCATGATGGATACAACTCGCTGGGACATGCGTGGAAGGCTAGCAGGCCGCTACTTTACCATAAGTCCAGCGGCCACCCCTGCGCAGGCTGAATGACTTCCTCAAGCATGGCCTGGATATTCCCTGGCCAGTCCACCGGGAGCCAAAGGTAATCTCACACAGGCCGATAAACGCTGAAACCGTTGTAAGGATTCTGCTAGGCTAGCCCACTCAGGGAGCAGCCCGTCAGGGGTCCGCCACTTAAAGCAGTGCGGAAGACAGTATGCAAGACATCTATATAGGGCGTCAGCCCATTTTTGACCGCAATTTAGAGGTCTACGCTTACGAACTCCTGTTCCGCAGCGGCACCCAGAATCAGGCCGGCACCTTCGACGGGGATCAGGCCACATCCCAAGTCATCGTCAATGCCTTTATCGAAATCGGTCTGGAACAGATTGTTGGGTCACATCTGGCCTTTATCAACCTCACTCGCAGCTTTGTTACCAGTAAGACCACCTTACCCTTCCCAAAAGACCGGGTGGTTTTGGAGATCCTGGAAGATATCCATCCTGATGCAGAGGTCATCGAGGGCGCGCGCAATCTCGCCGGTCAAGGCTACTGCCTGGCTCTGGATGACTTTATCTTTCATGAAAATCTGAAACCGCTGATCGAACAGGCACAGATCATCAAAATCGATCTGATGGCCTTGTCGCGCGAGCAGCTCAATGAGCATGTGCGTCTGCTGCAGGGCTATAACGTAAAACTGCTGGCGGAGAAAATCGAAACCCAGGAAGAATTCGAACACTGCAAACAACTCGGCTTCGATTATTTTCAGGGTTATTTTCTGTCCAAGCCCAATATCGTCCAGAGCACCCAACTGCCGCCTAACCGTTTGTCTGTCCTACAACTGCTATCCAAGCTGCAAAGCCCGGAAACCGATGCCACCGACATCGAAACACTGGTCATGCAGGACGTCGCGCTCAGTTACAAATTATTGCGCTATATCAACTCCGCCTTCTTCGCCTTTCCCAAGCAGATCGAATCCATCCGCCAGGCTGTGGTCTATCTCGGCACGCAAGCAATCAAGTCCTGGGTGACATTGCTGGTTGTCGCGGGCCTGGGTAATAAGCCTGCGGAACTGGTCACCCAAGCCATGCAACGCGCCAAGATGTGTGAACTGCTGGCCAAGACCGCGAAACGTCCACAAAGCGAAACCTACTTTACCGTCGGACTGTTCTCACTGCTTGAGGCGCTGATGGATGCACCACTGGAGAAGATTCTCGAATCGCTGCCGTTCACCGATGATATTCGCCAGGGATTGCTCGAGCATACAGGACCCTATGGCGAGGCACTCGCCTGCGTCATCGCCTATGAGAAAGGGGATTTTCTGCGCGCCCACTTCGACCGTCTGGCACCCTCGCAGATGACCGATGCCTATGTCAGTTCCGCGCACTGGGCAGACCAGTCCTCGAGCTCGATGAGCAGCTAGAACCTATCTCAAAATTGATCCCGGGCGTTCAGGCAAGGCGCGGGGCATGTGAGGAACGCAGTTTACACGGTGTAAATGAGTACCGGAACATGACCTGCAACGCCGCATGAGCGGTCGCGATCGATTTTGAGATAGGTTCTA
>JAHJQQ010000035.1 GCA_018819175.1 Gammaproteobacteria bacterium
CTGAAGCTGTTCTTTGCCAAATCGATCCCAATGGTAGTAACGTTCATGGTGACTCCTCCTCTTCCATTGATTGACTGGTTACACATTCAATCTGGCACATTTGATGCCGTCGGGGGAGGGGGAGTCCATATCATTCGTTAGGCATATAAAATGAACAGCAAAGTCATTGATGGTATCGGGTTGTTTAATCAGGGAGATGGATGTTGGGAGGCAGAACCCGAAGCACTACAGGGTGCTCTTCTCAGTATCGAGACCACAAACATAACATCTGAAATTGAGGCAAGAGCCAAACTAATTTGCGCCGTATGGTCGGATTTGATACCCCAATGCATAGAGTTCATTGAGGTCAACCGGGAAAAATATCACCTCTGCGCAACTCAATTTACTAACCCTAATGTTTTTATAGACAGTGACAATGAATGGGCAATTTACTTCGATACCGAGTCAGAGATTGATGCAGTTGTAGGAGTCGAGTTCATGGGCAATGAGCCATTTCAACTCATCATAGGAGATTGAGAGTGCTTATGCCTAACCAGTCACTCCGCTTGACGAAAATTCCGCTACGCTCCATTTGCGCAAGTGAGTTTCAACGTTATGCACTCGAGAGAAAATGAAGGAACTATTTGAAAGACTGACTTCTGATTTTGATGATGCCGATGGCTGGATTCGAATCGTGGATGCTGATTGGTTCGCAGACGACCTAAGGCTGAGCCTATCAATCAAGTTTAATGATGAGTCAGAGGCAGAATTGTGGGAAATCGAATGCACAGGTGTATTTGAGGAGTCTTTATCATCTGAAGGCACGGAGTTTCTATCTTTAAGCTCAGAATCTCCTTTGCTTAAACCGTATATTGAAAAAGAAGTTGATTTAATGTTTTCTGAGAATTCTCTTGCTCCTGAGTTTTTACTTGGCTTGGTATGTTCTTGTTGTATCGAAATTATGGACAAGCCAAATTATATTAGAAAGTTTTTGAATTTAAAGCCTACCGTTCAAGGCATTGCCAGTTCAGCCTACGGTTTGCTTGGGCGCTTTCCTGAGTCAGTTGCAAATAAGATCGTCAGTTCTTTACAAAACCAGCCCATTAAAGTAAACGCTTTGCCTGGACGCGAGCCAAAACACTGGACAGGAACTGAATTCGTGAGCGTTCCCACACTCAAGGTTCTAGAGATTGGGGAGTCTTATGTTATTGGAGAAAACTTTAGTGCAAATCGTGCATAACAAGGCGCTCGTTCGGACGCAAACTACGCTGCGCTTCGTTTGCGCCGTACAGCTGCAACGTTATACCCAATAAAGCATGACAAACATAGTTGAAGAATTTGGAAATAAAATTAAGCGCAAGGCGATTGTCTTGAATGTCGGTGGATTTCGACCTCCTGACAATTCTTTTGCAAGTTGGTTTGGGACAGTAGAATTTTGCGCTGAGGGAGAAAGTTGGCCATATTCGAACGAAATGCCGATGCTTCCTCTTGTACAGATAAACTTGAATGATTTGCCTTACATTCCAAGGCGTCTTGAAGGCTTAGCCTTTATCACAGTGTTTGTTGACGCTGAAAACCTTCCCGTAGATACCCCTAACGGGGAAGGTTGGGAAATAAGAGCATATAAAACCATTGAAGAACTTGTCCCAATAGATAAACCAGACATCTCTTCTCATATTAAGCCATTTCCAATGAAGGCAGTTGAAATTGATGCGGATTACCCTTGTTGGGAGGACATCCCCGTAGAATGTCCACAGCAATTAGAAGATCAATATTATGATCTTTATGAAAATACGTCTGGATTCAAGTTTGGTGGGTGGCCAACCTTGATACAAAGCGAGATATTTTGGGCGCCTTGGAATAAACATCCAGCGTCACCAGAGTATGTATTCCAAATAGATACAGAAGATAAAGCACATTGGTCATGGGGCGACGGCGGTGTTGGGTATTTCGGGTTAGGCACAGTTGAAGGCAAGGAAAAAGAGTGGGCGCTTGCATGGCAATGCTATTGATGCAGGGTATAACAATGCCATCAAATCCAACGCTCGTTCCTCGCGCGGTTTATGGCAAACGTTAGCGGTACAATAGTCACATATTTGCAACGGAAAGGAGCTATGGTTGACCCTATTTTTTCTTCAATTTGTCAAAAAGGGTTGGCCATGAAATCAGTTCGTATACTTCCAGTGCTTTTTATTTCACTATGTTATTTTAATTCAGCCAATGCAGCTACTGTCACGATAGGCAACGGGACGCCTATCCTATCGGTACCGGACAGCAGCATTGTTCTAACAGGAAGGCATACGGATATATCGCAAGGTACAACCGGGATACAACTAAGTGGCGATTACAACATATACACGGATGGTGATATGTTTCTTGATTACTCCGTGTTCAGCGAGAATCAAGATCTTTTTATCGGCAGCAATATATCAATAACAGGACAGACAGTAACAATATTCTCATTCAATGATTCACCAACGCTGCCTAATTTATCCAATACAAGCATATT
The DNA here is from genome assembly GCA_018819175.1 of Gammaproteobacteria bacterium. Lineage (GTDB taxonomy): Bacteria > Pseudomonadota > Gammaproteobacteria > Thiohalobacterales > Thiohalobacteraceae > JAHJQQ01. Next base: position 2,489 of record JAHJQQ010000035.1, read on the forward strand.
TACAAACCCCATCTATAGCATGAATGAGGTAGGTAATATCTTGTTGTTTTCAGAGGCGCCAGTCTTGAGCGGAGTATTTGAAGCAACTGGCAATCTGTATATTGGTAACTATTCATCGCTTCAGCCTGTCCCGTTGCCTGCATCAGCGATATTGCTCCTTTCCGGCTTGGCTATGCTCAGTGGCGGAGCAGCCGCTAACAATCGCTTCAACAAGGACGGCGCAAAAAGACGCGCCGCCTGTTAAGCGAGGCGTTAGAAGGCTTCCACCTATGAGTCCATCGCTCCGAACCCGCAAGCCTGCTGATCAACTTAAACTCGAGGATCTTGAGGCATTCCCGATTTGGGAGTTCGCAATTGACGAAGAAGAAAACGAAGAACAAGACGAAACTTGGGTTCGCCCTGTCCCAAGTAATGTTGTAGCTCCCGACCTCTACTCACTCACGGTCGCAGCGGATTTCCGCACCGCATCAGGTGAGGCAATATCAGGCGCGGTTGGTGTAACGACCGCCGAAGAGTTCGAGTTTGGGCACGGGGCTCTGCTGCACGAGGGAAAGTACATTTTTGTTCCGTCGGCAAAGTTCCCCGGCGCCAAGAAGGAGCGCGAGGAGGTGGCCTTGGCACTTGGCATGTCGGTCAAGCAAGTGTTTCCCCTCAAGTTCACCCTGCGAGCGCTGGTCGAAGGTGAAACCATCTTTCGTCACGGAGAGTTCAGCTAGTGGCGCAGCACCAGCCTTCTAACATGGCGGTCGACCTCGCTCCCTTCGGTCGCTGGGCGCTGCGCGATAAAGCCGCGCAGCGCCGGTCACGTCTACGTTATAAGTCATTAAGTACGCGGAGATATACGCCACATTGAATTTGTTAGATATTCGGAATATTGTATTTACAATTACCGATGGAGATCGTGATGGCAGCAAATCTTAAGGAAATCGAAGATCGTATTGCTCAGTTATCGACTGAGGAGCGGTCTCGCCTGATTCAAGGTCTGATACGGTCCTTGGATACTGGAGATGATGTCGATGCCGAGGCCGCATGGCTCAAAGTGGCGGAGCAGCGGTATCAGGACTATAGGGCCGGGAAGCTCACTTCAAAATCAACTGATAAGGTATTTGAAGAAGCTCGTTCGAAGCTCAAATAATGCAGGTACGTTATCTTTCTCCCGCGGAGTGGGAGATGGTACAGGCGGCTCGTTACTATGAGGCTCAGGTACCTAACCTCGGGTATGACTTTTTTCAGAAATCTATCGGGCAGTAAAAAGCATTGAAGATCATCCCGAAGCCGTGCCAAAAATACACGGAAGCATCAGACGTTGAATCATCAGAAGATTCCCTTATGCGATTTTATATCAAATTGATCCAACTGAGATCGTAATTCTTTCGATCATGCATCAACATCGGGACCCCGACTACTGGCATGGTAAAAAATGACTTATAACAAATCAGTCGTGTCCGCCCGCCTTTCAGGCAGGCCCGACGACTGCTACGCAGGCGTGGCTCACTTCAGTCGTTAGGCGTCACACTCGTTCTATTGGAGGCGTACGCATGTCAATCAAGGGAAGTTGCTTGTGCGGAGCTGTCACGTACGAAGTCACTGCGCCTTTCCAGTTCCTCGGCAACTGCCACTGTTCCATGTGCAGGAAGTCAAATGGTGCTGCCTTCGCAACGTGGGGCATCTTGAATCCGGGAACCTTCCAATGGACATCCGGCCAGGACTTTGTCCAGAGCTATGAAACTTCTCCAGGCAATGCGCGATGCTTCTGCAAGAGGTGCGGGTCAACACTGGCTAGCGCGCACTCTGGTGTGGTAGGTGAAGTCGTGGTGGGAACCGTAGATGGTGACCCGGGCGGAAGGCCACGTGAGCACATCTTTGTGGGTTCCAAGGCGCCGTGGTACCAGATCACGGACGCACTTCCACAACATGAAGAGTGGCCCCCGGGGTTTGCGCCGTGACGCCCAAACGACTAGGTCAAGCGGACGCCGATCTCGTCGCTTCGCTTCTCAACCGACACCGCTTGTCCTGGTCGTTTGGCTGCCTTAATGTCATCGAACGTGCAGGCTGAACCAGACCATCAGGCAAAGGAACATCACGAGACTATCTCATGCGTCAGCTGGAACTGAACAAGGCCTTTACCTTGATGGAGTCAGGACCGGTTGTCCTCGTGACGACCCACGATGGACAGAAAGACAACATCATGACTATCTCCTGGACCATGGTGATGGATTTCACTCCGGTATTTGCCATCACCACGGGTGAATGGAATCATTCTTTCACGGCGTTGCGAAAGAACCGGGAGTGCGTCATTGCCATTCCCACGGTTGACATGCTGGATAAGGTCGTTGGTATAGGGACGTGCTCCGGGGCTGACACAGACAAGTTTGCCAAGTTCAAACTCACGCCCGTGCAGGGCAAATTCGTCACGTCGCCCTTGATCAAGGAGTGCCTCGCCAACATAGAGTGCAAGGTCATAGACATCATCAAGAAGTACAACATCGTCGTGTTACAGGCGGTTGCCGCATACATCGATACCGCACGCAAGGAGAAGCGCACGGTCCACGCTGTTGGCGACGGAACGTTCATTGTTGACGGGCGCAAGATTGACCGGAGGAAGATGATGGCCTCCAAGCTTCCAGACGGCGTTTAGTCTTCCATTGTCCTGCCACGAGAAATTCTTTTAAGCCGAAACCAAAAGCGCTGCGACACCCGGCAATGCGCCCAAACGGGACAGGCCCTGACGGGCCAGCCGCTTAGCCCATACTTCGAACATTATTTTCACAAAGCAAATGAGAGTCGTGTTGAAAAAGTATGGCGCAGCATTGATCAGTGAGCATCAATCAGAGCTCTGATCATCCGTGGCTGGCTACATACTGCAATCTTTTCGCGCCTGTCGATAGCGCCAAGTGCGTAAAACACGCTTATACAGAAAGCATATTCAATCCTGCCTATTCCGTGCTCCAATCTGGCTTGACGCTGATTTTGTATGGCGGTTAGGACGAATATTGAGTAACATTTATCGACATTGATGGTGCATTCAGCATTGATTACCAGGGGTCGAGGCAAATGACAGACAATCAGAATGATAAGTATGCTTACTATACCAAGGTAGCATGGGCGATTTATGCCTTGATAACCCTTGCCGTTATCGCGATATTGGTGCTGTTTGTCGCTCAGGACAACGAGGAAAGGTTTTTCTACGGATTGATGCCGGCGGCAGCGGCGTATGTTTTTCGTCCAATGGATAAGCCCTTCAGTAAACTCATTTTCAAGTTTACGGGTGTTTCTCCGCCCGCAGAGAGCAAATAACCTGCCACATATTAAAGCGCTGCGCCGTAATTGCTATGCTGCACTTTTAAAATGATGTCATTAGCCAGGGTGTCACGTCTGGCATGCGATACAAATCCAAATCATGCCGATGCATGGGCTGCCGCATACATTTTGTGTGCAGTAAATCTGGCATAACCCGTCTTGGCGCCTCGTAAGCGAATCAATACCAAGGGAACCTCTGATTAATTCGCTGAAGCGGCATCTGCTACGTTGCAGCCGGGCTCAAAATACTCATTTACGCTGTGTAAACTCCGTTTTTTTCGCCCGTCTGCGCCTTGCATCTGCTCGCTTGATCAAATTAATCAGAGGTTCCCAAGATGTATAAAACGGATGTCCTGATCATCGGTGCCGGCGCGGCGGGTCTGATGTGCGCGATCGAGGCTGGCAAGCGTGGGCGGGATGTCACTGTGCTGGATCATGCCAATAAGCCCGGCAAGAAAATCCTCATGTCGGGTGGTGGGCGTTGTAACTTCACCAATCTGGATATCCGTGCGGATAATTTCATTTCGCACAATCCGCATTTCTGTAAATCAGCGCTGAGTCGTTACACTCAGTGGGATTTCATCGGCATGGTGAATGCCTATGGGATTCCCTACCATGAGCGTGATCTTGGTAAGTTGTTTTGCGATGACAGCGCCAAGGATATTCTGAATATGTTGCTTGCTGAATGCGCCAACGTGGGCGTGCAGCTGCGCCTCGATTGCGACATAAAATCATTTGAGAAGAGCGCGGCCGAGAAGGCAGACGGCAGTGGATTTGTGGTGGAAACGTCGCTGGGTGTTTTTCAGGCGAGTTCATTGGTGATCGCCACGGGTGGTTTATCCATTCCCAAGATGTGTGCCAGTCCCTTGGGCTATAAAGTCGCGGAGCAGTTTGGGCATACGATTCGGCCTACCGTTGCCGGGTTGGTTCCATTTACATTACAGCCACAGGACAAGGATCTATATTCACCGCTCTCGGGCATAGCCGTGCGCAGTCGTGTGAGTAATGAGCGCATTCAATTCACCGAGAACATCCTGTTCACGCATCGTGGCCTGAGTGGTCCGGCCATTCTGCAAATGTCTTCCTATTGGCAAGCGGGTGAAGCCGTCGACATTAACCTGTTGCCGGATGTTGATGTGGTTGAGTACCTGAAGTCGCGGCAATCCACTCATGCGCGTACCCAATTGAAAACAGTCCTGGCGGATCTGCTGCCGAAGCGGCTCATCGCAATCCTGCTCTCGCCGGAACGTGTCGGAAAAGACCTTCTTGATAAGCCGCTGCAGGAGATCGCCCAGGCTGACTTTGGTGTGGTTGCCCGGCAACTTCAGTGTTGGCGGGTTAAACCCAATGGCACGGAAGGCTATCGTACGGCGGAAGTGACTCTCGGCGGCGTTGACTGCAATGAGTTGTCCTCCAAAACCATGGAGTCCAAGAAGGTTGCAGGGCTGTATTTTATCGGTGAAGTGGTTGATGTCACCGGTTGGCTGGGGGGTTATAACTTCCAATGGGCCTGGTCATCAGGCTGGTGTGCCGGTCAGGTGGTTTGATTGCTGGGAGTCATCTCAACGCCGGCGATGAACGTGAGTCCCTTCTCCCTCTGGGAGAAGGCCAGGATGAGGGAATAACTATTACTATTGCATTGTGAATCCCTCTCCCCAGCCCTCTCCCTGGGGGAGAGGGAGTTACCAGGTAGACAGTGTGATCAAGTGGATTTCCCGCTGTTTTCCCCGCGCGATACCCGCCGCAGTATCCAGTCCATGCCGCAGGTTGGCAGGACTCGTTTGAGAATACCGAAAAACCAGGTCGGTACCGTGACGTAGTAATGCGCGCGGGCATGGGGGCTTTCCAGGGCGTGCAGTAATTTCACCAAGACGGCTTCCGGACCGAGCGTGAAGGGCGCGACGGGACCGGGTTTGGTGAGCCGCTGTTCCATGGCGCGATAGGTGCTGTAGTGACGGCTGTGCTCAACGTCGATGGTGCGTTGATAGACGGCATGGGCATTGGCACGAAAGCGACTTTCGATGGGGCCAGGTTCGATCAACGAAACCTGAATGTTCGTGTCGGCGAGTTCCAGTCGCAGGGTGTCGTAGAAACCCTCCAGGGCGTATTTGCTGGCGTTGTAGGCGCCACGGTACGGCAGCGCAACCAGACCCAGCACCGAGCTGTTCTGAATGATGCGACCGAACCCCTGGCGGCGCATGATCGGGATCACGGCATTGGTGAGTTCGATGCTGCCGAAGACATTGGTCTCGAACTGCGCGCGCAGCATGTCGCGCGACAAATCCTCCACCGCACCCGGCTGTCCGTAGCCGCCGTTGTTGAACAGGCCATAGAGCCGGCCGGCGGTGAGTTCCAGGATTTCCTCGACCGCCGCATGAATCGATTCCGAGCTGTCCAGATCCAGCCGCAGGCTTTCCAGCCCCTGGGCGCGCAGGCGCTCGACGTCGTCCTGTTTGCGGGCGGTGGCGAACACGCGGTATCCGCGTGCCTTGAGGCCGCGTGCCGCGTAGTAGCCAATACCGCTGGAACAACCGGTGATTAGGATGGCGCTGTGCTGGTGACTCATTCGTCGTCGGGCCGTTGCTGTTGTTGTGGCCGGCAGTATATCCCGACCGCGAAGCTGATCCTGAGCTTTGCACTGCTGACGGTCTCTACCCGGTAAGGGGGGGCTGAGCTTACGCGCGGGTGGTCGGTTTTTTGCCGTGCCCGGGTGGCAGGAGGCATTCCATGCGTCCAGATGTCCGCTGAGTACCCTGCTGCGGGTACGGATCTTGCTCTATCTACTCTGTCGGCGTGGGCCGGGTTTTGTTGGCGGGTCTGAGCGGATCCGGGAGGGTCGCTGCCAACGCTCCCGTGGGCGTGCCGCAGTAGAGGTGTTCTGCATGAATAAGTATGGAATACATATAGTTGAATGTGGGGCTGCTGATGCCGGTGAAACACCCGGTGAAACGCCCGGCGAGGCCGCCCCAGGCCTGCAGTTTACGTTGCGGATCGCCGCCGGATGCGAACTGTGAAATATTGTCAAAATTTCGACGAATTAAGGCCTTTCCCGTCAAGGCTATGTATCTGGGCCGATAACCTGTCACCGCTGCTGTTTCGGAGTCATGCACTGTGGATTTAGCAACACTTGTAGGTTTAGTTGGTGGCTTGGGCGTGATCATTGCCGCGATTCTGGTCGGTGGCAGTGCCATCGTGTTCCTGGATGTGGCTTCGGTACTTATCGTCGGCTTGGGCACGGTCATGGTGGTGCTGATGAAATTCCCGTTGGCGCACTTCCTGGCCGCGATGAAAATCGGCATGAAGGCCTTTTTCCACAAGTCGGAGAATCCCGATGATCTGATTCGCGAGGGTGTAGCGCTTGCCAATGTCGCTCGCAAGGAAGGCGTGCTCGGTCTGGAAAATCAGGAAATTTCCAATGTGTTTCTGAAGCGGGGTATTACCTTTTGCGTCGACGGCCATGAGCCGGAATTCGTGCGCAGCATGCTCAACAAGGACATCAACCTCACCATCGAACGCCATGAACGCGGTCAGGCCATTTTCAAGGCCATTGCCGACGTGGCGCCCGCAATGGGCATGATCGGCACGCTAGTGGGTCTCGTACAGATGCTATCCGCGATGGATGATCCCAAGAAGATCGGGCCGGCGATGGCCGTGGCACTGTTGACCACGCTGTACGGCGCCATTATCGCCAATACCATTGCGACGCCGATTGCCGATAAGCTGGCCCACCGCAGCAATGAGGAACGCCTGAATAAAAATTTAATCCTGGAGGCTATCAACGGCATTCAGGAAGGCATCAACCCGCGTGTCATGGAAGAATTGCTGAAGACCTACCTGCCGCCTAGTCAGCGTGACAGCGATGATAAAGAGGCCGCCTGATCGGGCGGACAGGGAGCGCTGAGACGTGAGCGACGACGCAGCACCCAAAAAACCCGCGGCCGCCGGCGTGCCCGCATGGGTCATGACCTTCGCGGATCTGATGACGCTACTGATGTGCTTCTTCGTGTTGTTGTTGTCCTTTTCCGAAATGGACGTCGCCAAATACAAGCAGCTGGCGGGTTCGATGAAAGAGGCCTTCGGTGTACAGCGCAAGGTCGAGGTCAAGGAGCCACCTAAAGGCATTAACGTCATTGCCACGGAATTCAGCGCCGGCCGGCCTAACCCCACACCCTTCAACGTGGTTGAACAAATTACCTCGGATGAGGCGCGGCAGTTCCTGGATACCGGGGGCAGGCAGCGCAAGGCAGGTGACGACGGCAAGCCGACCAAGGGCAAGAAATCGACCATCGATGAGGGTGACCCCAAGGAGTCTCAAGCCAAGGATGGTTCCGGTGGACAGGATCAGAAAAAAGGTCTCGGTTCCGAGGGTGAGGCTGCCCAGGCTCAAAAGTCAGAGGCACAAACGCAAGCAGAGGCTCTGGCCAAGGCCGAGGCGGCTAAGGCACAGCAAGCGCGCGATACGTTGGACGACCAGGTGGTGATGATGCCCAAGGAAGATGCCTTGCGGGGACTCAAGGCCAAAGAGGCACAGGAGCGCGAACAGAAATTACAGCAGACTGCCAAGATGATCCGGGCGGCGTTGCGTTGGGAGATCAAAGACGGCGCTGTGGATGTCGAAACGGAGGGCCAGAAGATCGTGATTCGTATCCGTGAGAAGGCGTCGTTCTCAACCGGTGGCGCGGATCTGCGGGAAAACTTCCGGCCGATCCTCGACCGCGTCGGTCAGATTCTGAAAGAGACCGAAGGGCGCATCATTGTGTCCGGGCATACCGACGAGCGTCCCATCGCGACCAGCCATTATCGTTCCAACTGGGATCTGTCGGCGAGCCGCGCGGTGTCCGTGGTGCATGAGCTGATTGATGTGTCACGCATACCTTCGGCGCGTTTCAGTATTGAAGGTCTGGCCGAGACTCATCCGGTGGCACCGAATGACAGTGCCGAGAATCGCGCCAAGAACCGCCGTGTGGAAATAAAATTGTTGCAGGGCGATGATCTCGAGACGACCGGTACACTGGGTTTAAAACCGGATACCGGTGCTACGGTACCTGCTGCTAAGCCAGCAGCGGCTGCAAGTAAGCCTGCGGTTGCGCCGCAGAAGCCGATCAAGGATTCTAAGCCGGCCACAGCGCCGCTAGCACCACGAGCAGCGCCGTCAGCACCTAAGACAGCGCCGCCGGCACCCAAGGCGACGCCGCCGGCTGATGACCCATTCATACGCAAGGCAGGATAATTCGGGTAGGGAGATAGCTCGTGTTCGAGGAAGAAAGTAAAAAATGTGAGGGAGATCGTCGCGAATATTTTCGCATCGACGATCAGGTGTTGCTCAACATTCGTCCGCTCGAAGAAGCTGCGATGGCCGAGGTGGCCGAGCGTATTCATGGGCGGACGCCGGATCGGTTCACGGTAGCGGCGAATTTTGCCGTCAACTCGCGCGCCATGGCGCGGCTGTTACACGGTTTTTCAGCCAACTCGCCCGACGCGGCGCGCTACCTGAAACTGATGGATCAGAAGCTGAATCAACTGGCGGGGCTATTTGTAGCCGAAGAGGTCCACTCAGGTGATTACCCGCGTTTGAACGTCAACCTCAGTGCCGGTGGCTTGGTGTTTCCCGCGCATCAGGAATATACCAAGGGACAATTGTTGGAAACCCGCATGGTGCTGTATCCGAACATGACGGGCATTCTGACGATTTCTCGCGTGGTCTACTGCGAACGCCTGGCGAGCCTGCCCGGCGATATTCCCTGGCAGGTGGCCGTGGAGTATGTGCATATCCGCGAATCGGATCGTGACCTGTTATGCAGTCACATCATGAACCGCGAGACTGAATTGCTGCGTGGTCAGCGGCATGTGGAAGAATAAGATTGTCTGACTTGGCCTCTGGTTTGAGGCGGGTTGCCCGGTGAAAAAAATACCCCGCTGGGGGAGCGGGGCGAACCTGAAAGAGTCAGTGATGGGGATCGCTTACTATTCCAGGTGGAGGAGTCATAACTGATCAGACTTCAACACTTCACCATGATTAATTTGTAGACTATCTTTCCGGTATTATCAAGTTTCAAGCGATTTCAGCGAACGAATCTGTTTCGTCAACGAAATGCCACCATCCACTCAGGCTGCCGAGGCCTTGCGTTCCCCCTTGCGGAAACTCAGTGACTCGCCTTCCAGACCAACCTCAATGACCTCGCCAGGGACAAATTTGCCGGACAGAATGGCCTGCGCCAGCGGGTTTTCCAGTTGTTGCTGGATGGCCCGTTTGAGCGGGCGGGCACCGTAGACTGGATCGAAACCGGCCTCGCCAAGTTTATCCAGGGCTGCCTCACTGATGGTCAGATCCATATCGCGATCAACCAACCGGCTGCGCAGGTGTTCGAGCTGGATAGCGCTGATGGCGCGGATCTGGGCGCGGTCGAGTGGATGGAACACCACGGCCTCGTCGATGCGGTTGATGAACTCCGGCCGGAAATGTCCGCCGACGATATCCATCACGGCGCGTTTCATCCGGGCGTAATTTTCCTCGCCCGCCAGTTCCTGGATCCGTTGCGAACCGAGATTCGAGGTCATCACAATAACCGTGTTGCGGAAATCCACGGTGCGGCCCTGGCCATCGGTCAAGCGGCCATCATCGAGCACTTGCAGCAACACGTTGAACACATCCGGATGTGCCTTCTCGACCTCATCGAGCAGGATTACCGAATAGGGTTTGCGGCGTACGGCCTCGGTCAGGTAACCGCCTTCCTCGTAGCCGACATAGCCGGGCGGGGCGCCGATCAGTCGCGCCACGGAATGCTTCTCCATGAACTCCGACATATCGATGCGTACCATCGCCTCTTCGGTATCGAACAGGAATGACGCGAGCGCCTTGGTCAATTCGGTCTTGCCCACACCGGTCGGACCGAGGAACAGGAACGAACCGCTCGGCCGGTTGGGATCGGACAGGCCGGCGCGTGCGCGCCGGATCGCGTCCGACACGGCTTTGACCGCTTCCGTCTGACCGACCACGCGTTTGCCCAGCTCTTCTTCCATGCGCAGTAATTTATCACGCTCGCCTTCAAGCATTTTCGAGACAGGAATACCGGTCCATTTCGAGACGACTTCCGCAACTTCCTCGTCGGTGACTTTGTTGCGCAGGAGTTTCATGTCCAGCATCTCAACCTGCGAGGCCATATCGAGTTGTTTCTCAAGTTCCGGAATGCGGCCGTATTGCAGTTCGGACATGCGCGCGAGATCGCCGGCACGCCGCGCCGTTTCCAGTTCCATGCGCGCGCGTTCCAGCTCCTCTTTCACATGCGTGGTGCCTTGCAGCGCAGCCTTTTCCGCCTTCCAGATTTCTTCCAGGTCGGAGAACTCACGTTCATGCTTGGCGATTTCACTTTCGAGTGTTTCGAAACGTTTCTTGGAGGCCTCGTCGGATTCTTTCTTCAATGCCTCACGTTCGATTTTGAGCTGGATCAGGCGGCGTTCGAGCCGGTCCATCTCCTCCGGTTTGGAGTCGATTTCCATACGAATGCGCGAGCCGGCCTCGTCGATCAGGTCAATGGCCTTGTCCGGAAGCTGACGGTCGGTGATATAGCGATGCGACAACACGGCCGCCGCGACAATCGCCGGGTCGGTGATGTCGACGCCGTGATGCACTTCGTAGCGTTCTTTCAAGCCGCGCAGGATGGCGATGGTGTCTTCCACGCTCGGTTCATCGACCTGCACCTTCTGGAAGCGACGTTCCAGCGCGGCATCCTTCTCGATGTATTTACGGTATTCATCCAGCGTGGTGGCGCCGATGCAATGCAACTCGCCGCGCGCCAATGCGGGCTTCAGCATATTGCCGGCATCCATGGCGCCTTCGGCCTTGCCGGCGCCGACCATGGTGTGCAGTTCGTCGATGAACAGAATGATCTGGCCTTCCTGCTTGGAAAGGTCATTTAACACGGCTTTTAAACGTTCCTCGAATTCGCCGCGGAATTTCGCGCCGGCAATCAACGCGCCCATGTCGAGTGACAGCAAACGCTTGCCTTTGAGACCTTCCGGGACCTCGCCGTTGATAATGCGTTGTGCGAGTCCTTCGACAATGGCGGTTTTACCCACGCCGGGCTCGCCGATCAGTACCGGGTTGTTCTTGGTGCGACGCTGCAACACTTGAATGGAGCGGCGGATCTCATCATCGCGGCCGATCACCGGATCGAGCTTGCCCTGCTCGGCGCGCTCGGTGAGATCGACGGTGTATTTTTCCAATGCCTGACGTTGCTCCTCGGCGTTGGGATCATCGACCTTCTGGCCGCCGCGCAGTTTTTCAATGGATTGTTCGATCAGGCCTTTGGTCGCGCCGGCCTTGCGCAGCGCCTCGCCGGTAGCGCCTTTGTCTTCCAACGTCGCGAGCACGAACAGTTCGGAGGAGATGTATTGGTCTTTGCGCTGCTGGGCGAGTTTGTCGGTGACATTGAGCAGGCGATTGAGTTCGTTGGAAACATGCACGTCACCACTGGTGCCTTGTACCTGTGGCAGTTTCTCCAGGGCTTCACCGAGTTGCGAACGCAGCAGGTTCACGTTGACATCGGCCTGCGTCAACAGATGACGCACGCTGCCGCCTTGCTGGTCGAGCAGGGCGATCAGCACATGCATCGGTTCGATCATCTGGTGGTCACGTCCGACCGCGAGGCTCTGGGCATCGGCAAGGGCGGATTGGAATTTGCTGGTCAGTTTGTCCATGCGCATGGGGCAAGCACTCCGGAAACGCTTAATTATCAGGTTAACTGACAGATGGGGGGGTAGCCCGGCGATTTCAAGGGGTATCGGCTAAGCGTTTGTGGCAACAGGATATATGTAGGGTGTCGGTGAGTGTAGCGAACCGCACCGAATATGAGAGTGATTCGCATGTTTGGTGCGGTTCGCTATGCTCACCAGCATTCTACGGAGGTGGTCCGTAGGGCGTATTAGACCGAGGGTTGTAATACGCCGGATGTTTTCCGTCCAATCAGATTACGCCCTTAATCCAACGGATCGTTCATGGGCAGGTGGTGCCGTACACCGGCGTCCTTGCACAGCCAGCGGCCATCTTCATAAAGCCAGACGCTGGTGTCTGATACTTCCAGAATGCCTTCAGTGTTCGCGAGTTGTTGCCAGGCGGGTTTCTCGCCGGTGATGCGGTAGCGGAAATCCAATGTGACCTGCACCTGGTCGCCCTGGGCTTCGGCGGATTCAATGCTGTAGTCGAGCAGCTCCCAGCCGCGCGCATCTTCAGTCATGGCCTTGACAAAATAATCGCGGGAAACGGACCAGCGGAAATCGCGTACCCGCAGTTCATAGACCTGCGCCCAGTCGCCGGATTGTTCGGCGCGGTAATAGGCCTGGACCTGCTCTTCAAGACCGCCGAATTCCTGCAAGGGGTTGCAGGCGCTCAGCAACAAGGTGATGGTCAGCAGCCAGCCTGTCCGTATACCCACATCCGTGTAGGTGAGTGGCCGCATTATTTGAAGACCTTGCGCCGGAACAGGTCGTTGCGTTTACTGACCAGGCGATCGAGAAACAGCAGGCCGTCGAGATGATCCATCTCATGCTGAATGGCGCGCGCCTCGAAGCCTTCCATGGCGTATTCGCGCCGTTCACCCGTGGGATCGAAGGCGATCAAGTGTATGCGTTCGGCGCGGATCACATTGCCGGTGTAATCGGGCACAGAGAGGCAGCCTTCGCGTCCTACGGCATAGCCCTCCCAGCTGGTGATTTCAGGATTCACCAGGATCAGATGACCATGGTTGGCCACCGGGCGTTTCATCTTGGAGACATCGACAATCACAATGCGTTGAAAGCGGCCGACCTGCGGCGCCGCGATGCCGACCGCGCCGGGCCCGGCCAGGCGGGTTTCTTCAAGATCGGCAATGAAATTCTGTAGCGCAGTATCGAAGGCCTCAACCGCCACAGATTCCTGTTTCAGTTGTGTGTCCGGGTAGGTGAGAATTTCAAGAACGGCCATCGTGATTATTTATCTGTCTCAGCCGATCAAGGTTTCGATCGACTGCACATCGACGGCAATGCCCTCGCGCGCGATATCGCCCAGCGCGGCCTCCACAGCCTCAATACCGTCGTGGGCCTGGCCCTCCAGAGTCATGATGTAGACCGGCTTGGCATCGCTGCCACCGACATCCGATTGCAGGTCGAGAATATTGAAGCCCACGCTGCTCAGGGCGGAGGTGACCTGGGCGACGATACCGGCACGGTCCGCACCATAGACAGTGACGCGCACGTCCGGGATCAAATGGCGGTGCAGGTGGCCTTCGATGCGGTCGGCGTGGAGGTGCAGGCCGAGCGCCTGCGCGACGGGTGCAATCAGTGTCTCCAGGCTTTCCACGCTGCCGCTGTGTTGCACCATGAGCATAATGGAAAAGTTGCCGCCGAGTCTGGCCATGGCGGCCTCGCCGAGATTGCAGCCGCCTTCGAACAGGGTGGTGGTGAGTTTGGCGACGATGGCCGGTTGGTCTTCACCGACCAGTGTGAGCATGAACCAATTCATAAGCCGCTCCGCGAAGGGAATCGAAACTGCATGAGTGACAGGAAAATCATTAAACCACGAAGGACACGAAGGACACAAAATATCTACGGATTAAGGATGCAGGCGGGCACAGATCTCGTCGGACCTCGCCACGGTGGGGACACAGATCTCATCGGACACCGCCGCGGTGGGGACAGATCTTTAGCTCTGTCCCCGTTGTGCGGACCACGCGGACAAACGAAGCCGCTGAGAAAGCGTGACGGTAAGTTGTTGAGCGGTTCCGCTTTGCTGAGTGGAACCACGACGGGGACAGAACTAAAGGTCTGTCCCCACTACGCGGTATATCGGAGCTAGTGCAAGGTCGAGTGTGCGAGGTAGATAGTGAGCACGCCCGCGGCAATCAAGAGGATCTGTTGCACGGTTACATGGGCTTCAAGGCGTTTATGCAAACCGGGGATGAGATCGGCGACGGCGATGTAAATGAAGCTGGATGCCGCGATAGCCAGGATGAAGGGCAAGGCGGCCTCGGCTTCGCGCAGACCATAATAGGCGGCACCCGCGCCAATCAGTGTGGTCAGGCTGGTGAGGATGTTGTAGAACAACGCGCGGGAACGTGAAAAACCACTGTGTAGTAATACCGCGAAGTCGCCGACTTCCTGCGGTATTTCATGTGCGGCCACGGCCAGACTGGTGACGATGCCCAGATGGATGTCAGTCATGAAGGCGGCGGCGATCAGTACGCCGTCAACCATGTTGTGTATGCCATCGCCGACCAGAATCAGTGTGCCGGCGGCGTGATTGACCGGTTGCCGATGCACATGGTTGTGGCCATGTGCATGTGTCTCATGGGCATGCGGTTCTTCAGGGGCATGCACTTCACAGACATCGTGATGGCAATGCCGCCACAACACCATTTTCTCCAGCAGGAAAAAGCCCAGCACGCCCAGCAGGACAGTGCCGGTGATGACATGCAGATCCTGGACGCCGGGTGCCTCCAGGGCGTGAGGCAGCAACGCCAGAAAGGCCGCTCCCAGCAGGGCACCAATCGCATAGCTGACGAAATGCGGCAGCAGCCGGGTGCGCAGCTGCTCCGGGAACAGCAGGAACACCGAGGCTGCCAGCACGCTGAGCACGCCGCCAAGCAGTGAAAACAGCATGATCCAGGTGAGCAGGGACATTGATCGTTGTAACCGAAGGTGGCAAAAGGGACGATAAGGGGCGGGATGATACAGGGACTAGGGATGAGGGACTAGGGATGAGGGACTGGAAGCTAGTGACAAGACACAAGCACAAGCATGCATCCCCTAGTCCGATGTAGGGCGGGTTAGGCGCGTCGTTTGCGCCGTAACCCGCCAAGCGTGCCGTCAGGCAAACCTTGAACAAAGGCGCTGTTGTTGCTTCGCACCGCCTGTCGGGTTACGCAAACTGCGCTAACCCGACCTACATTGGACCATCATCAGTCCCTAGTCCCTTCCAGCCATATCAATGTCGCCATGCGCCCGGTAACGCCGTCGCGGCGGTAGGAATAGAAACGCTCGTGATCGGTGTAGGTGCAGTAGTCGCCGCCATAGACCTCGGTAATCCCGCGTGCCGCCAGACGTTCACGGGCCAGTTGATAGAGATTCGCATGCCAGCGATCCCGTTGTGGCTGGAAGGCGGTCGCGGCGGCCGGGTCATGCGCGACAAATGCGCTGCGGACTTCATCACCCACTTCGAAGGCCTGCGGACCGATGGCCGGTCCCAGCCAGGCCATCAGGCTGGAGCCCGGCATTTCGAGCGCGTCTATACCGGCCTCGATAACGCCATCGGCCAGACCACGCCAACCCGCATGTACCGCGCCGACGCGCGTGCCTGCGCGGTCACATAACAGCACCGGCAAACAGTCCGCCGTGAGTACGGCGCAGACATGACCGGGCGAGAAACTGACCGCGCCATCGCCTTCCGGGTTGGGCGCTGCCTGATCGGCCATCACAATACCGCGGCCATGCACCTGACGCAGCCAGACCGGTTCGGCGGGTAATGCCAGCGTGTCGCGCAAGTGCTGGCGATTGTCTGCCACGGCCTCGGGTTGATCTTCGACATGATCACCCAGATTCATGGCGGTATAAGGACCCTGGCTCACGCCACCCAGACGCGTGGTGGTTATCGCACGCACCCAGCTGGGTGCTGGCCAGTCGGGGATAATCCAGTTGTAAGCTGGTGCGGAATTCATTGCGACGTTGCTCTATCCACTCAATAGACAGGTTCAGTATACGACAGCCTATCGAACTGACACATGCTGAGCTTTGACACTGACAAGTGGATGATAATGTCGCGTGCAATAAAAAGGCCCGCACAGGGCGGGCCGATAAAGCGTGTCGTTGCGTTGCAGGGGCGGGCTTGCCCGCGAATAGTGGGTTACCTCCAATGCGCGGGTAAGCCCGCTCCTGCACAGGGTGTTTGATCGCGACCGATCAGCTGGCGCGTGCCTGACTGCGCGCCTGGCTCGGATAGCTCTGCTCGGGTTCGGGATAGATTTCGTGGAGACCACGCGAAGTTCCGGCATCGGTCACCATGCGGGCATGGTGGCGCCGAAGTCCGCGCGGTGAGGTAACACCGCAGGCATGGGCGATAACACCGACCTCGTAGACCATGTTTTTGGTCAGATTCATCACCCGCACCGCTTTGTTCTTGGGGTCGAGGCCCTTCTGCAGACGTGGGTTATGCGTGGTGATGCCAGTAGGACAGGTGTCCTTGTTGCACTGCAAGGCCTGGATGCAGCCGAGGGCGAACATATAGGCCCGCGCCGAGACGGCCGCATCAGCACCCATGCATAACGCCCAGGCCACTTCAGCAGGATTGACGAGTTTGCCGGACGCGATCACACGCACCCGTGCACGCAGGCCGTATTCCAGCAGTTTGTTGACGACAATCGACAAGGCTTCGCGCAATGGCATGCCCATATTGTCGAGCAGACTCATCGGCGCCGCGCCGGTGCCGCCTTCCGCCCCATCGACTGTGATGAAATCGGGAGCGGATTCGATACCGCGCCGATGTATCGCTTTGAACAGGTCGTCGAAGAAGCTGCTGTCGCCGACCACCATCTTGAAGCCGGTCGGTTTGCCGGTGACCTGTCGCACGCGCGCAACCATATCCAGAAGATCATCGACGCTTTTTACTTCGGTGTGACGGTTGGGGCTGATGGAATCGACGTGCACTGGAATGCCACGAATGGTGGCGATTTCCTGATTGACCTTCACGCCGGGCAGAATCCCGCCCTTGCCGGGTTTGGCGCCTTGACTCATTTTGATCTCGAACATGCGCACGGTTTCATGCCGGGCCACAGCGCGCAGTTTGTCGTCGGAGAGCCGGCCGTGCTCGTCGCGCACGCCGTATTTTGCCGTACCGATCTGGAAGACGATGTCCGCGCCGCCTTCCAGATGATACGGCGACAGGCCGCCTTCACCGGTGTTCATCCAACAACCGGCCATGCGCGCACCATTGGATAGTGCCAACACCGCTGGACGCGAGATGGCGCCATAACTCATGCCGGATATATTGAAGAGAGAGGCTGTCGTATAGGGTTTGTCGCAATAAGCACCGAAGGTGATCGGTTGCGGCGGCATGGCATCTTCACCGAGCGTCGGGAAGGCGCAGTTAATAAAATAGACAGTGCCGCTGTGGCGCAGATCACGGGTAGAACCGAACGGCATGGTGCTGTCGATGTTCTTTGCGGCGCGATACACCCAGGAGCGTTCGGCGCGGTTGAAAGGCAGTTCTTCACGATCCATGGCAAAAAAATACTGACGGAAGAAGGTGCCGATGTGTTCGAAGAAATACCGGAAGCGTCCGATTACCGGGTAATTACGGCGGATCGCCTGTTTGGTCTGGGTAATATCGATGAGATACATCACCAGCGCAGTGGCGAGCAGCGCGCCTATGGCGATCACGAACAGTGTGGCCATCATATCGAGCATTATGGCGACGAAATGATTTCCTTCCAGCATGGCGGCGGCATCTCCAGGACGTTCATGTTCGAAAAAAGGTTGTAGCTATAAGGGCATAGCGGCGCTGGAACAGTGGTCTTTAGGTAAGTATCTGCGGTACTGTCTGGCAGGATGGGCTGGCACTGTGTGGCCGAGTATCACCCCGCGCTGGATGGGGATGTCAAACAGCCAACAGCATCGGTCTCCCGAGTCTGGTGTCCACTATAGGGGAGTTCATCCGTATCTTAGTTGAGCGTTACTTAATTGCCTGACAGATTATCCATAGCGCGGATGCAGGCCGTAAGGCGGGAATCCGGGGTAAGACCGCTGTTTCCTCGGATTCCGCTTCGCTTCATCCGGGCTACCCCGTGTCATCTGATTACGTAAACATCAATAGGTGACGGCTGAGTCCCCAGCCGGTAAACCGTTACAGCGAAAGCTGCCGGCGCAGGCAGCTTAGATAGCCAGCCTCGTCAGGCGGTGCTCCGTCACGCTGGCTGCGCCAGATCATTTCCGCCAGACATTCCATCATCTGGTGTTCCAGCGTATGCGGATCTGGATAACGAAGCCGCAGCTGTCGAGCCAGGTCGCGAATGCCCGTGGGGCGATCGGTGCTGATCTGTTCCTGCAGGGCCAGATGCAGGCCCATATGCAGGAACGGATTGGATTCGCCGGCCTCCGGAAAATATTCCTGTGCCAGTGCATTCTCTGCGGCTTCGAGTATGGGCTGATATTCCGGGTGCAACAGAATGACATCGCGGATCAGGACCTCCAACGGCTCCAGTGCTGTCTGCGCGCGGTGTTTCTGCCAGACGTTGCAATAAAATTGACGAAGCTGATTACGGTCTGGGGAAAAGATCATGTGAGTGTCAGCTTATCAGCAAGGTTTTGGCGCGATACTCGCACAGATCGGCGATCAGGCAGCCGGGGCAGTTAGGTTTGCGTGCGATGCAGGTATAACGACCCAGCAGGATCAGCCAGTGATGCGCATCCTGTTTGAATTCATCGGGGACGAATTTGAGTAGTTTCTTTTCGACTTCCAGCGGTGTCTTGCCGGGTGCCAGGCCAATGCGGTTGGAGACCCGAAAGATATGTGTGTCGACCGCGATGGTCGGTTCGCCGAAGGCGGTGTTGAGAATCACATTGGCGGTCTTGCGGCCGACGCCAGGCAATGACTCCAAAGCATCACGATCCCGCGGCACCTTGCCCGCATAGTCTTCTTCCAGAATTTTGCAGGCGGCCATGATGTTCTTGGCCTTGCTGTTGAACAGCCCGATGGTTTTGATGTGTTGTTTTAATCCGGCCTCGCCGAGAGCCAGAATATCGCGCGGTTTTTTCGCAACCTTGAACAGCCCCGCGGTTGCCTTGTTCACGCCTTTGTCCGTGGCCTGCGCCGACAGCACCACGGCAATCAACAACTGGAATACATTGCCGTAATGCAGCTCGGTGGTGGGCGCGGGATTGGCGGCGCGCAGGCGTTCGAAAATCTGACGACGTTTGTTGGGGTTCATTCAGTGATAACCGACAAGATGCCAGAAAAGCGTTTTTGAACCGCAAAGGCGCAGAGGCGCAAAGAATGTTGAATGAAAAACCCGTATTGCTTTTGCACTAAATCCTGCTTTGCGCCTCTGCGCCTTTGCGGTTCAAAACAAGTTGTTTGATGTTTTGGCGGTTCAATATGTATTTAAGCCGCAGCCGGCGCCGGCTGCGCCGCCATGACCTGCTGCGCACGTCGCTGCAGTCGAGCGTCGATGATGTTCTTCAATGCGATCAGCAGCCCCAGTCCCATGAATGCGCCGGGCGGCAAAATCGCGAGCAGGAAGCCGCGATAGTCTTCAATGACCATGATGGTCCATGTGCGTGCGGCCTCGCCGAACATCAGGTGTGCCTGTGCGAGTAACGTGCCTTGACCGACCAACTCGCGTAGGCCGCCGAGTATTACCAACACAAAGGTGAAGCCCAGGCCCATGGTCAGGCCATCGACACAGGCACGGCCGGGGGAATGTTTGGAGGCGAAGGCCTCGGCGCGGCCGATGATGGCGCAGTTGGTGACAATCAGCGGGATGAAAATACCGAGGATGTTGTACAGCTCGTGGAAATAGGCGTTCATGGACAATTCGATCATGGTCACCACCGAGGCGATTACCAGCACGAATACCGGGATACGCACTTCCGGGCGCACCAGATGGCGGATCAGTGAAATGGTGACATTCGAGGCGACCAACGTAAGTACGGTTGCCAGACCGAGCCCCAGTCCGTTGATGGCGGTGGCGGTCACTGCCAACAGCGGGCATAGACCGAGCAATTGCACCAGACCCGGATTGTTGGTCCACAGACCATCTCGGGCGATGCTGCTGTAGCTGGGTTCACTCATGGGCGGACTCCACAGGTTGTACGCTGCTCGCGGCGGGTACTGCTGTGCGTGTGCTTTCGCTGGCGAACAGGCGTTGGCTGTTGTGTTCGAAGTATAACAGAGCCTTTTTGACGGCCTTCACCACGGCGCGTGGGGTGATGGTGGCGCCGGTGAACTGGTCGAACTCGCCACCATCGCGTTTGACACCCCATTTTTTGAGAATAGGGTCTTTCAGCGAACGGCCGGTGAAGCCGAGAATCCAGTCCGAACGTTGGGCGTCGATGAAATCACCCAGCCCTGGCGTTTCGCGATGACTGACAACGCGTACACCGGCCAGGGTGCCGTCCAGCTTGATGCCGACCAGGAGTTTGATGGCGCCGTTGTAACCGTCCGGCGCGACGGTGGTCAGTACCGCCGCGACCGGCCAGCCCTGTTTGCGGGCGCGATACACCGTCGCCGGTTCTGTTGTGCCCAGCGATTCCGGATTGGTCACCTTGGTAATGTCATTGAAAATATCATTGTCGTGAGTGTCCGGCGGGATGAGTACATGCAGATTGCGCAGCAATGCTTCACGTTCATTGGCGGCGATGCGTTCGTGGGTATTGTCGAAGGTGAAGGCGACCAATGCCGTGCCGATAGCGGCGAACAAGAACAGAAACAGCGCGGTAACCAGGATTTGACGACTGTTCATTTGGATTGGCCGAACACGCGCGGCTTGGTGTAGTAATCAATGGTGGGCGCAGCCATGTTCATCAGCAGCACACCGAAGGCAATGCCGTCCGGATAACCACCCCAGGTGCGGATCACATAGGCAAT
This sequence comes from Gammaproteobacteria bacterium, assembly GCA_018819175.1. Taxonomy (GTDB): domain Bacteria; phylum Pseudomonadota; class Gammaproteobacteria; order Thiohalobacterales; family Thiohalobacteraceae; genus JAHJQQ01. The sequence continues at coordinate 23,397 of JAHJQQ010000035.1, forward strand.
CACACCGATGCCGGCGCCGAAAAGCAGTCGGCCGCGCGGTGTGGTCGCAGCCGAAACAGGGTCAGTCGCAATGAAGAAGGCGCCCAGCATCGCCGCGCCGCTGAACAGATGGAACAGTGGCGAGGGAAAGGCATCGGTATCGCTGCCGTAGAATACCAGTGCGATCAAAAACAACCCGCCGAGCAGGCCGGCGGGAATATGCCAGCTGATCACGCGGCGTGCGAGCAGGTACAGTCCGCCGATCAGGAAACTCAGGTTGATCCATTCCCAACCCACACCGCCAAAATGACCGAATAACGGTGAAGCCTTGATCTCATGCAGGGTCTGACCCAGACCAAAGGCGGTCTTGGTGGCATCCAGCGGCGTGGGCATGGTCAGCGCATCGATCGTGGTTTCGGCAGGCAGACTGTTGGTGAAGATCAGCGCCAGTGTCTGACTCAGATTCAGATTCAGATGTTGCGCCTCTATGCCCGTGGGTGGAATCCACAGCGTCAACTCGCGCGGATAGGAAATCAGCAGCACCACATAGCCGATCATGGCCGGATTGAACGGGTTGTAACCTAATCCGCCATAGAGTTGTTTGGCGATCACGATGGCGAACAGCGAACCGATCACCGGTATCCACCAGGGCGCCAGTGGCGGCAGACACAGGGCTAGCAGCACGCCGGTCAGCAAGGCGCTGCGATCGGCCAGCGTGGCGCGCACGGCGCGTCCACGCAGGGCCAGCACGGCGGCTTCCGCGGCAACGCAGGTCGTTGCGGCGATGACGATATTGACCAAGACGCCCCAGCCGAAAAACCATGTGGCGCACAGGATGCCTGGCAGCAGTGCCAACAATACCTCGCCCATGACGCGCGACACGTTATTCTGGGCGGGCAGGTGAGGCGAGCTGAAAACCGGAAATAGCATCAGGCGTCCTCTGAGCGAGTAGCTGTGGATGAGTCGCGATTGCGGCGGCGTTCATCCGCGTTGGTGATGGCTTGTTGTTGCGCCTCGGTAAGATTATCGGTGTTCTTAGGCATAACGCCCGCGGAAGCCTTCTTGGCCTTGGCGCGTTCCAGCGCGGCCTGGATGGCGGCCTTCTTTGGATCTTCGGCCGTCGTCTCGCCTTTGGCTGTTTTGAGTGCGGCCTGTTTTTGCTGCAAACGCGCGGCGCGCTCATCCTTTTCACGCTCCAGCCGGAAGAGGCGGTATTCGTGACGCTGGCGGGCGATGTCGGCCTTTTCCCGCTCGCGTTCCTGATTCCAGATTTCAGTCTTGGCGAAGCGGTAGTACTGCACCAGGGGTAGATGACTGGGGCAGACATAGGCGCAGCAGCCGCACTCGATACAGTCAAACAGGCTGTAATCCTGCACCTTGTCGAAGTCTTTGGCGTGCGCATACCAATAGAGTTGTTGCGGCAGCAGCTTGGCCGGGCAGACATCCACGCAGGCACCGCAGCGGATGCAGGGCAGTGGCGCCTGCGGTAACGGTAATTCATTGCCACCGGCAACCAGCAGGCAATTTGTCGTTTTGATCACGGGCGTCGCATCATTGCCAACCGCGAAGCCCATCATAGGTCCGCCCATCAGCAGGCGTTGCGCGCGGTCGGTGTAACCACCGCAGGCAGCGATAACATCGGCCATGGGCGTGCCGACACGCACTTCGACATTGCCCGGTTCACGCACGCCGGTCCCGGTGACCGTGATGATGCGCGAAATCAGGGGTTCGCCCAGCGCGAACACGCGATGCACGGCGGCCGCGGTCCCCGGGTTGTGGCAGATCACGCCAACATCGGCCGGTAATCCCTGCGAGGGCACTTCGCGTCCGGTGACGACCTGGATGAGTTGCTTCTCACCACCCGTGGGATAGAGCGTGGGAATGACTACCACGGCAAAATCGCTGACACTGCGCTGTGCGATGGCGTCACGCAAAGCCTGTATGGCCTCGGGCTTGTTGTCTTCGACAGCGATCACGCACTCGGTGGCGTTCAAGGCATGTTTGAGAATAGCCGCGCCGCCGATGACATCCGCCGCGCGTTCACGCATCAGTCGATCATCACAGCTGATGTAAGGCTCGCACTCCGCGCCATTGATCAACAGAGTCGCAATCGGGCGATTGGTGCCGGGGTTTAATTTAATGAAACTCGGAAAGCCGGCGCCGCCAAGGCCGACGATGCCGGCCTGGCGAATGCGATTACGCAGTTCGCTGGGATCAAGCTGGGTGTGGTCGGCGCTCAGCGTATCGTCCACGGCCGTGTCTTTGCCGTCGGTCTCGATAATGATGCAGGGCGCGCTCAGGCCGGAGGGGTGCGGGATAAGATGATCGGTGATGTCCACAACCGTTCCGGAACTGGAGGCGTGGATGGGTACGCTGACATAACCCTGCGCGCGCGCAATCATCTGGCCTCTCAGAACAGGCTCGCCGACTTTCACCATGACGTCGGCGGCCGTGCCGATGTGCTGTGACAACGGTATAACCAGGCGCGCGGGTATGGGCAGCGCGCGGATGGGACTTCCCGACGATAGCGTCTTGTTGGCCGGCAGATGCAGGCCACCATGAAAGCGGTGCAGATGATGTGGTGCCTTGCCCATTCTTTGTGGAGGAGTCCGTTGTCCAGGTAAAAAACGTTTTCCGCGATCAGCCGCCGAGTGCGTAGTCGTACCGATGTAGGGAAACTATAAATAACTCGTCATTCCGGCATTCGCAGGAATGACGTCTTAGAACTTGTTCAGAAGTTCCGTCGCCAATGTATGTTGCGCATTCACTTCCTGGCGGTCGCGACTTCATCCGGTGACGGCCATTTCCAGGTACTGACATCCTGATGCAGCGGCACCATGTCGATGCAGTCGACCGGGCAGGGCGGCACGCAGAGTTCACAACCCGTGCATTCCGCTTCTATGACCGTGTGCATGTGTTTGGCCGCACCCAGGATGGCATCCACAGGGCAGGCCTGAATACACAGGGTGCAACCGATGCACACCTGTTCGTCGATCACAGCGATCATCTTCTCTTTGTGCTCGCCGTGTTCTTCGTTGAGCGGTTTGAAATCGCGTCCGAGCAAGTCGGCCAAGGCACGGATGCCGGCTTCGCCGCCCGGCGGACATTGATTGATCTCGGCTTCACCCGCCGCGATGGCCTCCGCGTAGGGGCGGCAGCCCGCGAAGCCGCATTGGCCGCATTGCGTCTGCGGCAAGATGGCATTGATCTGATTGGCCACCGGGTCGCCTTCCACACGGAAACGTATCGCGGTGTAACCGAGCAGCAGTCCGAACAGTGCGGCAAGGATTCCGAGGGCGAGGATGGCGGTTAGCATGTCAGGCCCTAGACCTTGATCAACCCGGCGAAGCCCATGAACGCCAGCGACATCAGTCCCGCTGTGACGAGGGATATCGCGGAGCCGCGAAATGCCACCGGCACGTCGGCGACGGCAATGCGTTCGCGGATGGCGGCGAAAAGTGACAGCACGAGTGAGAAGCCGACCGCGGCACCGAAACCATACACCGCCGATTCCACAAACCCGTTCTGTTCCTGCACATTCAGCAGCGCCACGCCTAGTACCGCGCAATTGGTGGTGATGAGCGGCAGGAAGATACCCAGTACCTGATACAGCATGGGACTGGTCTTGTGCACGACCATTTCGGTGAATTGCACCACGACGGCGATGGTCAGAATGAAGGCGATGGTGCGCAGATAACCAAGCCCGAGCGGTTCCAGCAGATAGGCATTGACGAGATAACTGCACACCGATGACAGCGTCAGCACGAACGTGGTCGCCAGTCCCATCCCGGTCGCCGTCTCCAACTTGCGCGACACACCCATGAACGGACACAGCCCCAGAAACTTCACCAGGACGAAGTTGTTCACCAGGACGGTGCTGATCAGTATGAGTGCCAGCTCTTGCATCGGTTTAGTTACTCACCTGTGTCTAAAAAGCTTTAACCACGAAGGCGCAGAAGGCGCGCGAAGGAAAACCAGAACAAACGTTAATGCTCAATCCCCTCCCCCTTGACGGGGGAGGGCCAGGGAGAGGGTGAAATGCCTTCCGACAGCCCCCTCACCCTGGCCCTCTCCCACGAGGGGAGAGGGAATCCACGAATACACACTTAAGCAAGATGTCCTTCGCGCCTCTGTGCTTTTGCGTTGATCAGGAGGCAGAGTTTATTTCACTCTCATCCCTGGAAAACCAGAACAAACGTTAATGCTCAATCCCCTCCCCCTTGACGGGGGAGGGCCAGGGAGAGGGTGAAATGCTTTCCGACAGCCCCCTCACCCTGGCCCTCTCCCACGAGGGGAGAGGGAATCCACGAATACACACTTAAGCAAGATTTCCTTCGCGCCTCTTCGCCTTTGCGTTGAATAGTCCACCATAGCTAAAAAGGTTTAGTCCCCTCCCCCTTGAAGGGGGAGGGTCAGGGAGAGGGTGAAATGCTTTCCGACAGCTCCCTCATCCTGGCCTTCTCCCACAAGGGGAGAGGGAATCCACGAATACACACTTAATCAAGATGTCCTTCGCGCCTCTGCGCATTTGCGTTGATAAGGAAGTAGAGTTTATTTCACTCTCATCCCTGGTTGCGCACCATCGTCCGGATTGAGAATGAATAAATCCTTCCCGCCCGGTCCCGCCGCCAGCACCATGCCTTCCGACATGCCGAATTTCATTTTGCGCGGGGCGAGGTTCGCGACCATGACGGTCATACGGCCCTGCAGGTCTTCCGGTTTGTAGGCGGACTTGATGCCCGCGAAGACGCTGCGGGTTTCGCCGCCGATGTCGAGTGTCAGATGCAGCAGCTTGTCGGCGCCTTCGACGTGTTCGGCCTTGACGATGCGCGCGATGCGCAGATCGATTTTCGCAAAATCGTCGATGCTGATTTCGGCGGCGATGGGATTGGCTGTCAGCGCGCCCGGTGCAGGGGCGGCTGCACTTTCCGTCGAGCTTGGCGCCAGGTTTTCCTTGGAGGCATCTTGCATCGCGGCAACCGCCTTGGGGTCGATACGCATCATGAGTGGCTCGTATGGGTTGATAGTATGGCCGCAGAGCGGTTGGGCAAGATTGTCCCAGGTCATGATATCGATGCCGAGGAAACGTTCGACCTGCTCGGCCATGCGTGGCAGTACCGGCTTGAGATATGTCATGAGTACGCGAAACAGATTCAGCCCCACGCTGCAGCTGTCCTGCACGGCCTGTTCCTGACCTTCCTGCTTGGCCAGCGCCCAGGGCTTTTTCTCGTCGATGTATTGGTTGGCCTTGTCCGCCAGCGCCATGATTTCGCGCATCGCCTGGCCGAATTCGCGTTTCTCATAGAGTCCGGCGATCTCTTCGCCGGAACGCACGAAGGTGTCGTACAAGTCGGATTCAGTGCAGGATTTGGATAAGTTGCCATGGAAACGCTTGCTGATGAAGCCCGCGCAGCGGCTGGCGATGTTGACCACCTTGCCGACCAGATCGGCATTCACCCGCGACTGGAAATCATCCAGATTCAGATCCAGATCGTCGATGGATGCGCTGAGTTTGGCGGCAAAGTAATAGCGCAGATATTCCGGATTCAGATTATCCAGATAAGTGCGCGCCTTGATGAAGGTGCCGCGCGACTTGGACATCTTCTGGCCATTGACGGTCAGGAAGCCGTGCGCATTGATGGCGGTCGGCGTGCGGAACTTCGCGCCCGCGAGCATCGCCGGCCAGAACAGGGCGTGGAAATAGATGATGTCCTTGCCGATGAAGTGATACAGCTCGGCGGTGGAATCCTTGCCCCAATAGTCGTCGAAGTTGATGTCGGTGCGGTCGCAGAGATTTTTGAAGCTTGCCATGTAGCCAATCGGCGCATCCAGCCAGACGTAGAAGAATTTGCCCGGCGCATCGGGTATTTCAAAACCGAAATAAGGGGCGTCGCGTGATATATCCCATTCGCGCAGACCGTCCGTGAACCACTCGCCGAGTTTGTTGGACACTTCGGCCTGTAAGTGTCCCGCGCCCGTCCATTTGCGCAGCATGGGTTCGAAATCCGCCAGCTTGAAGAAATAGTGCAGCGATTCTTTTTCAATCGGCTTTGCGCCGGAGATCGCGGATACGGCATTCTTCAGATCGGTCGGTGAATAGGTTGCCCCACAAGATTCGCAGGAGTCGCCGTATTGGTCGGCCGTGCCACAGCGTGGGCATTCGCCCTTGATAAAGCGGTCCGGCAGGAACATCTCTTTGACCGGATCGTAGGCCTGAGTGATGGTGCGGGTGTTGATGTGACCGGCGTCGCGCAAACGGGTATAGATCAGCGCCGACAACTCGCGGTTCTCGTCCGAATGCGTGCTATGGTAATTGTCGAAACCGATCAGGAATTCGGCAAAGTCGGCGCGGTGCTCAACACCGATCCGCTCGATCAGTTGTTCCGGGGTGATGCCTTCATTCTGGGCGCGCAGCATAATGGGCGTGCCATGCGCGTCGTCGGCGCAGACATAGTGACAGCTGTTGCCGCGCAGTTTCTGGAAGCGTACCCAGATATCGGTCTGGATATATTCGACCAGATGACCCAGATGGATCGAGCCATTGGCATAGGGCAGGGCGCTGGTGACCAGGATTTTGCGGTGATTGAGGCGCGGGCGGTCGGCCATGGGCGGGCTGTCTCCAGACGATTCGGGTTGCCAATTATCATGTGTCCACGCTCATTCCCCTGTGTTGTTCGGGGCTTAAACGCCGGAAAGTACAGAATTATGCCATATCGAGCCCACATACCCACCGATATGGCACTTGATCTATCTCCAATGGGTGGTAACTAATACCCCACGCGCGGGCGTGAAGACAGCCCGGTCGGGATTTGTGTACAATGCGCGGTCAGTTTCAGGCACATTCGATGCGCGTTCGCGGCATCGACCCAAGCTTAAAGAGGAATACGATCATGGCAGAGCTGTCACGCTTGCAGGTAGAGACCGCGCTCAAAGAATATGTGGACCCCTATCTGGAAAGGGATCTGGTCAGCGCCGGTAGTATCAAGGACATCACTGTCGACGGCGGCAAGGTCAAGGTGGATGTGGTGCTGGGCTTTCCGGCCAAGGGCTATCACGCCGACCTGACTGCCAAGCTCAAAGAGAAGCTCGGTGCGCTCGCCGGTGCCGGTGAGGTTACGGTCAATGTGTCTTCCCAGATCGTGGCGCATGCCGTGCAGAAGGGTGTCGAGCCGATCAAGGGCATCAAGAACATTATCGCTGTCGCCTCCGGTAAGGGCGGCGTCGGCAAATCCACCACGGCTGTGAATCTGGCCCTGGCCCTGTCGGCCGAAGGCGCCAGCGTCGGTATTCTGGATGCCGATATCTACGGTCCCAGCCAGCCGCGCATGCTCGGCGTGCATGGCAAGCCGGAATCGAAAGACGGCAAGACCCTCGAGCCGATGACCAGCTATCATCTGCAGGCCATGTCCATCGGCTTCCTGGTTGATGAAGAGACCCCGATGATCTGGCGTGGCCCGATGGTCACCCAGGCCCTGCAGCAGTTGCTGAAGGACACCAACTGGTCCGATCTGGATTATCTGGTCATCGATCTGCCGCCGGGCACCGGCGACATTCAGCTGACCCTGGCTCAGCAGGTGCCGGTCTCGGGTGCGGTGATCGTCACCACCCCGCAGGACATTGCCCTGCTGGACGCCCGCAAGGGTCTCAAGATGTTCCAGAAGGTCGAAGTGCCGGTGCTGGGGATTGTCGAGAACATGAGCATCCATATCTGTTCCCAATGCGGTCACGAAGAGCATATCTTCGGCCAGGGTGGTGGCCAGCGGATGTCCGAACAGGCCGATGTCGATTTCCTCGGCGCCCTGCCGCTGGATATCCGCATCCGTGAAGAAACGGACAGCGGCAAGCCGACCGTCGTCGCCGAACCGGAAAGCCGTATCGCGCAGATCTACCGCGAAATCGCCCGCCGTACGGCTGCCAAGCTGTCACTGCAGGCCAAGAACTACGCGGCCAAGTTCCCGAAGATCGTGATTCAGAACAACTGATCTTGAGAACTTCCGTAGGTCGGGTTAGGCGTCTTGCGCCGTAACCCGACAAATACAACTACTGATAAAGGCAGATGCAAGATACAAGATGCAAGAGACAAGTCATGCGGTTTTAACTTGTCTCTTGTATCTTGCCACTTGTCTCTCGTAAAAATATGTCCATCAAAGCAGATAAATGGATTCGCCGCATGGCGGAGCAGCACGGCATGATCGAGCCCTTCGAGCCGGGGCAGGTGCGTGACGTTGACGGCAACCGGGTGATCTCGTTCGGCACTTCCAGTTACGGTTACGACATCCGTTGCGCCAACGAATTCAAAATTTTCACCAACATCAATTCAGCCATCGTCGATCCCAAAAACTTCGACGCCAACAGCTTCGTCGATGTGAAGTCGGACGTCTGTATGATCCCTCCGAACTCCTTCGCGCTGGCGCGCACGGTGGAGTATTTCCGCATCCCGCGCAACGTACTGACCATCTGCCTGGGTAAATCGACCTATGCGCGTTGCGGCATTATCGTCAATGTCACTCCGCTGGAACCCGAATGGGAAGGCCATGTGACACTGGAGTTCTCCAACACCACACCACTGCCGGCGAAGATCTACGCCAACGAAGGCGTCGCGCAAGTGCTGTTCTTCGAGTCCGATGAGGTGTGCGAAACCTCGTATGGTGATCGCGCCGGGAAGTATCAGGGACAGACGGGCGTTACGTTGCCGAAGGCGTGAGCAGTTCGGAAGAAATATTTGTTCACACCAGAGAACGCAAAGACCGCTGAGAAGTCTTCTGGCATGCCCTGGTGTGAATCTTCATAGCCCGTAGGGCTGAAATACCAAAGACATGTCAACACTAAGGCGCCGAAGGCGCATAAGGAAAATATAGCGTTGTTTCCTTATGCGCCTTCGGCGCCTTTGTGTTTAATGGTTTTTTATGTGGGTTGTGTGTTGCCACGGACACAGTCCGTAATGCGTCGGATGTCTACGGCGTGGCTGGCTCAGTCGCTGTCGGTTGTCCGCCAATCGATGTCTGCTTCAACTCACTCAGATAGGTCACATCATCTTCATGCTCGATCTGTTCGATGCGCACGGGCAGATAGTTCAGTGAGGGCGCGCACCACAGATAGGTGGTGCGGTCGTTGTCTTTGCGAATCCGTTCAATCTTGAACGCTTCGAATTCGCCCGCCGGTACCCGAATAGTCTCTGTAGCAACCACGGCGAAACGGTATTCCTTGAGCTTGCCGCCGTCGGCGATGTTATAGATAAGCTCTTTTTTCCCGGCTGTAAGATCAGCCATGACGGCGATCTGCACGACCAGTTTGTCCAGGGCGTTTTGCGGAATCTCCATCTCCCAGGTGTGCCCTTCGACGGTATTGGAGACTTTCATGTTCTTCCAGTCGAAGTTGAGTAGCGCATGGCGCTGCTTTTTGCTGCCGGTATGGTCGAAACGGTACTCCAGTGGGCGAATGCTTGAGCGCCGGATATCGAAGCGGCTCGATTCCTGTACGACATCGGAGCGGAACAGTCGCGCTATACCTGTCGAACGGGTGTTGGATCGATACAGATACTGCGACTTCGGTTGCGCTTCCAGTTTGATTTCGGATTCGCCGATCACGAAATTGTTCAGGCTGATGGCGTAAAGCGCCGTGAAATCGTCAGGCACATTACCGGCGCGCAGGCTGGCTGCGAACATCAGGCCGATTGCTGCGATCAGAAACAGGTGGAAGGGCTTCACTGAATGTGCTCCGAACGGCTGTCGCTCACACTCACCGGTGTCAGCAAGGGTTGGTCGTCGAGATAAGCCATGCCGTTACGGTAACGCAAACGACCGGTGGCGATCCAGCCAATAACTGTCGGGTACAGGTGGTGCTCTATTTTCAGTACGCGCGCGCCAAGGCTGGCGGCCGTGTCATCATCCAGCACGGGAACCCTGAACTGGGCAACGACAGGGCCGCCATCCAGTTCTTCGGTGACGTAATGCACGCTGGCGCCGTGTTCGCTCACACCGGCATCCAATGCCCGCTGATGGGTATTCAAGCCGCGAAACGCCGGCAACAGCGAGGGATGGATGTTGATCAATCGTCCCTGGTAATGCTGCACGAATGCCGGTGTCAGGATGCGCATGAAACCGGCCAGCACGACCAGCGCAGGTTGATAACTATCAATCGCCACTCGCAGGGCCTGATCATACTGCTCGCGATCGGCATAGTCGCGGTGATCGACAATCGCGGTGGTGATGCCGGCGGCTGCGGCAGTCTGCAAACCTTCTGCATCGGGCCGGTTACTGATCACGGCACGGATATCCACGCCGAGTTCACCTTGCGCGGCCTGTTCCAGGATCGCCTGCATATTGCTGCCGCGCCCGGAAATCAGAATGACGATAGGGAGTTTATGCATAAGATCAGGTGCTAGGTACTAGGATCTAGGAATCCACTTTTCCTGGCACCTGGAACCTCGGCCCTAGTCGATCACAACCCGCGGCGCACCTTCGCCCGCTTCGATCTGACCGATGCGCCAGACGCGCTCGCCGGCAGCGGTAAGTTGCTGCAACACGGTGTCGACCTGATCAGCGGCGATCACCAACACCATGCCGATGCCGCAATTGAAGGTGCGATGCATTTCGCTGTCGGCGACATTGCCCTGTTCCTGCAACCAGTCGAACACGGCCGGACGCTGCCAGCTTGATGCGGAGATCACGGCGCGGGTGTTGTCGGGCATGACGCGCGGAATATTTTCCAGCAGACCGCCACCCGTGATGTGAGCGAGGGCGTGCAGATCGACGTTCTGTAACAGCGCGAGCAGTGGCTTCACATAAATGCGTGTCGGTGCCAGCAGCCGTTCGCCCAGCGTTGCGCCGTCAAAGGCCATGTTCAGGTCCGCGCCGCTCACCGAAATGATTTTGCGCACCAGTGAATAGCCGTTGGAATGCGGGCCACTGGCGCCAATGCCGATCAGCATGTCGCCGACCTGCACTTTGCTGCCATCGATAATGCGGTCTTTTTCCACGACACCGACACAAAATCCGGCCAGGTCGTAATCGCCTTCGTCGTACATGCCGGGCATCTCGGCGGTTTCACCGCCGACCAGCGCGCAGCCGGCCTGTTCGCAGCCGGCCGCGATGCCGGAGATCACATCGGCGCCGACGTCCACGTCCAGTTTGCCGGTGGCATAGTAGTCGAGGAAGAACAGCGGTTCGGCGCCGGTGACCAAAATGTCATTGACGCACATGGCGACCAGATCGATACCGATGGTTGTGTGACGTTTGAGATCAATGGCCAGTTTGAGTTTGGTGCCGACGCCGTCGGTGCCGGACACCAATACCGGCTGTTTATAGCGATCGGTCGGCAGTTCGAACAGAGCGCCGAATCCACCCAGGCCGCCGAGCACACCGGGGCGTTTGGTGCGCGCGACCGCGGGTTTGATGCGTTCGACCAGGGCGGCTCCGGCGTCGATATCGACACCGGCATCGCGGTAACTCAGGGAGGCGCGGGGGTTGGACGGCTTCTGATTCACAGGGGCTCCGACTGTGGTTAGGCGGTTGGGCGCTACAATCTCCCGCATAATGCGGGGCTTGGCGCCAGAATGAGCGGGGCTGCGCTCCCGCGGTTCTGTGCTATTTTACCGCGGACGCCGCCGCTGTCGTGGATTAGTTTGCACAGCGGTGATTCAGCCGGCATGGGGAGCCAGATCACAATGAGTTGGACAGGATGGAGGACAGTCAGCCTGCTGCTGGCCTGTACAGGGATGTTGCTGGCCACCGCGCCGACCTTGGCGCGGGACACGCAGTATTCCGCCACAGTGCCGGTGGCCGACCGCAGCGAGGCCGCGCGTGGCGCCGCGGTGCGTCAGGCGCTTGGCGATGTGCTGGCGCGCTTGAGCGGCGACCCCGCGATACTTCGCCAGGCCGGCAGTGCCGCCTTGTTGTCAAAGGCCAATCGCTATCTCCAGCAATATCAATATGAGGGTGACGAGACGCCCGGTGTGCCAGGGGCGCTGGCCTTGCGTGCGGGTTTCGATGGGGCCGCGCTGGAGGCCGACATGCGGCAGCAGGGTTTGCCGCTCTGGGGCCGCACGCGGCCGCCGGCGTTGATCTGGCTGGCTGTGGATGATGGCCGGCGTCGCTATCTGCTCGGTGCGGATACGGATGATGAGGTCTATCGCGAATTGAGCAAGGCCGCGAGCCGTCAGGGCCTGGAGCTGATTCTGCCCTTGAACGATCTCCAGGATCAGGCGCTGCTCGGCTATAACGATGTCGCCGATGTGTCTCTGGACAAGGTGCGGCGGGCGTCGCAGCGATATGCCTCCGAGGTCATTCTGGTGGGCCGGCTGCAGGCGAGCGGCAGTCAGTGGGGCAGCCAATGGCGATTACAGGCGCCTGGCGGAGATAGCCAATGGCAGACCGGCATGGCCACGCTTGGAGTAACGCTGGATCAGGGGTTGGCCAAGGCGGCCGAGGGTCTGACCCCGCACGCACCCGCGCAGAATCTTGCCGGACAGAGTGCCTCTCAGCTGATGCTGCGTATTGAAGGTGTGGCGGGTCTGGGGGATTACGCCCGCATCAGCGAGTACCTGAGTGGCCTGGCTCCGGTGCGCAGTGTTGCCCTGGACAACGTGCAAGGCCAGCGCGTGGAATTCCGGCTGGATGTGCAGGGCGGTGCGGCCGGCCTGGAGCAGACCCTGGCACTTGGCGGAATCCTCGAGCATGCAGCCACCACGGACGGTGCCGGCGTGCAAACCTATCGCTTGAGACGTTGACGGTAAAATCGGTGCAGGCGCGCGACATACCCAATCTCATCACCTTCATGCGGCTGCTGCTGGTCGCACCGATCGTCTTTTATCTGTTGCGCAGCGAGTACGGCGTGGCATTGGTGCTGTTTATCATCGCCGGTCTGTCCGATGCGCTGGATGGTTTCCTCGCCAAGCAATTTGGTTGGAGCAGTCGTCTGGGCGGACTCCTCGATCCGATCGCCGACAAGCTGCTGCTGGTGAGTTGTTTCCTTGCGCTGACCTGGCAGGGCCTGATCCCGGTCTGGTTGACGGTGGTGGTGATCGGTCGGGATCTGCTGATCATCATCGGCGCCACACTCTACCAGATGCTGGTCGAGCGCCTCGAGGCCGCGCCTTCGGTGATCAGCAAACTCAACACCCTGAGCCAATTGCTGTTGGTGGTGGCCGTACTGTTTCATTACGGCGCTCAAATAATACCGGTGGAGTGGCTGAGCATTCTGACCTACAGCGTGCTCGCCACGACCCTGATCAGTGGCGCGGATTATGTCTGGACCTGGGGTTGGCGCGCTTGGAACAAGAAGCACGGCTCCGGACGTTTTCCATGATCCTGAAAAAATCATTTCAGCCACGGAAACACACGGAAGACTCTGAAACACAGTGTATTCCAGGAACGACTATTCACCATTTTGCGGATGGCGGTGCCGGCGTGAAGCTTAGGATCTGGTCCGGGTTTTTCCGTGTGATTCCCTGGCAAATGCGGTTTATAGAATGATTCCGACCCAGCTACCGCTCGGGCTGCGACTGCCGGCCGCGTCGCGCTTTGACAATTTTGTAGCCGGCCCCAACCGCGAAACCGTGACCGCCATTGAACAGTTGACGCTGGACAGGACCGCGAGCGTGTTGTTTATCACCGGGGCTGCAGGCAGCGGCAAAACCCATCTCTTGCAGGCCGCCTGCCGCGCGGTCGAAACCGGGGGTGAAGCGGCCGTCTATTTGCCGCTGACAACCTTCTCGACTATGAATCCCGGCATCCTGGAAGGGCTGGAACACTATGCATTGATCGCGCTGGATGATGTGCAGGCGATTGCCGGACAGGTGGACTGGGAAGAGGCACTGTTTCATCTCTATAACCGTTTGCGCGAGGCTCAGGGGCGGTTGCTTGCCGCTGCAGCTGCGCCGCCGGATCAGCTTAATATTGAATTGCCGGATTTACGCTCACGCTTAGGTTGGGGCGCAGTCTATGCGCTGCAACTACCGGATGATGCCATGCGCTTGCAGATCCTGGCGTTGCGCGCGCAGGCTTGTGGATTGGAGTTGCCGGATGAAACCGCGCGCTATCTGCTGCGCCGCTGTCCGCGCGATTTGCCGGCGCTGATCGCCTTGCTGGAACGCTTGGATCATGCGGCGCTGGCCGCGCAACGGCGCTTGACGGTGCCGTTTGTGAAGGCGGTGCTGGAGAGTTAACTGTAGGGCGCATTAGCGCAGCGTAATGCGCCGCATGTGTTCGCATAAAACATTCGGCGTATTACGGCCTGCGGCCTAATACGCCCTACGATGTTTTCTTCGGTGAGCGCGTCTGCCGTACATAACCGGTTGCACCGACATACCACAGAACCACCAATGCCAACTCCAACGCGGCCAGGCCACGATCGCTGGGTGTGCTGTACAGCTCGATGCACGCATGCGTGGCGTAGCCCAGCGCCAGAAACAGACTCCAGGCATAGGTATAAGGCCGCCCATGCAGCAGCCCGCGCAGCGGGAACAGAAGCGGCGTACCCAAGGCCAATAATGCCAGATAGGCCGGCAATCGCACGGGCGGTGACAACCAGCCATACCAGGCCAGGATGAGAATAAAAGTGCCGAAATAGCCGGCCAATGCCAGCCATTGCCAGTTGCGCGCCGTCATGCGGGTCAGGCCTTTTTCAACTGGTTATGCGCCGTTTCCGCCAGGCGTCGGCCGAGCGTTCGACACAGCGTTTTTTCTTCTTCACTTAACGGCAGTTTGTTATCGGCGCCGGCGTGATGACTTGCCCCGTAGGGTGTGCCGCCGCTGCGCGTGTTCATTAACTCGGGCGCGCTGTAGGGCAGTCCCAGTACCAGCATGCCGTGATGCAATAACGGTAACAGCATGGAGATGAGCGTTGTTTCCTGGCCGCCGTGCAGACTCGATGTCGAAGTGAATACGCAGGCGGGTTTACCGATCAGCGCGCCTTCCAGCCAGAGCGCACTGGTGGAATCGAGAAAATATTTCAACGGCGCGGCCATGTTGCCGAAGCGCGTCGGACTGCCGAGTGCCAGCCCCGCGCATTCGCGCAGATCGGCGTGCGTGACATAGGGTGCGCCCTGTTCCGGAATGCTGTCCGCGGTTGCTTCACAGACCGTGGATACGGCAGGCACGGTGCGCAGTCGCGCCTGCATGCCGGCGACTTCCTCGATGCCGCGGGCGATCTGGCGGGCCATGTCGGCCGTGGCGCCGTGGCGGCTGTAATAAAGCACCAGGATGTCCGTCATCAGAGTATCTCCAGCACCTGTTCGGGCGGGCGACCGAGCGCGGCCTTGCCGTTGGCCAGCACAATCGGACGTTCGATCAGTTTGGGATGATCGTGCATTGCACGGATCAGTTGGTCGCGGGTCAATGCCGGATTGTCGAGGCCGGCTGCTTTGTATTCCGCCTCGTTGCGTCGCATCAGTTCGCGCGGTTCGATCTGCAATAATTTCACAATGCGCTTGAGTTCCGCCTGACTCGGTGGCGTGTCCAAATATTCCACGACCTTGGGTTCTATACCTTGCTCACGCAGCAATTCCAATGTTTGCCGGGATTTGCTGCAGCGCGGATTATGATAGATGACAACAGGATCGGACATCGGGATTCGGTCTCCAGCGGGTGTCATGAGTGGCTGTTAGCCGGGTTGTGCATTGTCACAGAATCCGCAGGTGCAGGTCCATGCGTTGTGCGCTTGACGCCTTTGCTGTGCCAGTGCTAGTTTGCAGCCATTACCGGCGACCCATATTCCACTGCAACTTCTCCGAGGCCGGAACGACACGAAATTCATGCGGTCCATATTCTTTCTCCTAGTGTTTACATGTACCGCGTTGCTCGCGGGCTGCGCCGTTGTACCTGCGCAGGAGATGAGCGACGCGCGCCAGGCTATCCAGGCCGCTGAGGCGGTTGATGCCGATAACCATGCGCCGCGTGCACTGGGCTTGGCGCGTGCCTTATTGGATCAGGCGCAGCTGGAGCTGGCCAGCAAAGACTATTCGGCGGCACGACGCAGCGCACGCGCCTCCAAGGCGGCGGCCATTCAGGCGCGTGAGGCGGCCGATGATATGCTGCGTGCACAGCCGGAACTGCGTTGATCCGGCCGGCAGTTTCTTGCTGTGACAGGTTTATTTTCGTCCGCTGGGAATAATTTCGGGGTCTGCCGACGTCTACCCGGGACAGGCGCGAAGCGTGATTTTCTTGGCGGGTCCCAACCCTATGACTGCGATTGACATTCCAACAACACGGGTGATAGGGTCTGATCGTCGCTTAGCACGTTGTCTGTACTCCTGCGTTCCAAGTTCAATTCGAACAAATAAACCACCAACATTGGAGATGTAAGGTATGAAATTTACGCTCCCCGTGAAATTTCTTTCCGTGTCGGCTGTGGTGCTCAGTTGTGTCGTGGGCTGCGCCAGCCAAACTAAACCGGTCGCCGAAGCACCTGCGCCTGCCGCGCCCAGTGCAGCAACCGCTCAAGCCTTGGCTGATGCACAGGCTGCCGTGAAAGCCGCAAATGATCTGGATTGGATCTGGCGCGATACCGAAGAAACCCTGAAGAAAGCGGAAGAGGCCGCGAAGGCGGGTGATGACGCTGCTGCTTTGAAGGGTGCGAAGAAGGCCAAGGCCGAAGCCGTCAACGCGGTGAATCAGTATTACATCGAGAAGGCCAAGCCCATGCTGGCGGCATTGCAGGCCAAGCGTAAGCTGACTGCAGCGCAAAAAGAGCTGGTCAGTTCCGCAGAGGCGGCGATCCGCGCTGCTGAAGGCAAGAAGGCTTATGAGATGCTCAGCAAGCCTTGATCAGGTCAGCTGTTGTTTGAGATGTAACCAAAAGGGCCCCGATCGGGGCCCTTTTTACGTTCCAACCTAAGGAACCTCTGATTAATTCACTGAAGCGGCATCTGCTGCGTTGCAGCCGGGCTCAGAATACGGGGCCGGGAAGCGGCAGACGCCGTGTAAACTCCGTTTTTTACTCGGTGCTTCGCACCTCGCCCTTCGGGCCGGCTATGCCGTTCTCTCCGCTGCGCTTCGAGTCGCCCGTCTGCGCCTTGCATCTGCTCGCTTGATCAAATTAATCAGAGGTTCCCTAACAAAATCATTTCCGCCACGGAAACACACGGAAGACTCTGAAACACGGTACATTCTTGGAGCGACTATTCACCCCCCTTGTGGGTGATGGCGTTGCCGGCGTGAAGCTTATGATCTGGTCCGGGTTTTTCCGTGTGATTCCGTGGCAAATGCGGTTTATTAGGTTCAATGATGATCACTCGGTGCTATCCAGAATTTCGTAGCTGAAGCGCTCGAAGCCCTGGCCGGTTTCCAGTAAATGCCCGCAGCGTATCTGTCGCAATTGCTCGTTCAGCTGCAGTTCCAGCACGGCCTTGTTTTTATAGAAGCCGCGTGGCGTGATTAATATCAGCAGGCGTTGACCATTGGCCAGGGCCAGGTCGCTCTTGAGCGCGGGACGAAACAATTGATGCGCTCCGGATGTCTGGCGGACAACGGCAGGAACGCTGTTGCGCGCGACATATTGTACGCCAAGCTCTTCATGCTTCAGTTTGCCGCTGACCTGCCAACGCACTACACCGACTAACCAGTCGCGTGTGGTGCCTGTGCCCGGAAGGCTGATGAGAACAAGTTGGCCGACGCGTAGTATGAGGTTGTGAATCTCATCCAGATGCAGTGCCAGGCCGCCGCTGCTACGGTTGCGTGTCGGACAGGATACCAAACGAAAATCCCGCTGCACGTCGTTGGTTCTTATACGCAGAGCCTGTGTGTAGTCGATGTCGTCATCGTCATCGGGTGAACTGAAATGCGCGGGATTGAAGGCCGTGCAATTATTCAGAAAATAGTAGGCGGCCTCTAACCCGAGTGTCAGATCGACATCGAGGTTGCTGCTGAATCGGGGCGATTTACGCTCGTGAGCGTGCGCCCATTGGCTGAGGAGTCGGCTCAGCAGTTGTGTGCCGTCGTTACTGCTTACCCGTTGCGAAAAACCCAGGCGGTGAGGCGGTGTGCCGGCGCTGATCCGTTCCATATCCTGCTGCACGGTCTGTAACAATTCGCGGGCATCCAACCAGCGCCAGCTGTTGCGTTCGACGCCACTGGCGGGTGCCGGTGACGATTGGTGTGGTTCACGGTCGAGTGACAGGCCATAGACCCCGGTGGGCGTGGCGTCGTCGAAACTGTTGAGCAACTTGATCATGCCGGTTTTGTCGCTCAGGTAGCTGTAGATTTCCCAAATCATGTTAGTCGGCTGACGATAGGGGTCGGCCAAGCGCAATAATGCCAGCTGTTTGTAGCATTTCAGGACGTGCAAATCGCCACTGCAACAGGGGAAGCCCGGGTCGGGTGTTGCGGTCAAGGGCTGGGCTTCGGCAAATCGGACCAGATCACCGATCTCTCTCCAACTGTTGTCCGATACCGGTTGGTAGGTCTGATAACGGCAGATCAGCAATAGCGCCAGGAAATACTGTGAATAGTTGGTTGCTTCCGATAATTGTTTTATGCGACTCCAGCGCTGGCGTTCATTGATGGCGTCGCGTAAGGCATATTTGTAACCAAAGCTCATGGCCTCGGTAAAGTCCGTCAACAGATGTAGCGCGCGGGGTTCTGTCAAGGCGTCCTGCAGACGAATCGATGTCCGTAAGACATCGTGCAGGCGTTCATAGCTGTGGCAGAAGGCGGCCAGTAATTCCAGGCGGTGGGTGGACGGAATCAGTTGGTCGTTGATATCGCGGAGCCGCTCGATAATCAGTTCGGCGGCATTTTCGCTATCGACATAGGGCAGGCCGGTGAGCCAAGTCCGCAAGGGTCCGGGACGCGTATCCACGCCTGGTATGGCCCGTTGTTCCGGTAAGCTCAACTGCACAGGATATTACCCTCTAGGATGTTGTTCTCTTCGGATCGACCGATATGACGGCCAAGCCAGTGGGGATTTTAGAGTAATTCTAGGGATTGGTCAGGCAATAACGACCGGAATCGCGGCAATGTGCTCGCGCCAGGTTGCCGGCCCGGTTTCATGCACAGACTGGCCACGGGCATCCACCGCCACCGTGACCGGCATATCCACCACCTCGAATTCGTACACCGCCTCCATGCCCATGTCCGCAAAGGCCACCACCCGTGCGGCCCGAATGGCTTTGGACACCAGATAGGCGGCGCCACCGGTCGCGATCAGATAGGCTGCGCCATGCCGGCGGATGGATGCAATGGCGGCCGGGCCGCGCTCGGCCTTGCCGATCATCCCCAGCAGGCCGGTCTGCTCCAGCATCATATCGGTGAATTTGTCCATGCGGGTGGCCGTGGTGGGGCCGGCCGGGCCGACCACCTCGTCGCGGACCGGGTCGACCGGGCCGACGTAATAGATGAAGCGTCCCCGGAAATCCAGACCTTCGGGGAGGGGCTCGCCGCGGCTGAGCAGTTCAGCGATGCGTTTATGGGCGGCGTCCCGTCCGGTCAGGATGCGGCCGTTCAGTAATAATGTCTCGCCGGGTTGCCAGGTGGCGATATCGGCCTTGGTCAGTCCTTCCAACTGCACGCGGCGCGAGGTGGCGCCGGCATCCCAGGTGATCTCAGGCCAGGCGCTGAGCGGCGGTGGTTCCAGTCTAGCCGGTCCGGAGCCATCCAGGACAAAATGCGCATGCCGGGTGGCGGCGCAATTGGGGATCAACGCGACCGGCTTGGAGGCCGCGTGGGTCGGGTAGTCCCTGACCTTCACGTCCAATACCGTGGTCAGTCCGCCGAGTCCCTGCGCACCAATGCCCAGCGCATTGACCTTGGTATACAACTCCAGCCGCAGTTCCTCGGCGCGATTGCTCGCCCCGCGTGCCTGCAAGGCCTGGATGTCGATCGGATCCATCAGCGATTCTTTTGCCAGCAACATGGCCTTTTCGGCGCTGCCGCCGATGCCCAGACCGAGAATGCCGGGTGGGCACCAGCCCGCGCCCATGGTCGGCACCTGTTTCAGTACCCAGTCCACAATGCTGTCGCTGGGATTGAGAATGGCAAAGCGCGCCTTGTTCTCCGAGCCGCCGCCCTTGGCGGCGACGGTGACGTCCACGCGGTTGCCGGGAACCAGTTCGGTGTGGATCACAGCGGGTGTGTTGTCACCGGTATTGCGTCTTGCGCCATCCGGGTCACTGACAATGGATGCGCGCAACGGATTGTCCGGATGGAGATAGGCGCGGCGCACGCCTGCGTTGATCATGTCTTCCAGGCTCAGTTCGGCATCCCACTGGATGTCCATGCCGATCTTGATGAACACCACCACGATGCCGGTGTCCTGACAGACCGGGCGTTTGCCTTCCGCGCACATGCGCGAATTGATCAGAATCTGTGCGATAGCGTCACGCGCCGCCGGTGATGCTTCGCGTTCATAGGCCTGATGCATGGCCTGGATAAAATCCGGTGGGTGGTAGATGGATATGAACTGCAGTGCATCGGCGATGCTGGTGATCAGATCGTCCTGCCGGATGCGGGTCATGCGCATTGTCCTGTCATGAATGGAACCTTTTCGCGCCCTGGCGCGTCTTGTGTCATTGTAACCAGTGAAACAGGCATTGTGCATGCCGGGGCATACCCTTGCATGCAACCCATGCCGATGGCAAGGTAATGATGGCGCGCAAGCGCCTTGAGGAGATGGTCGTGGTGATGTTCAGAATACTCATGCTCGCGGCGTTGATGTGCAGCGGTCTGGCACGCGCGGAGCCGATTGATTTCAGTTTGCCGGACCTCGATGGCAAACAGCGCAGCCTGTCCGAATTCCGCGGCAAATGGGTGGTGCTGAACTACTGGGCGACCTGGTGTCCGCCCTGTTTGGAAGAAATACCGGATCTGGTGGCCTTCCATGACCGCCATGAAGATAAAGATGCGGTCGTGATCGGCCTCAACTACGAGAATATTCCGCCCGCCCAGCTCAAGGCCTTCTCTGAACAATATTTCATCACCTATCCGGTGCTGATGAACGGTGATATACGCCCGGCACATGAACGGTTGGCCGTGGGCGGCATGCCGACCAGCTATATCATTTCGCCTGAAGGTGAGCCGGTGGCTCGGCAGATGGGTACCATTACCGTCGATCAATTAGAAACCTATATTGCTAAACAACAATCCATACGAGCGGCCAACAAACAGTCGCGTAACGAGCATCCCGAGGTGACCAAAAAATGAGCCGCTGGCTGCTGTTGTTGTGCGTATTGCTGGCAGGCATGGCCAATGCCGACGTGCCGCGTGACCCGGGTCAATACTTCTTCGACCAGACCCTGGGTGATTTCCAGGAGGAGCTCGCCAATGCACGTGACCAGGGCAAGCAGGGCGTCTTGCTGTTTTTCGAAATGGACGAATGTCCGTTCTGTCATCGCATGAAGGAAACCATCCTCAATCAGCCCAAGGTGCAGGATTATTTCAAAGCGAATTTCCTCATCTTCACGGTCGATATCGAAGGTGATATACCCATTACGGATTTTCAGGGCAAAGCGACCACGCAAAAGGAATTTGCCTTCCGCGAGCACCGCGTACGCGCAACTCCGGTACTCCTGTTCTTTGATCTCGATGGCAAGCAGGTCGCGCGTTACACTGGAGCGACTGCGGATCAGCAAGAGTTCATGTGGTTGGGCCAGTATGTCGTGGACGGTATTTACAAAGAGATGCCCTTTGCCAAATTCAAGCGCGAACAGCGTACGGCCACGCGTTGAACCTGGGTCTGTGACAGTGCGACTGGGGGTGATGTTGCTGGCATGCGGGCTTATTGCGACAGGATCATGCCTCGCTGCTGAGGATGCCGTCGCTCCCCTGCCGGAACCGCTCACACTCGATTTTGCCTTGTCGCTGGCCGATGGCCTGCACCCGGATCTTCTGGTGGCCGAAGCCGAAACAGAGATTGCACTCGCCCGGCGGGATCGGGCCGCTTCTGCCTATGGTGTCAACGCCGGCATAAATGCCGAGGCCAAATGGATCGAACCGGCCGAGCGTGCTTTTGATCAGTCACAAAACGACTCCAGAGCCGGTCTGTATCTCAGCAAGCGGCTGTATGATTTCGGCCATACCCGTGCCAATGTCGCCGCGGCCGACGCGCAACTGAGCAGTCAGCAACTGCAGTACACCGATGCTCAACAACAGCATCGTCTCCATATCCTTGAATGTTACCTTGATGTACTGCGCGCCGATTTGGATTTCCGTGTCCAGGATGAAGTCATGGCCATCGCCTATGTGCGTGTGGATCGCGCACGTGATCGGCAGGAGCTGGGGCAGGTCTCGGATATCGAACGCTTGGAAGCGGAGACGCTTTATCAAGAGGCGCGTTCCGCACGTTATCAGGCGCAGGTGCAACAGCGTATTCAACGCGTGCGTCTTGCCGAGGCGCTGTATCGTCCCGGGCAGTTGTCGAGCACACTGGCGGAGCCGGATTTGAAGCTGATAGCTGTCGAACCGCCGGAACTCGTCGAACTCAGCGCCGATGTATTGCAAAATAATCCCTATCTACAGGCCATGCGTGCGCATACGGAAGCGGCGCGTGAACGGTTACAGGCATCGCGCACATTACACCGTCCAGTTATCACGGGTCGTGCGGAAGCCATAGAATATGAGCGTCAGACGGGCTCCACCGATCCTTGGTCGGTGGGCCTTCAACTGGAAGTGCCGTTGTATACCGGTGGCCGCGGCGCTGCCGAACGGGCGCTGGCACGTGCCGAATTGCAGCGTAGCGAGGCGGAACTGGCGCGCGCGGAATTGAGGCTGCGCCAGGAGGTGCAATCGCTATGGGAAGAGATCCAGCTATTGCGTGCCGGCCGTGAAGAAACGCAGACCCGCATGGATTACCGCGAACTGTATCTGGACCGTAGTCGTGCACTCTACGAAATGGAAGTCAGCACCGATCTGGGCGATGCCATGATCGTCTCGTCGCAGGCGCGGCGGCAGCAAGCGGATCTGGAGTATCGGTTACTGCTGAACTGGGCGCGATTGAACGCACTACGCGGGCAGCCGCTGTTCACAGTTGCTTCGATACCAACTGACCAGGAGGGTGGCACGCCGTGAATCATAGAATGAAGGTTTTCGTGCTGCTGGCTTGTGTGAGTGTTACTGCCGTGGCAGCGGATGTGAATGGAGAGCTGGGGTGGGCCCGGCAGATCACCGTGAGTGTACCCTTTACCGGACAGGTGGAGACACTCAATCTGCGACCGGGCCAGGCCGTGGAGGCCGGGCAGCTGTTGCTGCAACTGGATGCGCGGGTCGCCCGTGCACAAGTTGTGCAAGCACGTAGTGAGCTGAAGCATGCTGATCTGGAGCGTGAGGAGGCGCAGCGGGAATGGGATCGCGCCCAGGAGCTGTTCGATCGTACCGTGCTGTCAGAGCGCGAGCTGCAAGTTGCCGAGATCGGTTACGCAGCGGCCGATGCGGCCTATCAGGCCGCGCAGGCGCATCAGGTCGCTGCCGAAATAGTACTCGATCACCACAGTCCTAAGGCGCCGTTCAGTGCCTGGGTGCTCGCGGCACATGTGGTGCCGGGACAGACACTGGTCAATACGCATGAGCCCATGCCCTTGGTGACCCTGGCCGAACGCGGCAGGATGACGGCGCAGGCGTCATTGAACGCGGCACAAGTCGCGACGTTGAAGGCGGGTGACTCGGCACAGGTGCGCATCGGTGATCAATCGTTCGATGCGCAGGTTGTCGAAGTGGGCATCGCCCCGCAGAGCGTTGAGCGACCCGCGCTCTATAATCTGGTGGTGGAATTCACTGTGCCAATGGATGCAACGCTGCGCGCCGGGCAGCCCGCGACGCTGGTGCTGCCATGAGCACCGCCCGCCGCTGCATTGTTACCGGTCGCGTCCAGGGCGTGTTCTTCCGCGCTTCCACCCGCAACATGGCCATGGAGCTGGGTGTATTCGGTTATGCGCACAATATCTCCGGCGGCCGCGTCGAAGTGCATGTCGAGGGCAATGCCGCCGCCGTGGCGGCCTTGTGCGACTGGTTGTGGGATGGCCCGCCGGATGCGGAGGTTGCCAGCGTCAGCTGTAATGCCGTTGCACCGGCCGGTTACGATGACTTCACGACCGGGTAAGTTCCAACAATACCGTAGGGCGCATTAGCGCAGCGTAATGCGCCGAATGTTTTTTATCTCTCAGGCGGTGGCGCTGCTGTCACAACATGCGGCGCATTACGACCTCCGGTCTAGTGCGCCCTACGAGTGAGAATGAAATTACTGATTGCCGGCCCACGCGCTGCTGCGCGATGGTTCCGGTTGGTTCGGTATGAGTATGCTGTCTTGTGGAGCTTCAGAACTGCTGCACTCCGGATAGTCGAGGGTGAAATGCAGGCCGCGGCTTTCCTTGCGCAATTGCGCGGAGCGGATAATGAGTTCCGCGACCTGCACCAGATTGCGCAGCTCGATCAGATCGTTGGTGACGCGGAAATTGCTGTAGTACTCGTGAATCTCATGCTGCAGCAGATGCACGCGGCGTAGCGCGCGCTCCAGGCGTTTGTTGCTGCGCACAATACCGACGTAGTCCCACATGAAGCGACGCAATTCATCCCAGTTGTGACTGACCACGACTTCCTCGTCGGAATCGGTGACGCGCGATTCGTCCCAGGCCGGTAATGCCGGTGGTGCGGCGACCTCGGTCAGCTTGGCGATAATGTCCTGGCCGGCGGATTGCGCGAACACCAGACATTCCAATAACGAATTGCTGGCCATGCGGTTGGCCCCGTGCAGGCCGGTGTGTGCCGTTTCACCAATGGCATAGAGTCCGGGGATATCGGTGTGGCCGCGCAGGTCGGTCATTACGCCACCACAGGTGTAATGCGCGGCCGGCACGACGGGTATGGGCTGGGTGGTCATGTCGTAACCGAATTCCAGACAGCGCGCATACACAGTCGGGAAATGTTCCTTGATGAAGGCGGCCGGTTTGTGGCTGATATCCAGATACACGCATTCGGCACCCAGGCGCTTCATTTCATGATCGATGGCGCGCGCCACGATATCGCGTGGCGCGAGTTCGGCGCGCGGGTCGAACTTGTGCATGAAGCGCTCGCCGTCGCGCAGTTTGAGCAGGCCGCCTTCACCGCGTACCGCCTCGGTGATCAAAAAGGATTTTGCGTGGGGATGATACAAACAGGTCGGATGGAATTGGTTGAATTCCATGTTGGCGATACGGCAGCCGGCGCGCCAGGCCATGGCGATGCCATCGCCGCTCGCGGTGTCCGGGTTGCTGGTGTAGAGATACACCTTGCTGGCGCCGCCGGTGGCGAGCACGACAAAGCGTGCACTGAGCACCTCGACATTGCCCTGCTCACGATCGAGTACATAGGCGCCAACACAACGATTAGCACCAGTCAGGCCGAGCTTGGCGGTGGTGATCAGATCGATAGCGATGTGACGTTCATACAGCGTGATATTGGGATGGGCGCGGGCGCAACCGACCAGTGAGGTTTCGACGGCGGCGCCGGTGGCATCGGCGGCATGGATCACGCGGCGATGGCTGTGGCCGCCTTCGCGGGTCAGATGGAAATGGCCGCCATTCAGATCGGCCTCGCGGGTGAAGGGCACGCCATGGTCGATCAGCCAACGCACCGCATCCGGCCCGCGCTCAACGGTGAAGCGCACGGCATCGGCATGGCACAGGCCGGCGCCGGCATCGAGGGTGTCCTGAACATGCGATTCGATACTGTCGTCCGGATCCAGTACCGCGGAGATGCCGCCCTGGGCATACAGGCTGCTGCCCTCGGTGATCGGTCCCTTGGCCAGCACCGCAACCCGGCAATGATCGGCCAGTTCCAGGGCCAGGCGTAGGCCGGCAGCCCCACTGCCTATGACTAATACATCCATTTTCGTTGTTGGTGTCATGGCTTGTGGGGGTCTGGGATTACCGCTAAGGTTGGCTTCGATATGGGCGCCCAGGTTGATCAGGTGCCCTTGATTTTCCATAAGTTACCCTAAAGCTGGCAGACTGGCGAACTGTTTGATGCTGCGGTTGTCCATGCACCGGGGCGGGAAATCCAATAACACGCTTGGGGAAGCGGATGAATGAACAGAGTTCCGATCAGGATCTGGTCGAGCGCGTGCAGCAGGGTGATAAGCGCGCCTTTGATCTTCTGGTCCGGAAATATCAAAACAAGATTGTGCATCTGGTGACGCGTTATCTGCATGATCCTGTCGAGGCGCAGGATGTTGCTCAGGAGGCCTTTATCAAGGCTTACCGGGCGCTGCCGTCATTCCGTGGGGATAGTGCGTTCTACACATGGCTGTATCGTATCGCCATCAATACCGCCAAAAATTATCTGGTCGCACAGAACCGGCGTCCGCCGACCGACGATATCGATGCACAGGATGCGGAACAATACAGCGGTGACACGGGTCTGAAGGAATACGCGACACCTGAGCGACTGGCGTTACGCGATGAGATTGAAAGCACCATCACCGCCGCCATCGAGGCCTTGCCGGAAGAGTTGCGCACCGCCATTACCCTGCGTGAGTTGGAAGGCTTGAGTTATGAAGAAATCGCGGCGGCTATGGATTGTCCGATAGGCACAGTCCGGTCGCGGATATTCAGGGCCCGCGCGGCCATTGAAACCCGGCTGGCGCCGTTGTTGGATTGAGTACGAGGTAACCTGTATGAGCGAGCAGATCAAAGAACAGATTTCGGCCTTTTTCGATGGAGAACTGCCGGCTGCCGAGCAGTCTTTGCTGCTGGAACGCATGGCACGTGATCCGGCGCTGCGGGCGCATTGGGACCGCTACCAATTGATTGGTGACAGTCTGCGTAAATCCTTGCCGCCGCACATCGATCTCGGTCTGGCGGATCGGGTTATGCAAGAACTCGACGCGGCACCTGTGCATCATGGTTCGGCAACATCCGCATTACAGCGCGTGTTGAAACCTGTGGCTGGACTTGCCGTGGCCGCTTCGGTCGCGGTGTTCGCGGTATTGGCCGTCCAACAGGCGCGTGCGCCGGAGCCGGGCGCCGTGCAGATCGCCGCCAAATCACAGGTCATGCCGGGCCCGGAGGCCTATACCCGCGTGGAAGGCACGCGCTGGAATACCGAAGGTGGCACACAGCACCCGCAGGTCAGCAATCAATTGAACGAGTATCTGGTCAATCACAGTGAATACGCCGCCAGCGGCGGTATGCCAGGCATGCTGCCGTATGTCCGTGTCGTAGGTTATGACCAGGAATAAGCGCATGCATGCTGTGTCGATGCTTCTGGCGGCGTTGCTGGTCGGCAACGCCAGTGCCGGCGCCGATGCAGCCCCCAATGTCGCAGAAGACGCTCGCGATTGGTTGCGGCAGATGTCGGAGGCCTCCCAGGGTCTGAATTACCGTGGCACCTTTGTGTATCTGCACAATGGCCGCTTGGAGGCGATTCAGATTCTGCATCGCGCCGCGGAGGGCAACGAACAGGAACGTATGATCGCCCTGACCGGCGAGGCGCGCGAGGTGATCCGCGACAACGAACGGGTGACCTGCATCCTGCCCAAGAGTAAATCGGTGATGGTCGATAAGAGCATCCCGCGCAAACCTTTCCCCGCCGCGCTGCCGCACGACCTCGACGCCCTGACCAATACCTACGAATTTCTCGTGGCGGGAGAGGACCGGGTATCCGGCTTGCCCGCGCGGATTGTGGTGATCAAGCCACGGGACGCCTATCGCTATGGTTATCGCCTCTGGTTGGACAAGGCCACCAGTCTGTTGCTCAGGTCCGACTTGACCGATGCTGAAGGCCGACCGGTTGAGCAGATGATGTTTACCGATATGCAGATACTGGATGCACTGCCTGAAGACGACCTGGCACCGGCATTGCAGGGCAAGGACTACACTGTCGTCGATCATGCCGACAGCAAGACGGCCACTGCGGACACCGACAAGCCGCGCAGCGACTGGGTAGTCAGCGGTTTGCCGACCGGATTCATGTTGACGCACCACAACCGTCACGCGATGCACGCGGCGGCTGGCGAGGTCGAGCATTTGGTTTTCAGCGATGGCCTGGCGACGGTTTCGGTGTATATCGAATCGCATCAGCCGGACAAGCAGGCGCCCTCGGGCTTATCCAGCATGGGGGCGGTACATGCCTTGGCGGTACGCCGCGGCGAGTATCAAATGACTGTGGTAGGCGAGGTGCCCCGGCGTACCGTGGAGCGCATTGAACAATCCATGCAGCATCGGCCTTGAGTGACTCTGTTAGGATGTACCTATGATCCCAAAAAAATCATTCCAGCCACGGAAACACACGGAAGACACTGAAACACAGCGTATTCCCGGAGCGACTATTCACCCCCTTGCGGATGATGGCGGTCCCGGCGAGAAGCTGATGATCTGGTCCGGGTTTTTCCGTGTGATTCCGTGGCAAATGCGGTTTATAGCATGATCGAAGAATCCGCACAGGTGGTTGCCACTGAAGGGGAGTTTGCCTGGGTCGAGACCCAGCGCCAATCAACCTGTGGCGGCTGCGCGGCCAATAAAGGCTGCGGCACCGCGACCTTGGCCAAGGTGCTGGGACAGAAGCGCACGCGCGTGCGGGCGCTGAATCACAGCGGTGCTCAGGTCGGCGATCAGGTGGTTGTGGGTGTTGAAGAGTCCGCGCTGGTGCGCGGATCATTGGCCGTGTATGCGGTACCCTTGCTGACATTACTCGCAGGCAGCATTATCGGCAGCCTGTTGGGGCGGCAATGGTCATTGGAAGGTGAAGGCCTGGCGCTGGTCTTGGGCGGCGTCGGTCTGCTGGCCGGTCTGGCCTGGCTTAAAGGGTTCACCCGGCGTATCAGTAACGACAGTCGTTATCAGCCGGTGGTGCTGCGACGGCTGGCGGGATAATTGTCCGGTGTATCGTGTTCACGTGCCGGCAAGCTATGCAGAATTTTTATTGAGACACAGAGATTG
This sequence comes from Gammaproteobacteria bacterium, assembly GCA_018819175.1. GTDB lineage: Bacteria > Pseudomonadota > Gammaproteobacteria > Thiohalobacterales > Thiohalobacteraceae > JAHJQQ01. The sequence continues at coordinate 52,213 of JAHJQQ010000035.1, forward strand.
GCTACATTGGGAGATGTCATGAAACGCATGTTTGACCGTCCGCAGGGCGGGTTCTGGATGGCTCTGATGATGGGGCTGCTGTTAACCACGCAGGTGCAGGCACGGTCGTTGCCGGATTTCAGTGAACTGGTGGAGAACTACAGCCCGGTGGTGGTGAACATCAGTACCACTCAAAAGGCAAAGCAGCAGATGGGTGGTTTGCCACCTGGGATGGAAATGCCCAATCTGCCGGAGGACAGCCCCTTCAATGATCTGTTCAAACATTTCTTCGGTGAAGGTGGTCCCGGTGCTGAAGGCATGCCCGAGGAATTCGACGCCAAATCGCTTGGTTCCGGGTTCATCATCAGTGCCGATGGTTACATCCTGACCAACAATCATGTCGTCAAGGATGCCGAGGAAATCATCGTGCGCCTGTTTGATCGCCGCGAACTGGTTGCCTCGGTGGTGGGTACCGATGAACGCAGCGATGTCGCGCTGCTGAAGGTCGATGCCGAGAATCTACCGGTCGCGCATCTGGGCAAGGCCGAGCAGCTCAAAGTCGGCGAATGGGTGTTGGCGATCGGTTCGCCGTTCGGTTTCGACCGCACCGCGACCTCGGGCATCGTCAGCGCCAAGGGCCGCGCCCTGCCGCGCGAAAATTATGTGCCCTTCATCCAGACCGATGTGGCCATCAATCCCGGTAACTCGGGTGGTCCGCTGTTCAACATGGATGGCGAAGTGGTGGGTATCAACTCGCAGATCTTCAGCCGCACCGGCGGCTACATGGGCCTGTCGTTTGCAATCCCGATCGAGGTCGCCATGGATGTGGCCGACCAGCTCAAGACCAAGGGGCATGTTACCCGCGGTTGGTTGGGCGTGCTGATTCAGGATGTGACCCGTGAACTGGCGGAATCCTTCGGCATGAAAAAGCCGATGGGCGCGCTGGTATCCAAGGTGTTGCCGGATAGCCCCGGCGCCAAGGGCGGTATTCAGGTCGGTGACGTGATTATGGAGTTCAACGGTCGAGAAGTGGTCAATTCCGCCAATCTACCGCCGATTGTCGGCAGCACGCCGGTCGGTAAGCCGGTCGATGTCAAGGTGCTGCGTAACGGCAAGTCACAGACATTGAGTCTGACCTTGGGCGAGCTCAAGGATGAAGACAAGCAGGCTGCCGTGGGTGAGGGTGGCCCGAAATCCACCACCAACAGCCGTCTGGGTCTTGGCATCAGTGACATTCCGCAAGATCTGCGCGAACAGCTGGAACTCAAGGAAGGTGGAGTAATGGTCAGCGAGTTGGACAGCGGCGCTGCCTCCAAGGCCGGTATCCGTAAGGGCGACGTGATTGTCATGTTCAATGGTGTCCGGGTGAAGAACGACAAGCAGTTCGGTGAGCTGGTCGACAAGGCCCCCGCCGGCGCGGCAGTCCCGGTGCTGGTGCAGCGTAGCGGTGGCCCGACCTTCCTGGCGATCAAGATTCCGGAGTAATCAGGGGTCGGTGAGACGTGAGACGTGAGACGTGAGACGTGAGAAGGGGGGTTGGTAAGATTGAGTACGCTTAATCCTGCCAACCTCCCTTCTGACGTAGGGTGTGGTGAGCGCAGCGAACCGCACCAGAACAGCATTAATAATTAGGAGTCAGAGACGAATGGCACTTAATTAAGCCTATCCATATCCGATGTAGGGCGGGATAGGCGCGTTGTTTGCGCCGTAACCCGCCAAGCGTGCCATTAGGCACACCTTTACAAAGGCGTTGGGTTGCTTCGCAATGCCTGTCGGGTTACGCGAAAAACGCTAACCCGACCTACATTGGACTTAAGTTAAGTGCCCCTATTTTTCCGAATCTCGAATCCCGCCCATGTCCCTAATCCTCTATACCCGCCACGGTTGCCACCTGTGCGAAGATTTCGAACAGGAGCTGCAGCGTCAGCAGCTGCTGTTGGGTTTTGAGCTGCAGACCCGTAACGTCGATGCCAACCCGGACTGGGTGATGCGCTATAACGACAAGGTGCCGCTGTTGCTGGCCCATGATCAGGAAACCGAGATTTGCCGCTATTTCCTTGATCCCCAAGCCTTGCGGTCTTATCTGCCCACAGACTTTGCGTAATATCCAGGCCCATCTCCCCCGTGTATAATCCGCGACTTTGGTGCTTACACCCCTGCGCCCACCGGTTTTTCCCGCACCTCCCAGTCCGGCATGCGGCGACGACTGTCGCGCAGGTATTCGGATTCACATGCAGGTAGCCATGCCGTATTTCAAAGGTCGTATAGAAATGGATGCACCCGTCCAGAGGGCTGTGCTGTGACTGAGATGCGTCACATCCGCAATTTTTCCATCATCGCCCATATTGATCATGGCAAATCGACCATGGCGGATCGTTTCATTCAGACCTGTGGCGGTCTGACCGAGCGCGAGATGGAGGCCCAGGTACTCGACTCCATGGATCTGGAGCGCGAGCGCGGCATCACCATCAAGGCGCAAAGCGTGTCGCTGGATTATCAGGCGCGCGATGGTCAGGTGTACCGCTTCAATTTCATTGATACGCCCGGTCATGTCGATTTTTCCTACGAAGTCTCGCGTTCACTCGCCGCCTGCGAAGGCGCACTGCTGATTGTCGATGCCGCCCAAGGTGTCGAGGCGCAGAGCGTCGCCAACTGCTACACCGCGATAGAGCAGGGCCTGGAAGTGGTGCCGGTGTTGAACAAGGTCGACCTGCCGTCCGCCGATCCCGAAAAAGTCATCACCGAAATTGAAGAGATTATCGGCATCGAGGCCGAAGACGCCGTGCGCGCCAGCGCCAAGACCGGCATTGGCGTGATTGATGTCCTGGAGGCCTTGGTCAAGCGTGTGCCTCCGCCGCAGGGTGATCGCGATGCGCCGTTGCAAGCGCTGATTATCGATTCCTGGTTCGACAACTATGTCGGCGTGATTTCGCTGGTGCGGGTCATGCAGGGCACGCTCAAACGCGGCCAGAAGATGCAGGTGATGTCCTCGGGGCGTGCGTATCAGGTGGATAATGTCGGCATCTTCACGCCCAAACGTCTGGATATGCCGTTACTGGAGGCCGGTGATGTCGGTTATGTGATCGCCGGCATCAAGGAAATCGATGGTGCGCCGGTCGGTGATACCTTGACGCTGGTGGACAAGCCGGCGACCGCTCCGCTACCAGGATTTCAGAAGGTGCAGCCGCGCGTATTTGCCGGCCTGTTCCCGGTGATTTCCGATCAATACGAAGACCTGCGCGAGGCATTGCAGAAACTGCGCTTGAATGATGCCTCGCTGCATTTCGAGCCGGAGACCTCTTCCGCCCTGGGCTTCGGTTTCCGCTGCGGATTCCTCGGCATGCTGCATATGGAAATCGTGCAGGAACGCCTGGAACGCGAATACGACATGGATCTCATCACCACCGCGCCGACGGTGGTGTATCAGGTGTTGAACACCAAGGGTGAAGTACTCGATATCGATAATCCGTCGAGCCTGCCGCCGGTCAATTACATCGATGAAATCCGCGAACCGATCATTCTTGCCAATATCCTGGTACCGCAGGATCACCTCGGCTCAGTGATCACGCTCTGTATCGAGAAGCGCGGCGTGCAGAAGAATCTGCAATTCCTGGGTAATCAGGTGTCGGTGAGTTTCGAAATGCCGCTGGCCGAAGTGGTGCTGGATTTCTTCGACCGGCTGAAGTCGGTCAGCCGCGGTTATGCCTCGTTCGAATATCATTTCCTGCGTTTCCAGGCGGCACCGCTGGTAAAGCTGGACATCATGATCAACGGCGAACGGGTCGATGCGCTGGCGATTATCGTGCATCGTGACCAGTCTGAATATCGCGGCCGCGAGGTCGCCGAGAAGATGAAGGAGCTTATTCCCAGGCAGATGTACGATGTGGCGATTCAGGCCACCATCGGCGCGCACATCATCGCCCGCACAACGGTCAAGGCGCTGCGCAAGAACGTGACCGCCAAATGCTACGGCGGCGATGTGTCCCGCAAGCGCAAGCTGCTGGAAAAACAGAAAGAAGGCAAGAAACGCATGAAGCAGTTTGGTAAGGTCGAAATCCCACAGTCTGCCTTCTTGGCGGTATTGCAGGTGGGTAAGAAATAGGTGCTAGGGACTAGGTTCTAGGAACTAGGGTTTACCTAGAACCTAGTACCTATTGATCATTACCAATTGGGATGACACAAACGCCCCTCTCCCTAACCCTCTCCCCGCAAGCGGGGAGAGGGGATAACCCCCTCTCCCGCCGGGGCGGGAGAGGGTTGGGGAGAGGGTGGCGAAGTTCTTAAATCGAGCA
>JAHJQQ010000036.1 GCA_018819175.1 Gammaproteobacteria bacterium
CAAAGCTGTTGTGTGGGCCGGGTGAGTCGCCCTGTTGTATGTGACCGTTTGAATGCGAGTTCTTTCTGGTTTTTTACTTCGATTAATCTTGGCGTTCTTGGCGCCTTGGCGGTTCAAACATCTTGGCGAACTCTGCGTCTTGGCGGCTCTCGGTTATTGTTTTATATGTTTAGGGAACCTCTGATTAATCCGTCATTGCGAGGAGCGTAGCGACGCGGCAATCTCCAAGTTATTGATCTATCGTAGAGGGATATTGCTTCGCTTTGCTCGCAATGACGATTAAACGGATTAATCAGAGGTTCCTTAGTTCAGAAGCGTGAGGCAACTCAATCGCTGGTTTCATTCAGTTCGCGCAGGTATTTGAACAGGCTGCGCGCGGCGGCCGGTGGTTTGGACTTGTCGCGTTCGAGTTGCGCCTGGCGGATGAGTTGGCGCAGGTGTTGACGATCGGCGTGTGGGTAGCGTTCGAGAACGTCGCCGAGCGCCGTGTCGCCCACCTCGATGAGTTGGTCACGTAATTGCTCGAGCTGGTGAAACTGCTGCGCCGCGCGGCGGTCTTGCTGTTGAAAGGCCTCCAGTTGCGCGCGGATGGGTTCGGCATCGAGGTTGCGCATCAGTTTGCCGATGAATTGCATCTGCCGGCGTTTGCCGCCATGCGCTTTGATGCGGCGGGCCAGATCGATTGCCTCGCGCAGGTTGTCGGGCAGCTCGACTGTTTTGTATTTGTTCGGCGGCAACTGGACCAGTGCAAGACCGAGATCCTGCAATGCCTCCGCTTCGCGTTTGAGTTGCGAGCGGCTGGGACCTTCATCGGCGTCAATATCGAAGTCGTCTTGATTCATGGCGGTGGCCGGAAAGATATAAGTGTTTATTGTAACCACCAAGGACACAAAGGGCACGAAGGAAACCTCGATCGATGTGAAACAGTATGTCCCCTCTCCCCTCGCGGGAGAGGGTTAGGGAGAGGGGCAGTATGGAAATGAATCACCCTCTCCCTGACCCTCCCCCATCAAAGGGGGAGGGGACTTTTCTTTTAACATTGATTGAGTTTCCTTCGTGGTAAACGTTTTCAGGAATAAACGAGGTTGTGGATGACAAGCCAAGTAGTGGAAGCGCGTGGTGCCAAGCTGCCCGAGCCGGCGGAACTGGAAGCGCTGGTGCAGCAGGTACTGGCCGAGGCCGGCCGACTGGGTGCGAGCGCCGCAGAGGCGGGTGTGAGCCTTGAGGCCGGCCTGTCGGTGACAGTGCGCCTGGGTGAAATCGAAACGCTGGAATATCACCGTGACCGCGGTGTCGGTATCACAGTTTATTTCGGTCAGCGCAAGGGCTCCGCGAGCACCTCCGACTTCGCGCCGCATGCCGTGCGCGAAACGGTGCGGGCCGCTTGCGATATCGCGCGTTATACCAGTGAAGATGCCTGTGCCGGCCTGGCCGATGCGGCGCTCATGGCGCGTGATGTGCCGGATCTCGATCTCTGCCATCCCTGGGATATCGATGCCGAGCGTGCCATCGTGATCGCGCAGCGTTGCGAGGCCGCGGCACGCGAGACTGATGCGCGCATCAGCAATACCGAAGGTGCGACACTGTCCAGTCATCAGGGCTTGCGCGTCTACGGCAACAGCCACGGCTTTGTCGGTGGCTATCCGAGCACGCGCCACAGCATCAGTTGCTCAGTCATCGCGGGCAAAGACGATCAGATGCAGCGGGATTACTGGTACAGCGTCGCGCGTCGCCATCAGGATCTGGAAGATGCCGAGTCGATTGGCCGGGTTGCCGCCGAACGTACCTTGCGCCGCCTCAACGGGCGCAAACTCGGAACCCGCCAGGTGCCGGTGATTTTCGCGGCCGAGATTGCCACGGGATTGTTCCGCAGTTTCACCAGTGCCATTCGCGGCAGCAGTCTGTATCGTAAATCCAGTTTTCTGCTGGATCATCTCGGCAAGCAGGTGTTTCCGGAATTCGTGCATATTCATGAGCAGCCGCATCTGCGCGGCGCGCTGGGCAGCGCCGCCTTCGATAGCGAAGGTGTTGCGACCCGCGAACGTGACTTGATAACCGACGGTGTGTTGCAGGGCTATGTGCTGGACAGTTATTCCGCGCGCAAGCTCGGTATGCAGACCACCGGCAATGCGGGTGGCGTGCATAATCTGAGTATTGATTCCGGTGCGCTGGATTTCGCCGGCTTGTTGCGTGAGATGGATACCGGCCTGCTGGTGACCGAGCTCATGGGACAGGGTGTGAATATGGTGACGGGTGATTACTCGCGCGGCGCTGCCGGTTTCTGGGTGGAGAAGGGCGTTATTCAATACCCGGTGGAAGAGATCACCATTGCCGGGAACCTCAAGGATATGTTCAAGTCCATCGTCGCTATCGGCAATGATGTCGAACGCCGCGGCAATATCCGCAGCGGCTCGGTATTGCTCGAGCGTATGACGGTCGCCGGCGAATGAGCGTCGCAGGAGCGGCCTCAGCCGCTCCTGCGCAACAGCCGTATGTAAGCGCCGGAAATTCCTACCCCTCCCTGCACGATATCATCCTGCGTTTTCAGCGATCCGTCATTTTCTGACAGGCTAATCAGTCACCTGCACTGGACTTTTTCAGCGGCATGGCCTAATAAGTATCCCAAGGAAGAAAATAATCAATAACAACGACAAAACCGGGCCAGGCTGGTAACCGGGGTGAGGGGACTTCAATGGGCATTCGTACTGCACTCGTCGTCGACGATTCGCGTTCCGCGCGCTATATCCTGCAAAGACTGCTTGAACGGCGAGATATCCGCGTTGATCAGGCGGATTCGGCGCAACAGGCCTTGAGCTATTTACGCGAGCATCGTCCTGATGTCGTGTTCATGGATGAAATGATGCCCGACATGGAAGGTCACGAAGCCATCGATCAACTGGCGGCGGATCCCAGTACGCAGGCGATACCCATCATTATGTATACCGCGCGTGACTATGCGGAATCTGCAGCGCCGCCACTTCATAGTGGCGTGATCGGCGTGCTCAGCAAACCCTTTACGCCGGAAGATGTGAATGAACTCTTGGAAAAATTGGAAGGCCAGGGTGCAAATGCGGATCTGCATACGCCACCCGATGTGGCGCGCCTGATACGTAGCGGCGATACGGTACTGGATCAGGAGACTGAAAGCGGGATTGAAGATGGGCCTGAAGTGTCAGCCTCGATAACGCAGGTCCCAGTTGCCGATAAAACAGCTATTGAAGAAATTGTGATCGGAGATGTGATCGGCGCGACGCAAAATCTGGAAACACTGCGCAATGAATTGACCAGCACCATGAAGTCTGAAGTGCGGTTGGCGGTCGATCAATGGCTGGGTGAAGCGCTGGAGAATCAGATTGCCGAGCAGTTGGAAGCGCAGAATGCGGTCTGGCGTGATGCGCTGAAAGAAGTGCGTGCAGAGCATATGCGCTTCCAAGGACAAATCCTGGAACAACGTATACCACGCCTGCTGGATCTTCTGGAAAATCGTCTCGATCAACGCATCACGCTGTCGCAGCACGCTGTGGTTGAGAAGATTAATAACGGCGCGCTGGGCCCTCTGCAACGGTCGAATATTGCCAGTATTGTGCGTAGTGAAGTAGAGCAGTCGGCACAACGTCCCGCGCGTCAAGCCGCGCGCAAGGCCACCACAGAGCTCATGCGTAGCGATATGAGTGCGTTGAATTTGCGGGTGGAGCGGGTGCGCAGGCGCATGAATGCTGCCATCGGCTATGGCGTAACAATCCTGCTGGGTTGTGTCGCGTTGGCCTATTTTGCCGGGACGGTGAGCTGATATCCCTATCTTCCGGCTGCAATGCAGCAGATGCCGCTTCAGCGAATTAATCAGAGGTTCCTTAACGCGTATTAGCGGGTCCGATATACCGCATGGCAGGCAACGCAGCTGCTGGTGACATTCTGCAGTGCGGCATAGGCGGACTGCGCGTTTCCTTTGCGGGCCTCTACCGCAAAGGCGTCGGCAGCATCGTGCATCCCCCAACCTAGATTACGCATTTCCAGCGGCATGAACCGGCCCGGACCCATGCCGCTGGCGCGGTGCTTACCCATGGAGGCGCGGCCCATTTGCTGTTCGGCAGTGTCGGCTGCGAGGTTCAGGTCACCACTGCCAAGAGCGGCGATGATACTGTTCAATGCCGCCAAGTGGCTAAGCATGTCCTGACGCATCAGTTGCTGCGCGGGGGCGGGCATCTCGACCAGCTGGCGTGGGTCTAGGCTATCTTGCGTGTTGGTTTCGGCCAGGATGCAGGGACTGAGCAGCGCCCCGCTGAGTAGTGCGAGTGTGGTTTTGGTGAACATAGCCGTTTCCTATCTGGCTGCTGTTGTCTGGCTCCAATCGAGGATGCGTACTTCAAGTTGGGTGATCAGGGTTTTGCCGTTGTAAGGACGATAGGTCGTTTTGCGCTCAGAGGTGTAACTCAGCGGCTGCCCGTTCCAGACCAGACTTTCATCGACCACGCGGGTACCGACGGCGGAATTTCCATCCGCTGCGATCAGATAATTTCCGGGCTTGGCTCGGGCCCGGTAGTTTTCCGCAGCCGCGCGTGCCTGCCAGGCATACAGCAGAAATTCCTCGCGCGTGAAGATCAGCGTCTGATGGCGGCCATGTTCGGTAGGGATCTGGATGGAGGCCTGGAAACGCGGTGCCAGATAAGGTTCGAGTTGCGCAACATTGCCTTTGAGCGCGGCTTCGAGGGTGACACGGTCAAGGGCCGTCAGGTTGGCCGTGGTCAGCGCGGGCTGTGCGGCATGGACCATGACGCTGCAGAGCAGGGTAAACAGAGAAACAATGATTCGTGTCATCACGGTGTAGTGGCCCTGGTGTGTACGGAAAGCTGCCGTGACAAGAGCCTGCGATAAAAAGTTTTGGAATGCAAGCGAGCGCGAGCTGGTTTGTCTATCAACGCAGTTTATTACGCGCGTGGGCCTCTGGAAAATGGTTGCCTGCCTTGAGTAGTGTTTTGTAGGGCGGGCTTGCCCGCGAATAACCGCGAAGCCTTTTCTCATAGGCAGGCCCGCTCCTACAGATTTACGTCATTCCGGCGACTGACGGTAAAGTAATTAATTCAGAGGTTCCACAGTTCAATCGGCGGCTCCATTGCTCAAAATGCTGCTCAAATCCGTTAACGCGAGATAGGTTTCCAGATCCACGTCGGCGGCGCGAAAATCCGGCGCATCCGGATAGCGGCCGGCGGCGGTTGCCCGCTGTTGCGCAGCGCGACACCAGTTATCCACCCAGAGAATGCAGCAGTCGCGCGCTGCCGGTGCCAGGTGTTGCCAACTGCGATTGACGCACGCACTGAAGCCGCTGCGCGAGAGCGCGTGAAAACATCGGACAATGGCCGCGCTGTCCTGATTCTGCAGGGCAGCAATCAGCCTTTGCGCATGCCATATCAACAGTTCCTCGCGTACCTGTTCCAGCTGTTCTTCCAGATCCTGGCGTGCCTGCCGGCAGGCCGGCTGATCCCGGTTATCGTCGCCAATCCCGATGAGGGCTTGCAGTGCAGTGAGTTGTTGCAGGGCCTGGGCCGGGTCGCGTGCCCGCTGGCGGAGTTGTCGATAAAAATCGATCAGGCGACCCGGCGTCAGCGTCAGGGTAAAGCTGCGGAAATCCTCCATGCGCCTCTCCTCGGGCTGTTGCGCCGGTATGCCAGGCTAAAAGGCCCGGAGGGCCAATGGCGTTGATGTGTATCAAGTCGCGGCGGGACTGACAGGAATACCATAAGTACATACTTATGGAGCAGCTATTGTCCTGCCAGCGAGCAGCGCGGAGGTTGTATGCGGCGCACGCCATTTCGAGTCGTGGATACAGGTCTTAACCGTGCCGAACTGAATATCGCCATGGATCGGCGCTGGTTGGTCGCGCATGCCCAGGGCGAGCGCGATAACCTGCTCCGTTTTTACCGCAGCACTCCCAGCGCCTGGATCGGCCTGCACCAATGGCCGGAGCGCGAATTGCGCCTGCATTACTGCCATCGCAAAGGCATCGACGTGGTGCGGCGCCTGACCGGCGGTGGCACGCTGTATGTCGATCCGCAGCAGCTTGGTTTCAGTCTGATCCTCAAATGGAGCGAACGCCTGGCCGAACTCGGCGAGGCCGGCGTGATTCAGCGCGGCTGCGAGGCCGTGGTCGCGGCCTTGCGTGGCCTGGGTATCGCGGCCGTGTTCAAGGCGCCTAACGATATCGAGGTCGCCGGACGAAAACTGGCCAGCCTCTATGCCAGTCGTGATCGCGGCTCATTCCTGTTGCAGGCGACACTACTGATGACAGCGGATATCACGCGCATGCAGGCTGCGCTGCGACTGCCGTCCGAGCCCGCGGCGAACAGCCAGGGCCCGCGCGCGGCCGCTGAGCGTCTTACCGCACTGGACCAGGTATGCAGTCGTGCCCCGACACCGGCGCGCCTTCGCAAGGCGCTGACCGAATCCTTTGCCGCTCAGTTCAATCTGCGTGCCGAGTCATCCACCAAAACCGTCTATGCCCAGCTGCGCGAAACCTCCGCGGATGAACTCTGGCCGGCAGGATTGAATCAGCCCATTGAAATCTCCACCGCAACCACTGACTGGCGAGCCCTGGCTGAAACCATGAGTGAATTGGCCGAAGCGCTATGGACTTCACCCGCCGGTCTGTTGCGCGCGCGGCTGCGCTGGGATGCGTTAAGAGGTGTGCCGAACTGGCTGGAGATCGGTGGTGCCGTGCAGGTGCAGCCCTTGGATCTGTTCGCGCGCCTCGCACAGGGGCTGGCGGGTGTGCGTCGGGACGAACTGGCTGCCAAACTGCAACGGCTATGTGCATCCGCGCATGCGCATCTCGTCGGCTTTACGCAGGACGATCTGCTTGCCGTGCTGACACGTGTCTGGGACCGCGCCGAGCAGCAGCGCGATTTCGGTCTCAGCATGGAACAGAGCAATCGGCTGACCGTGGTCAATGCGCCAAGCCAGGCGGCCAATGTCGTAAGCCTTATGCAGCAGGCCGATACCCTGCTGTTGCCCTATTGCGCGCGGCCGTTGGAATGCCGGGATAAGTCACTTGATGAATGCCGCGACTGTACCGGCTGCGAGGTTGGCGGGGCCTGTCGTACCGCCGCATCCCAGGCGTTGAACATCCGCGAGCTGAAACGCTATGCGGAACTCGATGGCCTGCTCACGCAACTGCGCGAGGACGGCTCGACCGGCATCGTCGGTATGACCTGCCAGACCTTCTTCATCAAACACAGTGATGCATTCACGCGCGCGGGTTTGCCGGTATTGCTGGTCGATCTGGGCGGCACTACGTGCTACGAATTGCAGCAGGATGCGGCCGGTTACAGCGGACGATTCCCGCATAAGACCATGCTGGATGCGCACGTGTTGGAGAAGTTGGTGCGCGTGAGAGGCGTAGGTTGAGTGGAAAGGACTGTCTACGATTAACAGGCTGTTGAAAAACGCGCTGAGGGGCGCACCGCTACGTTGGAAACGGCCTCAAAATGCTCATTTACTCCGTGTAAACTCCGCTTTTTCGCCCGTTCCCGCCTTGCACTGCATCCCCTGATCGCGTTTTTCAACA
>JAHJQQ010000037.1 GCA_018819175.1 Gammaproteobacteria bacterium
ACCTATCTCAAAATTGATCCCGGGCGTTCAGGCAAGGCGCGGGGCATGTGAGGAACGCAGTTTACACGGTGTAAATGAGTACCGGAACATGACCTGCAACGCCGCATGAGCGGTCGCGATCGATTTTGAGATAGGTTCTAGTTACTAATGGAAACAGCTCGGCATCGGACGGTACATACGGCGTGAGATACGTATAAGGTACGGCGGATTCAGCCGAGGATCAGATTAGCTGCTGGAAAAATATCAATGCTCGCCATATTGGCGTCATTCAAGAGGGAAAATCGCCGATCTGAATCGGTGTGGCCAAGGTACAGAGTCTCAGCCCTGCTTGCGCCCGGCATCCTCAATCCATTTACGGATGCGATTGGCATCGCCCACACCGGAATATTTTCCCTGCGCATTGAGCAGAACAATAATCATCGGGCGACCCGTGATGCGCGCCTGCATCACCAGACAACGCCCCGCCTCACTGAGATAGCCGGTCTTGCTCAGACCGATATCCCAGACCGATTTGCGCACCAGGATGTTGGTGTTTTTATATTCCAGCGGCGCGGAACTGTGGGCAACACGCAAACTCTGCGACGCTGTGGTGCTGAATTTTTTGATGAGTTTATAGCCATGCGCGGCACGCACCAGTTTAGCCAGATCATCCGCCGTGGATACATTATCGCCATCCAACCCGGTGCCATCCGCGAAGCGTGTATGCCGTAGTCCCAAGGCCTTGGCCTTGCGGTTCATCGCCGCAATACAAGCCGCCTTGCCACCCGGATAGGTCCGCGCCAGGCTGGCCGCGGCCCGGTTCTCGGAGGACATCAGCGCCAGTTTCAGCATCTGCTCGCGACTGAGGGTCACGCCCTCGCGCAGCCGTGAATGCGTACCCCGCAGCCGATCAAAGTCCGCACGCGAAATCGTAATCTTTTCAGCCAGAGACTGCTTCGCATCCAGCACCACCATCGCGGTCATCAGTTTGGTCAGCGAGGCAATAGGCGCGGTTTTATTCGCGTGGCTGGTATACAGGGGGGTACCGGTCAGTTCGTCGATAACCAGAGCGGAGACGGACTTGAGCTGCAGACGGCGCTGATAACTCGGCTCGAGCAGTTTGGACGGTAACGCCGGCGACGTGCGCGGCGCGGCCGATGCCGTCGTTTCCGCGCAAACCGTCGGAATAGTCGCAGACGCAAGGGATAACATCCCCGCCAACATCAGACCAATCAATTTGTCCAACACGCGCATGCATCACTCCAGATTCGACTGACGGGGAATTATGCACGGTCGATGCCAAATGCCAAGATGTCTTTTATATGTTTTGCATCGGCTGCGCGCATCAGCAGCCGATCGAATCCCAATGCCACACCACAACAGTCCGGCAGGCCCGCTGCCAATGCTGCGAGCAGGGCTTCATCCAGTGGCATTATCGGTCGCCCGAGCGCTGACCGCGCCACGTTTTCCCGCTCGAAACGGCGCCGCTGCTCCTCTGCATCGGAGAGTTCATGAAAGCCGTTGGCCAGCTCCATGCCGTCCAGATAGCACTCGAAACGTTCGGCGACTGCGGCGTTATCGGGGGAAATGCGGGCAAGCGCGGCCTGACTGGCCGGATACTCGGTGACAAACACCAGACCACTGAGCTGAGGTTCGATAATGTGCGTGAGCACCAGATCTCGCCAGACGTCGATGTCGGCATCCGTCATCCCTGTGGGCGGCTGATAACCCTGTTGCAGCAGACAATCGCGCAGTTCCGCGCTGGTCGCGGTCAAGCCATCCAGATGGGCATAGCGCTGAAAGAGTGCCTGATAGGCGTAATGCTCGGCCAGGGGCAGTGCGCGGACACCGGTGAGCACTGCGCGCAGCAGCATCTCCACCTCGGCGATCAGCTCCGCGAGACTGAAACCGACCCGATACCATTCCAGCAGGGTGAATTCCGGATTGTGGCGCGCGCCGGCCTCACCATCGCGGAATACCCGACACAGTTGATAGATGCTGCCGCTGCCCGCGGCGAGCAGGCGCTTCATGGGAAATTCCGGCGAGGTATGCAGATGCAGCCGGCCAGAAGCCGGGCCGTGATAGACGACGCTGAAACTTTCCAGATGTGGCGCCGGTGTGGCAGCGGTCGAGAGTGCCGGGGTTTCGACCTCCAGGACCGCACGCGCCGCAAAAAATCGACGCACACGTGCCATTAATCGGGCACGCAGGCGGAGCACCTCTAGCGACGCGGTGGGTTGCCAGTTGGTATCCATAAACTACCGCCTGCTACCTGAATGCGGGGGTCGACCGCGCCTGCAGCCGAGCGCTTATTCCTTGGCGCGTGAGACGTACTCGCCGCTACGGGTATCAACCTTGAGCAGATCGCCGATGTTGACGAACAAGGGCACGCGCACCACCGCACCGGTTTCCAGTGTCGCCGGCTTGCCACCGCCGCCGGAGGTATCACCACGCACGCCCGGATCGGTTTCGGTCACCGCCAGGATGACATGATTGGGCGGAGTCACTGCCAGCGGCACACCGTTGTACAGGGTCATGACACATACATCCTGTTCCTTTAGCCATTTGGCGCTATCGCCCACGGCAGTGGCATCCGCTGCAAACTGCTCAAAGGTGTCCGGCACCATGAAATGCCAGAACTCGCCGTCGTTATAGAGATACTGCATATCCGTGTCGACCACATCGGCACCTTCCAGCGAATCGCCGGATTTGAAGGTGCGCTCGATCACGCGACCGGTTTTGAGATTGCGCAGCCTGACGCGGTTGAAGGCTTGGCCTTTGCCCGGCTTCACAAATTCATTTTCGATGATCGCGCACGGATCACCGTCCAACATCACCTTGAGACCGCCTCTGAAATCATTAGTACTGTAGGTTGCCATCGACTGATTCCGACTTTGCTGCTTGAAAGATTCCGGACCTGCTGAACACCGCGTCACCCGAGCATTAACAGCGAACTCGCTCTGTGCGTTTACTCACGTGTAAACTGCACCGCGTGCCGCCCTGCCCGCCACCCGGTCAACCACAAGGTCCCTGAGATGAACAAAACGGCGCCCATCATACCGCTAACCCGGGATGTAGAACATGCACCCGCGTGGCGCCGTGCATTGTCCGAGGCCGTCACTCGTCCATCCGAGCTGCTCAGCCTGCTGGGGTTGCCTGACGAGCCGGAATCAGAATCGGCCGCGCAGCTATTCCGGATGCGTGTGCCGCGCGGCTTTATCACGCGTATGCGTCCGGGCGACCGCTACGACCCACTGCTGCTGCAGGTCCTGCCGGTCGCGGCGGAATGCCAAGCCAGCGCGGGCTTTATGACCGATCCACTCGGCGAGGCCGCCGCCATGGCCGCTCCGGGGCTGTTGCACAAATACCAGGGGCGCGTCCTGCTCACCTTGACCGGTGCCTGCGGTATCCATTGCCGTTACTGCTTCCGCCGTCATTATCCCTATGCCGAGGCAAATCCGTCCGGTGGCCATTGGGAGCAGGCGCTGGCCTATATCCGCCAGGACAGCAGCATCCACGAAGTCATTCTCAGTGGTGGTGATCCGCTGTCGCTCAGCGATCAGCGGCTGACCGCCATGGTTACCGACCTGGCAACAATCCCGCATCTGCAACGTCTGCGCATTCACAGCCGGCTACCTGTGGTCTTGCCTGAGCGCGTCACACCGGAGTTGCTCGGCTGGCTGACCGGCAACCGCCTCAGGCCGGTTCTGGTGATTCACGCCAACCATGCCCAGGAGATTGATGCGACCGTGCAAGCCGCGCTGCGCACGATCGTGGCCGCCGGCATACCCTTGCTCAATCAATCTGTGCTGCTGAAGCATATCAATGATACGGCAGACGGCCTCTGCACCCTGTCGGAAACCCTGTTCGATGCTGGGGCACTGCCCTATTACCTGCATCAGTTGGACCATGTACAGGGCGCCGCGCATTTCGAGGTGACCGATGACGAGGCCCAGGAATTGATGACGGCAATGCGCGCCCGGCTGCCTGGCTACCTGGTTCCGCGACTGGTCCGGGAACAGGCCGGCGAGCCTGGAAAGAGCCCACTGTAACCGCACCAGCACCTGCGTCAGCAACAAGCCGCCTGTCCCCTCCACCATCCTCCAACCGAATCCATACGGCCAGTCTATAGGATTGGCCACTGCGGCCGAAACCCTGGGGAGAATCCCTGACATCAACGGATAGGCACGCCATGGACCAGCGCACAGCAACACGCAAAGCACCGACTCAACATTCCTTTGATACCCGGCCGGCACAGGTTGAGGCATGGGTCGCCAACCTGCCTCTGGCCAATATTGGTGAGAGCAGTCGCAGACTGTTCGGCGCCCTGGTAGAGACCAATGGACTGGATTTCCCGGCCGAACAGCGCTTCCGCATGCTCGAGTTATTTTGCAAACCCATAAGCCACGTCTGCGCGGCCATGAAAACCCATTTTGTCGGCAAGCCCTTTCCGCTCAGCGACAAGGCCCGTCAGATAATCCAGTTGTCCCAGGCACTCATGACCCAAATGGCGTTGGGCTACAGCATTGTGCTTGATGACAGCACCGACAAGCGCGGATTGCTACGCGACAACAAACCATCCTTGATCGCCACCTATCGGGCGCTCACCTATCTGGGTCAGACCCTGCTGCGTGCTTATCAGGTCTATGCACCCTATCCCGCCGATGTCTGGCGGCAGGTACACCAACTCTACCAGCACGCCGAAACCAAGGGCTTTGCCCAGACGACTGTCAATGACACCCACGTCGGCAATGACTGTGAAGGGTCTATCGAAAACGCCTACAAGCGCATCTTGTTGCTGGCCCTGGCCTGTCCGTATCGTCTGCGTCAGGGCGAGGTCGAACAGGTCTATACTTGGTTATGCGACTGGGCGCAGTACGCCACACTCAATAAGCTCGCCGAGACGCGCAATCCGAACGGCCAGTTCATGGTCAATCTCGATTCAGATGATCCGCCAACTTATCTGGTACTGCGTGAGACCCAAGACAACCAGGGGGTCTGTCGCTTGCTGAATGCTTCGCGTTTAGCCGACGTCATGCGCGAAGCAGCGGCTCGCCAGCGCAATGAAAAATCCAAGCTGCAGGCCATTAACGAACATGTGCTGCGCCGGCTGATGCTGGCCTGGGGCGTTATGCCCAAGCGGCGTTTCTCGCGTGCCCAAAAACACTCCACAGCCGTGGTCGCCATGGGTCTGAGTGCGTCCCATTATTTCGTCAGCGGTGAAGTTGCCTTTGAAGGCAATGAGAATGGTGCCGCCCCGACGTTCAACCGCGCGGCCCAGTTCGAAGCCAGCGAAACCGCCGACCAGCAGGGCCAGATGCCCGATCTTTGGGAATTGGGCGGTGCGCAAGCACTACGCGATACCCATCCCGCCGCCTTCGCTCATCAGTACATCGACTTCGCACGCGATACCGGCAACGCATCCAAAACCAAACCCGTGGAAAAATCCAGGCTGGGACCGAATTATCAGACCCATCTCTGGAAAATGGTCAATGTGAGTGCCGGCGGCTATCGGCTGCTGTGGGACAGCAGCGAAAGCTCCCAGGCCCAGGTCGGCGAACTGTTGGGATTACGTGAGAACAGCGACCCCGACAGCTTTCATCTGAGTCTCGGCGTGGTACGTTGGATGAAACAGAGTAACGAACTGGGACTGGAACTCGGTGTGGAAATGCTCTCGCCCGGTGCCGTTGCTGTCGGCACCAAGATCCACAAACTCAATAGTGGCAGTGACTACATGCGCAGTCTGCTGTTACCGGCGATCAAGACGATCGGCCAGCCCGCCACCCTGTTGACAATGGCATTGCCCTACCACGTCGGCGACATCATCATGGTCAACAGCCATGGTAAAGAGGCGCGGGTCGAACTGACCAAACTGGTGGAGAACACCGGTACCTTCGCCCAATTCCAGTTCCGACCCCTGGATAGTCAGTCAAGCGATGCGCAATCCACCGGCACGCAAACCGCAGGAGAGAATTTCTCGGATTTGTGGAATCAACTTTAAGTGCACCTGGCCCGCGCAGTGTGCGCGGGCCAGGCCCTCTAGAAGATTTCGGCAAACGGCGCCGGATACATCACCTGACCACCCTCTTTGAGAGTACCCGGCACCAGTTCCATGGCCGTCAGCCCATCAGCGGGTAAACGCAGATTCGAACTCAGCTTCCAGGTCGAGGCCGGTTTGAAATCAAAGCGCTCGTAGTACTCCGGCTGCCCCGCCACCACAATCGCCGTATAGCGCATATCCCGCGCCCGACTGATCGCCGCCTGGATCAGCACCGAACCTATGCCGCGATGTGATTGCGATGGCACCACCGACATGGGCCCCAGCGCCAATACCGGCCGGCTGTCCGCCGTGCTCTGCAGTTTGACCTTGGATAACAGCAGATGCCCGACAATACGGCCATTAAGCTCCGCAACCAGTGACAGATCCGGAATGAAATCGGCTGATTTACGAATGGCACTGACCAGCCGCGCCTCGGCTTCGCCTTGGAACGCGCTGAGGTTCACGACATCGATCGCCTTGACGTCTTCGGGAGCTTCCGCCCTGACAATGACCTCTTGCATAACCTACTCCGGGTTGCTGCGACCCGCTCACACGGGCCGAATTTCCATTTAGGCGTCTGATACCGACCAGACCCACCCTCGTTTAATGCTCTGAGTTGATGCTAACAGGATTCCCGGACCTGGAAAACAGTTGCGAATTCCTGTACAAACGCCCCGGACTGCTCGGGAATCCGAGTTCAGATTCACCCTCGCACGCCGATACATCCAGGGACCATCCAACGTAGACGACAGACACCTCAGGGAACCAGCGGGAATGCGGAGGAAGCAGTGAGTAAGGAGCAACAAATTCTGCGTCTCATCATCATTGAAGAGACTCAAAACGACGCGGAAGCCATCGCCAACGTCTTGCGCAACGCCGGCCAGGCTGTGCGTTTCATGTATGTCGATAATCAAGAGGCTCTGGACCAGGCACTGGACCAGCAGCGTCCCGATATTGTTATCTGTTCGCTCGGCCTGGACGCCCTGGGCTTGGAACAGCTCAATGCTGTGCTGTCCGCCCGCAGTATGAATATCCCTGTAATCGCCATTGGTCACGAAGCCAATGAACCCCAGGTCATCGAGGCGCTGCGCGCCGGCGCCATCGACCTGGTGTCCTTCGACCAACCGGAACATATGCAACTGGTGGTTTCCCGCGAACAACGCAACCTGGACATGCAGCGCGATCTGCATTTCTACCGTACCGGCCACAAAGAAAGTGAACGCCGCTGCCGCACCTTGCTCGACAGCTCGCGCGACGCCATTGCCTATGTGCACGATGGCATGCATATCTACGCCAACAGTTCCTATCTGGAGATGTTTGGCTTCCAGGATCTGGACGAAATCGAAGGCGCTCCGATCATGGACATGGTGGCCAGCGACGATCACGCCACGTTCAAGGAATTCCTGCGTACCTACGGCAAGGAACCGAATGGTCCTGACCAGCTGGATGTGAAATGCACCAGTGCCAAAGGCAACTTCAACGCCAAAATGGAATTCACCCAGGCCTCCATCGATGGTGAGCCCTGTACCCAGATCATTATTCGCGACCAATTGGTCGGTGACAAAGAACTGCAACAGAAGCTGAAATACCTGAGCAAACAGGATGTCCTTACCGGCCTGTTCAATCGCCAGTATTTCATGGAAGAACTCGAACTCGCCGTCAGCAATGCGCGCGCCGGTTCCGGCAATGGCAGTCTGCTCTATATCCTGCTGGATAATTTCAAATCCGTAAAGGAATCCGTCGGCTTGGGTGCCAGCGATCTGGTCGTCAGAGACATAGCCCATTTGATCAAGGATAAAATCTCGGATCTCGGCATGCCGGCCCGCTTCGGCGACAACTCTTTCACCGTGTTGCTCAAAGGCAAAGATGCGACCGAGGCTCAGGCGCTTGCCGATCAGCTCCGCCGCACTATCGAAGAACACATCATTGATGTTGAAGGCCGCACCCTTACCATCACGGTCAGTATCGGCATCAGTCTGATCACGGAAAGCGCGCCGGATGCGCATGAACTGCTGTCCCGCGCCGATCTCGCCTGCGAAGTGGCGCGCTCCTCGGGCGGCAACCGTGTGCATCTGCATAACCCGGTCGCCGATGAACAGATCGGGCGCGAACGCGAGCAGCAATGGAATCACCTCATTCAAGAGGCGCTATCCGAGGACCGTTTCCATCTGGTCTATCAGCCTATCGTCAGTCTGCAAGGCGAAACGGACGAGAAATACGAAGTACTGCTGCGCATGCGTGACAGTGAAGGCGAGGATATCCGTCCCGGCCAGTTCCTGCCGGTCGCGGTACAGACCGGACAGATCGCCGACATCGATCGCTGGGTGCTCAGCAAAGCGATTACTGTGCTGGCCGAACGCCGTCGCGGTGGAGCCAACACGGTGTTCTTCATCAAACTCTCGGGCACAACGTTGGAAGATCATGAACTGCCGCTATGGATCAATCAGCAGCTCAAGGATGCGCGTCTGGCCAGCGACGCTATCGTGTTGGAAATCGCCGAGGCCGATGCCAGCCAGTATCTGAAGAGCGTCAAGGCATTCGTGACCGCCATCAGCAGCCTGCATTGCAAAACGTCCATCGAACACTTTGGCAGCAGCCCGAATTCGTTCCAGTTGCTCAAACACCTACCGGTCGATTACCTGAAAATAGACGGCAAGTTCATCCACAATCTGATGAGCGACAGTGATAATCAAGCGGTGGTGAAATCCATTGTCGACATGGCGCGTTCCATGAACAAGGTCTGCATTGCCGAATTCGTCGAAGACGCCAGCAGCCTCACTGTGCTGTTCCAGCACGGCGTCCATTACATCCAGGGCTACTTCCTGGCCGAACCGGCCGAAGGCCTGAACTACGACTTCTCCGAAGGGTCGATCTAGAAACAAGTCGGCCTGCTTGTAGGGCGCAATAGCGAAGCGTATTGCGCCGGATGTTTATGTTTGCTGGATAACCCATCGCATCTCCCCGCTGCAAAACATGCGGCGCATGACGGCCTGCGGCCTAATGCGCCCTAGCAAACACCGATCAGCGTAAAATCCCCTTGTACGTTCTCACTTCGTTCTCTATGATAAGCCCCAATAGGGAACGAAATGAGAACGATTATGCCGACCCCCAGCCAAAACAAGGTCCTGCAGTTCATTCGCCAGCATCTGCTCCAGCACGGCCACGCCCCCAGCCTGAGCCAGATCGCGGCCGGTCTCGGGCTGCGCTCCAAAACGGTGGTGCATCGCCACGTCCAGGCCCTGGCCGAGGCCGGTCATCTGCAGGTCGATCCGGGCCGCCATCACGGCATCTCCCTCACCGACAAAGTCGCAACCGAGGCGTTCAGTCTGCCATTGCTGGGACGCATCGCCGCCGGTCGGCCGATCGAAGCAATCACGGATGAACACAGCCTCAATCTCGCGGAATTTTTGTTGGGCCCCAACCGTTATGCCCTACGTGTGTTCGGTGACTCCATGATCGGCGCCGGCATTCTCGACGGCGACACCGTGGTGGTGGAACAGCGCGACACGGCCAGCGATGGCGACATCGTCGTGGCCTTGATCGACGATCAGGAAGCGACGCTCAAACGTATGAAGCGTCGCAAGGACGGCATGATCGAACTGATCGCCGCAAACCCGGCCATCCCGACCATGGTGTACCCCGCCGACCGGATACGACTGCAGGGCGTGGTGGTCGGGCAATTGCGCAGCTATCGCTGAGAAATTAACAGAAAATATTTTTTGAACCGCAAAGGCGCAGAGGCGCAGAGAATGATTAATGAAAAATCCAAACAGCTTTATCAGAGCATCTACTTGGCACCTCTGATGTTAAACATGTTTTTCTAGGTTGAATTGCAGACATACATTATTTGCAGGCCTATGGTCTATTCGTCATTCCGGCGCAGGCCGGAATCCATGTAATTCAAGGCACTGGATTCCGGCCTGCGCCGGAATGACGGATTGTTCAGAGTTTCCATAAATCATTCTCTGCGCCTCTGCGCCTCTGCGCCTTTGCGGTTCGAATAAAGATTTTTCGGCTCCCCAGCAACCCCGCCCATTTCAGATATCGTAGCAGGTTCAAGATGTCTACAGCCCCACTCCTCTGGCCACGCGCCATTATTCTGGTCGACATGAATGCGTTTTTCGCTTCGGTGGAACAACGTGATCGGCCCGAGCTGCGCGACCGCCCCATCGGCATCACCAACGGCGCCACCGGCACCTGCATTATCACGTCGTCATATGAGGCGCGCGCCTGCGGCGTCAAGACCGGCATGCGTGTGAAAGATGCCCTGCGATTGTGTCCCGATTTCGTACAGATACCGGCGCGACCGCAACGCTATGCGCGCATCTCCACTGACATTATGGAAGCATTGATCGACATCACGCCGGACGTCGAGGTGTTCTCCGTCGACGAGGCCTTTCTTGATATCACCCGGTGCCAGCGCTTGTTGGGAACACCTGAACAGATCGCACAACGCACCAAGGATCGGGTGTGGGCCGCCTGCGACCTGCCCTGTTCAGTGGGTGTTGCCGGCGACAAGACCACCGCCAAATATGCCGCCAAGCTGCACAAGCCCGATGGCCTCACCGTGATTCCACCCTGGGAAACCGTACAACGCCTGCGCGATGTCCCACTGACCGAACTCTGTGGCATCGGCAGTGGCATCGGTCGCTATCTTGCCGAACGCCATGTCTACACCTGCGGCGACATGGCGCAACTACCGGTCAGCGAACTGGCACGTCGTTTCGGCAATCTGGGACGGCGCATCTGGCTGATGGCACAGGGTCTTGACCCTCTGCCTGTGGAGACCCGTATCGCTCCGCCAAAAAGCATGGGCCATGGCAAGGTGATGCCGCCGAACACGCGTTCGCGCGAGGTGATGCTTACCTATCTGGAACACATGAGTTACAAAATCGGCACACGGCTGCGTCGGCATGACATGGTCGCGCAGCAGTATTTCATTGGCCTGCGCGCCGATTTCGGCTGGCTTGGCGACAGCTATCGCACGCTTTATCCCGGTAACGATGCTGCACCATTGATGCAGCTGTGTCGACGCATGCTGGCGGAACACTGGTCCGGCGAGGGCGTGCATCAGGTGCAGGTCACGGCACTTGATCCGCAGCCATGCGGCGGGCAATTGCAACTGTTCGAGGCACCACCCAACCACAACGACCAGGTCAATGCCGTCATGGATGCCATCAATCGCCGCTTCGGGGAATTCGCGCTTGCTCCCGCGCGTTTATTGAATCGTTCGGATATGCCGAACGTCATCGCGCCGGCCTGGAAGCCGCATGGTCATCGGCAAACGATTGAATGAAGCAGATGCTAATTGCGCGCGATAGAAAATAACGTTCGCGCCATTGAAGAAAATTGCTGGACGTAAGACGACGTCTTTAATCAAATAACCAAACCGGTAAGCAACAGCCCAAGCAGAAGCGCCACCAACCAAAGACAATCTTCCAGCGACAAGGTTTGCATTTTCATGACATACCTCCTTTCCAACCTCGAATGCATCGTTAACTATGCGTAAAAATAAAAACGCTTAAACAACACCTGAATCGAGGGGTAGGAAGAGTCTACGCGCAGTTCATGACGAGCGGAATACTGTATATCGCATCCACATCTGTGACACAGACAAACATCAAACGTAAAGAATACGGATACAAAGAAATGATTTATCGCGCGAACAGTGCATCGAAAGTCGTTGATTGGATGGAAGACAGGACAGTAAGAAGTTGCAAAGATGTTGCGGAAAAACGGCGTCAGGAAAATCGACACCTGTGGATATCAGGTAACCACAGCGGCCGATGCAGCCTCAATAACCTCGACCGGGACACGCGATGCGATGGCGCACACCAGCTCATAGGGTATGGTGCCGGCACAGCGCGCGATCTCTTCCGCCGGCAGATCCTGCCCCCATAAAACAACCGAATCACCGATGCATGCCTGCGGCTGTTCACGCAAATCAACACAGAGCATATCCATCGACACACGTCCAATCAGCGTGGTACGCCGCCCATTCACCAACATGGGCGTACCGGTAGGCGCATGCCGTGGATAGCCATCGCCATAACCGGCAGCGACCACGCCCACGGGCATATCCTCGGGGCACACCCAGGCGCCACCGTAACCGACAGCCGCACCACGCTCGAAATGATTCACGGCAATCAGCTTTGATTCCAATGTCATCACGGGACGTAACCCATGATCCGGCCCGGTATCACCGGAGAACGGCGAAATGCCATACAGCATCAGACCCGGCCGTATCCAATCAAACTGAGTTTCCGGCCAACCCAGAAGACCACCGGAATTGGCCAGCGAACGCACGCCGGAAAAGTCTTCGAACACCGACTTGAAACGATCGCATTGACGTTGCGTCTGCGCACTGCGACGATCATCGGCATAACCGAGATGCGAAAACAGACCGATGCCATTAACGTTGGCGCAGGCCTGCAGACGCTGATACATGGCTGGAACAGTGTCAGGCGCGAAACCCAGCCGATGCATGCCGGTGTCGACCTTCAACCAGACATCAATCGGCTGTGGCATTCCAGTGGACTCAAGCTGGCGTATCTGGCGTTCCGTATGCAATACAGGGATCGTGCGATAATGGCTGACCGCGGCCAACTCATCACGATCGAAGAATCCTTCCAGCAAGGTGATCGGATGTTGGATACCCGTCTCGCGCAGGCGGACAGCCTCTTCCAGACAGGCCACGCCAAAACCTTCCGCCTCGCGCAACGCCTGTGCGACACGCACCAGCCCATGACCGTAGCCATTGGCCTTGACGACCGCCATCACACGACTCTGCGGCGCAGCGGCACGCACACAGCCGAGATTGTGCCGCAGCGCATCGAGATCGATACGCGCGCGGAGCGGACGACTCATTCGTAGTCGCCCCCATCGTAACCATTGGAGACAAAGTTTTCGAAGCGGGTGTACTGACCCAGAAAGGTCAGTCGGCGCATACCAATAGGACCGTTACGCTGCTTGCCGACAATGATCTCAGCGGAACCCTTATCGGGGCTGTCTTTGTCGTAAACCTCATCACGGTAGATAAACACGATCATATCCGCGTCCTGCTCGATAGCACCGGATTCACGCAAATCCGACATCACCGGACGCTTATTGGGCCGTTGCTCCAACGAGCGATTCAACTGCGACAACGCGACCACCGGAACTTTCAGCTCTTTGGCCAAGGCTTTCAGCGAGCGAGAGATTTCGGAAATCTCCGTGGCGCGGTTCTCACGTGAGCCCGGCACCTGCATGAGCTGCAAGTAATCGATAATGATCATGCCGAGGTTGTGTTCGCGCTTGAGGCGGCGCGCACGCGCGCGCAGATCGGTCGGTGACAAGGCCGGCGTGTCGTCGATGAACAACGGCGCCTCGGCGAGAATACTGACCGCCGAGGTCAACCGCGGCCAATCGTCGTCATCGAGCTTACCGGTGCGTACCTTGTGTTGATCGATACGCCCCAGCGACGACATCAGACGCATGGCCAGCTGTTCCCCGGGCATTTCCATACTGAACACCGCCACCGGCACCTTGTATTTGATGGCGGCGTTCTCGGCGATGTTCATGGCAAAGGTGGTTTTACCCATGGACGGACGACCGGCGACGATGACCAGATCGGATGGCTGCAGGCCAGCGGTCATTTCGTCGAAGTCGTTGAAGCCGGTCGGCACACCGGTAATGGGATTGTCGAGTTGAAACAGATGATCGATACGGTCGACGGCCTGCGTCAGCAGGTCTTTGATACGCACAAACCCGCGTTTGCCACGGCTGCCACGCTCGGCGATTTCGAACACCTGCGATTCGGCGAAATCCAGCAGTTCGCGCGACTCGCGCCCATCGGGGAAAAAAGCCGCATTGGCGATATCGGTACCGACCCGCACCATCTGTCGCAACACCGACTGCTCGCGCACAATGTCCGCATAGGCGCGGATGTTGGCGGCGCTCGGCGTGTCCTTGGCGATGGCGCCGAGATAGGCCAGGCCACCGGCGTCATTGAGTTCGCGGGTCCGCTCCAATTGCTCGGACAACGTGACGACATCAAACGGTTGATTGGCCTCGGCAAGACCGGCGATGGCGCGGAAGATCAGCCGATGATCGCGTCGATAAAAATCATCTTCCGATACCCGATCAGCGATTTGATCCCAGGCCTGGTTGTCCAGCATGAGACCGCCAAGCACCGACTGTTCCGCCGGGATTGAATGCGGCGGAACCTTGAGCGACTCGGCGCTGCCACCGAGCACTTCGGTGGTCAGGACGGACTCAGGCATCGGAACTCCAAAGAGATGATGGAATAGTACTAATCGTTATGCGGGCAGAATACACAAGCGTGGCGGGAAACGACAAGCCTATCTCCCGCCACGCTGTGAGACTGTTTCGGGCAAGTACCCGGAAGTGCTTATTCCGCGACGATAATCAGTTTGATTGTCGCATTGACATCCGTGTGCAGGTGCAGGTCGATTTCAAATTCACCCGTCGCCCGTATCGGACCTTCCGGCAAGCGCACTTCATGGCGCTCGATTGTCTGGCCAGCCGCGCTCACGGCGCTGGCAATGTCACCGGTACCGATGGAGCCGAACAGTTTGCCTTCATCACCGGCCTTGGCGGCAATGCTGACACTCAGACCGTCTAAGCCGGCCTTGCGCTTTTCTGCAGCGGCCAGTGCTTCCGCAGCAGCCTTCTCCAGTTCCGCGCGACGCTGTTCGAAATGCGCGATATTGGCTACCGTCGCGGCGGTTGCCTTGCCCTGCGGGATGAGGAAGTTACGACCATAACCGGCACGCACTTTCACCTGGTCGCCCAGATTTCCCAGATTCTCAACTTTCTCTAACAGTATTACTTGCATGACTCGTTACCTCGTCACCAGACACTCGTACAATCCAATGATTCATCCTGCATCACCGCGCCCACCCAAACGGGCACGCACATCAATCCAGGCATCCAACCACCCCAATAGCGCCAGCAGCATAACCAGCTGCGGTGCTGCAAACAGCAATAACCCGTACAACAAAACCAACCAAATGCGCCGCGCCTTGGTGATATGCACCGCCGCATGTGCCAAGGCCAAACCCTGCAGCAGATAAACCACCACCAGGGTGAAGACAATATCAGCTGCGACCGCGGCCAACCCTGCCATCGGCAACTGCGCAACAGCGACAATGGCCAGACTCGCCAAGGCGAACTTCTGCCCCAGGCGCAACGCGCGAAACTCCGCGCCAAAACCACCCGGGTTGTATAACCGCGCCTGCCAGGCTCGCGCCCAGAGCAGACTGATCAAAATTCCCAGCACCAGCGCCGCGGCGGTCATGGCCGTCATCCAACGCGCCAGTTCCGGAATATACTCAGTGGCATCCAGATCCCGAGCGGTGAACAGCGGCCCGAGGAGTTCCTCAAGTCGCGGCGCCCACCACGCAGCCGGATCACCCAACCACAGATAGCCCAGGACGACCAACACAGCACCGAGCAGGGCACTGGCCTGTAATACCAGGACCAGCGCGCGTGTCTGCCGTAACAGCAGCGCCAGCAGCCACACCGGCAGCCAGAGCACCAATGCGCTGCTGGCCAGTGGCAAGGCCATTCCCCCCTGCGCAATGCCCAGTACTATGAGCAGCAGTGCACTGGCCGCCAGTACCCCGAAGCCTTCGATGGCGCCGAGTCGCAGCGTCACCAGACCCACAACCGCCGCGCCCACATAGGCCAATGGGGGCAACAGCAACGCAGCGGCCGCGCTGACGACGGTTATGAGTACTGCGCGCCAGCGCGCGCTCATCACAAAACCCGCCAGCCCTTGATTCCCAGCCAGTCCCTGATTCATAGCCGCGACCGGCGCACCACAGCAGCACTAGACTCCTGCAGCGCTAAAGCAGGTTCAGTGCGAATCGCTGTACGGCAGCAGCGCCAGATATCGCGCACGCTTGATGGCCGTTGACAACTGACGCTGATAGCGTGCCTTGGTACCGGTGATACGGCTGGGCACGATCTTGCCCGTTTCCGTAACGTAATTTTTCAGGGTCGCGAGATCCTTGTAATCGATCTCTTTGACATTCTCAGCGGTGAAGCGGCAAAACTTCCGGCGACGGAAAAAACGCGACATGTTCATTACCTCGTATTAACGATCTGCATCGTTCAAAATTTGTATCGACTGTGCGTGCAGCAGCAGGCGGTTTTCATCACTGCGGTAACCGGCGCGGGCCATAAAACCCTGCACCCGTACCGGACTGTCGGTACTCAACATCCCGACGACCGACTGCAAGTCCTTACCGGATGCCACAATACCGAGCTTGAAACGCACCTCGCGCGACATACCGGCCTCCGCACACACCGACTGATGCTCGATGTTGAAACGACTGATCGGTATACCGGCGGGAGAAACCCGCGTCTCCGGCAGCTGCACTACCAGGCCCTCGATGACCAGCACATTGGCCGGATTCTCATTCATGGACCTTCACACATCCCGTGCCGACCCGCGGCACGCATTCATTTAAGCGGCGTCGCTTTCGTCGTCGCCGTCATCATCGTCATTGTCGTCGCGACGGCTGTCATCACGCTCACGTTCGGCCGGCTTGAGCAGGAACGAAGGCTCGGTGATGGCTTCATCACGGGCGATGACCATATTGCGCAGCACGGCATCGTTGAAACGGAAGGCTGACATCAGTTCGTCGAGGACGTCCTGACCGCATTCGATATTCATCAGCACGTAGTGCGCTTTGAGAATCTTCTGGATGGGATAAGCCAGCTGGCGACGACCCCAGTCTTCCAACCGGTGAATCTTGCCGCCCGCAGTTTCGATGGTGGAGCGATAACGCTCGACCATGGCAGGTACCTGTTCGCTCTGGTCTGGATGGACCAGGAACACAATTTCGTAATGACGCATTGTATGCCCCTTGTGGATTAAGCCTCCCGCGATCCGGACCGTCCGGGCGGTGAAGCAAGGAGCCATGGAATCACCTGAGGTGACCCATGGGAGCCGCGCATTCTAATAGAGGGCTGGTTTAGATGCAATTTCTCTAATCAGGCTCTAGGTTCTAGGGGCTAGGGCTGAGGAAAGTTCACCCCCACTGCTGTCCCAGTAACTCCCTCTCCCTCCTGGGAGAGGGCTGGGGAGAGGGTGTCAAAATAGAAAACTGCTTGAATATTAATTCCCTCTTCCTGGCCTTCTCCCGGGAGGGAGAAGGGATTATTCTTTTCTCGACGACAG
>JAHJQQ010000038.1 GCA_018819175.1 Gammaproteobacteria bacterium
CCCTCTCCCTAACCCTCTCCCCGCAAGCGGGGAGAGGGGATAACCCCCTCTCCCGCCGGGGCGGGAGAGGGTTGGGGAGAGGGTGGCGAAGTTCTTAAATCGAGCATATCTATGTCATGCCATCATGTAATGCTCAATAATCAGAGGTTCCCTAGGTGATTCGTTCAAAAATCCGCGCGATAACCCACATAGATATAATAGGACGTGGAATCTTCACTACCGGCGAGCAATTCACGCGTGGACCATTCACCACCGGTTTCCACTTCGAAGCGATAGCGCTTGCGCCACAGATAATCCATTAATATCGACGGGGCACCGGTCCATTGATCGGTCGATGTATCCTCATTCTGACGATAATCGATTCGCAGACGTGGATTCACACGCCACGCATTGGTCAATGGATAGCGTTCATTAATCCCCACGGAGGTTATTTTCGCCGTGGTGGTATCTGAATAACGCAGGCTGAAAATGGCGATATCACCCTCTTTGAGCAGGTTATTGCCGATCAGCTGCAGGTTGTAAAACGCTTCGAGGTCGGTACTGGGCAATGCTTCTACGCCGCCTGAGGCCGGTGTGTCTCCGAATTTCGACAATGTCACATCGCCGCTGATCTGGAAGCGGTCGTTCAGCGGCCGGTTCAGGCCGAGCGTGTAGGTATAGCTGTCCGCAGTACGATCTTCAGCCAGCTGGCGTATCTCATCGTCAGTAAATAGTTTACGCAAGTCTTCAATTGTCTCCACTCCTTGACCTTGGATGGCATTGCGGGTAGTCAGTATGGGACTGTTCCGGTAATCGATTGTGGCATTCATGGTGACCTGATAAGGCAAGTTCCAATTACCCAGTATCAGGAACGTGTTCAATTCCGAATAGGAAATATCGTAATCAACAAAGGTCAGAAGCGATTTCACAGGGTCGAAATAGCGCGCCTCACCACCGATGGCGCGCCGATCGGTGATGGAATCAATCTGTTGCTCAATGATGAAAGCGTTGAAGTCCCAGGTATTGGCGAAGGTACCGAAGTCAGCACTGACACCATAGAACAGTCGATCGGTATCTGTGCTGTCTTTAGACGAGTCGACCGGGTACCCTGAGACCGCATTGAGTTTCACCTTCGGCAGCCACTGGTAACTGAGCAGCGCGCCATCAAAACGTCCCAGCACGCCGCTGGTACTGAGGGACTGGCGACCGAGTCGACCGCCGACATCATGGGTGCGGTCCTGTAGGTCCACATAAAGACTGCTGACGCGGCTGATGTCACCGCTACCTTCATCCTCGTCGAGGAAATCATATTCGTAGCCACCGGTGAAGCGCGATTGGATCTCCAGTGGACCGCCGCGTCTGCGACCTGTGATATCCAGATCGGTGGTGAGTGAGGACAGATTCACGCGCGTTTCCGAATCACGGGCTGTAATTGGCGTGCTGGTATCCTCTGTGACGATATGGCTGGTATCGCGGCGATAATATTGCGTGAAACTTCCGAACGTATCCCAAGTCGGTTCTTCCTGATCGCGTTCCACGCCGCGCAGCTTCTCTTTCGGTGCCATGCGTGCCGTGGTCAAGCCGGCTAAGCGTTGGCGGACACGCTCGGCGCCGGGGCCTTCAGGGTATTGCGCCAGATACTGCTCATAGGCCAATTTGGCATGCGCAAGCTGGCCATTACGTTCACGCGCCAGACCGAGAAACTCGCTGGCACTCTGGTGTTCACCGGTATCAACGTGCTGCAACACCTTGGTATAAATCTGGATGGCGCGCGCATAATCTCCGCCGGCCATGGCTTGACGCGCTTCTTCCATCAGGTTATCCAAGCGCTCCTGCGGCAGGGCAGGCAGGCTGGGGATGAGTTCCGGCTGCCGTGGCATTACCGGGCGGCGAGGCATACCGGGTTTGCCGGGTTCGATCACGACACCATTATTGAGCGCTTCCTGTCGCTCCGCGTCGCTGGCAACGGCGACCCAGGCGCGTGTGTATTGTGTTTGTATACGACGCTGCATATCGATTGCAGCCTCTTTGGTCGGGAAGAAACCCAATCTGATCCGGTTCCAGAGACGTCCGTCTATCGGTGATTGCGTTGCATACAGTACCAGCGGCCCTTGCAGACCCAGACCGCTCAGATCAGGCAGGGAAAGCGGCTCGGTTGACGATTCCAGATTGAGGACATAGCGGCCGGTTAGCTGTGGTGCGCCAGGCGTAGGCGCAAGTTCAGCGGGTATATCACCAGGTGGTTGCTGTATTGGTTGTTCCGGCGTCGGTGGCGTCACTTGCTCCGGCTTTGGCAGCAGTATGCTCAGACTCCGCGCATCCGGACTGGGTTGTACCTCGAAATCCCTGACGCCATCGAAATAGATGCCGATCTGCGCACGCGACGGCGAGCCGCCTTCATAACGGACAAACTGTGGCGGCTCGTCGGGAGAAGCTCTCCAATCCAGTGATTGCTGTTGTGAATAGTCGATATCCTGGGTCTGGCTGGTCAGTACCGGACGCATCTGTAAAATGACTTTATCGCCGTGGTTCAACGGTGAATGATTGGTGTATTGCAAGGGAACGTTGAAATTGATGCGGATGCGTGTCTGCCCACCGGATGTATCGACGTCGATCTGATCGATGATAGCTGTCGGTTGAGCCCATGCCGGCAACAGCCATGTAAGCAAGATCAATATCAAGAACTGCCTGAGCCAAGCGGCGAGTCTATTTCCCGGAATCCACTTCATACACATATTACTGCCCCCAGTGCAAAACGCTAACCGCCGCCATGTATCCGCGCGTCGCAATATAGATTCGCTGTTGTTTGTCGACGATTTACCCACGTTTATTTATCCCACGTCCGCGTGCTATGGCACTCACCGCAGTCTTTACTGGTGCTTGGATGTTCGCGCGGCTTACCCTCTGCGATGGTGCCGTTGTGACAATAGGAGCAATTACCCAGCACCTCGTTATGATCCATGCGTACAAGCGAGGTCCAGGATGATGTGCGATGACAGGCACTGCAGTTGTTGGTGGTCGACGGATGTAATCCCGGTTTGCCTGTCGCGGTTACATTGTTGTGACAACTGACACAGTTGGTCCCGACGTTGGCGTGACTGAACGTTGCCGGTGTCCAGGCGCGCGTGCTGTGGCAGGAATCGCATTGAGCTGAAGTCGAAATATGGGTCGGCGGCTTGCCCTGTGCGGTACCGCCGTTATGGCAGGTAGTGCAGGTTCCGGACGTAACACTGTTGTGATCGAACACCGCGCCTGACCAAGATACAGAGGTATGGCAATCGTCACAGCTGTTGCTGGTCGGCATATGGGTGGCTGTTTTGCCGGGTGCCGTGGTGCCGTTGTGACAGCTGAAGCAGGTTCCGACCACGGCCGTGTGGTCGACACGTGTCACGGGTGTCCAGCCATTGGTGCGGTGGCAGTCTTCACAGAGATTGGTGGTCGCTATGTGTCGCGCGCCCTTGCCAGTCGCTGTCACACCATTATGGCAACTTGCGCAGTTGCCACTGACGCTATTGTGATCGAAGACAGCGGAAGCCCAACTGCTGGTGTTATGGCAATCGCCGCAACTGTTGCTGCTGGCTATATGAGTCGCTGTCTTGCCGGGAGCGATACTGCCGTTATGGCAACTCGAACAGGTTCCGACGACGGCGCTATGATCGACACGGGATACAGGAATCCAGCCACTGGTGCGATGACAGTCTTCGCAGCGGTTACTGGTCGCGATGTGTCGGGTATTCTTGCCGGTTGCGGTTACGCCGTTATGACAGCTGGCGCAATTAGTGACCCCGGCTGGATGGGTGAAACTGGCAGACCAACTATTGGTTGAGTGGCAGGTATCGCATTGGGCAGTGGTCTGCACATGATTCGGCGTTTTTCCGGGTGCCGTAGTGCCGTTATGGCAACTGGAACAGCTGCCAAGGACGGCGGCGTGATTGACGCGCGTGACCGGTGTCCAGCCACTGGTGCGATGACAATCTTCGCAGCCAGTCGTGCTCTGAATATGTCGCGCAGACTTGCCGGTCGCCGTCGAGCCGTTGTGACAGCTGGCACAGTTGCCGCTGACACCGGCGTGATCGAATACTGCGCCGGACCACGTGCTGGTCGTATGGCAGTCGTCGCAACTGTTACTGCTGGTGATATGGGTAGGCGTCTTACCGCGTGCCAGGCTGCCATTGTGGCAGCTCGCACAGGTGCCGATCACGGCGCTGTGATCGACTCGCGACACGGACCAGCTGCGGGTCGTATGGCAATCCTCACAGGCCATGGTGGTCTTGATGTGACGTGCTGTCTGACCGGCTGCCGTGGCGCCGTTATGGCAGCTCGTGCAATTGCCGCTGACGCTGCTGTGATCGAAGCTCGCCGCAGTCCAGGTTGACGTCGTATGACATGCCTCACAATTGTTGCCACTGCTGATATGGCTGGCGGTTTTGCCTGCCGCGACAGTGCCGTTGTGGCAACTGCTGCAATTACCCATTACCGCCGTATGATCGATACGCGCTACCTGGCTCCAGCTGTTCGTGGTATGGCAATCCTCACAGGTGTCCATCACTGCCATGTGATTTCCCGGCTTGATCGTCGCGGAGACACGACTACCACTGGTATGGCAGGACACGCAGCGTGTTGGCGTACCCTTGAAAGTCGCGCTCAGATGGCAGCTTTCGCAATCGGTGCGTGCATGAGCGCCATTCAGCGGAAAGCCTGTCGAGAGATGATCGAAATTACTCATTGCCGCTTGGGCTGTGGCTCCCCAGATCAGGCTGAAAAATATCACTAGCATCAGACCTACGTTACAGAGCCGGTATGTGTCATGGGTGCTCATTGTGATATCTCCCAAGCGACTCAGCAGGCGCGATAGCCGCCGTATGTCGCTGACTGATGAAGTTACATAAGAACTCATTGCCGCATTTCCACGTGTTCAAAGGATTCCTGGTCATGGCAGCGCTCACATTGATTACCATAGCGTCCATTATGTCTGTCATCCTGCGAATGACAGGCGCTGCATGTTTTTGATTGGCTGACCTTGTCACCGTGCATCGCCTGTTGATGACAACCACCACAGGCGAGGCCTGCATGGGCGCCCTCGAGTTTGAAGTCAGTCGCCTGGTCATGATCGAAGCTCCACAATGTCCAGCCATTGGGGTTATGGCACTGAGCGCAATTCGACCCCAGGCTCTGCTTGTGTACATCTTCGGATTTGTGGCATTGGACGCATTCCTTGGCCGCTTGTTGGAAGGTCGTTGAAACATGGCACTCTTCGCAGGGCGCAGTCGCATGCAGGCCGATGAGCGGGAAATTTGTCAGATCGTGGTCGAAAACCACTTTTTCACCCCAGCCGCTTTCTTGGTGACAGCGGGCACAATCTGCCCCTTGCTTGCCACGATGTACGTCATCGGCTTTGTGACAGTCGTTACAGCCACTGTCGAGTTTGTCTTGCAGATTGCCCCGATGGCAGCTGTTGCAGGCAACATCGGTATGCTTGCCACGCAAGGGGAAATCGGTCTTGCGGGTATGATCAAAACGCGCCTCTGACCAGGCCTCGGCGTTGTGGCAGCTCTCGCACTGTTTGCCGTTACGCCCATGATGACTGTCATCGCTACGGTGGCAGGCGAGGCAGTCGGTTTTGAGCTTGACCTTGTTCAGTGCTCCCGTGTGGCAGACCTCGCATTCGAGTTTGGCGTGCCGGCCGGTCAGTTTGAACTTGGTGTCCTTGTCGTGATTGAAGTTGCTCTCGTCCCAACGTTTATCCGTGTGACAATCCGCGCATTCCTGACCATTACGGCCGCGATGGACGTCGTTCAAGGCATGGCATGAAGAGCATTCTTTCGGTGTATTCTCGTAACGTTGATTCGGATGGCAGGCGCTGCAGATCACCTCTTTGTGCGCACCCTTGAGATCGAAGTCGGATTTGGCGTGATCGAACTTTGTATCGGTCCAATTGCGTTCGCTATGGCAATCCGCGCATTTTTCACCCAGGCGCTTTTTATGCGGATCATCCTGACGATGACAGCCTAAGCAATCACTGGCTGCGTCGCGGTAGGGCTTGTCGGTTTTGTGGCAGCTTGTGCAACTCAATCCGGCATGCGCGCCCTTGAGTTCGAAATCGGTGACTTTGTGATCAAAGCTGTCGCGATTCAATTTGACGATATCGGCACCCCGACCCTTATGATCGGTATGGCAGGATTTACATTCGAGATTGGACAGGCCCGCCTTGCGACCGTGGAAACCCTGTTTGGACTGCAGATCCTGCTGAACCTTTTCATGGCAATCCAGACACAGGCTGTTCTGATCGGTTTTACCCAATCTTGAATGACATTGGGTGCATTCGCTTTCGATCTTGGCATGCCCGCTGATCACTTCACCGGGCATGATCAGGGTTTCGATCTTGGCTGCGCTGCTCGGCAAGGCACTCAATAACATGAGTATCCCTCCGATGACCCGCAGAATTCGCAGCGCATTTGCCATAACCGAATGCTGCCCTTGTCAGTAGATGTGAACGGCGAAGACATGGACGACCCCTGAAAGGACCAGCATCAGGAACAGCGGGAAGTGCAGCAGATGCCAGGCGGAAAACAGCCGTTCGTACAGACCCAGGCTGGCAATCTTGCGGACACTCTCCAAACGTGCACCGACGTGCAGGCGCAGCGAGCGATTAAGGGCGCGCAGCTCTGTGTGCGGAAGCCTGCCTGTTGCGGCCTGTTTGCGGATTTCAGTGCGGATATGCCGACGCAGTGCCATGCGTAAACGCCAGACACTAAAGCCTATGAAGAGCTTACGCAGCGTGCGCAACAGGACATTGCTGTTCGTTTCGAATGCCTGTAACTCGAAGCTGTCCAACTGCTCCAGGAGAATCGGCGCGAACTCGACACGATCCGCCAGTTGCTGTCTGATGACCTCGGCATCCCGGCGCAGTTCATCCAGATTGGATTTGCTGCCATACAGGCCATTATGAATATTCATATAGAGATAACGCCCGATCAGACCACTGCTGGCGACCGTGAGCATGCAGAACAGGGCTACGTTGCTGTTCATCGATCCCAATTGAAAATCGCAGTGGTAGAGAATGCAGACCGGTCCCAGCACACCGAAGGTCATGTGCATGCGAAACCAGTATTTCACCGGGCCGATGTTGCGCATGAAGCGGGCCTGCTTGCGCAGCGGATAGAGCAGCAACAGCAGCATCATGCTGCCGCCGATAATGCCGAGGGCATAGCCAAGCCCGGATTCGGCGGTCAGTATCTGTTCGCCACGGCTCAACCAGCCCAGATACAGCACCAGCGATACCGACAGGTAGGAGAACAACACACCCAG
This sequence comes from Gammaproteobacteria bacterium, assembly GCA_018819175.1. GTDB lineage: Bacteria > Pseudomonadota > Gammaproteobacteria > Thiohalobacterales > Thiohalobacteraceae > JAHJQQ01. The sequence goes on from JAHJQQ010000038.1 coordinate 7,288, forward strand.
CCGCAGGATGCGCGGTTGATAGGCCGCAATCAGTCCCCGCACTGTGTCGGATGCTGTGGTCCGCGCAGTGTCGTGATCTGCAAGGGTTCGACGGGACAATGTGCTGGCGGCTTCCATGTTTTTACCTTGCGTCCGTTGCGACTGAATCGATCAGCAGTTGAATATCGCTGCTGCCCTGCGTGGGTATCGGACCCAGGTCACCGCGTGGCTCGCCCGGTTGCTGGGTTACTGTGCCGTTTCGCGAGACACGTGCGCCGAGCATGACCTGATCGAAGCCGGACAGTTTCAATTGCGGCTGCATGGCCATACTGTCATCGAGACTGAAATCGAAAGGCAGATCACGCACCTGCTTGCGCAGCACGGCGAGTGGCATGGGCGGGCCGGAAACCGCCTTGGCGAAAATGAAAACGGTATCACCGTCCTGCACCTGCGCACGCAGCGCCGGTGAGATATCGACGCGACCCTGTATCACGGCAGTTGTTGCGGGAGTTTGCTGCTCATCAGTGGCTGCATCACCGAATGCGGCAAGGTTTCGGTCGATGACACGGCGATCGGCTGAATCTTCTGGCAGGAGACGTTGCAGGTGTAGCCAGTAATCTCTGGCCTGTTGCGTGTCGTTGCGTTGCATAGCGGCGGTGGCAGCCAGCCACAGGGCTTTGGGATGATCCTGATCAAGTTGCAGCGCCGCATCGACCAATGCCGCGGGTTCACCCTCCAGACGCTGGCCGTTCGCCGCCGCCAGGGCGTCGGCGTAATCGGCCAGCAGATCGGCATTAGCCGGCAGCAATTGCCTGGCCTTGGCAAAGGCCTCGCTCGCGGCTGCAAAGTCGCGATGACTGCGATAGGCCTGCGCCAGATCCAACCAGGCCTGACCGTCATTGGGATTTTCTGTTGTCCGGATGACGCGTGTTTCGATGGATACATCAGTGGCGATCAAGGGTAATGGTCCATTAGTCGCCGTGTCGGTCGAGAGCATCGCTGCAAGTTCGGCGTCTTCACCGCCGTGGGCCTGTGCCTGGGCATAGGCGGCGCGGGCATCGGCCTGACGACCAAGTTGATAATAGGAACGCGCCAGCAGTAACCAGCCGGGCGCATCATCAGGATTCTGTTGCAGACGTAGGGCGAGACGTTCCGCGAGTTGATCCATCGGAGGCAGTTCGGCGGGCATACCTGCCATGCCGTTATGCGGCGAGGCCGGCAGGGTCGCCATAGGGGCGCTGTCCTGCGCTAGCGCTTCGGCACCACCACCGAGTACCCGATAGCCAAGTACGGCGATCAGGGGCACAGCGAGCAGCAGCGTCAGTGCAGTGCTGTGTCCAAGCGGGGTATGCTTATAAATCTCCTTGTCATCTGTGTTCAGTGCTGAGGCCAGTACCCGACGCTCCAGGTCCTGACAGGCTTGTTGATACTCCGGGGCAGACAGCTCACCATGTGCATGGGCGGCTTCCAGATCCGCCAATTCGTTCCGCTGCAGGTTGAGGTTCACTTCCGCGCGATCGACATCCGGCGTTGATTCATGCCTTAACAGCGACGGCAGTACCATCCAGCCGACCAGTGCCAGTAATCCCAGTGCGCCGATCCAGAACATGCTCATGCCCGATGTCCCTCTGTATGCAATTGCGCGCGTTCCCGCAGCAGCGACTGCGCGCGTGTCTGTTCCTCAGCCGTCAGTTCCTGAGTCACTGTTCGTCGACTGGCGCGTACCAGCCATAACCAGCCGCCGAGGCCCACGCCGAGAAATAACGCGGGAGCGGCCCATAACAATAAGGTGGTGGATTTGACCGGTGGCCGGTACAACACAAAGTCGCCATAACGGGCCACCATGTAATCGACGATGGCGCTGTCCGTGGCGCCTGCCTGCAGCATGCGTTCGACTTCGTTGCGCAGATCAATCGCCAATGCCGCATTCGAATCGGCGATGGTCTGGTTCTGACAGACCAGGCAGCGCAATTCGCTGGTGAGTGTCTTGAAACGCGCCTCAAGGGCTGTGTCGGAGAATGCCGCCGTTGCAGCTGTACAGAAACTGAGACACAGGGCTGCCATTGCCGTATTAAGCCGGTTCATGTTCGAGTCTCTCGATCAGGGGGAGCAGGGTGTCTTCCAGGACATCACGCGACAGTGGGCCGGTGTGCTTGTAACGGATCACACCATGACGATCCAGCAGATAGGTTTCAGGGACGCCGTAGACGCCGTAATCCAGGCCGACCTTACCCAGGGCATCGAAGCCGATGGCGGTATAGGGATCACCATTCTGTGTCAGCCAGGCGAGGGCGTTAGTCGACTCGTCTTTGTAATCCAGACCATAGATGGGCAGTTTGTGGCGCGCGGCGAGCTCCACCAGCAAGGGATGTTCATGTCGGCAGCCCCCGCACCAGGAGGCCCAGACATTCAGTAGTGTCACTTTGCCGAGTAAGCTGCGGTCGCTCAGTTGAACCTGCGGATCGCGCAGTTGCGGCACGCTGAAGGCCGGCGCTTGCTTATCTATGAGCGGCGAAGGGACCTCATGTGGATTGAGTCGCAGACCAACAGCCAACAAGACGACGAGGGCCACAAAACCAAACAAGGGGATCATGAAGCGGTTCATGAGGACGTCACCTGCTCTAGCAGTGGCGAAGCCAGCCTGGTATTGCTGGTGACAGACTTTTTCGCCGCTGCGCGTTGCACGCGGTAACGGCGATCCGTCGCGGCCAGCATGCCACCTGCCGCCATGGCCAGAACGCCCAGCCAGATCCATTGCACGAATGGTTTGTAGTAGAGCCGCAGACTCCAGGCGCCCGTATTGGATTCGGGATCTGCTTCGTCGCCGAGTGCTACATACAGATGGCGTAACATGCCCGCGTCAATCGAGGCCTCGGTCATGACACGATCCTGCACCAGATAGCGACGTTTCTGCGGATGCAGCTCGGTTACCGGTTGGCCATTGCGCGATACCAACACGCGGCCTTCCATGGCGCGGTAGTTTTCACCCATGACCGGTGTTACGCCCTGAAACGTGAAGGTATAACCGCCCAGCTCGACAAGGTCACCGGGCGCCATGCGCTGTTCAATCTCATGACTGTAACCACCCGATAAGGTCGCACCGAGAATGAACATCGCAATACCCAGGTGTGCGAGTGTCATGCCATAAATGGCGCGGGGCAGGCGAACGATACGGACTGGCCAACTGCCGTTCTGATTCAGCAGTCGTGCATACAGGTCACCCAGGAGTGACACTGCCAGCCAACCGGCCAGAAACAATCCCAGGCTGATCCAGAATGAACCATGGCCGGTGACCATTGGTGTGATCAACGCAAGTGCCACACCACTGCCCAGGGCCCAACGCAGGCGGTGAATCACCGCGGGCAGCTCGGCCTTGCGCCAGCGACACAGTGGACCGATCGCCATCAGGAAAATGGCTGGCGCCATGAGCGGAACAAAGACCGTATTGAAGTAGGGTGGGCCAACAGAGATCTTGCCGAATCCGAAGGCATCCAATGCCAGCGGATAAAGCGTACCCAGCATGACGGTGCCGAGTGCGGCGAGCAGCAGCAGGTTGTTCGCCATCAACAGGGCCTCTCGTGAAAAAAATGCGAATACTGTGTTGCCGCTCAACTGAGGCGCGCGCCATGCATACAACAGTAATGAGATCCCGGTGACCGCACCGAGCAACACCAGCACGAACATGCCGCGCGCCGGATCGGTTGCGAATGCGTGTACCGAATTCAGCACACCCGAGCGCACCAGGAAGGTGCCCAGCAGGCTTAATGCGAAGGTGAGAATGGCAAGAAGCACGGTCCAGTGTTTGAAGCCGCCGCGTTTGTCGGTGACAGCCAGTGAGTGCAACAACGCCGTGCCGGCCAGCCAGGGCATGAACGAGGCATTCTCGACCGGGTCCCAGAACCACCAGCCGCCCCAACCCAATTCGTAATAGGCCCACCAGCTACCCAGGCCAATGCCCAGCGTTAATGAGGCCCAGGCGGCCAGCGTCCAGGGACGTGCCCAGCGCGCCCAGGCGGCATCGACACGCCCTTCGATCAGCGCGGCAATGGCAAAACAGAAGGCCACCGAGAAGCCGACATAGCCCATGTATAGCATGGGTGGATGAATGACCAATGCGGGGTCCTGCAACAGCGGGTTGAGATCGGCACCGTCGAACGCGGCGGGCAGCAGGCGTTCGAACGGGTTGGAGGTGAAAATCAGGAAGCTCAGAAAGCCACTGCCCACCCAGCCCATCACTGCTAGTACACGTGCCTGAAATGCCATCCCCAAGTGACCACCGAACAGACTCAGCGCCATGCCCCAACCGCTCAGCATCAAGACCCACAACAACATCGAGCCCTCGTGTCCGCCCCAGACGGCGGCGATGCGATAGACGATGGGCAAAGCCGAGTTGGAATGTTCGGCGACATAGCGCACGGAGAAGTCGTTATAGGCGAAGGCATAGCCCAGCGCGGCGATCGAAATCGCGCCAAGCACGAATTGCGCGCGCGCCAACGAGCGTGCGGAGCGCATCAGTGCGACGTCATTGCGGGCTGCGCCGATCAACGGCACCAGGGCCTGTATAACCGCGAGACACAGCATCAGGATCAGTGCGAAATGGCCGAGTTCAGGAATCACATCGGCCTCCCGGCAAGCGGCTGTTTGTTGTCTTGTGCGGTCTTCAGCGCCTCGGCGACTTCCGGTGGCATGTAGTTCTCGTCATGCTTGGCCAGGACCTCTTCCGCCATGAACCGACCATCGGTTTCGAGACGACCCAGTGCGACCACACCCTGACCTTCTCGAAACAGATCGGGCAGCAGACCCTTGTAGCGAACCGGCACGGTTGCCGCCCCATCGCTGACAATGAAGTCCACCGTCAGGCCATCGCCCGCGCGTTGTATGCTGCCGGCTTCAACCAACCCGCCAAGCCGAAAATTCCGACCGACGGGTGCGTCGCCCGCCAGTACCTGGGCAGGCGCGAAGAAGAACAGCATGTTTTCACGAAATGCCAGCGAGGCCAGCGTCGCGGCAATTCCGACACCGACGACCAGGCCGGTAATCAACAGCAGGCGTTGAGTGCGTTTGGGTGTCATGCGGCTTTCCCAGTTGATGATTGTTCACGACGCAGTAATGCATGCCAGCGCTTGTGCAGTGCGCGCCGAGGCAAGATCCAATTGAGGCTCAGGACCACCAGCGCCAGCGCATATGAGGTCCAGACATAAAATGCGTAACCACCCATGTGCAGAAAGGAATCCATGTCAGGCCGCCTCTTTGATCAATGTGCTTACCCAGTGACTGCGTTGTTCACGTTCCAGCATCTGGCAACGTGCGCGCACCAGCAGATTGGCGAAATAGAACAGCTTGAATCCCACGGCCATGAGCAGCAGTGGCAGCAGCATGCTGGGATGAATCGAAGGTGCTCCGAGCTTGGTGACGGTGGCGCCCTGATGCAGGGTGTTCCACCACTCGACGGAGAAATGAATAATCGGGATATTCACGCTGCCGACCAGTGCCAGTATCGCGGTGGCACGTGCCGCGCTGCGTTTGTCCGGGATCGCCGACTCCAGACCCATGTAGCCGAGGTAGAGAAACAGCAGGATAAGTTCGGAGGTCAGCCGTGCGTCCCATACCCACCAGGCACCCCACATGGGTTTGCCCCAGAGTGCGCCTGTGACCAGGGTAAGAAAGGTGAACGAGGCCCCGATGGGTGCGCTGGCGCTGGCAATAACCTCTGCGAGTTTGATACGCCAGACCAGCGCGATGGCACCGGCAGCGGCCATTACCATATAGATGAACAAGGACATCCAGGCGCTGGGGACATGCACGAACATGATCCGGTAGCTGTCACCCTGCTGGTAATCCGCAGGCGCGACAACCAAGCCTTGATAACAACCCGCAGCGATCAGCAGCAGGGCGCCACCGAGCAGCCATGGCAACGCACGACCCGCAAAAGCAAAGAAGCTTGGGGGGGAAGACAGTCTATGCAAAAGGTTGAACATGACAATTCACTCCAAAGCGATGCGTAAGGCCGCTGCCGCGGCGAACGGGGCCAGCGTCAGCGCCAGCGTCGCTAACGCACCTAACAGATAAAGATGGGGGGCATAGCTGAGACCGGCCGCGGCCTGTTCGAGGGCCGTGGTTGCGAAGATCAGTACCGGGATATACAGGGGCAATACCAACAGCGACAGCAGCACACCGCCACGCCGTTGCGTTACGGTCAAGGCTGCGCCTATCGCGCCCACCAGGCTCAGCACGGGTGTGCCCAGCAACAATGTCAGCATGAGTGCGTAGATGATCGGGGCTGACATACCCAGCAGCACGCCGATCAGTGGCGCCATCAGAATCAGCGGCAGCGCGCTGATCAGCCAATGTGCCAGTACCTTGGTTGCAATCAGCAGCGGCAAGGAATAGGGCGCCAGCAGCCACTGTTCCAAGCTGCCGTCTTCGTAATCGCTTTGAAACAGGTTTTCCAGCGTCAGCTGGGTCGAGAGCAGAGCGATCACCCAGAACACGCCCGGGGCGATCCGCTTCATCAAATTCACTTCAGCGCCTAACGCCAAAGGAAACAGCGATACGCAAATCAAGGTGAAGATAAGCGGTTGCAGCACGCGGCTGCGGCGGCGTAATGCCAGGGTCAGGTCGCGGGTGACGATGGCATTGGCAATCAACATGGCGATTCCAATGCCATCGTCTTCAGGCTGCCTGCAGCGAGTTGCAACGACTGATGCGTCGCTATCAACGCCATGCCACCTTGTTGCAGATGTTGCGACAACAATTCATGAAAGCCGTTGCAGGCCTGTGCGTCCAACGCGGTCAATGGTTCATCCAGAATCCACACCGGGCAATCCGACAACAACACGCGCGCCAGGGCGACGCGCCGTTGTTGTCCTGCCGAAAGCTGTCCGCAATGCAGTTCAGCGCACTGCGCTAAACCCAACCGCTCTAGATAACTGCAGACGTTGCTCTGATCGTCTATCCCGCGTATGCGCAGATTGAACCGCAGTTCCTCGCGTGGGGTCAGGTCTGATTTAAGTCCATTGCGATGACCCAGATAGGCGATGCGCGGTCGCTCATCTGTTGCATGAGTGCCTCTATGCCAGGTGATACTGCCGGTCTCGGGCCGTGATAAACCGGCCAGGGTGCGCAGCAGGGTTGTCTTACCACTGCCGTTTGCGCCTGTGATCTGCAGAGCATGGCCTGCAGAGATGTCTATACACAGGTCTTTGATCAGGCAACGGTCACCGCGATACAGGCTGAGGCGGTTGGTCGTAAGCCGGGATAGCTGGCCGTCCACGTGGGACATGCTGGGGCTTGTCTCCAGGCTTAGAAATCCCGCTTCCAGTGCCGGTGCATTCGTCAGATCTGTGTGTAAGTTCGTCAACGTTCCCTCTCAGTGGGCATTATTTGTCCAGTCCCTGCGGTGTTCCGGACCGGCAATCACTCGACGGGCATCAGAATAAATGGGAATATTTTCCCAAACTGTGTGGATTGTCACAATTTTCGTAGGTTCTTAAAGACATAATTCACACACCTGCTCAGCCTGGGCGGGCATCGTCTGGCGTGGAGGCATGGCTGAATAGGCTTTGCAAATTCATATTGAAAGACATGCTGTTACTACTTTATTTGCTGCCCATCGGGATATTCCTGGGGGGCTATTACGTGTTTCAAAAGCGCCGTCAGTGCCGTAATCAGAGGTTGCTTGAAGAAGGGCGTGCCGCAGGGTTGACCGAGCCGGCATCGCTTCACCCGGTGATTGATCCGGCACGCTGTATTGGTTGTGGTTCCTGCGTCAGTGCCTGCCCCGAGGGGAACGTGCTGGGGCTGATTGGTAAGAAGGCAGCATTGATCAACCCGACTCATTGCATCGGCCATGGCGCTTGTCGCACGGCCTGTCCTATGGAGGCGATAACGCTGGTGTTCGGTAGCGAAAAACGCGGCGTGGATATCCCGCTGGTCGGTGCCGATTTTCAGAGCAATGTCCCGAATATCTATATCGCCGGTGAACTGGGTGGCATGGGCTTGATTCGGAATGCCATTGAACAGGGACGCCAGGCCTTGGAGGCGATTCGTGCGTTAAGCGGGATTGGCCAGGGTGAGCAATTGGATGTGGTTATTGTCGGTGCGGGTCCGGCCGGCATTTCGGCCTCGCTGGGCGCGCTGCAACACAAGCTGCGTTTTGTGACGCTGGAACAGGAGAATCTGGGGGGCACCGTAGCGCATTTCCCGCGCGGCAAACTGGTAATGACGGCGCCGGCGACACTTCCGCTGATAGGTAAAGTGAAGCTCAGTGAAACAACCAAGGAGGCACTGCTGGGTTTCTGGGAAGATATCGTTAAGCGTACTGGTCTGAAGATCAACTATCAGGAACGTGTCGAGGAGATCACACCAGGACCGGATGTGATTCGCATCAAGACCAATCGCAGTGAATACCGGACACGGGCCGTGTTGCTGGCGATCGGTCGGCGTGGCACACCACGCAAGCTCGGAGTGCCGGGCGAGGCGTTGGCAAAAGTGGTTTATCGTCTGATCGATGCGGAACAGTATGCCGGTCAGCACGTTCTTGTGGTGGGCGGTGGCGACAGTGCGTTGGAAGCGGCGGCCAGTATCGCCGAGCAGCCGAATACGCAGGTGACACTTTCCTATCGATCCGAGTCTTTCAGTCGCGCCAAGGAAAAGAATCGTCAGCGCATTGCTGCCGCTGAACAATCCGGGGCATTGCGCGTGTTGTTGAAATCCACTGTTCTCGAGATACGGCCTGAACGGGTCTTTATCGATCAAGAAGGGGAACGCATTGAGATTGCGAACGATGCGGTGATTGTGTCAGCCGGTGGTGAATTACCGACGCCATTCTTGAAGAAAATCGGCATTCAGGTGGATACCAAACATGGTACGGCGTAATTCATCGAAGGCCCGCTTCGGTTTCGCTGTACTGTTGGCAGGTGTTATGTGTCTGTCCGCGGTCCCCGCACACGCCGCTTCCGCGTCTGACCCAATGGACGATGTGAATACTGCAATCCGTGTTCGCGACTTTGCGACCGCCGCACGTCTGCTAACAGAACAGGCCAAACTGGGTAATGCTGATGCACAGTATGAGTTGGCATCGATGTATCGTTCCGGTCGAGGTGTACCCAAAGATCATGTGGCTGCGGTCCGCCTGCTGCAGCAGGCCGCTGAACAGGGTCACGCCAAGGCGCAATTCAATCTGGGTAACATGTATCTCAATGGTTGGGGAGTTGCTGCCGATCCCGTCGCGGCACGGCACTGGTTCAGTGCCGCGGCAGCCCAAGGGCATGAACTCGCTGCCGCCAAACTCAAGGAAGCGTCCGAACCAATCCTCGCAAATGACGCTGATGATCTCAGTCTGCACGCCGCGGCACGACGTGGGCAGTTGGCCGCTCTACAACGTCTGGTCGCTGCGGGTACCGATATCAATACCACCGATCGTCACGGACGCAGTGCATTAATGGAAGCTGCCGAGCAGGGGTATGCGCCGGTCGTGCATTGGCTGCTGGCCCAGGGTGCCAAGCCGGATACACAGGATGAGTACAGCGATACTTCATTGCTGCTTGCGGTACGCAATGGGCGTCGCGATGTGGTTGAAGAACTTCTTAAGGCACAAGCCGATCCCAATCTTGCGGATCGCAACGGCACATCGGCTTTAATGCTGGCTGCAGGCCGTGGCGATGCAGCGTTGACATCCGCACTGCTCAAACATGGCGCAATCCTGAACCGGACAAATAAAAAAGGCTGGACGGCTCTGGATTTTGCAAGAGATAACGCAAAGGCCGATAAGGTTGCCGCCTTATTGCGCGCGCAAGGCGCGACTGAGCGAAAGGATGCGCCGCATGAAGATCAACTGACGGATCAACATATCGCTGAATTAAAGACTCATCAGTCACAACTCAAAGCGGATCTCTATCAGGGCTGGAGTCTATTGATGATGGCGGCCTGGCGTGGTCAGGATGACATCGTGACACGTCTGCTTGATCAGGGTGTCATGGTCGATCAGCGTGATGAAGATGGTTATACGGCATTGATGCGTGCGGCGTGGCAAGGCCACGGCAAAATCCTGGAGCAGCTGCTGACCAAGGGTGCGCAGGTCGATGCCGTGCAAGCGCAGCACAAAACTGCTTTGGCTATCGCGGCGGAGAATGGGCAGGCCGAGAGCGTACAGTTGCTGATCAAGCATCGTGCCGAAAGCAATCTGGCTGCAGAAGACGGCGCAACACCGCTATTGCTTGCCTTGCGAGGGGGACATACCGATATTGCCCGTTTATTGCTCAGCATCGGTAGTGATCCGAATGTGGTCGGTCCTAATGGCGATACGGCGCTCATCCTCGCGGTGCGCGGCACGGATGCGACTTTTGTTCGGGATCTGCTGAGTGCTCGTGCGGATATCAATCTGAAAGATCGTGCAGGGCGTTCGGCGCTATGGTATGCGGCGGATGTGGGACAGGCAGAGACGGTGCGCTTGTTGTTGGCGGGTAAAGTCGACATCGATTCACAGGATGCCGAAGGATACAGTGCATTATCCCGGGCGGCATGGCATGGCCATGCTGCGATCGTTACGCAATTACTGCGCGCCGGCGCTAGCACTGATCTAGCGACAATCACCGGGAATACCCCCTTGATGCTGGCCGCAGGTCAAGGTCAAACAGCAGTGGTCGAACAGTTATTGCAGGCAGGCGCTACTGTGGATGCGCGCAACCGCCTCGGCAATACCGCGCTGATGTTGGCCGCCGCCGCGGGTCAACGAGATGGTGCGCTCGCACTGCTGTCTGCCGGCGCGGATCTCTCTCTGCGCAACCACCGGCGCGAACAAGCTGTTGGTATGGCCGAGCAGGCTGGCCACAATGAGTTGGCAGCAGAATTATCTCTGGCGCGCGGCCGCGGAAGCTGGCTCCCGAATGCCTGGAGATAGTGGATAGCATGTCTGTTCTCCTACAAATAGGCGGGTTGCTACCCAGGACTGATGGGAATAAATTCCCATAATGAATGATAAAACGTCACAAGCCCTGACCGTTGCCATCCTTCGCGTACTAAGACCGTTGATTCGCTTATTGCTGCGGCATGGTGTGTCACATCGCAGTTTCACAGAGCTTGCGAAGTGGGTGTACGTCGATGTCGCCGCCGCCGAGTTCAATCTCGATACGCGTAAACAGACGACCTCCCGTATTGCAGTCATCACCGGTTTGACACGCAAGGATGTTGCACGCTTACGGGTGCAACCTCAACCCGATGAACGTGAGCAGAGTGAACGTTACAACCGGGCTGCCCGGGTTATCGGTGCCTGGCTACGCGAGTCGGTCTTCAAAACCAAGACCGGCGAACCCGCCGTCTTGCCCTTGCAGGGTGATGCCGCAAGTTTCACGGAACTGGTGCATCGCCATAGTGGTGATATTCCAGTGCGTGCGCTGCTCGATGAATTAGTGCGTGTTGATGCGGTGCAGCTTGATGCAGATGGCAAGGTCAGGCTAAAGAACCATGGCTATATCCCGCATAGCGACACGGTTGAAAAAATCAATATCCTTGGTACCGATGTTGCGTTGCTCCTGAATACTATCAATCACAATTTAACCAACGCTGACAAAGGCCCGCGTTTTCAGCGCAAGGTCGCTTATGACAACCTGCCGGCCGAGGTGTTGCCTATCTTCCGCGAGCTCGCCGCAGAAGAAGGGCAAGCGCTCCTGGAAAAACTCAATCTGTGGTTGGCTGAACATGATCGAGATACTAATCCTGATGTGTCCGGCAGCGGACGCAACCGGGCCGGTATCGGTATTTATTATTTTGAAGAGCCTCAGGATGAGGAAGGGTCGGATGTATGAAGATTCAGCTTGGCATAATTAAATATCTATTGGCTTTCACGTTGTTAGTGTTGACGTCATGTGGCGGTGGCTCAGGTGGAACACTCGCCGAAGGTGGAATTGGAGGTAGCGGTATCAGCAACGGGCCCATTACCGCGTTCGGCAGTATTTTCGTCAACAGTGTTGAATACAACACGCAATCGGCAACGGTCTTTGTAGAAGGCGACAACGTCGGCATCGGAGATGCTGCAGTGCTGAACAATCTCGCCGTGGGCAAGGTGGTTACCGTTGAGGGGGCTATTCCTGATGGAGGTCAGAGTGTCGCGACGCGGGTGTATTTCAACGACAATGTTGAGGGCCCATTACAGAATATCAATGTGATTGATGCCAATACGCGTGAACTGACGGTCTTGGGTCAAACCGTTATCGCGACGCTGAATACGCAATTCGTCAATACCACATTGACGACGCTCGCGGTCAATAATCAACTGGAGATCAGCGGGCTAGTGACGGCCAATGGCGCTATCCAAGCGACCTTTATCGAAAAGAAACTCGATACCTTCGTTTCGGGTGGTACGGTAGAGGTGAAAGGCGTCGTTTCAAATCTGAATACATCGGCTCAGACCTTCAACATCGCGGCAATGGTCGTCAACTATACCGGTGCTGATATGAGTGAACTTGCCACGCCGCTGGCCAACGGGAATTCAGTTGAGATCAAGGGTAGTTTCAGTGGCGGTGTACTGCAGGCCAGCCGGATCGAGACTGAGGATGATTTGTATATCTCAGACTCCACCCTATGGCTGGAAATCGAGGGTCTTGTCAGCAGTATTCTGTCGAGTACCGATTTCGTGCTGAACAATGTACAGACCGTGCGTACCAGCGCCAGTACGGAATACGAGGGTGGCACGGTCGCGGATGTAGTGGCTGGTGCACGTCTCGAAGTCGAAGGCACGTTGAGCAACGGTATCCTGCTTGCCTCGGAAATCAACTTCCGTGATGAGGTGGCCATTGAAGCCAAGGTCGATACAGTTGGCACCAGCAGCCTTACTCTGAAGTCTATTCCCGGTCTCACCGTTACGGCCAATAGTCTTACCGAAGTCGATGGTGCGGCGAATAGCTTTTCTGCCATTACCAGTGGCCGTTTCGTGCATATCCTCGGTAACTGGTCATCCAATTCAAATACCGTTATAGCCACCAAGATTGAGGTAGAGAATCCTTCTTCAACTATTGAAGTAAAGGTGCGCGGAGCGCTGACATCAGCCAGTAATCCCTTTATCACCCTCTTGGGTACGTCGATAGATACCACGGGTGTCAGTTACCGCAGCACAACCGGCACCAGCCTGTCTGCGGCGCAGTTTTTCGCCCAGGTAGCGCCAGGTACCTTGCTTTATCTCGAAGGCGTGCAGAATAACGCGAGTAATATTCTGTCCTGGAACAGGGTCAGTCTGCGTGCACCTTGAGCCGGCGGTCGTTACACTAGCGCCTTCGATCGAGGGCTTGACCCGGTTCAGTAGGAAGCATAATGCGCGGACGATTTATCACGGTAGAAGGCGGGGAAGGGGTCGGTAAAACCACCAATCTTGGCTACATCCGTGCCGCACTGGAAAACGCGGGTAAGCAGGTACAATCCACGCGCGAACCGGGTGGCACACCGCTCGCGGAGCAGATCCGAGGTCTGCTGCTGGACCCAATCAATACCGGCATGTCGGCCGACTGCGAGTTGCTGCTGGTGTTCGCGGCCCGTGCCGAGCATCTCGCCAAGGTCATTCAACCCAGTCTGGAATCAGGGCAATGGGTGCTGTGCGATCGTTTTACGGATGCCACTTATGCCTACCAAGGCGGTGGGCGGGGTTTGTCACGGCAACGCATCAGTGAACTCGAAGCCCTGGTGCAGGGTGCGCTGCGTCCTGATCTGACGCTGCTGTTGGATGTGCCGGTAGCGATTGGGCTGGCCCGCGCGGGTGAACGCGGTAGCCTGGATCGCTTCGAGCAGGAACAGACCGATTTCTTTGAGCGGGTACGGCAGGCCTATTTGGAACGCGCGGCTGCAGCACCGGAGCGTTATCGAGTCATTGATGCGAGCTTGACATTGGCGCAAGTACAGGCACAAATAGACCTCGCGTTGCGAGATATATTAGCTAAAGAATAGTCTTTAACTTATTGATATTATGAATCCAATTTATCCCTGGCAAGCAGAGCAATGGGCGCAGCTTCATAGCCGTGTTGATGCGGGTCGCCTGGCGCATGGGTTACTGCTGACCGGGCCTGCCGGTGTCGGTAAGCGCGACTTTGCGAATGCCTTTGCTCGGTCGGTGCTGTGTCGTCAACCGACTGTGGACCAGAAAGCCTGTGGTCGTTGCGAGGCCTGCTTATTGATGCAGGCGGGCACACATCCCGATCTTCTCAATCTGAATCCTCCGGAAGATAAAACCCAGATCGTGATCGATCAGGTGCGTGAACTGTGTCGTTCCTTGGTCATGAAGAGCCATGCCGGTGGCTATAAGATCGCGATCATCGTTCCCGCCGATCAGATGAACAGTGCCGCGGCCAATAGCCTGTTAAAGACGCTTGAGGAACCCACCGATAACACGCTGCTGATCCTGGTCACGGAGCGACCGGCGCGGTTGTCTGCCACCATTCGTAGTCGCTGTCAGCAGCTGCGTTTCCCCTCGCCATCAACAGAGCAGGGCAGCGACTGGCTGAGTCAGCACGACGTCAGTGATGCGGCATTGCTGCTACGCTTAGCCGATGGGGCACCATTGCTCGCGTTGTGTCTTGCACAGGAAGATACCCTGACCAGGCGTCACGACTGGCTGAACGAACTGATGAAACTGCGCAGTGGTCAGCTGGATCCAGTACGTTTGGCGACAGAATGGTCCAGTGATGCCCTGATGCGGCCGTTATACTGGATGGGTAGTTACCTGATGGATATGATACGGTTGACATCTGGTCAGGTAGAATCAATAAATAACATAGACTTAAATGATAGACTACAGGTAATAGCTGATCTCTATAGCCCGCAGGAATTACATTATTTGCTGGATCATGTCTGGCAGAATATGCGTCAGGCACAGCAGTCGAGTGTGAACCGCCAGCTCTTGCTGGAAGAAATACTAATAGAGTGGAGCCGCGCGGGACTGCGCCGGCGCGCTTGAAGTTGAAGGACGCGAAGAGGTAGAGCATGAATGCAGCAGTAAAAGGCGCACGGCAAGGCATCCTCTCATTGACCATTAAGGACAAGGGTGCCCTGTATGCGGCCTATATGCCCTATGTCAAAAATGGTGGATTGTTTATCCCAACCAGCAAGGTCTATCAGCTGGGCGACGAAGTCTTCATGTTGCTGACCCTGATGGAAGAGACCGAGAAACTTCCGGTCGCGGGCAAGATCGTCTGGATTACCCCAAAAGGCGCACAGGGCAGCCGTGCTGCAGGGATTGGCGTGCAATTCAGCGACCAGGACGGTGGCAATGCCCGACGTAAGATCGAAACCTATCTTGCCGGTGCACTCCAGGCCGAACGGCCAACCCACACGATGTAATTTCCCTGTTCAGGGAATGCTTGGCAGCGGCGCTATAGGTCCGTACCCTAGCGGCCCATGAATACAGCCACACTCGTTGATTCCCATTGTCACCTAGACCGGCTCGCCTTCGATCAGATCGAAGGTGGCCTAGGCGGTGCATTGGCGCAGGCCAAGGCCGTCGGCGTCGAACATTTTCTCTGCGTGGCTATCAATCTGGAGGCCTATCCGGCCATGCGGGCACTTGTAGATCCCTTTCCGGAGATTTCAGTTTCGGTTGGGGTGCACCCGACGGATGGAGAAGGACCACCGCCCGATCTGGATGCCTTGATTCAACTGGGTCTGGACCCTCGGGTCGTCGCCATGGGCGAGACCGGTCTGGATTATTACTACGGCGCCGAACACAAAGACCATCAGCAAACTCTCTTCCGACTGCATGTACAAGCCGCTCGGGCCGTCGGCAAGCCGCTCATTGTGCATACCCGCGATGCGCGAGAAGACACGATCAGTATCCTGCGTGAGGAAGGTGCAGACGAAGTCGGCGGGGTATTGCATTGTTTCACCGAAGACTGGGATACCGCACGTCATGCCCTGGGTCTGGGCTTCTATATCTCGTTCTCCGGGATTGTCACCTTCAAAAACGCCGAAAGCCTGCGTGACGTAGCTCGGCGCGTCCCATCTGACCGGATTCTGGTCGAAACCGACTCACCTTACTTGGCCCCGGTACCCAAACGCGGCAGAAGCAATCAGCCGGCCTATGTGCGCTATGTGGCTGAATGTATTGCTGGGGTTCGTGGCGAGAGCTTCGAAGACCTGGCCCGAATCACGACCGACAACTTCTATCGACTGTTTGGTCGTCCCCTAGCGCCGTAAAGTTGGCGGCTCCTTGGTCGCTAATCTGATAACTGCCGCACAAAACGGCGGATTAATTCCAAGCTCCCCAAGGATTGCTGTTTTTCCAGGACGGTCGCGTGTCGCGTGCGGCGCTTGTAATAGTCGTGCAGACATCACTGCGATAACGTTTATAAAGGCAAACAACATGGAAAGACGCAATTATCCCCGTAGCGAAGGTGTCGTGACTGTGCGTATTGAGGCACAGGGCATCGATTGTCAGGGGCAGGCGCGCGACATCAGCACGCGCGGCATTTTCATTGCACTGGAAGAAGGCAGACTCAAGGAATCCGCACGTAGCGTGCGTTTGCATTTCGAGATTGATACCGGGGTGCAGGTTTTGTCCCGCCATATCAGCGGCAAGATCGTCCGCAATGACGGGGATGGACTCGCGGTACGCTTCGCAGAACATGATGTACTAGGACGCGCTGTCGTACATGAGCTGATGTATTACATGCAGCTGTGCCGTGGCGAATCGCTTCCTGCCAGTGGTTGCACGCATGACAGTATGATGTGGGCAGATGGCCGCGCGGCGTAACGCTTAATAATCATTCTTGATTGACAGGTCGTGGTCGCCGTTGCGCATCAATGGCCACGTAGACCAGTTTTGCCTCTGTGACTTTTAGATGTTGTATCCCGCCCTGATCCCGTTCGGCGAATACCTCAACCTGCACAGAAATGGACGTTCGTCCGACGCGTATAACCTCTGCATAACAGCTGATCAGATCACCTACCAAGACGGGCTGGTGAAATTGCAATGAATCAACGGCCACTGTGACGACGCGCCCTTTGGCCAAGCGGTAGGCCGCAATACTCCCGGCAATATCCACTTGCGACATAATCCAGCCACCAAATATATCGCCGCCGGCATTGGTGTCGGCGGGACGTGCGACCACGCGAAGAGTAGGTTGACGGTTATCGATATCTGAGAGATTGGAGGCCATCGCTACTCAGTGCCCGGAATAGAGGTTGTCGACATCACTCTGACAGCGTTCGAGGATGCGGTCACGGCGCAGCTTCAGCGTTGGCGTAATGAGCCCGGTATCCACGGACCAGGGTTCCAGATAACAGGCGACCTTGCGTATTTGGGCATAACCAGGGAATTCACGGATACGTGCCGCTACGCGTTCAAGCACGGCAGCGCAGACCTGTTCATCATCCAGCGCAGAATCCAGATCCGTATCTATACCTAATTTCCCGGCCTCGATAGCCCATCTCTCTGGATTGAACACTATCAGTGCGCTCAGGAAGGGACGGTTATCGCCGATCACCATGACCTGCTCGAACCAGGGGTCCATGCTGATGGCCATTTCCATATCGGCCGGGGATACTTTCTCGCCATTGGCCAGAACCAGAATTTCTTTTAAGCGGCCGGTAATGAAAATATGACCACGCTCATCGATGCGCACGCGATCACCGGTGTGTAACCAGCCATCGTCATCGATCATTGCCGCGGTTGCGGCGGGATTATCCCAATAACCCAGCATGACCCCCGGGCTACGGGTAAGCAGTTCATCACCTTCACCGACGCGTACCTGCACATCTGAAAGTGGCGTGCCGACACTGGCCGGTTGATTGTCCTCGAGTGAATTGGCGGCGATTACGGGACTGGTTTCGGTCAGGCCATAACCTTGTACGATAGGAATACCGAGGCCAATAAATAACTGTCCTACACTGGGTGAAAGCGGCGCGCCACCACAGACAGCAAATCGCAGTCGACCACCCAGCTTTGCTTTGACCTTGGAAGCGACCAGCTTATTCAATAGTGGCCAGGCCAGCATCCCGAGACTCTGAGTGGCGCGCCCCTGTTGCGATTCGAAGCGACGCCAACCGACCTGGGTGGCGGCATTGAACAGCTTGCGGGCGACAGGCGATTTCTCGAGCAGTCCGGCCTGAATCTTGTTATAGACGCGTTCAAAAATGCGTGGTACGGAAATCAATACCGTGGGGCGAATAGTCAGTAGGTCCTCGCCGAGTTCGGGTATAGAACGGTTATACGCCACGCCTGCGCCACACATCATCGGCAGGTAATAGCCGACGGTACGCTCAAAGGTGTGCGACAAAGGCAGGAAGGAAAGGAATAGATCATCCGGAAAAATCGCAACCTTCTGTTGCGAGGCATGAGCATTCCAGAGGATATTCGCATGACTGAGCATCACGCCTTTGGGTCGTCCGGTGGTGCCTGATGTGTAGACAATCGTTGCCAGCTGTTCTGGAGCAGCATCGTGCAACTGCAGTGACAATTGCAGATCTGTCGGTAGCCAATCCTCCAGAGTCCGCAATCTGGCATCAGTGTCGGAGGTGATCTTCTCCACACTGAGTATTCGCAACAGAAAACCCAGCTGCTCACGCACTGACTGCAATCTCTCCCAATGTTCATCGCCGCCGATTAATAACAGGCGCACACCGGCGTTCTGCAAAATATAGGCAATGTTTTCAGGCCGGTCATCAGTATAAAGCGGGATGACCACCAGCCCCATTCCCAATGCGGCCTGGTCGAACATGACCCATTCGCGGCAGTTGCGCAGCAGTACTGCAACCCGATCACCTGACGTCAGTGACTCGCGCGCTAATGCCGCTTGCCAGCGTGCGACGGCGTTGCCCATATCAAGCCAGGTAGTGTCTTCCCAACTATGGCTATGTGGATTGAATTGACGATAGGCCACCGCATCAGGACTGCGCGCCACACGTTCGCGGAACAGGCCGGAGAGTGTGCCAGCCTGTTGTGGCTGGATAACATCGGGAGTTGAAGAGCCGGATGCAAGTGTCATGTTGGCTAATCCTTGTTAATCATTCCAACCTTGATCAGGAGTGAAGCGTTCACCATAACGTGCAGCCAATTCAGCGAGCCGCTGACGGGTAGCTTCTTTTCCCAGAGTGGCAATATGTTGCAAAGGCCCGCCGCGGAATGGTGCGAATCCGGTGGCGAAGATCATTCCCACATCCAGAAGATCGGCGTCGCTGACAACACCTTCGCGCAGACAGGCCTGGGCCTCATTGAACAGACGCATCATCATGCGGTCGAGTGCATCGGCAGGTAATTTGCGGTTGGCATCCGGGCGGGGTTTAACCGGTTTACCTTTTCGCCAAGTGTAGAATCCTGAACCACTCTTACTACCCAAGCAACCCTCGCTGACCAGTTCTTCGAGTCGCTCCGGTACCTCAAGTCCCAACGCTGAACCGAGAATACCGGCTACATGCAGGCAGACATCCAAGCCGACCGTGTCGGCCAATTCAATCGGCCCCATGGGCATGCCGAATTCCACAGCAGCGCGGTCGATCAAGACGGCGGGCACGCCTTCGGTTTCGAGAGCGACAGCTTCCAATAGATAGGGCATCAGGACCCGATTGACCAGGAATCCTGGCGTACTGGTGACGGGCAAGGGTAACCGATCGATTGCACGCGTAAAGGCCTGGGTCTGTTGCATCACCAGCTCAGAGGTCTGCTTGCCATGGACAATCTCAACCAGCTGCATTTTCGCCACCGGATTGAAAAAGTGCAATCCAACCAAACGTTCGGGGTGTTGCAGCACCGGCGCCAGTTCTTCCAGGGGAATACTGGAGGTGTTGGTCGCCAGCAATGCATCGGGGCGCAGGCGTGGCTCGATGTCGCGATACAGTTTTTGTTTGACCTCTTTATCCTCGAAGATCGCCTCGATGACGATGTCCGCACGTTCGATATAACGACCCTGATGATCCGGAATCAGTCGATCCCAGGCCGCAGTGACCCGATACGGTATTTTGAGACGTTTCTTGAACAGCTTTGCCGCACGACCCATGGCTGGCGCGATACGTTCCGGCGATTGGTCCTGCAGCGTTACCGTGAACCCCGACAAGGCGCACCAGGCCGCGATATCGCCGCCCATGACGCCTGCACCGATGACATGCACATGCTTGACCTTATTATCCGCTGCGCGTGCCAATCCTTTGAGACGTTCTTGCAGGAAAAACACCCGCACCAGATTCTGCGCGGTGCTACCGGTGATGAGACTCGCGACCGATCCGGCCTCGGCATCCAGCATGCGTCGCCGATCATCGGCATAGCGCTCCCAGACATCGATCAGTTTATAGGGTGCCGGATAATGATCGGGGCGGGCATGTGCGCGGACCTTGCGTTTGAGTATGGGTGCAAGCAGCGGCCGTAACAGGCGATGGTTGGTTAAGCTATCCCAGCGGCCGGGCTGATGGGGTGCGGGAGGTTTCAGCAGCATGCTCTTGGCCGCGTCGCGCAGTTGTCGCGCCGGAACCGCGTAGTCGACCAGACCAAGACGGACCGCCTGGCGTGCCGCGAGTGTCCGCCCGGTCAGCATCAGGTCCATGGCTTTCAAGGCACCGAGCAGATGCACGCAACGCACACTGCCGCCGAACCCCGGATGAATGCCGAGCCGAACCTCCGGCAGACCTAACCGGGTGCTGTCATCATCTTGTGCGATGCGGTAATCGCAGGCCAAGGCGAGCTCCAGACCGCCACCGAGGCAAAAACCGTGGATCATTGCCAGGGTTGGGAAGGGCAGGGCTTCTAAACGATCGAAGGCCCGCTGGCCACGGTTAATTAACGCTAATGCATTCTCGCGCGACGGCATGGGCGAAAAGGCCCGCACATCGGCACCGGCAATGAAACCATTGGTCTTGCCTGAAAAGATCACCAGCCCTTGCGGTGGTTGCTGTTCCAGATGAGTCAGAATGGCAACGAATTGCTCAAGCACCGACTCAGATAACACATTGGTTCCGCCATCCTGTTTGTCGAATTTCAGCCAGGCGATGCCTTCCGCATCAATGTCCAGTTTCCAGTCTTGCGGTGAACTGTTCATGCGTCACCTCCGACTGTTTCAACCAGCATGGCGCCGCCTTGGCCGCCGCCGATGCAGAGACTTGCCACGCCACGTCGTGCATGCATGCGGCGCAAAACATGAATCAGGTGCAATACAATGCGTGCGCCGCTGGCGCCGACCGGATGACCGATGCTGACACCGCCGCCATCTATATTGAGACGTTCGCGATCAATGGCAGTGAAGGCGGTTTCGCGCCCCAGCTGGGATTTGCAGTAAGTTTCATCCGACCAGGCTGTGAGACAGGCAAGTACCTGTGCCGCAAAGGCCTCATTGATTTCCCAATAGTCGATGTCACTGCTGTCGTAACCCTGCCGCATCAAGAGTGGCGCCATGGCATGTACCGGGCCCAGGCCCATCTGTGCGGGATCCAGGCCGGCCCACTGGCTGTCCACCAGTTTCGCCAGCACCGGTAATTGATAACGTGACACGGCATCTTCCGATGCGAGGATCAACCAGGCGGCACCGTCGGTCACCTGGGCACTGTTACCCGCAGTCACCTTGCCGAACGGACGATCGAACACTGGTTTGAGTTTCGCCAGCGAGTCCGTGTCCGAGTCACGCCGCAGACCGTCGTCCAGACTGTAACTCTTACCCTGCCCATCGTAGAGAGTTTCAATCTCCTCAAAGTGATTCTGATCCTGGGCCGCGGCCAGACGTTGATGACTGGTGACTGCGAAGCTGTCCATCATGGTGCGATCAATGTGGAATCGTTCGGCCAGAATCTCAGCGGTCTGGCCCATGGACAGGCCGACGACCGGATCAGTAAGGCCACGTAATAATCCTATTACGGGTTTGAGATGTGCGGGACGTAATTGCGCCAGCGTCTTCATGCGGGCGGGGAAGCCTTTGGCGCGTGACCATTGCGCGAGCCAGCCCACCATGGCATTGCCCAGCAACACCGGCGCATGACTCATGACTTCGATACCACCGGCAAGGATCAGATCGGATTTCCCACTGCCAATATTGCGTGCCGCGCTGTCCAACGCCTGCATACCGGAGGCGCAGTTACGTTGCACGGTGAAGGCGGGGACGCGCTCGCCACAACCCAGCCGCAAGGCCACGATGCGGGCGATATTGGCTTCATCCGGGCCCGGCATCACACAGCCCGCGATGACTTCATCGAAATTCTCGGGTGAAAAAGACTGCCGCAGCAACAAGGCACGCGCCGCCTGAGTGGCGAGATCGGCAGCGGTGAATGGGCCGGGAGCCCCGCGTGCCTTCAGAAACGGTGTGCGCGCGCCATCGACTACATAGACCGACCGGCCGAAGCCGATGGGTGTGGATCGCTGCTCCATTGCTTATTCTCCGGTGTCAGTTGTTCCGGTGCGAAATCGTCCACTTCTATAACCTGTCGCCGCGCAACAACTGCAGACTGCACGCGCGCGGCCTCGTCAGTATTAATGATACCGGCCTCGAGTGCAGCATTTACTTGCAGTTCCGGATCACCGGCGGCGATTGTTTTTTCACGCATGGCGCGACGGATTTTTGCCAGTACCGGTTCGGCTTGCTGAATCAGCAGCAACGCTTCTTCCAGTCGGCCCAGGGGTTCCTCTAACGAGGTGGGCACGAACACGCCTTCTGTCAGTCGGTCGCGTTGTTCGCTGGGCTGCAGAATGATGTCTGCCACTTGATCTGCCAGCCGGTCATCTGGTGGGTTGTAGGGCAAGCCCAGCGGGAAGGCCCAGATTTTCAGCAACCGTGCCACCGGACGCAGTGGGAAGTTATCGAGCAAGGCTAATAGACTTTGCTGCATGCCATTCAGGCATATCTGGCAACTCCATTCCAGCATGGGCAAATCGGCTTTGTTGCCACCCTGATCATGGAAACGTTTCAGCACAGCACTGCCGAGATAGAGATAACTCAGACCATCGCCCAAGCGCGCAGACAAGCGTTCGCGACGTTTAAGATCGCCACCCAACACCAGCATGGCCACGTCCGCATACAGGGCGAACACTGCACTCATGCGAGTGAACTTCTGATACCAGCGTGGTGTCATCCCTGCGACCGGGACACGCGCGAAGCGGGCTGAGGTAAGGCCGTGGAAAAGCGTACGGCTGGCATTACTCATTAACAGTCGGATATGACCGAACAAGGCGCGGTCGAAATCGCGGACGCCGCGCTCTGCATCACTGTCCAGGGCGGATTGCATTTCCTTCAATACATAGGGATGGCAGCGTAGCGCACCCTGACCAAAGATGATCAGACTGCGGGTGAGAATATTGGCACCCTCAACCGTGATACTAATGGGCAATGCCTGATACACACGCCCCAGAAAATTGCGTGGGCCAAGACAGATGCCGCTGCCACCCTGAATGTCCATGGCATCGTTGATGACGGAGCGCATGCGTTCGGTCAGATGATATTTGACAATGGCCGAGGCTACCGAGGGACGTTCACCGAGATCCAAGGCCGTGCAGGTCAGTTCACGTGCCGCGTCCATGAGATAGGTATTACCGGCGATCCGCGCCAAGGCTTCACGCACGCCTTCAAAACGTCCAATCGGCACCTTGAATTGTTTGCGTACCGCCGCATAGGCGCCGGTTGCACGGCTGGCGAGTTTACTGCCACCGGTGCTCAGTGCCGGTAAGGAAATGGAACGGCCATCGGCCAGGCATTCCATCAGCATGGCCCAGCCGCGACCGATCTGTTCTTGCCCACCAATGATCCAGTCCATAGGGATGAACACATTGCGGCCTTGATTCGGGCCATTCTGGAACACGGCATTCAAGGGGAAATGCCGATTACCAATGGTGATGCCGGGCGTGCTGGTCGGGATCAATGCCAGTGTGATACCGCGATCCTCACGCTCACTCAGTAAATGATCCGGATCGTACAGTTTGAACGCCAGACCCAACACTGTGGCCACGGGGCCCAGGGTGATGTAACGCTTGTCCCAGTTGAGTCGAATGCCGAGGACATCCCTTTGGCCCTCGAAGTCACCGCGGCAGACAACGCCATTATCCGGAATAGCACCGGCATCAGAACCCGCTTCAGGGCCGGTCAAGGCGAAGCAAGGGACGTCCTGACCGCGCGCGAGACGCGGCAGGTAATGTTGCTTCTGTGCATCGGTACCGTAATGCAGCAGCAGTTTCGCCGGCCCCAGGGAATTGGGCACCATGACCGTGACAGCAGCCGTGATACTGCGGCTGGATATCTTCATCACAATATCGGAATGCGCCAGGGCGCTGAATTCCAGCCCGCCATACTCACGCGGGATGATCATGCCGAAGAAGCCGTTGTCTTTCAGGAATTGCCAGACCGAGGGTGGGAGATCATTGAGTTCATGGGTGATCTGCCAGTCATCCAGCATATGGCACAATTCTTCGACAGGCCCATCGAGAAAGGCCTGTTCCTCCGCGCTACGTACCGGCGCGGGTAATCCCAGCAACCGATCCCAATTGGGCCTGCCACTGAATAATTCCGCTTCCCACCAGACATCACCGGCTTCTAGGGCCTCGCGTTCGGTGGTCGACATTTCGGGTACAACAGAGGCAAACCAAGTACGCAGATGACGACTGATCAGGCGTCGACGCAGGGCTGGAATACTGAAAATAGCAGCCGTTGGTAGAA
Organism: Gammaproteobacteria bacterium; assembly: GCA_018819175.1. Lineage (GTDB taxonomy): Bacteria > Pseudomonadota > Gammaproteobacteria > Thiohalobacterales > Thiohalobacteraceae > JAHJQQ01. The sequence continues at coordinate 31,860 of JAHJQQ010000038.1, forward strand.
ATACTGCCCAGGCGAACGTCAGCATTACTGCATTTCCGTCTCGCCACAGCCCCCAACTCAACAGGTACAGAGAACCGGTTGCAGCCCAGGCAAATGCCGGCGCGCGTGACGCGGACAAGCCCCAGGCTAATGCCAGCAGCAAGAGTAGCTCAGTAACGATCGGCAGCATGCTGAACCTCCTTCAAAATGCGTCGCCAATGTTTGTCTGCCGAGGGGCAGTATGCGTTGCCGCTTCAGAATCTGTCTCAGTCCCGGTTGCGTTTATTGATCAGGCCAATTACTTGCGTACCATCAACTATAGCAGGGGCGAAGGTACTACCAATATCACCATTGGCAATGTTGTCGGGTACCGGCTGCGGGATGAAGCAATCATCATCGCCGTTACAGATCTGGCCGTCTTCGTCCCAAGGCAGATTGCGGTATAGACTCTTGTCTTCGATACCGAGATAGGGGTATTTGATGATTTCGAAGTAGGGGGAATAGTCAAAATCACGTGGTGTATAGAGTCGCGCGTTGCGTTTGTATAAGCGCAACTCACCGTTTTCCAGGCGACGCATCACCGGCAATACCGGGAAGTGCACATGATTATAAGCGGCAGCGATCATGGACGAACAAACGGTACGAGTAGGGAAGCCGGCATTGTGCTCGAATAGACTGGAGCGCCAACGTTTAGGAAGAATGCCATAGGGAAACAGGAACCGCGCCAAGTCGAGCAACTGGCGTACGTCATAGTCACAGCCCAGATGTTTGACCGCATAGGCAATCACGGTTTGCGCGTCACGTCGCGACAAACCACCGGGACGGCAGATGCGCAGATGGTCGTTGGTATATTTGGAAAGGTTGCTGATGATGGTGCCGCGACCCAACAAGGCCTCGACGACGATTTGATCGCCGGGTTCGCCATCGTAGCAGTACGAGACATGTTCACGGACACGTGGATCGTCTATATCACCCAGACGTCCCAGATAGAGTGCCGAATGCGTCCAGGGACTTTGTGTAATGGATTTGATGACATCGCTGACGCGGGTGCGGCCTTCGACCAGCAGCACATCACCGGGGCGGATTTCGTAGCGGATGCGTTCAAAATCGCACAAGGGAGTTCGATCCGCCGGCTTTTCAGCGGTGAGCCAGGTGGTGATGACCCGGGCCAGCCAAGCCTTGAGTCCACGCCCCATACGAACCTCCACAGAGGTGATTGCTCCAGAGAGAAATCACATTCCGATCCTAACTCAGACCATCTGAATCATTGGACCGGTAAATCTGCCCTCAAGTTGCAATGCGTCTTTGCCCTGCAAAATAAGGCTATCCCTGTAATTTAGCGGCCGAAGCGCTTGAAATATGAGTGGCGTTGATCACAACAAGCCGAGTACCTGATCCAGCTGATGACGCGGAGTGTAGAAGTTCGGCGATAACCGCAGTGCGCCACCTCTTACCGCACAGACAACCTGCTGGGATTGGAGGCGTTTATGCAGATCCTCGACTCCTTCATACAACGGCTTAAAGCTGACTATGCCTGCATAGCGGTTGGGATGAGGGACTGTAACGAGTCTATATTTATCCCTCATTAATTCTAATTTATCAATAAGATATAAAGTATTACTCAAAATACTACTCTCTATAGTTTCCAAGCCAACATCCTCAATCAGGCTCAAGCTGGCATCCAATGCATGTATACCGAGCATGTTCGGGCTGCCGCATTCAAAGCGTCGCGCGCTGTTCGCGGGTAGCCAATCCGGCCGATCAAAATCACCTGGATGCTCGACCATATGCCAGCCGTATTGATGGAGTTTGAGTTTGTTCAGTAGCTCCCGCCGGCAATAGAAAAGCGCCAAGCCCTCTGGCCCTAACATCCATTTATGCCCATCAGCGACCACGAAATCGGCGCGGATCTCCCTTACATTCAGTGCGATTGCCCCGAGACTCTGGATAGCATCGACACAGAACAGGACTTCAGCATTTTCACAGGCGCGACCCAGGCGGCTAAGATCCAGGCGTAATCCGGTGTCATATTGAACAGAACTTACCGACATAAGTCGTGTGCGCTTATCCATGGCCGCCAACAGTGCCGCTTCGGGATCATCCCGTCCCTGTAGATCGACGTAATGTACCTGTACCCCATAGGCGGCCAGCGACTCCCAGACAATACGGTTGGAGGGGAATTCCTGTTTGGGAATGACCACATTGTCCCCAGGCATCCAATCCAGGCCATGGGCGATGACCGAGAGCCCTTCGGAAGTACTTTTCAACAGGGCAATTTCGTCGCAGCTGCGCGCATGGATCAAGCGTTGTAGTCTTTCACGCAGTTGTTGTTCTACCAGCATCCAACGAGGGTAATCACGCGCGCCCAGGTAACGATTCTCATCAGCAAAGCGCCTGACCGCCTCCGCAGTTCGTGTTGGCCAGGGTGAGACCGCAGCATGGTTCATATACAACAGGCCAGGGTCGAGCTGAAATTCGGTTGAGATATCCATGATGAATCCAAGTTTACACAGACCGTAGATATGAAGCTGACCATGGCATGAATGAGGGGTAGTCCACAATACGGTGTATTCAGGCTCAAGTTTTCCGCTTGCGTGCCGTAAAGGTGACAGGAGCACTGTGTCTGCGATGGAAGTATCCGGGGATCGCGCCGCCTAGGAACTCTTGGGAACTCTGGTTCTAATCCGTTGTGGGGGCATCTGATTGAGTAATTCAGGTAAAAACTCCAGTACGCCTGGCACCACGTTCTTACTCAGCGAACTGAATTCCGTCCTGGTTGAGGCGAATGCCAACAATGGCATGCCTGCCGATCCCGCACGCCAGCTTATTCTGGAACGTAGCGATCTGCATCTCAGTATCCTACTGGCCATCCTCTGCTTCGGGATCGGCTGGGGCGCCGTACCTGACCTCTGGATAATCGGCTGGCTATCGGTTATTGGTGTAACTACCCTGGTCCGATATGTCATCAACTATCTGTTTGTGTCCAACAGCCCACAAAATCAGTATCTGCCCATCTGGACAAAGCGCTATACCCTAGCCTCGACAAGCAACGGACTCGCCTGGGGTGTTTTGGGCGCAACGCTCTATCTATCTCCCGAATACATTCAGCCAGTACTGATTTTCAGCGTCTTATGGGCGATGACGATTTTTGTCTATTACGCCCAGTTCACAATGCCGAATATTTTTCTGGCGACTGTGTTGCCTATCCAAGCGCCGGCAATTGCGTGGTTAGGCTATCAGCAGCAGGCGACAACATTAGCGCTTGGCGGAATTAGTCTTGCCGTGTTATTCCGTATGTACATGGGTGCTCGAAATACTCAGAGAACACTCTCACGCGCAGCTAGTTTGAGTAGCCATAACCTGGAGTTGATTAACAAGTTGGTAGGCGCGAAAGATAACGCCGAGCGAGTCACACGGAAACTCGAACAGACCAACCTGACGCTGGCACAAGAAATAAGCGAGCGGGAGAGGGTGGAAAAGGAGATCAGCGATTCACGTTCGCAGTTAAGCTCGATACTCGAAAACATGCAGGACCCCCTTTATCAGGTCCAAATGAACGGTACTATCACCTGGGTATCGCCATCCATTGAGCATCTTCTAGGCTATGAACCTAAGGAGTTACTGGGTACCGACATCCGAAATCTGTATGTAAACCAGGATCAGTGGCAGGAATTCGTTGATGAATTGGTTAACCGCAATGGCATTGTCGAACATTTTGAGACGCGTCTCATGCATAAGTGCGATATCGAAGTGTGGATCTCCGAGAATGCCCATTATCGTTACGATGCACAGCATAATCCCATCGGTATTGAAGGCTCACTACGCGATATTACCGAACGGAAATTGACCCAGGAGGCCTTGTTCCAAGAGCGTGAGAAGGCCCATATCACACTGGAGTCGATCGGTGACGGTGTTATCTCGACAGATGTCACCGGCGCGGTCGAATATCTGAATCCCATCGCTGAAAGGGTCACTGGATGGAGTCATCGTGATGCGCGTGGTGAATCCATTACCAAGGTACTGCGACTGATCGATGAAAAAACAGACAATGCTATTGAGAATCCTGCGCAACGTGCTCTCCAGGCAGGTAGTGTGTTTCAGGTTGCAGGGCATCCGCGACTGGTTCATCGATATGGCGATAGACAATTCTCTGTTGAGGTCACTGCGGCACCCATTCGCGACTCTGAAGGTGAATCGGTCGGCTGCGTTATTATCTTCCATGATGTAACGGAGTTACGTGGTCTGGCGCGCAAGATGAGTCACCAAGCCAGTCATGATGCCTTGACGGGTTTAATCAACCGACGCGAATTCGAGATCAGAACAGAAGAATTCCTGGAGCGTTGTCGCAGTGAGTTCACCGAGCATGCGCTCTGCTATCTGGATTTGGACCGGTTCAAGATTGTGAACGATACCTGCGGGCACGCTGCGGGCGATGAACTGCTTAAACAGTTAACCATGCTACTCCGAGCGGAGTTGCGTTCAGGTGACACATTTGCACGTCTGGGTGGTGATGAATTTGGTATTCTGCTGGAAGACTGCCCAATTGATGATGCTATGCGTATCACAGAAGTGCTGCGTCGTGTGGTCGAGGATTTCCGCTTTGCCTGGGATGATAAATCATTCCGAATCGGAGTCAGTATCGGTCTCGCGCCGATTAATATGGATAGTGGCAACCTGTCGGATCTTCTGAGTTCGGCTGATACCGCCTGTTATATTGCAAAAGAACAGGGGCGTAACCGGGTCCATCTGCTGCAACCGGATGATAAATCACTTACCGAACGGCGTGGTCAGATGCAATGGATTCATCGTATCCAGGAGGCGCTGGAAGGTGACCGGTTCAGGCTCTATTACCAGCCGATTCAGCATATCAAGGGCAGGGAGACCGGCCTGCATGGCGAAATCCTGCTACGTATGTTGTCAGACCAAGGTGAGATTATTGCGCCTGGTGCCTTCCTGCCATCCGCTGAACGGTATCATTTGATGCCAGAAGTAGATCGCTGGGTGGTACGTAATACCTTCAAGGAAATGCTGAAGACGAATTCCTATAGCCTGGACACTTGCAGCATCAATCTCTCAGGACAGTCATTGTCTGATGAGAAATTCCTCGACTTTATTGTCCACGAAATTGATTCATCGGGTATCTCGCCGAGAAACCTATGCTTTGAAATTACCGAAACAGCAGTGATTGCAAACCTGAGCAACGCGACGCGCTTTATTTCCGTATTACGACAGATGGGTTGTCGGTTCGCGTTGGATGATTTCGGCAGCGGCCTCAGTTCATTTGCTTATTTGAAAAATCTACCCGTTGACTATCTGAAACTTGATGGCAGCTTCGTAAAGAATATGGTCAAGGACAATATTGATCGGGCAATGGTCAAAGCCATTAATCAAGTTGGTCATACCATGGATATCCAAACCATTGCCGAATTCGTTGAAGATGATGCCACGATGCAGGTGTTGAGCTTATTGGGCATTGATTACGCGCAAGGCTACGGTATCGCCATGCCACGGCCTCTAGATAGCTTCTTAAATCCTAATTCATATCTGGAAGGCTCCACAGAAACTCCGGAAGTTGCAAAAAAACCAGCGTTAAAGGCTGTCGTGGGCTGATCACTTAAGGCTGGATCGACCCAGCCTATTTATGCGCATAATGTATATTATGTTAAATATGGCCAACACGTCTTGAGCCGTTGTAATTACCGGCTTATATGACGGTTTGGTACTTGTGGATGAAAAACCACCGAAGCCGCTGGCCCTCTGCGTCGGCGGTACAGCCTGGGATGGCTGGATCTTCGCGCCCTATGGGCGCGCCCGCGATTGGCGTCTGACTGATCCCGCTGGGAACAGCTTCACGGCCCAGAAGATTGCAGAGCTACCGTATCTACGGCTAGATCTGGATTACCTGATGCTGAAGATCAGGACCCTCCAGGCCCAGCACCAGGCACTGGCGGTCTATATCACACCTGATGATGCCGCGACCCTTCGGGCCGCTGCTGAGATCCTAAGCCGTATTAGTTCTCCTTACCGTCGTGGTCGTAAGTTTGCCGGGACCGGACAGATAATCTCCGACCTGGTAGCGCCTCACCAGCTCTCACAGCAACGAACGAAAAAGGCCGGAGGCATTTAGTCATCCGGCTTCGCTTTGCTACGCCCAAAGGAAAAATTAATTGTTTAGGGACTTGTACAGTTTTAGCGTGTAATTTCTGAATGACGGCATGGAGGCCATCATTATGCTCGCAGTAACCCGTAAATTGGGTCAATCGCTATACCTCACCATTTCCGCTGAAATAGATCCACTGACACCCGTTGGCGAAGTCTTCAAGGATCAACCTATTGTGGTACGAATTGCACGCCTTAAAGTCTAATGGTGTGAAGGTCTGCATAGGAGCACCTGATGGAATTCTTATTTTAAGAGGTGAATAATTTAGCGCCGTTTAGCCACATTAATTATATACCATGCCTAGACATATGAATGTGAGCGTCGTCTTTTACCGGCTTCTTGTCAGGCGCTCTCGCCAGAAAGTTCATCTAATAGTGCCTTCTCTTCCCATATCTCTACCGCGCGCCTGCTTACAAATTCGCTAGGAGCAGTGTCCTTTAGTTCTTCCATAATCTGACTAGGATTTAAACCTGAATCAACCATACTTTTGATTAGCGCTTCTACTTTGCGAGCCGGTACTCGCCCGCCATATATACTATGGCGAATGTGCTTTGCATTATCACGTTCTAATGCGCGTATCTTTCTATCCATTGTCCGTGTTGTATATAAAATCTCCTCCAATATATCGTCATTACTTCGTGGCGCCGCTTCAACAACGTTTTTAGGCTCTGACTTGACGACCTCATTGAATTTAATTTCAAATGAATCCCAGTAGGTATCGAATACCTGATCTAAGATTCTATCCTCCAGTTTTTTCTCGCCAAGTTCTTTATTTATTGTAGTTAATAATCCTTTCATCCCTTCTTTATCTGGAATGGTGTGGTTGAACTGAGCAAGTGGGCTATCAAGATCTGAAGGTTTTAAATTTATTAGAAATGTACATACTCTTGTTGCAGACAACCCTTTAGCGAGAGCACCCGATTCAAATAGTATCCATGGCTTATCTTTATTGTCTTGAGTGAGGCATACGATTCCTACTTTAGTATCCTTAAGCTGATCACTTATTTCATTGAACCAAAGAGACCCCTTATCTATATCTTTCGAAGATATCCATGGCTCTGATGCTTGTAGTGTGCACTTTATCCAATCACGAAGTATCTCCGCGCATTCCTTGCTAAATTTTCCTGACCAACTGATGAAAACTTTCATGACCGCCCCTTAATATTTTGTGATTAATATTGTTAAACTATTCCATAGGTCAATATTGATAGTAGCTTACGCACTGAGTGGAAACGCCTTAGTACATTTTAGTCGTCATCGTTTTCATTACTGATTAAAACCATTGGAGTATCTGATGGAAGTTCCTCAGCACGAGATTGAGTTCGCCACACGATCTCTGATATCTCTCTGATTCTATCGACTATAGGCTTGGCATCCTTGCCAAACTTACCAAGCGCAATTCCTGCATCTCCAACCAATCCCCAAAGACGGTCAAGATCAGACATCTTTTTATGCAGTTCAGATTGAATCTTCTCTAGCCTGGCAAGCAATCTCTGCTTATGGTCAGCCTCGAATAGTGAGGACTCGCTGATTGATTTACGAAGGTCAGTGATTAGCGTTTGAATTTTCTGTAGGTCACCATCTGAAAACTCATAAGCAAAAACGCTTCCAAATTTCGCTTGGTACTTGTTACTAAACTTAGCCATTTTAAGTTGAGTAACATGCTCTGACATTTCAGCTTTAGTGTATGTAAAAAAAGCGACGATTTGTTCAACTATATCAGTTGTGCTACCACTCAATTCAGGGATATTAAGAAAAAGATCTTTTACGTTAGAAGCTAATACACGAACTATCGCGAAGCACTCTAGGTAGTAATCATATTCCACCCCTATTTGCCCAGGAAGAATTTCATCCCACCTATCTAGCGCTTCATTGACGATTTTAGATATTGCGAGAAGAGGCTCATTAGGCAGTGCTTCTAGATACTCATCGCTAAACATGTTGCGTTCCCTTTCTGTTAGCTGGCCACTATGAGATTTGGCATAACATCGTACATTTAGTGGTATTTTGACTAGAACAATAGAAGATTAGTGACCTTTTAGTCAATCGAATAAACCCCGACTCCTTCAAGAAGCCATGAGACATAGCAGGAATGATCAATATAGGGTGAAATCCGAGATCTGAATCGCGGTCGCTTCGTCCCTCGCGCCCACTATTCAGGCATTGGCTGAATGAACTGAAGGGATGCACCAGGGCCGGCATCCGGGATGCTGCCAGTGAATTGAGTTATCTGCTCTTCGTCATAGGTGCAGGTGTATTGCTTGAAGATGTCAGTACGACACAGGCTGGCTTTGATGTACCGGTATTCATTTGATCGTTCAATTATTGCTGCTCTGAGATTCCCGACTGTGACGATACCCGCGAAGCGCCAGGTTGCCGCTGGTGGTGATTGGGCTAGTTTTGTTGGTGTTGGGTGAGCCTGGACGGGTTCGTGTTGGGGTTCTTTAGCAATCGGCTTATCAGTGTCGCCTTTGAAGTAGCCGACGGTGATGTAAATGCCGAGACCGAATAGAAGGATGCCAACTGGTATAACGTATTTGTATTTACCTGCAGCAAAGAGACTCCCCCGCTTGTCTATCTTCGTTTCATCTCCTGGACCGTCGCCGAGCGTATGAGATTTGTAGTACTTGAATACCTCAGGATCATAGCGAAGCCCGGTTTCGCTACGGATAACGTTCTTAACCGGTGGGTTTGGGACACAAGCTGGTCCTTTGTGGATTTGATACTGGAAGATCTTGTCTAGGCCCAGGGTGTCCATTTTCTCATAGCGGTAGGTCTGGCTGACGAGCGATCGGACAGGCTTAGCAACCTGGTCGAGATCCTGACAGATCAGGATGATCTGTTGAGATTTGCCGTCAGCGACGCGGTGCCGATGCTCAGTGAAAAACGACATGGCCTTGATACTGAATTTGTTGGCCTGGGTACCCGCCTTCCAGAATTTCCAGCATTCATCGATCAGGATTACAGCGCCTGCCGGTAGATCCGTGAACAGTTCCAGATTATTTGCGTATTCATCTGACTCAAATACCGTGAGCTTATAGCCGCCAGGCATAAGAAGGTCTAGTTCATCGGTGTGTACGGGGATGTTGGTGCAGACGATTCTACCGGCCTCTAGGGCCGGTAGTAGTAGATGCTTTACCGCTGACGAGATTGCGTTTTTTCATGATTTTGCAGGGCGAACAATGGACAATTAACTTACCTGAACATAGTGATTATTCGACAAGGCTCTCAACATACGATGAGTGGTGAAACGACAGTTCTTTACAGGACAGGGATTCTGATCGACGGATTGATCTTGCTGCTGCTCGCCACCTGGCAGGCTGCCCGGCCGCCCTGGCGACAGGACTCGCGCGAGTAATCCCCATGGCCTATCGTCTAAAACGCAAAAAATCCATACAACATAACCTGCAGCGCATTGCGCAGGAGCAGATCGATAGAGCCATAATCGAAATCACGGACCCGGAACTTGAATCTCACAAGGCCGTACATCAGGTCCGCAAGCGCTGTAAAAAACTGCGTGGCCTGATCCGGCTGGTCAGGCCCAGCTTTGGGGATTATGCATTTGAAAATGCATTTCTGCGTGACACGGCCCGGAACCTTTCCGGTCTACGCGATGCGCAAACTATTCTTAACACCTTTAAAAAGCTGGCCCAACAGATGGAACAACCATTAGATACCTCTCTGCAAGTGACCATCACCGACCGGCTTGAACAACGCCGTCAGGACACCACTTATCGGCACCTGGAAATGGAGAGTCGGCTGGCGCGTTTTGCCGAACGAATGCAGCTTCTTCAGCACAGGGTCAATGACTGGCAGCTTGATAAAAGCGGTTTCCGCGCGGTAAAAAAGGGATTAATAATCACCTATGGCCGGGGAAGAAAGGCAATTCGTAAAGCCTATACAAAACCATCGACCGCGCGCTTTCATGAATGGCGCAAGCTGGTTAAATATCACTGGTATCATGCCCGTCTTCTGCAACCAATATGGCCACTAATGATGGACGTGGAAATCGTCGCAGCGGATGAGCTTTCCGACTTGCTTGGCGATGAACATGACCTCGCCGTGCTGAGTGACACACTCAAGGATGAGGGTGCCCTGTTCAGTTCCCCGGAACAGATGGCGTCAATCATCGCCGTGATAACGCAGCAGCGTACGCAATTGCAGCAACAATGCCTGCCTCTGGGGAAACGTCTGTTTGCGGAGAAACCCAAACACCTTGCACGGCGCCTGCATGCGTACTGGAAGAGCTAGTGATTCACCCACTCCCAGGCTTCGTCACGCTGATCGGCATGGAAGAACTTCACCTCATCTTTGACTATCCATTGGGCTAGTTTGGTTCCCCACTCTTCCCATTTTTTATCGCCCACCACGGCGGTCCTGCCGAACTTGCTCCGGTGTTTCATATCGAACTTGAGATCTTCCCAAAGTGCGCCCGGCCGTATGCCAGAACAGTCCTCCAGCTTGATGTAGAAACGCAATTTACTATGCTGTTCGAGTATCGATTCCAGACTGGGCATCACGTCCTCATAATCCTGCTGGGTCAGCGTTCCTTTGGCGGTAATGGTGAGCACCTGATTCTGATTAAGGTTATCGAGCCGTAACATGGTTGTCTCCTTGAATTTCAAGTTGAATTCCAAGCTATTACCCGATAAATCTTCCCGCATTAACATTTCGCAATGCATCGAACCGGAACTGGCCAGATAATCTTATGCAATACCTGAATTAGGGAGTTGGATCATGCGCGACTATCAGCAACATGCCCGTGCTTGACTGGCGGGAGTAGGAATCGCTACTCAAGACTCGGTTTCAGGTGCTGCACCAGGAGCCGGTCATCCTGCAGACGCCGGAAGGCCTAGATCCTCAATTATCAATGGACGAAGTCGATTGCGATCTGAATGAGGAAACCGGGACCCTGTTCAATTGCGACGGCGCTCAAACCCTGAAGCAGCTGGCTGAGAAAATTCAGATACAGGAACTGAGTTACCTGGCCGAGGCCTACCACATTTCCAGTTCCCAGGTGGATATTGATACCACGCAGAATCGCATCATCGTCGACGATTAACGATACGGATGCTCATGCAGAAGCTTGTCCATCGCCATTGATGAAATTCAATGTCGGAAAACGAATTGCTATCTAGTGTGTCCCCCACTATGAACCCAGCCGCAAGGAGGCCCTCATGGAACTCAACCTGGATCTTTCCATCGTAGAACAATGCACGGTCAACGAATGCGCCTACAACGAAAACAGCCTTTGCCATGCCAAGGCCATCACCATCGGCGATGGCGAGATACCGCATTGCGACACGCTGTTTCGCAAAGGCCCGGAATACCATTTCGCCAAGAGTGTCGCCGGTGTCGGTGCCTGCAAGGTCAGCAATTGCATCCATAACGACCAGCTGGAGTGCGGTGCGCGCAGTATCTCCGTTGGGGCCATGGATGGCGAAGTGAAATGTCTGACCTTTACCGCGGAATAGTGGTCACAAGTTAACCAGACGGTACCTGACCATAAATGCCGAGGCCCGGCTCACCTTGCGGATGAGTCGGGCCTCGGGGTTACAGTGCTGATTGCTTACTGGATGACACCCGATACGCTGGTTGAATTACCGCTGGTCTGTCCATCCTTGTCATAGGCACTGACGACGAAGTAATAGGTGCCTTGGTTCAGACTGGCGAAGGTGTGTTGCATCGTATAGGCATCTGAAACATTCACGCTGTTCGTGTAGTTGCCGGGTGAGGTGCCGTAGCGCACGGTGTAGCCCCCGATTTCATTCATCGATAATGGCTTGCCATCGGTGCGTGTTGTCGGCGCATTCCAGCTCAGGGTTGCACTTCGGGTTACCGGTTGTGCCGCACTGACTGTGATACTGAAGCTTGGCAGAGCTGTTGAGGCTGTTCCATCCGATACCGAGATGGTGATCAGCCCGGTGCTACCGACATGACTTGAGCTTGGTGTACCGCTCAATCGCCCGGTTGAGGTATTGAAGCTCAGCCAGGAGGGTTTCCCTGAGACGCTGAAGGTCAGGTTATTTCCGTCAACGTCACTGGCATTCGGGGTGAAGCTGTAGGCCTGCCCTTCCGTCGCCGAGGATGACGGTGAACCGGTTATGGTCGGCGCATCGTTGATGTTCACCACAGTCAGTGTGAACGGCCCGATCGTGGTGGACGCGGTGCCGTCACTGACCGTGATAACGATTCCGGTCGTGCTGCCCACGTTGGCGTTGCCTGGGGTACCACTCAAACGTCCCGTGGACGAAGTGAAGGTTGCCCAGCTCGGACGGTTGGTGATGCTGAAGGTCAGGTTGTCGCCGTCTGCATCGGTGGCCGCCGGGGTGTAGCTGTAAGCACTGCCCTGATTGACCGAAGTCGCCGGCGAATTCGAGACCACTGGGGCTGAATTGACGCTGTTTACGGTCAGGCTGAAGGCCGACAGTGCAGTTGAGACTATGCCGTCGTTGACACTGATGACGATTCCGCTGGTGGTGCCGGCATGGGCATTGGTCGGGGTACCGCTCAGACGACCCGTTGAGCTGCTGAAGGACGCCCAGCTCGGACGGTTCGCGATGCTGAAGGTCAGGCTGTTGCCGTCCACATCCGACGCTGAGGGCTGGAAGCTGTAGGCGCTATTGGCGTTGACGCTGGTCGCCGGCGAACCGCTGATAGTCGGGGAGGTATTGGGCGGAACGTAGGTCAGCACATTCAGGCTGAAGGCCGGTAATGAGGCCGAGTTCGTGCCGTCACTGACGCTAATGACGATGCCGCTGGTTGTACCTGCAGTCGTCGGGGTACCGCTTAAGCGACCTGTCGAGGTGTTGAAAGTCGCCCAACTCGGACGGTTCGCGATGCTGAAGGTAAGACTGTTGCCATCCGCATCCGAGGCCGAGGGCTGGAAGCTGTAAGCACTGTTGGCCGTCACGCTGGTCGTCGGTGAGCCGCTGATGGTCGGCGCTGTGTTGACGCTGCTCACGGTCAGACTGAAGGTTGGTAACGCAGTCGATGTCGTGCCGTCGCTGACACGGATCTCGATGCCGCTGGTGGTGCCGGCATTGGCGTTGGTCGGGGTACCGCTCAGGCGACCGGTCGAGCTGTTAAAGGATGCCCAGCTCGGACGGCTAGAAATACTGAAGGTCAGGCTGTCGCCATCCACATCCGACGCTGAGGGCTGGAAGCTATAAGCGCTGTTGGCTGCCACACTGGTTGCAGGTGAGCCGTTGATCGTCGGTGCAGAATTTTCCTGGGGGGCAGGAGCAGGCGATTCATTGACCGCCGTATTGATAACTTCCAGATCGCTGGTAGTTGCAGAAGCGGCTACCGAAATAACCTGGACGAGATCCGAACTGCTGGTGCTCGGCAGAATTTGAGCAACCGTTGTTGCAGGACTTCCCGGAACAACACTGTCAAGCGCAGCAGACAATGTGGTCAGGCTGGCACTTGGTGCGATGGCATTGGCAGCTGCGATCGAGGATTTCGCCTGGGCAATAATCTCAGCATTGATCGGAACACTGCCCGTGAGAGACGTGTCAGGGGTTTTGGGTAGAGTGGTCTTAATGGCCGAATCCATCGCAGATGTGGCATTCACACCATTGACATAAAGCGAGTTTTTCATCGCCTCGATGGTAACCTGACCAGCGACCAAATTTGCGACTGCAGAAATTCGAGAATTTGCACCATTAGTTCCACGACCATCGAGTGATCCATCCGTCAAGTCAGCAGCGAGTGACTGTACAACGTCATTGCCACTCGTTATATAGCCGCTGCCAGACACGTTATCACGTGTTCTGCGAATCATCTCACCGAAGGCCTCGCTCGCCTTGACGATATTGGCAATCTGCTTTGTATCAATGGGGGTCTTGATCGGATCCTGGATAAGCGAAGTATCCAAGCCATAGTTCATTTTTGTCGTTACGATATTCGATGCTGCCGATATATTGCTGCCAGCATTTAATCCACCGGGCATCTGCTGGGCAGTGGCTACGATCAGCGTCGAATGCGGGTTCAAATTTACTTGGGTGTCAGAATTCTTTTCAACCACAGAGAGAAGTGTGAAATCCGGTGCGGAGCCAGTAACCAGGTCTACTCCGTTCTTGGCCTCAATCAATAGCGGATAGCTTCCTTTAGGAATCTTCACGCCGACTGAGAAGTTCGCGTATGCATCGCTATTGAATGTCGAGATCAATTTCCCGTTAGACGAATAGACCGAGACATTCGCACCGACAATCGGACCATCGCCTACGCTACCGCTCAGGATGACCTCATCAACTTGCGCAGGTTCAATGTTTGAGTTCGAGGTACCACCGCCTCCGCCGCCACCGCATGCGGATAATCCTGCTACCAGGCAATATGCAGCCAGTGTTTTGAGTCGCGGGTGTTTGATACCTTGTTGCGTCATGCACGTATTCCTCTACAACTACATTCAGATAAATGCCTGCGCTTGCATGTCCCTTGCAGGTTTCTCTCAATCCGTAGAGTCAGTGCATCTGTACTGAGGTAATCATCGGTTTTAATCGATTAAAACTTCGTGTTCCGAATCGCACCATCAACGCGATGTCAGTCACAAATGCAGAAAGGCATGAAGTGAGAACGTCGTCTCATTTGAGGAGGGAAATTGCAGTGTTGTTATGTACGGACGGACTATCGGATTTATTAGTGCGGATGACGTCCCAGCGATTGTGATAACGGCTTCACAGATTCATCAGTTCACAACGATTTTCTGAGTTTTCTACTAAAGTTTTTTAGGAGGTGTTATAGGCCAAAGCCGCATAGCAACTGTGTGTTGCTTGGATGCTGGATCAGGCGGAGGTCGGGATAAAAGCCAAAGACCTGAGCCGCAAGCACGACTACTCGGAATGACGTGCTTGGCGACGTAGTCGTCTGCGGAGCCACGCGGCACTAGGAGCAGGACTGCAAGAATGCCATGCGTGAAAAGCTACTGGGCACGGTAGCCTAGGGGGATGGGGATGCGTCCCCATGAAATATTAACGCCGAAGGCAATTTGTTTGAGAGGCTAATTACTGATGGGCAGCGGCGTGCTTAGTGGCCGTCTTGTTTCGTCAACCTTGCGGTTTTTGTTATAGCACCCTGAACAACGATGCGAGGGACATTAACTTGGAAGTTGTATGGACTACCCGCCTGCTACGGTGTTCGCAAGGCAGGTAGTCAGATACGAAATCGACCCACATCACTGATTAGATTAGCCCAACCTTTCCTTCGGGATGGATTCCAGCAGTTCTGAGATATTGGCATCAGAAAGCAAAACTTTGAGTAGATATTTTATGATCCTGTCCCGATCTGGACCAGCATTCGCTTCCAGGTCTGCTATGCGTTTTTCCAATGCGAGCAATCGCCCCTCGATATCACTATTGGGGCTTTCAGCTAATCGCAGCCGAATAGGTTCGTTGGTAATTACACTGGGTTTCAGCGACTGAGACTCGTCGTCGGATTCATCTTTGACGCTTCCGGACTCCTCCCCAATCTCATTTAGTCGCTCATTGATGACGTGATTCACTGTATTTTCGTCAAATTCGTGCAGTTCTTCGAGGCTGCCATACAGGAAAAGACGATCACAAAAAGTATTAATCTTTCGGGGTATCCCCTGGGTTTGTTCAAATATTCTTTGGTAAGCCATTTCCGTAATGGTCGGGTCGCCTTTCCATCCGACCATACCAAGACGATGATGAATATATTCTGTTGTTTCTTCCTGACTCAGCGCGCCAAGGTGATAAGAAGTCAATACACGTTGACGGAACTGCTCCAACGAACCTGAGCGCAAGGTATCCTGAAATTCACGTTGGCCAAGCAAAAAACTCTGCAATATTGCGTTATCACCATATTGAATATTCGATAACATGCGCAATTCTTCAAGCGATTCCACAGGAAGATTCTGTGCCTCATCAACGATGAGCAATACCCTCTTCTTTTCTTTGGCGCGAGCAAGTAAAAATGCTTCAATGTCGTAGAGAAGCTGCGCTTTGGGTACATTCTGAGGAAGATTCTGTGGGCGGATATTAAAAGAAGACACAATTAGACGCAGCAGTTCTTGAGAATCTAATTGAGTTGTAGTGATTTGTGCGGCAGCGATTCGCTCACGTTTGATACTCTCCATCAGCGTACGCATGAGCGTAGTCTTTCCGGTGCCTACATCACCGGTTACGATGACAAAGCCTTCTCCGCTGTGCAGCCCATATTGCAAATAGGCTAAAGCGCGCGCATGACCCTTGCTTTTATACAAGAATTTCGGATCTGGCGTCAGCCTGAAAGGCTTAGCGGTGAAGTTATAGTAGCCTTCGTACATTGTCATTTCATGTTGACCTTGAGGGGGTCGCATGTAGACCCATTAATGAACATAGTAGTTATAAAAGCAGCGTTCCGTTCATAACCTACTATCTTTGCTATCACCTATATGTGTTGCTCAGTGAACACTGAGCTAACTTTGTCCGCTCGTCGCAGGAACTAGTTCCATCCCCGCCCCAGGCGAGATATGCCAATAGATTGACGATTCTGCCCGGTACATTCAAGTGGGGCTTGCCCTCTCTTTTCTTCGTAGCTTGATCAGATATCGAATATTACCAGATATTTAGGCCTACTACTTACTGATTCGAATTACCTGATGTTCACGAAACCACCTAAGATAGCGCTACCAAGCCTCTTAAATCAGAAGGTTTGTCGCTATGTCTAGCCGCGCTCGACCTCCATTGCTGCCTTCCAAATTAAGTAACGCGAGGACTGCCCCTTCATGTCGGACCCGTGTTAAATATTATATATAATTAATACAATAATTTAAAAAATATTATTAATGTAATAAATAGGTTCTGTTTGCCATCCAAACCATCCTAAGGGGGCGAGAGCTTAGGTGCAGTTCCTGCGACTGAAAATCCTGCGCTGATTAACTAGTTCAAATTGATAACCAGTTTGCAGAAATCGCATCTGCATCTTCAGCCTGTCAGAGCAATGACCGACATAGGCAATGAATAGACAAGGTGGCACGGCGCATGCATTTGAGTACCGAAAGGTATCTAAGCAGTTTTGTGACCAACATCTCGGTAGTCGCTACTAGACATCGCTAGGATGGCCTCGAAATTATTACTAGGGAAGGTGTGTGGATGCCCAGGTCCTATACTCAAAGCAATTTACCCTGCCAGTTGGCAAATATTCCAGCAAGCCCCCAGGTTGGCATTGATAGCACTTTCTCATCTAGACAGAAAATATCCCGCACTCTGGTAGCCATGTTCATTGCATTGAGCCTGACTGCTTGCGGTGGCGGTGGCGGAAGTGACGCTTCAAGTGGAGGCGGCTCAGCAACGGCAAGTGGCTCAGCAACGGCAAGTGGCTCAGCAACGGCAAGTTCTGTGGACGCCACTACGATGACTTTATCCTGGAGCCCTGTACCGAATGCTGATCTGGGTTACCTTGTGTACTATGGGCACGGCCTGATTAAGAACCCTACTCCGGCTTCCACGTTACTCTCAAAGGCAAAAATTACATTCAATGCGCAGAGAGATTTCGGGCTCTCTTCAGGAGACTACGCTTGTTTTTGGGTACAAGCGGTTAACTCAGCTGGTATGTCAGGCTTGTCGGAGCCTGTCTGTGGGCTCGTTTAGGCAAAGCCAGTACACGATAGCCGCAGACTTGCCCGTAAGTGGCAGATAAAAATCTTCACTTTGAAGACTTAGGCCTTCAACATTAAAACTACTCAGATCAACAAGTTGTAATTTTCCGGCACTTCCTGCTCTGCCGCACACCTAAGCTGTTATCAACTATACACAATCTACTGCGCCATTACCCTGAGACCCTAGCTATAGCGGACATATCCTATCTTCCCCGTTCTCGGGTGATTTAGTCTTCTCGCAGAAAAACATATAATATCTATAAATAACAATAGTATACGATATTTTATGTTGTTATTTGATCGGCTCATAAGACGGACTTTCAAGCCTATTCCTACCTCGCTCGCGAAGTGAACTTCGAGTCGTTCCAGATTTCTGCTCTTTATCCGCTTTTATATCGAAATTCTGTAAGTCACCTGTAAGTGCCTTGCATGCATTCTTACGCCACAGAGAAGTACCCCTAAAAAAACCACAAATTAGGTGTGAGGAGAGTTGATGGAGAACTACATCGTCCGTGTTTATAGAAGAGACGATCAGAATCCTGACAACGTGATTGGAATGGTTGAAAGAGTCGAGAAGGAAGACAGACAACCGTTTCACAGTTTGTCAGAACTCAGCAAGATTCTTTCGTTGTGCCCCGCTGATCCCGCTAGAACAGGGGTGCGCAGTTTGCACGAGCAATCAGCGGCCATAACGCCTATTGCAAGAAACCTTCGATCTTGATGAAGGCATAAATCATGTAGTCGAAGGTTACAGAATCGTTGGAAGAAATGTGACAGGCATGAAGCCAAAAATAACATTCCAATCATAAGACATGGCTAGGAGAAAATAATGAATAATGCAAAGGTTTATACAAAGTGTAGTCGGCAAATACGGGCGATCACACTCGCATTGGGAATGGCATTCGCGGTTCCCGCAGCGCATGCGGCTTCTGTGGATTTCCGTGATTTATCTTTCGCCAGCGCTAAGGGACAAACCTCATATCAATTTAGCGTAGGCGAGATTCAAATCACCTTGTCGACCAACTTGCAAGATGCTGTGCTCTGGTGGGACAAAAAAGATGGTTTTGGTGTGACATCGCCCTCTTCGTACGAAGAAGATGAAATCGAAGGACTGGAGAAGTTGCTCGTTAGTTTTTCGAAGCCAGTGGCCTTAGCGCAGTTCTCGGTCAGCGACCTGTTCTACGAAAATGGATACTACGAAATGGGTTTCTACGATATAGAGGATCAGGGAAGCGAGCAGGGTTTTCTGGCAACAAAGGGCGCGCAGAATGGGGAACGTTCTGTCGACGTGAGTCAAGACTTAAGCTTGATATCATTCAGTTCACTCGGGCGAGTCGAATGGCAGCATCACGAGTTCTCTCTAATGGGTTTGGATTTCGACTACCTAGATGGTGAACACATTCCAGCTGTTCCGGTTCCCGCAGCCGCCTGGCTTTTTGCCAGTGGTCTTGCTGGACTGGTCTCTTTCTCGCGTAAACGCAAGTCGACTTCTACTCGTTGATATATAGGCGGGTTCGTGCATGTATGGCATGTATTTCACCGCCGATGCCTTCTAGCCGAGTTCACGCGGGTTGAGAACAAGTGATGAGATCTGAGGGGCTGAAGGAAACTTACTGGAACGCTGGTTATTCTGCATCACCTACAAACCATGTTTGACTGCAGCAATGCCACCTCCAGGCCCCATGGGCTCGATCGTGTAAGCGGGCTGGACAGAGATTAACAGTCTACAGACTCGAATCGCCGGTCAAATCGACGGACTGCATATACCAATCGTTCAACGAATTGACTTGCATATCATGATCGGACGACAGCTTGTCGTGGATACGATACTCGCCTAGAATCCATGCACCCAGCACGGCTGCCCGTTTCATGAAACGCGATGACAACCAACCCGGATATATCCCGCACCTCGGACCTGTAAGCCCAACAAAACTTATCCAACCTGATTATCACAAAAACATTGCCGATAAAATCAAAGACGCAATCGGATCAGCGCGGGAACGAGTGGCTGAATTCCTCAAATCGTTAGTAACCTATAAAGCGGATGCGATACTCCTGACGGGCAGGGAAAAACACAGTGGCGAGCCTTTACGGGTTTTTTATTTTGGTCTTGGTGAAAACCTTTCCTATCTGGCCGACCTTCTGTTTAGTGAGTATGAGGACAACATACAGGCTGCCGATGTCAGTCCGTGGCGCGCGACTGCCTGGTGTGAGAAGTTCCAGGCAGGCGTCGATATTGTGGTCCTTGACCTACCCTGGCCAGTCTGTCGGATTGTGCGAAACGATGGTTTTCTCACGCTAGCTCCGTGGGTCAACATGGTCATTCCAATTGGCAAGACGTGGGAAGCCGTGGTCGGTCGTTGGTCCAAGAATGTCAAGGGCGCAGACCTGAGACCCATTCGGAAACATCAGCTGAATTTCCGGATGATCAATTCAGAACAGGCGTTTCGGGATTTCTATAACGTATTCTATGTCCCCTACGTGACGATGCGATTCGGAGACGCTGTGTTCATTGAGCCGGAGGATAAGATCGTAGCAGTCCACGAGTATGGAGAGATCATCGAAATCCTACGTGCGGACACCGTGATTGCGGAGGCAATTCTGATCGATATAGATGGCAGCCTAGGCTTTCACTGGATTGGTGCGCCGGTGGACATTGATGCTCCGATGCGCGAAGGGGCCTTTGCCGCCCTTTATTACTTCATTATTCGGCTCGCTTATGAGCGTGGCTGTAATGAAGTCGATTGCTTTACCAGCCGCCCTACCCTCAGTGACGGCGTGCTGCGCTTTAAGCGGAAATGGGGTGCAATGCTGTCGGATTGCGACGATATGAATGGACAGATCCTGTTGAAGCCGATGCGAATCAATCAGGCTATGTTGACAAATCTGGGGCACAACCCACTCATCACACGGGTAGACGATAGCTTCATTGCCAAGGTGTTGTTCGCGGAATCAGAGGTGTCAGCATCCCTGGTGCAGGAAACGATAGACACCTACTACACTGATGGTCTGCGGTGCTTGCAAGTTTATTCACTGCATGGATTCGCGCAGGGGGTCGATGAAGTGTTGCGCGAACGGAATCTGCAAGTAGAACTGATCGACCTGCACGGGATCGAAGACCCCATGCGGACATACTGTCATGTGTGAGCTTGCCTGAGTTCCGCATTTTCGCATTCACGGATTAGGTTTCAAGCGGGGGAACTCTGCTGGAGTTCGTAGAGCTGCGCAAACAAGGCATGATTGCGCAGAAGCTCCGAGGGAGGACCCTGCTCCTTCACTCTCCCACCCTCAAACACCACGATCATGTCCGAGTGCATCACGGTGGATAAACGATGCGCAATTGCTATGACGGTACAGTCGCGCCCCAGGGCACGGAT
This sequence comes from Gammaproteobacteria bacterium, assembly GCA_018819175.1. Taxonomy (GTDB): domain Bacteria; phylum Pseudomonadota; class Gammaproteobacteria; order Thiohalobacterales; family Thiohalobacteraceae; genus JAHJQQ01. Next base: position 52,978 of record JAHJQQ010000038.1, read on the forward strand.
AGAATCCATCACGACACTTTCCGATATACTGTCAAGTGAATTGGTTGCCTCGTCCAGAATAAGAAGGTCCGCCTTTCTGAGGATTGCTCGTGCCAAGGCTATCCGCTGCTTCTGTCCACCTGACAACCCCAGGCCATAATCGCCCACGTAGGTGTCATAGCCTTGTGGCAGCGTAGAAATGAAGCCATGCGCATCCGCCAGTCGGGCGGCGGCGACAATATCCTGCTCATCCGCATTGGGCTGACCATAGCCTATATTTTCGAGAATACTGGTGTTGAATATATGCGTATCCTGACTCACAACAGCCAAATGCTGGCGCCAGCTATGCAGTTCTAATTCGGGTAGCGGCATGCCATCCACAAGGATACTTCCACGCTGTGGATCGTAGAAACGGAGCAGCAATGCGATCAGGGTAGATTTGCCTGCTCCAGAGGGACCAACGAAAGCGATACGCTGCCCGCGCGGAATTTCTATCGTGACGTCCGTGAGTGCCCAGTCACTTCCGGCATTATAGCGGAACGATACATTGTCAAAACGGACAGCATCCGTTAATCCATCGAAGGACATATGCCCCGAGCGTATCGACCGTTTCTCGCTCTCATGCAGGAGTTGAGTCAGCTGCTCAACCTCCGGGGCTGCGGCGACAAGTGTATTCCGACCTTCATCAAGTTCCAGTACCTGCGGATGCAACCGATAGAGGATAAATATAAAGACCAGGACCATGGACAGGTTGCTCGGTTCTTTCAGCGCTGTGTACAGAACAATGATTAGTAATGTTCCTGCCAACATCTGTGCAACGGGCGTGATAAGTCCGGCGATTTTGCGCAGCTCAAATTCGATGCCACTGACAAGCTTGGAATTCTTTGCAAAGCGCTCGCGCTCGCGTTTCTCCCCAGTGTATGAGCGGATAGTCCGCATTCCATTGAGAATCTCCAATGCACGTTGTCCAAGGTCTTGTTCAGCTGCTAAGTGTTGTTTTGACAGAGCTTCGACGCGCAAGGTCAGCAGCTTTACGATAAGCGAGATTGCTGCCAATGCGACTCCAACGAATAATGTCATCTCCCATGATAGCAACATCAGAAATATCGTGAACACCAGCACCATGGAAAAATTGACGATAAGACCGAGCAACGTCCAGATTGTCGCATTGGCGGTACCGATCACGCTGTCCAATGTGTTTAGCATATCCCCCGGGCGCATGCGTTCGAGGTAACTCAGATCCGTATCAAGAAGTTGTGTCATAACGCGATCACGCAGGGATTGTTCCATTTCCAGATCAATCTTCGCTGCGCGCACGGATGCCACATAGCTCAGCACGCTTCTGAATAATATCAAGCCGAAGATCGACAGTGAGATGATGGCCAGGCGGTCTGAAGGAGGTATCGCAGAAAATATCTGCGCGAGCTGAGTTCCAAGCCAGTTGTCGTCGTCAGGAGCGAAGGATTCCTGGTCGAGGCTGGCCAGAAATGGGATGAACAGGCTGATGCCGATTCCTTCTGCCAGCGATTCGAGGATACCGAGCACGGCCAGGATTCCCATGCGCCCAGAATATGGTCGCAACAGGACGCCTAACTTTCTAATGACACTCAGCTCTGCATGGAACATGGGGGTATGATGCGGCAACCTGAGTGCCAGTAGGTGAATATTTTGTTAATGATTAACAATCTCGGTCTGTTATGAAGACCGCGGCAGGACTCGTTATACGCCTGATTCATAGATCAGTAGGACGCCGATTGGCGGCACGCTCCATCTTTTCTTTGAATTTCACGAGTACCTGTACTTTGTCTTTGAGTACTTTCATGATAATGCTCTTGATGAATGGTTTTATACGATGATAAACCACGAATAGCAGGACTAGCTGCCATTTTTTCTGGTAAACGTGCAGCTCTTTGCTCGTTCGTGCGGTTGACGTCCAACGAAGTTTATTATTGAGAAAACTACCCAAGAAATCGTATTCCTCGCAGCTTCCGTTGAAGCAGGACTCGAGCTCCATGTATTCGAGTAAAGTCCCGAGAGAATACTTGTTGTACTCATGATCATGTGCAATGTGTAACGAGTAAAAAGTATTATTGAATTCCAAGCCAAAAGTGCCGGCAATTGGCTGGTTGTCCAATGTAAGGAATCGTATATGGAACTGTCCCGTTTTGCCAAACTCGTCGGCGAGCGCCTCATAAAACCGGTAATAGTGTCCATGCTTGCTGGGACCAACACGGGCCGCGCCTTTCCAGCTCTTTTTCTCGATCTGTTCGTACCAACTCAATTTCTCCAGCACATCCGGGTGAGACTTGCACTCAATGTACTCGAATTCCCCTATCGAACCTAGCTTCTTGCGTGCGGCTTTGAGATTTTTGCGCATGCGTGCAGATAGGGACTTACTGTATGCTTCCCAGGTGGTATCCGTTCGTAGATATGGCGCAACAGCATCCTTGGTGACCGCCGTAAGATATCCATACTCATGCATTTCATCGCGAAATCCGGACAGTACGAAACTGTCCTCCCGTTGTTCGTAGAGTCGAACAAGATCCCAGCGTTGCTCATTCTGCTTTAGGAATCTGGCTGTGAGCGTGGAACAGATTTCCGCCTGATCACCGAACAGAAATTTCGGTCGGTCCACCTCCCAATTGATACCGATAAAGCCCAATTCCCTGAAAATCTTCCCGTAGTACAAGACAGGTCCTACCTGAAGCGGAGCAATACCGATCACCTCGTCACCGTGGCGAATGACTAGGATTAGCAAGCTTCTTGAAAGACCGAAGTGACGCCACCAGATCCGCTGATATTCATAACTTTGGAATATTGTAGGTTCTGGCGTCTTAAGCAAGAGATCGTTCCAATATGGTATTAACGCATGCCATTCATCCTCGTCACTCCAGGTCTCAACCGAATATGCGCTATCGTTTACGTGGTAAATCTGCCGGTCGTGGCGGAGAGGTTGTCGACTAATGGTGGAAGTGCCCTGGTTTTGCGCCTGCGGGTGCCAGCGAAATGCGTATTGCGCCTCGCCCTGTTTTATCTTGCCTGTGGGTTGCGTTTCGGTCAGCTCATAGCCATTACGCCTAAAGAATTGCTTATGCTTCATCCAGAGCTTGCGAATAGACTCCACGCCATGGGCTTCCAGTGGATGAGCCGGATAGAGTACGCGCAGATAGCGGATATAGGCGGACAGCAAACGACCAAAGTACTGTCTATATTCCGGATGTATGGCGATGTCATCGACATAAACGACATACTCGCCAGGCATCCGACTTATGGATGACTCCTTTGCCTCATGAGAGATAAGATATCCGATCAGGCGCCTTCCTGCATAAAGACCAAGATTGATTCCCCAGCCGGTTTTGTCCACGAACGTCAACAGGTCGCGGAAATATGACTTTCCTTCTCGCATTTCTCGCTTGTGACAGACACGTTCGAGTCGGGATACTGCACCAACGTCGTGTGCGCTGAGTGAGTCAACGAATATTATGTCATTCACTGAATGCACCATGCACATGCTCGGCCGCTACCCCGTCTAGAGTAAGCAGGCACATGTATTTTCGAGTACCGAAGATATGCATATTGATCTCCGTAATCGGCCGGCAATCAAACAGAAGAGTACTCATTTTATTTTAGAAACGCCGCGATTGAGATCCACGATACGGTCGAATTCATTTGAATACTTTTGGGCAACGGAGGGCCAATCAAACTCACGAGCTCGATTCAGTGCAAGTTCTTTTAAGCGACGAATTTCAACCTCGTCCTCCATAAGGCGGTTCAATGCATCCTTTAGATGCTGGGCGCTGGCCGCTGTCGTAGTTACGCCTGCATCGCCAATTACCTCTCTGCAGCTATCTATATCACTCGCGATAATGGCGCATCCTGCTTCCATCGCTTCCAATAACACTATCGGGAAGTTTTCGCGCAACGATGGGAAAACGAATATTTTTGATGTGTTATATAAATCCTGCAATGGCTGCCCTTGTACATAACCCATGAATTCGACCTTGGGCCGTATACCCTTCGCAAGTGTCTTCAATGTTTTCAAATAGGGTCCATCGCCAGCGATCACTACCTTCCAATCGGTGTCCATATCGCGAATTGCATTGAGCAGGAACTGCACGCCTTTTCTTTTGAATAGTCTTGATACGACGAGGATCTGGTTTTTCTTTACCGCTACTGGCGCTGTTTTGACCGTAATGCCATTGGATATGATTGTTATGGGGTGATCGGAATACAACCGGACGAGTCTTTTGATGTGATTCGAAGGACAGATCAAGCCAACACTGTTTCTTACGATGGCTTGCCATAGCCAGTTTGTTAATTTATGTGCTAGTTGGAAGCGGTCTGGGTTATAGCCAGGGACATCGGACCCGTGCACGGTAATGATGTATGGCAGACCGATCACCTTGTTCAGAAGATATGCCACCAGTCCGGTCGGATAAATGAAATGAGTATGGATCAGATCGTAGTGGTTCTGGCGGATCATTCCTAACGCATGGCGAAAGGACGGGTATATCTGGGTTATAAGTTCGGGCGTGGTCGTGTAATGCCGGTGACGCCGCAGACAGTTGACGCGGTGGATGTGGACACCTTCGATAACCTCTCTTGCCGGTAGATCTTTCATGCCGGAGGTTACCAACTCGACTTCATGTCCCACCTTGACCAGTTCTTCGGCCAGGCCCTTGGCAACTACGCCACCGCCGCCGCCGAGTGGTGGATATTCATAGGTGAGGCACAGCAACTTCACTTGCCCTGCTCCACGAGGGATTGGACGGCGCGGAATTTGCCATTTCCTTCACTAGGCAGCGTTTCATGATACTGGAACGTCACATCGAGCTGAGTGCCAACGATTCCCTGAACGATTTTCCGGATATCCCGATCGAGGTGCGCCTGGGCACCAGGGGCGGATTGAATGGACACCCTGATGTGGTCGTAGGTGTCTTGCAGGATTTGAAAGCGCTCCAGTCCTTCCAGGATCTCAAGCTGGCAGATAAACGAATACGGGGAAATAGACGCTCCACTGCGCAGCTTGATCGTGTCAACGACACGCCCTTCGACACGCTCCAGCCGGGACAGACCGCGGCCGCAGACACAAGGCTCAGCGGCTTGCAGAGCAGCCAGATCGCCGGAGTCGTACCGGATCAGGGGCATTGAATACAGATTCAGGTTTGTCATGGCCATCCTTAGCGTGCCTCCTGAGTCTGATATCGGCAGATAATCAACGATTATTGAGTCATCCGAGACATGATATCCGTCATGTGCCTGACACTCCCAGGCCACCAAGCCCATCTCCGTCAGGCCGTAAAAATCGAACACCTTGGCCTTGAAAGTGCGCTCCAGTCGCTGTCGTGTCCTCTCATCCAGGGTCTCTGCTGTCCAGACCACGGATTTCAGGAAATCTAGAGCCTGTCCAGTATCGAGTATCTTTCCGGCCAGCTGCCGGAGTGGCGTCCCACTGCCATAGAGTACCGAAGGCCGGAAAGCCTCAATGCGCTCAAGCAGCCGATCTGCTGGCTCCTCAGGAGAAGCTTTTTCCCAGCGCAGCCAGGATTTACCACTGCCCCCATGCCTATCCGTAATCAGCAGCAGGCGATCGCCGAGCCGGTAACCGGTGGCCATGAGGCCCCGCAAGAAGCGCATGTTCCGATTAAGCACATAATCCTTGTCCAGGTAGACCGAAAAAGGTGTCCCGGATGAGCCACTGCTCGAATCGTGCTGTAACTCCGCGCGCTTGAAACGGGAGCTGATCAGTTCATTCGGATCTTGCTGGATTAAGGTCTGCTTTGTTGACACGGGGATCCGCTGCAGGTCGTTGAGCGTAGCGATTGTCGATGGCGAAATGCCAGCCTGATCGAACAGCTTTCTATAATAAGGCACCGTCGTATAGGCATGCTGAACTAAGCGCACGAGCTTGCGTTCCTGCATGCGCTTAATACGTTCGGGCTCCCACCACTGGCTGGAGAAGACTGCTCGGTAGTTGTCCAGTATCGAATACATCAGTGTCGCCCGAGTTCTTGCTGATTCGTTAGCTTCGGTTGTAACAGTAGTTATGTTCTACTGAACAGGGCTTCATTAAATTGGTTTAACCTATTACGTAGATCACCTACCGTAGACGTGAGATCGTTCCGTGACTGCAGCGTCTGCGACATGCGCAATACAAGGGCGTCGACATCATTGGCCGCCACGAAATGATCAAGCGGGATCACTGCATCTTCACGCCCTATCAGTGAGAAAAACCCCCTGAATTTCTGATTGTAGGCTAAGCCAATGGCGGGAACGCCCACACCGGCCGCGAGAATGGCCGGATGCATGCGTGCAGTCAGCATGAGCTGCATATGACTGAGTACCGCTTGATATAGTCGCGGATCATTGATGTGGATTAGGGCGGCGTTGCCTGAGTGCATCTGCCCAATGGTTCGCTGACAGATGTCCGCGTCGTTCTCATGCGCCACATTGTAGGTTGGCAGAAAAACGAAAAAGGCACCCGTCTGTGCTGACAGCTTATCAAGGGCTTTAGCCACCAGATCGATCATTTGGTCGCACTGCTTCTGCCCGCGGGTTTTGTTCAGGCCCAATTTGTAGGCATATTGGTAAGGAATCCAAGTGCGCCCTTTATGAAACCATTGCCGCAGGGCAACACCAATCAGTGGCCGACCATCCATCGGTACGCCGTTCATCTCCAGCAGTGATTTGGCCTGCTCATTGCTGCCCGGCGCGAGCAGCAATGCCGGATCGGGGATGACATGGACCGTTTTGGTGGTCAACGGCTGTAAGGTTTCATGCGCCCTGTGGTCACGAACGCTGATCGGATCAAGGCATGACAATGCAATCCGCCCCGCAAACCGACTGGTCTTTGCCTGCAAGGGTCCCGCCCCTATGGAGTAACCTGCGATACGGCGTGAGAACAGTCGCACAAACAATAAGCGCGCGGCCCAGTAGGGCATCTTTATCAGGCTGTCGTCATCCTGGAACAACCCTCCACCGCCACACAGTACCAAGTCACTTATTCGGGCCGAGCGGATCAGCGCGGGCAATCCCTGTATGCCCTTCGGAATGATGACGTCGGCTATGCTGCGGTGATCTAATTCAGTCGCGCTCGATACAGCATGGATAATGACGTTGGGGTTGTAGCGCCTGAGCGCATCACAGGTGGCACGGGCAATGGCAGCGTCGCCAAGGTTACCGTCCGCATCGCCTGCCAGGATAAGGACATTGCGCAGTTTGTGGGTGTCACTCAACATTAGGCAAAACACCAGTACAGGTAAATTGATAGTACTATTGTTATGCAGATGATAACACCTTGATCTTGCACTGAACTTACAGGATCTCAAGCTGCAAGTTCAGGTACAGCGGTGAAAGGCTTGGCCGTACTTGAACACCCGTTGAAAAGACATGGAGAGGCTAGACCGAAGTCGAACAGCCGCCAGTAGCCATGGGCCAGGTGGGCGATGCGGCTAGGCTTATAGTGATGTTGAATCACTATGGCGCTATTCGGCGAGGATGAACCGGGGTGAAATGTAATTGAAGTCACGTGACCCAAGGCGCGTGAACTGACTGGGATGTCCCGTTTCACTTACTGATGGCCTGACACGCTTACGGTCAACAAACTAGATTATGGTTGCTTGCGATTCTATCTATTGATCATTACCAATTGGGATGACACAAACGCCCCTCTCCCTAACCCTCTCCCCGCAAGCGGGGAGAGGGGATAACCCCCTCTCCCGCCGGGGCGGGAGAGGGTTGGGGAGAGGGTGGCGAAGTTCTTAAATCGAGCA